>JABFSG010000003.1 GCA_013140715.1 Nitrospiraceae bacterium
GGCGGGCGATGGCCAGGGCTGTGAGCGGATGGTCGCCGGTAATCATGATGGTGCGGACACCGGCTTGGCGGCAGCGGGCAATGGCTTCCGGCACTTCGTGGCGCGGGGGGTCTATCATCGCCACGAGGCCGAGAAAGGTGAGGGTCTGCTCTACCTGCTCGATGTCCAGCTTCTCGAGTCCCTGTTCAATATTGCGCATGGCCACAGCCAGGACTCGATAGGCTTGCTGTGCGAAGGTACGGCTCTGTTCCATGATGCGTAGCCGGTCTTCCTGACTCATCTGGGAGCGTGCACTGTGGTGGAGCATGTGAGTGCAGAGTGGCAGGAGCGATTCCGGCGCTCCCTTCACGAAGGCCACGAGGTGGCCTTCCCGCCAATGGAGGGTGGACATGCGCTTCCGATCTGCGTCGAACGGGAGCTCGCCCATGCGGGGCATCGGTTCACGGTGGAGGAGTCCGTGATCCTGTGCGAATTCGACCAGGGCCACTTCGGTTGGATCGCCTGTGATGGTGGGGCGGCCATCGGTTCGCCGCACACGTTTGGCATTGTGGCAGTGGATGATCGCCTCGAAGAGCGGCGCATAGTCCTCGGCCTCGATCGCGCTGGTCACACGTCCGGCGATCACCAGACAGCTTTCCTGCACCTCGATTTCGAGATGGTCCATATAGAAACGAGCCACGCGCATCCGGTTCTCGGTCAGTGTCCCAGTCTTGTCCGTGCAAATGACGGTGGTGCAGCCTAAGGTTTCAACGGACGTCAGTTGCTTGATGAGCGCGTGGCGTTTGGCCATGCGCTGACTGCCTAGGGCCAAGGCCAGCGTCACGGTGGGGAGCAGCCCTTCCGGCACGTTCGCGACGATAATGCCGATCCCGAAGATTGCGCTGATCCAGAATCCCAAGCCCATGGAAACGCCGATGACGAAAAAGACCATGCCCATGGCGAGCGACAACAGTGCGACCACATGGGTGATCTTCACGATTTCTTTTTGCAGCGGGCTGAGACCTGTCTCCACGCTTGTGGAGAGGCGAGCGATCTTGCCGAATTCTGTCTGCATGCCGGTGGCGAACACCACCGCCTTGCCTCTGCCGGAGAGCACGGGGGTGCCGGCGAATAGGAGATTGGGAATGTCCAGGAGATGACCGTCGGTGATCGGCTCCGCTGTCCGCCGCTTCGGTCGGGATTCGCCCGTGAGAGATGAGAGGTCGACCAGCATGTCGGCTGCTTCGATGAGCCGGGCGTCGGCAGAGACCTGTTCTCCTTCCTCGATCACGATCACGTCGCCCGGCACGATCTCACTCCGCAACACGTCATGCGGTTGATTGCCTCGCAGCACCCAGGCTCTGGCAGGGAGGAGGCGGTGGAGAGCATGCACCGCGCGCTCCGCCTTATATTCCTGAAAGAAAGCAAAGGCGGCGTTGATGACGATCACACCGAGGATTGCCCAGCCGAGCGTGGCCATCCCTTCACCGGGTTTCATGAATTCTGCCGTGAAGGCCAGGGCTGCGGCGATCCAGAGCAATAGGGCCAAGAAATGGGTGAATTGATGGAGAAACCCTCGAAGCAACGAATAACGAGTCGGTTCCTCCAAAACGTTGGGGCCATGCCGATTGAGCCGCTCCTGTGCCTCTTCGGGCGACAGGCCTCCTTCCCTGGTTTCCAGGCGTTTGAAGATTTCATCGACCGTCAGTCGGTGGAGCTGCGGCTCGCCGAGGTCAGGCACGACGGCCTCGCACGATCAGGACTGAACAGGGGGCATGTCTCAGGAGACTGTCCGAGACGCTGCCGAGATGGAGCTTCTCGCTCTTGGTCAAGTCGCGTGACCCGATCACCAGGAGGTCGGTATGATCCGCCTCCACGTGCTTGACGATAGTATCGATGACGTGGTCCATCTGTACTTCTGTGACGACGGCGTAGCCGTCTTTCAGGAATTCATCCCGTAATGATGTGACAAGTGTCGTGGCCCGTTCGAGGATCGGTCGTTCCAATTCTTCGACTTGTGTTTTGGGGAGGTATCGAACGGCCAGGTCTGTCACAGGTCGTTCGGCAGAGGAGAGGATGGTGGTCGTGGCAGATTCTGGAAGAATCCGTGATCGAAGAAACCGGGCGGCGGCTCGGGACGGCTTCGAGTCATCGACTGCAAGGGTTACCCGCGTCAGTTGATGGATCGGCTGTTTCACGACGAAGACAGAGCAGGTGGCCATTGATGCAACCTGCCGGGAGATGCTCCCCAATAAAAATCCCTGAATGTCGCTCAATCCACGGGATCCGATGAGGATGAGATCGGCCTTCACTCGTTGCGCTTGTCGCACGATCGTCCGGGCGAGGGGGCCATGGGCTAAGACAGGGTGGTATTTTGTGCGAGGGCCGGTAGCGGCCTGTCCGAGTGCGACACGAGCTGATCGCTCCGCTTGGCGGAGAAGGATTCCTCCGGCCTTCTCCATGGCGCCCAAGGCGCGCTTTTCTGCCACGGGATTTTTGCCTCTGCCCGTTCCCGTTCGGAAGGCCGAGGGATCAACCACGTGGAGAAGCGTCACTTCCTCCGGTTCACGTCCGGCGAGAGCTTCGAGTGCTTGTACCCCCCACTGCGACCATTCAGACCCATCCACTGCACAAAGAATTCGCATGACAGGCTCCCTCCCTCAGTAACATTGATGATCGACAAACAGCGCGTGGCTTCGGGTATCAGAACTGCATTGCATGTGCCTGTGAAGTTAAGGAGTGGGGAAGGGGAATTAGTCCTATTACAAGGAGTTGCAAAGAGAAACAGGAGGTCGATTCCCATGGATGATGCAGCGTTTTGCAGCAGAGAAGCAGGTCACACTGTGGTGAATAGCGTCAGTTCCTGGGGCTTGTTTGTTTGGTTTCTTTGGTTGATTTGGTTTGTCTCGTTGATTTGGACTGAATCAACCAAACAAACCAGATGGACCAAATAAACGAAATAAACCGGAGTGAGGAGGGCATACATGCCGGCGAAGAAGGCGAAGACAAAGAGGAAGGCTAGGACAGATAAGAAGAAGGACTTCGGAGAGATGACCGTCAAGCAGGTAATGCAGAAAATGGTGCAATCCGCTCATCTCAAGACCAAAGGTAACGTCATTGCGTCGCTCATGATCGAGGGGTTTGGCGCCGTACCGGTGGTCGACGCTAAAGATAAACTCCTGGGCATCGTCAGCGAGCATGATTTGCTGGGTGTATTGGATGACGGGCATGAGCTCGCTGCCGTCTCCGCGGCCGACATCATGACGTACAATCCCTACTCGGTCCACCCGGAAACGATACTCCCGACGCTGACTCATGTGTTTAGAGCCAGCGATTTGATTCGCGTGCCGGTGGTGGACGCCAAAGACACGCTTGTCGGCATCATCGCCAGGCGGGATGTGCTTCGTGCGTACCTGGCGGCCGGGCGTGCGTGATGCTAAAAATGGCCGTCAGCAGCGTTCTCACCTCGAAAGCATCCTCAACGTAGCTCTGAGGCTACGCCTCCGGTGCTTTCATCGGCTGCGGCCTTGCTGACAACCATTTTTAGCATCCCGCGGGAAGGCTTTTTTGTTGTGCTGAGGGCTTCTAGATAAGGACAAAAAAGGAGGGGCTATGCGACAAACGGAGTTTCTCACGGCGGCCTGCGATCCTAAGGCCCTGACTGTGGGACAATTGATGCAGGATGCGGTTTTTACCTGTGGCTCCAGGGCCGATGCCTTGTCCATCAGCCGTATGATGACTCAGCGAAACTTCGGCAGTCTGCCGGTGGTGGAAGAGGACCGGACCCTGGTCGGTCTAATAAGCGAGTATGATCTGCTTCAGGCGATGATCGATGGCCGCGACCTGCGGAAGATCATGGTCGTAGAAATCATGAGCAGCAACCCGGTGACGGCCACCGAAAATATGAAGCTGGAGCAGGTCGCAAATCTGTTCCAGGATCGGTACATCACGCGCGTGCCGGTCGTACGGAACGGCAAACTCGTCGGTATCCTGGCGCGGCGTGATCTGTTGTATGGCTATATGAAAGCGTCGCAGTACTGGTCTTAACAGGATGCTGAAAATGACCCCCAGCGTCGTTCTCAGTCGCTCGTCTCCCTGCAACGTACCCCAAGGGTACGCTTCGGTTGCCGAGCTCCCTGCGGCCTTGCTGGGATGTCATTTTGAGCATCCTGGGGGTGCTACTGTATCTATTCGGTGCCGCCTTGCTCAGAAATACATCGAATATGTCCGCTACTATGCTCAGGGCAGTCTGGAGTTTACTGATGGTCGTGAGTGTGATGATCATCATCATGGGCTCTCAGGTTTCCGCACAAGCTGATTCCTCCAAGAAGCATCGCGGTCCATGCGAGATTGTCTACCCGAGTGACGCTACTGTGGAGTGGGACTGCCGCACTCTGCGTCCTGGCGAATCACTGGAAAAACTGTTTGGTGAAAGCTGGGTCGATGTCGCGCGATTCAATCGGATCGACCGGCGTCACGCACATTCAGGCCTATCCATCAAAGTGCCGAGGAGTTTGGAGGATCTCACATCCTTTACTCCTCTCCCGTTATTCTATACGGCTGCAGAACGAGATGAGCAATTCATCCTGATCGATCTCACGGAGCAGTTTCTTGGCGCCTATGAATATGGAGGCCTTCGTTTCGCGAGCCCCATCGCCTCCGGGAATGGACTGAACGGGACGCCTACGGGGAAGTTTCGACTGGCCGCCGCCCATCTTCGGCATCAATCCGATCTCTATAAGATCGAAGAGACGGACCGACCCTATCCGATGAATTACGCACTCCGGTTCCATGTGAATCGGGAAGGTGTGTCCTATTGGATCCATGGGCGAGATATGCCGGGCTACCCGGCCTCACATGGCTGTATCGGCCTCTACGACGAGTCTATGCAGCAGGAGCAGTATGGTTTACCGAAAGATCCTGAGCTGAACGACGCGAAGCGTCTATTCGAGTGGGTCTTAGGAGGGGAAATCGATGATGATCGTGTGATCCCACTGCCGCACAGTCTTCGCGTTTACATTATCGGCCAAGCGCCTAGTCATCGGCTGCCCTAAATTACTATGGTATCGAAGGTGAGATTTGATAGGACCAATTCAATAGATTCCATGTCCTGTGGCATGCTTCCCCAATCGATTTTCACCACAACTACGAACTCTTTCGTTTTTCCGTACTTATCCGTGGGCATATCTGATGCACAGGGTCTAGCATTGCGTCAGTCGCCGTGTCCCTCCGGTGCGGAAGACATGAAATGAGAAAGCGATGAGGATTGGATGAGGAGGATGAGGGGAAGGGGGCCATCCTCCTCGCGGGTCTGCTGAGCGTTATGCAGCTAACGGCAGGAGGTGCCTTGGCAGAGCCCCAGAAGAATTCGGCATTGCGACTCCTGTTGGACAAAGGGATCATTACGTAACAGGAATATGACCAAGCCTTCGACGAGGATCGACGGGCGACGGTTCTCGAAGAACAGCGCGATAAACAAGCGACCGCGATCACGAAGCATGGTCTAGAATCCAAGCTGGGCGGCCTTCGGTCAAACCAACATCGATGGAGGTCTGGCCGCGGTCAGCAGTCAAACCGGAAAGTTCGAAGCCATTTGCACGACTTCACTGATGGTGCATGGCACCTATTCTCTCCCCGACGACGGCAAGACATGGATCGGAGGCGGCTATGGGACGATCTATTCGTCGAATGCGGCTGAAATGACCTGTGCGGTGAGTGCGCCCTCTTGTGGAGGCGCCGTGCGCACGGTGCAGAATATCTATGTCCGCGACTCCACCTACTATGCCTATGCGTTCCACGATTTCACACAAGAAATTCTCGCCGTGCTGACGATGAACTTTATTCGGACTACCTATGCCGATGGGGCCTATGCCGAGGATCATCGCGTACAAGTGAGCTTTTTCTATCGATTCTAGTTGGTTGGGTTTAAGCCCGATATTCTGTATGATGCGGCCTACATCGCAGCGCACATCGATCAGGTACAACCACTGGGGGCGATCCCTTTTCTTGTAAACGAAAAAATATGTACTGGCGGGGAACAATAGCAGTGATCGGTATAGTCTTGGGGGTCATGACTGAGCTCCAAGGATGCCGTTTGGGTGTTCAGCCCTCCATGCCGGATATCGGCGCAACCACCATCGCGCATACGGCGGAGATCCAAGCAGACGATCAGACCGTCAAGGAAATCATGTCCACATTTAACCATGCCGACGAAGCCCTTAAGCGAAAGGATCTGAACGCGCTTATGGACCTGTATTCGGAGGGCTACAATCACAATGGCTACACGAAGGAGATCATAAGAAGAGACTGGGATGTCCTATTTCAGCAGTATCACGATTTCTCCAGCACCCATGTATTCTCGAAAATTACAGTGGAAGTCGGCGAAGTTCCCAAGGCCGAGATCACCTGCACTGGAAGTCTTTGGGCATCCTCCGTGCGCACTGGCGAACGAGTCAATATCGATAGTTGGTTTGGCGTCGTTCATCTCTTGATCTACGAGGGTGGGGCATGGCGGATACGAGGCTATGCAGGGGAGAGCCCCCGCATCGCGCCACGGTATGCGCTTCCACCCCACCCACTTTTCTGAGCCTGCCTTTTTGTTCACGTTTTCTCAACGCACCTCACTCAGTTCTATCCCAGCCTGTGCTCTCGCTGGAAGAACCTGCGCCCATTCCATATGCGGCATAAATATTTCCTTCAAGCTTGCTCATTGTCGATCAGGGATAGGGTCAGATTGATCTTCCACTGCATGCATCCATTCGTATTCTTCGCCCCATTTCAATGCCCAGCCGAGCAAGGGCGTGAGGAGATTTTGACTGCAGCCGTTGAGTGCGGCCGTTCTCAGGGCGCGCGCTCCGGGAGCGAAGAAAAGTCCTCAGGCCCTTGACTCATCAAAATTAGTTGATATATAGTTTGAGCATGGTTGCTCCTGCTGTCTCGTTCAAGAACGCTGTTGTCTTATTTCATGCTTTGTCGGATGAGACGCGGTTGGCGTTGCTCGAACGGTTGAAAGGGGGGGAGCGTTGTGTCTGTGAGTTGACGGATGCGATGAAGGCAAGCCAGTCGCGACTCTCGTTTCATCTCAAAGTGCTGAAGGAGGCAGGGTTCATTCAGGATCGCCGCGAGGGACGGTGGATGTACTACTCGCTTAATCCTGACGCGATCGAGGAGTTGGAAGAGTTAGTAGATTCGCTCAAGAAAGCGGCCAAGCCGGCGGTTTCGGCAGACCGGTGCTGCTGATTTTTGGGTCAAATAGATCAACATTTCTTGATGGGAGGTGATCCATGAGCACAGAGCAAGAGCTGAAGGAAGAAATCAAGGCGAGGTATGGCCAAGCGGCGTTGCAGGCCAAGCGCCCGGAACGTCGTTCTTGCTGCGGAACCGGCACGGTGTTGGAGGGAGGAAAGCTCGATCCGATCACTTCCTATCTGTATGCCGATCAGGAGACGGCGGTTCTGCCGGAGGATGCAGTTCGGGCTTCGCTTGGCTGCGGGAATCCGACGGCGCTGGCGCACATCATGCCGGGTGAAACTGTTCTCGATTTGGGATCTGGCGGCGGAATCGACGTGTTGCTCTCGGCTCGACGAGTGGGGCCTAACGGCAAGGTGTATGGATTGGACATGACCGACGAGATGTTGGAGTTGGCAAGGGCCAATCAGGTCAAGGCCGGTGTGACCAATGTCGAATTTCTCAAGGGCGACATCGACCATATTCCGTTGCCGGATCATTCTGTCGACCTGATCATTTCCAACTGCGTCATCAACCTGTCGCCGGACAAGGACCGGGTATTGGCCGAAGCGTTCCGTGTGTTGAAGCCGGGTGGGAGATTTGCCGTTTCGGATATCGTGATCCGGGGCGAGATGCCGGCTGAAATTCAGCGGAGTCTCGAATTATGGGCCGGCTGCGTGGCCGGCGCGTTGGAAGAACATGACTACAAGGCGAAGCTCGCGCGGACCGGCTTTGAACAGGTGTCCATTGAGGCAACTCGCGTCTATACGGCTGCGGATGCGCGAGATCTGTTCGAAGGGACCGGTCTCGATGTCGAAACGATCGCGCCGCTCGTCGATGGGAAATTCATCAGCGGATTTGTACGGGCGACAAAGCCGGCAGCGCAGCCGGCGGCCTGCTGCTCCACAACCTGTTGCTCATGAAAAGGCGCGTACTGTTTCTGTGCACGGGCAATTCAGCGCGCAGTCAGATGGCGGAAGGCCTGCTTCGTCACCTGGCAAGCGACCGTTTCGAGGTAGACAGCGCGGGCACGCATCCAGTTGGACTCAATCCAGGCGCGATCGAGGCTATGCATGACATCGGCGTCGATATCTCGCAACATCGATCTAAGAGGATGAGCGAGTTCCTGAACGATCCGTTCGATTATGTGATTACGGTCTGCGATCGGGCGAAGGACTCATGTCCGTTGTGGCCTCATGCCGCGGAATTGATTCATTGGAGCTTCGAAGACCCTGCCGAGACTAAGGGGTCGCCGGAAGAACGGCAGGAGGCCTTCCGACAGGTGCGGGAAGAAATCAGAGCGCGTATTGAAGAATTCGTCAAGGACGATTAGGGAGAGTCTGAAACTGTCCGAGGTGCCGTTACTTCCCCTCCCCAAAGGGACAGCCTAGTTGCTCCTTGAGTGCGCGCATCGAACGACTTTCCTTCTCTTAAATGATCCTTCCAAGCTCGCTTGCCTTTCTCTTTTGAAATGGCACTCGCGTCGGTCCCACTGTGGCTGTCGAGTGAGCACATTCTGCCCGTGTGCGCTCCTGGAGAAAGGGATCAGCACAGGTGTCATTCATCTCTTTCACCCTGCGCGTTCTGTGAGTGGGAAGGGCACCAAACTGCTGTACAAAATTGAAAGTGCAAATGCATCTGTGCGTATCGGATTGTACGTATAGGTAGTCGCCACAGGTCACAGTGGATGATCGGGCATCGATTCCGATGTCGGATCGCAAGGGAGGTCCTTCTTTTTGGCAGTAAAACTGCATCGCTGCACAAAATTGAAAGTAGAAATGCCACGAAGCGTACATAATTGTACGTATAAGTAGTCACCACAGTTCTAAGTTATTGATAATGCACGAATGTCATGCTGGATTGTAAATTGCTATGTACTCCCGCGTCAGTCAATTTTTTTCAACGAGGGAGAGCAGCATGATGGATTGTCCGAAGTGTAAAGGAATGATGACGTTGGAACGGTTCTCGGATTTCTTTCTGGTGTTCTATGCCTGGAAATGTCTCAATTGCGGCGCGGTCATCGATAAGACCATTTGCAATAACCGGCGAAAGAGTCTCGCAGCCAAAGCTACGAAAGAAGTTGAACCGACTGCCGTAGAAGTTGGGTGACAGTCTTCGCTATTTCTATGTGATGTGCCCCAAGTCGAGCCTCTGAGAGGGGGAGCCGATATTTAAGTGCTCCTCCGTAGCAGCCTCATCGCATTTCTTCATCAGTAGGAAGGCCGCCATTCGGGCGGCCCTCCTCTGTACCCTGATTCCCTCTCCTTCACATCTTAGCGCTTGACGTTATTTCTTGTGCCTGTCCGCCCAGCGATATTCATGCTTCATCTTGTGATGCTCCCGGTCATGATCATCGAAGTCATGATGATGCGGGGGTGGTGCAATAGCCGAGACGACGTAGGGGCGCATCATCTCGTTGTCCTCGTGTTCAACGATATGGCAGTGCCACACATAGAGGCCGGCGATGTCGAACTTGGCCTTCACGGTCGTGATCTCTCCCGGATAAGCAATCACCGTGTCCTTGTAACCCATCTCCGATGGTGCGAGAGGATGGGGGGTTACGCAGCCACTTCCAGGCACCGAAGGGTCGGAAATATTGATGCATGCCCGGCTGACCACTTCGAATCGCACCAGATGCATGTGGATCGGGTGCCCATCGACCGTGAAGTTATAGATCTTCCATTCCTCGGTGTCGCCGAGCTTCGGCTTCTCTGTCACATCCACCGTGATCGTGGCCCCGCTGTTCAGCCTGACTTTCACTGGCTGGCTGGCGCCAGACACATCCGTCCACTTCAACGGGTTCCCTACGTCCGTCGCAGGGGTAAGCGGGGGGCCCTGGGTCGTCGAACCCTGCAGGCTGACGGTTCCGAGCAAGGCAGCGGTCGGTCCGAAAGGCACCGGGAATGGCGCTACAGCGGGATCGCCACAGGGAGTCGCCACCAGATTCCCTGCGCTATCCACCGCAAAGTTCCCATTTCCATCGCTCGGTACGCACACTTGTGCGGAGGACATCTCGTTCAGCGATACTAGCCGCGTGACGGTCGATGGTCCAAGCGGCTGTTCCGCGTTCAGTTTGAGGTTGGCCGGCGCCGTTGTCTTGCCGTCGGTCGAACCCTTGGCCCCGCTGAGGCTCGCGTTCACCACAAACTGCATGACTTGTCCGGTCGTGCCGGGATCGGCCACAGGATCAACTGGGAACCCCCCGAAAGGCCCGTCCGGTCCCGTATTCACCATGGTCACGATCGTCCCCGGCGCCAACCCGCTGAAGTCCACAATGACATCGGCCCTCTCCGCATTGCCCATCAGGAGCGCCCTCGGATCGCTCAGATTTGGACTTGGAGTCGGCTCAGGGGCTCCCGCGATCAACGCAATCTGCTCGCCGGTCTGTATCCTTACCACCTGGGGCAAGAAGCCCTGCTCTGCGCCGATCTGATAGAAGGGAATCTCCTTCTTAACGCTATTCGCGTCGACATAGGTGAGCGCGAGATTCAGGAAACGGGCATTGGTTCCGTTCAACAGGCGGAAACGATACCGAGCCTGTGCCACCTCGAGTTTCGGCCAGCTCACTCCATTGACCACCATCACGTTAAAAAAGGCCTCAGGGTTCCAGATCGGGGCAACATCGGATGTTGGCGCGAAGGGGATCTGGAGCTGATTCTGATCCAGCCCCTCAAAAAACGCCCGATTGGCGGGGTAGAAGAGCGAACCATCACTATTGAACGACCGGTCTTGGATTGCAATCGGGATCTCGCGGATGGCATTTCTGACAGGATTCGACGTGTTGAGCGCGAGCACACCCTGTCCCCTGCGCGGGGCTGGTCCTGGCAATATCGCTTTGGTATTTGTGACTACGTTCCTCCCCCCGTCGAACCTCCCTCCGCGGATCAGCCAGAATCCAGCCGGTCCCGCATAGACGTTTGATCGCGTCATCCCCAGGGCATGGTCGTGGTACCAGAGTGTGGTGGCAGCCTGATCGTTCCGGTAGGAGAAATCCGCATAGCCAAGATTGCCGGGATTGCGTCCGGTGACGTCGTCAAACAACCGACCGTGACTCGTATAGCCGGCGGGAATATATTTCGCAGCCGGAAGCCACCAGGCTTCGGGGTACCCGTCGCTGGCAGGATCTACGTGAGAGCCGTGCACATGGGTGACAATCGGAACCGGACCTTTGTAGGGGAGAGGGTCGAGCCCCATGCAATCGGTCCCGGTTAGAGCGCTACCATTATGCGGATCACACACTCCGGGAGGATTCGCCCAGTGGAGCGTCTGATCCACCGGAAGCAGGTGCTCCAGAAACTGATGTTTGAGGTCTATCGGGTTGGTCTTGGCCCCCACCAGTTCGTTTATCCAGCGGACATTGACCCGCCTGGCGTCTCTTGTCTCAATGGTATAGGCGGGATAATTGAATTGGGAGTTGGGATCAGGCGCGACCAGAGGCGTGGGGTCGCCAGCTGGACCATAACTCCACACGGTGGTAGCCGGCAACGGAACCGGCAGGATCTGTTGCTGGAATTGCCTCACCGCAATTTGGTAATTTTCCCCTTTACGTCCTTCACTGTCTTCCGGCATGTAATCGTTTCTGGTGGGATCAGTAAATTTACGATCGATGTCGCCGTTCGTCTCGCTCCTGCGCATCACCGGTGGGATGACCAGAGGCGTGATGTATTTCGTGATGGTCGTAGGATCCAGTGTTCCGCCGGGCAGCGGGTCCGCGAACACCGGCACCGAGGTCCAGGGTGCCAAGGCCATTGCTAAGGCGCTGGTTACAATAGCCAGCCGGCTATTCCTTTTCCTGTCTTCTCGTCCTCGACCACCGCTGCTGGGGTCGGTCCAGCTTAGATTCAACCGTCTGAGTCGATTCAGCATGGCAATTCTCCTCCATTGGTTGGGCCTGAATAAACACCGATCTGCCCCTTACCCCTCCGGCCAGAGATTCCAGGCAATGATCGACCACAAAACATTTTTCACAAGTAATTCTTCTCGGTCTGAACCAGAGGTGACTCCTTTCAGCTTTCCGAAATCTGAGCTGGCACAAAATAGATGAAAATGGAATTATGTCTATACCTCTTAAGGTGGGGATGCCGCACTGGTGGCCGTTTCCCACGGATTAAGCCCGTAGTTATGTGCGCCTAACTGATGGGTCAAAGCGACATTGCTCTACTGACGCGGCAATGACGATTTTGAGATTTTTCGGCAGGTATCGTGCCTCCTGAGCCTGGGGCCAGCAGGAATCACGAAGTTCACAGGACTTCGGTACGGCCCCTCCCTCGACTGAGGGGGCATCCTTAGCCAGGGTTGAATAAGGCAGTGGAGGCACAGGTTGAAACCTGATGCATGATCTCGCGATGCGTCATCGAAGCGGCAAGCAGAGCAAAGATTGCTCTCGAGGTAGGAGTGAATGGGTATAGAAATAGCGTCAGAAGTATGGAACGAGGTGAGTAGGTGGGGTATCTATCCGGGCGAGTAGAGCGAACGATTAGAAGGTTTCTGGAGCCGTCAGTGGTGCCCGTTTTCTTCTCAGGGATGGGGGCTGATTGGACTTCCACTGCGCGCGCCGAACGAGCACATTTCTATTGTGCGCGTTCCGCGAACACAGAAGATCATCAGGCTCCATCACACCCTCATCTGCCTGAATTCTTCTTGGTTTTCTTTTCTCCACAGGGCTCCGGGCGGCTGAGGTCGGGTGGTAACTTGGTCTGCTCGTCGAGACAAGCGCTGTCGATTTGCGCTTGGGTGAGGCCCAGCGCTCCCGCGAGGTTTGCGCCCCGCAAGTCTGCTTGCCGCAGGTTTGCTGCATCTAGTCGCACCCCGGTGAAATTTGCGCCTGAAAACGATGTTTCCTGAAGATTCGCTTCCTGCAGGTTCGCCTGCTCGATCGTGGCGTGACTGAAGGTCGCCCTTCTCAAGTCTGCTGCGACCAGATTGGCCGATTCCAAATTTGCTCTATTGAATTGCGCGCGCTGTAATGACACGTTTGGGGCGTAGATCTGGCTGAGGTCGGCGTCGATGAAAATGGTTCCCTTGCCCATCGCTCCGATGAGAACGGCATGAGGGAGCTTCGCACCGCGGAAGTCGGTTCCATCCAGAATCGAATGGTACAGAATCGCCATTCGAAGGTTGGCATATTGCAGGTTGGTCTTCACCAGCCGCGCGCCTTCGAAATTGACTCCTTCCAGGTCTGCTTGCCGGAAGCCCGCTGACTGCAGATTGGTGAAGCGAAGGTCTGCGCCTCGGAGCAACGCATCGCGCAAGTTGGCCTCTGTCAGATCCGCCTCATCGAAATAGGCTCCTTCGAGATCTGCTTCCACGAGGCGCGCGCCGTTCAGTTGGGCGCCGTCGAGAAGGGCTCCTTGTAGATTGGCCTGCTCCAAGTTTGCTTTGGTCAAATTCGTTCGGCGCAGATCTGCCTGCAGGAAGTCGGCTCCAGATAGAATCGCTCCACGCAGGTCGGCGCCATAGAAGTAGCTGTCGGCCAGGTTTGCGTTGGTGAGGTTGGCAGAGGTGAGGTCGCTGCCCTCAAAATGTGCCCGTTCGAAGGCGGACTCCTTTAATTGCGTGCCGATCAGGACGGCATTGTAGAGCACCGCTTCGTCTCCGATCACTCGAAGCAGGCTGGCGTGCGACAATCTGGCTCGCCGCAAATCGGTCCCCGACAGGTTGCTGTCTTCCAGGCGGGCTTTGGTGAGATCGGCACCGGCGAGCTGCGCTTGTGTCAAGGTACTCTGGTGCAGATTGGCTTCCTGCAGCACTGTTCCTTCCAGATTCGCTCGTTCCAGATTGGCCCCGGCGAGTGTCGCCCGGCGCAAGTCTGCCTGACAGAGATTTGCTCGTCGATATTCCTGCTTCTCACGATGCTCAAGCCACTGTTCATGCGATTCCACAATCGCCTGTAGCTGCTTGGGCGGAACAGACTTTTTTTTGTAGGTGCTTGCACAGCTGGCAGGTTGACCGCTTGCCTGATTTGGTTCTGCTGCTTGGATGATGGCCGGCAGGGCGAGAACGAGCGATGCCAGGATCGTGACGAGGACAGTCCGCTGTGTCATTCTGATTCTCTCCAAAATGATGGATGTGTTTCTTGCCATACCAGAGCCTCATCGTGCTCGCTGAGACAACAGACGGATGTAGGCCACTGCATCCTGCATTTCCCCATCCGTCAGCTGGCCTCGCCATGCATGCATGGGGCTGAAGACGACCCCATGTTCGATGGTGCGAAGCAGTTCTTCGTCGGATTTGAGAAAGGACGAAAACCGGTGGAAGTTGGCCGGCGCGATCTTGAGGGCCTGCGCTTCAGGTCCATCCCCCCAGCCTCCGGCACCATGGCAGGCCTGGCAATCCCGCTGATATACGGTTTTGCCGCGTGTGATATCGGGCGGATATTCTTGTGCCTGAAGAAGCGGCGCGAACAGGAGACCGATGACCCCTATACTCAGGGTGGCTGTCATGCCTCTATGTAAAATACGCATCATACCTCCTCAACAGCTTCGGAAACCCCCAAGCTTGCATGTTCACTCTTCAGAGATGGGTCCTGATTGATCTTCCACTGCGCGCGTCCAACGAGGGGAGTCCGCGACCGCGCGTTGCGCGAGCACAGAAGATCATCAGGCCCCATCTCTCTCCCTGCTGGAGGTCATTTTCAGCATGCTGTCAGCTTTTCTTGGTCGTGTGGGCAATAAACGACGTATAAAGTTGCTGCATCTTACCGCTGCTGCATTTCGGGCAGGTCACCTTGTTGGACTCATGTTGTTTCAGCGTCAAGACCACCAACGATTCCTTCCCGCAGTCGAGACATTTGTAGTCGTACATGGGCATAGTGCCTCGCTTTTCCCGTACCGCCATGGCCCTATCTGGCGATGGCAGATAGATGATGAACCGTCGTGGCCTGAGGACCCTTCTCGCCTTCCTCAAGATTGAAGGAGACGTCGGTTCCGTCTCTCAATTCTTCGAACGTAAGACCCTGCAGAGCATGTTTGTGAAAATAGACCTCGCCTCCGCCCTCCTTGAGAATGAATCCGTAGCCTTCTTTCGGGAACAGTTTGCAGATGACGCCCCGTAATGGGGGGATCGGAGAGGTGCGTACTTCGGTGCGACCCCGCTTCTCATGGTGCTTGCGGAGCTCGATGGCCATGGCGTCGAAGGCAGTTCGGATCGCCTCTTCGAACGTCTTGTCTTCCTTGCGGGCGGTCTTGGTTTGGCGACCGGGGAGTGTGACGACGATGAGGGCCTCAGCGACGTTGGCTTGTTTCTTATGATGGAGATTTTTTGTGAGGGTGACTCGCCCATGGATCAGATCTTGATGCCTTTGCTGGAGATCGGCCATACGAGATTCGATTTCGGTTTTCCAGCGGGGGGTCATCCCGACGTTTCGACTCTCAATCTCCAGCTCCATGCAGCCTCCAAATTGTTGATTCGGTCTATCTCGTTTATCTGGTTTGTCTTGTTTGTTTAGTTGGTTTGGTTCGAAGAACGAAAGAAACCAAACGAACCAGCTAACCCGTCGTTGGTGGATATCAGCAAGCGATGTGCCGCAGGCTGCTGGAGGTGAGAGGCATGAGGCAAGCAGCCATGGACTTGAAAATTTTCCCTCTCGTCCCTCGCCCTGGGCCTGCGGCTCGGTATGAAGTGACGCATTTTTCCCCAGTGGCACTCTTGGCAGTGAAGCTCAATGCACCAGTTCACGTCGAGGTGAATGGTTATACTGGGCTCCTTCATCTGTTCGAACAGCAATAGGTAATGGAACGTGAATTGCGTATCTGCAATAGGATGCCTTCTCTCACGAAACTGTCCCTGGAGCGATACCTTCGTGACCGGTTCGGTCTCCGGGCGACATTGTTGACCTATGGGGCCATCGGAAAGGAAAGTTCGCAAGGCGCTTATAAACAGTATGGGTATGGCTCACCAGTCAAATTGACCTTTCAGATCGGGCGCAACATTCAGTCGGCTGTTTTGGAGACAATGAGCCCAGGGCCGTTCGGTCATGAGCATCCGGCGGACCGGGCCCAGGCGATCCTCTGGGATTACGACTCCTATGGCCGGCTACCGCGCCATGTGAAGGCGCTCGATGTCGGAGCCTTTACCGGCGACCGACGGTTGATTTCGGTGGCCCAGGCGCGAGAATTCTTTGTGCTGACTCAGTGGACGGAGGGGGCCAGCTATCATGCCGATCTGGAACGGTTGGCCAAAGGCGGGAGGCTTAGGAAACAGGATCGAGAGAGAACGGTAGCCCTTGCTCGGTATCTCGCTGAGATACATGCCAGAAAACGGAACGATCCCTCTCTCTATCGGCGTCGGCTCAGGGAGTTGATCGGCCACGGCGAATGTATCATGGGGCTGACCGACAGTTATCCGGACCGCTACGAGTTTATCTCGGCGGATCTCTTGCGCTGGGTCGAGGAAGCCTGCAATCGATGGCGTTGGCGTCTGCACGGGGAGACCCAGCGTCTGTCGCAAGTCCATGGAGATTTTCATCCTTGGAATGTTCTGTTTAGGAGAGGAACGGATTTCTCCGTGCTTGATCGGTCGCGCGGGGAGTGGGGGGAACCGGCGGACGATGTGACCTCGATGACGATTAACTACCTATTCTTCTCACTCTGCCGTTGGGGCAGCTTGAAGGGACCGTTGGAAGTGCTGTTCCGACTCTTTTGGGAGACCTATGTGGAGACAAGCCGTGATCCTGAAGTCGCAGAGTCGGCCGCCCCTTTTTTTGCGTTTCGAGGGTTGGTCTTAGCGAGTCCTATCTGGTATCCCAAGTTGCCGATCGAAGTACGCCGGACTATTTTCCGATTTATCGAACATGTGCTGGATGAGCCGCGCTTCGATTCTTCTCGGGTGAATGAGTATTGTCGGGAGTGAAGGCGGAGAGTGATGAGTGAATAAGATGAAAGAGCCATGTATCCCTGATCACCCGTTACCCGTCACTCATCACGGGCGTGCCTTTGCCATTTGGATCACCGGTTTGCCGGCATCGGGCAAGAGCACGATCGTTTCAGCCCTGAAGCCGCAACTCGAAGAGCTTGGGTTGACGGTGGAGGTGTTGGAGTCAGATGAGGCCAGGCGGATCATCACGCCGGAACCGACCTACTCAGAATCGGAGCGGGATCTCTTTTATCGTGCGTTGGCTTTCACCGGACAGAGGCTCGTGGCCCATGGTGTGACCGTCATCTTCGATGCGACGGCAAGCCGCAGGGTCTATCGGGACGTTGCGAGGGCTGCGATCCCTCGATTCATCGAGGTTGCCGTGGAATGCCCCCTCATCACCTGCATGGAACGAGATAAGAAAGGAACCTATCGAAGGGGCCAGAGTGGCGAATCTCTCACCGTTCCTGGGCTCCAGTCTCCCTATGAGGAGCCAATCCATCCTGATCTTCGAATCGACAGCACCGCCACTCTGCCAGATGACGCAGCCCGCCGGATTCGCGACCTGGCCAAAGCGAAATTCTTCTAGCAGCGGTAGGAGATTCTTCATTTCTTGAGATCTCTGCCCGCGGCTTGCAATGGTTCTCAGTCGGAGAGTAGTCTTTCTCTATCTACTGATCGTTCTTCGGAGACTTGATAGGTGAATGGTCTAGCTTTTCGGTAGTCTATTCTGTCTCGCTGCTCCTGGACTTGTCGAATCAGGCTTGTCCGGGAAATACGATCGTGACGACAACGAGCAGAACTGCGTGGAAGGCTGTCCCGTCCCACTATGTTGCCTCCTCGCGTTTCATGCTACAAATCCGTGGAACTATTCCCTATGATGGCCTCACTGTCATCCGGGAAGCGAGAGTTTGTACCGGCAACCTTGCTCCGCAATCCCCACTTTATGACGGTGCTCCCACTCTGTTGGCCTCGGCAAGCGCTCCTTGCCGGAATCCCCACCGAATCGCGCCTCTTCACCACCGAGTCGCACACTCAACTACTCGGTTTCTGCCATTGGCAGCTCCAACGCGCCGCTTGCCAGACCGTGGTGCTTGTTCACGGCTTGGAAGGTTCCAGCGAGTCGCACTATATGCGAGGCATCGCCGCGAAGGCCTATCGCGCGGGATACAATGTTATCCGGCTGAATCAACGGACTTGTGGCGGAACCGAGCATCTGACGCCGACGCTCTACAACAGCGGTCTGAGTCAGGACTATCGCACCATCGTTCAGGAATTGGCGCGCATGGACAGACTCGACCGCATCTGGCTGGTCGGCTACTCGATGGGAGGGAACCTTGTCCTGAAAGCCGCCGGAGAAGCCGGAACATCGGATGCCGCCTTGGCCGGCGCAATCGCGGTCTGCCCGACTATCGACCCTCCGAAATGCGTCGAGGCTTTGGAGCAGCCACGCAACAGGATGTACCACAGGCGTTTTCTCGTAAAACTGAAGGCGCGAATTCGGCGAAAGGCCGCGCTCTTCCCCGGCAAGTGGGATCTCACGGATCTCGCAGAGATTGCTAGGCTGAGGGACTTTGACGCCCGCTACACTGCTCCTGATGCAGGGTACGCCAGCGGAGACGACTACTACAATTGTGCAGGAGCCCACCATGTGCTCGATAGCATCGCCGTTCCCACCCTCATCATTACGGCCCAAGACGATCCATTCATTCCCTACTTCATGTTTACAATCCCTGCGATTCAGCACCATTCGAAGATTCGAATGATCGCGCCTCGCCATGGGGGCCATTGCGGATTCTTTGACTGGGCTCCTAACGGAGAAGACCCCTACTGGGCAGAGAACCGGATTGTGGACTTCTTGCGAGAGCATAAGTGAGGAGAATCGGACGCAGTACCATTCCTCCAGGAGATACGATGAGTCGGATCTGCGACTTGATCAAGGCAAAATCTCGCTCGGCTGCGGAAGGGAGCGGGGAAAGTGCTGTGATTACGATTCGGTGAAAAAAGGAAGGCAGATTGTAAAGGTGGTGCCACGGCCCGGCTCGCTCTCGACGGCGATGGAGCCTCCATGCTCGTCGATAATCCCCTTCACCACGCTGAGCCCCAGCCCGGTCCCTTTCCCAGCTTCTTTTGTTGTAAAGAATGCGTCAAATATTTTTGACACATGGTCCTTGGCAATGCCCTTTCCTGTATCGGTAACGGCGAGTACGGCTTTCCCACCCGTGGGGGTCAAGCCGAGGCGGAGGGTGCCTCCGTCCGGCATGGCATGGATCGCATTGACGATCAGATTGATGAGCACCTGACTCATCTGGTCTGGATCGGCCAGCACCGGAGGACAGTTCTCATCGCAGACCAGCTCCACGATCGTTCGATGCTGGGTGAAGCGCTCCTGGAAGAACTCCAAAGCCTCGTGGATTGTGTCTCGCAGATGGAGCATCCGGCGTTTGGATGGGCCGCGTCGGGCAAAGGCCATCAGTTGTGTCATCAGCTTGGTAATACGCTCCACTTGAGTGACAATCGTCTGCAGTCCTTTCTTGGTCGGTTCATCGGACGTCCGTTCCATCATATATTCGGCTCGGCCCTGGATGACGTTCATCGGAGTCCCGATTTCATGGGCCAAGCCGGAAGCCAAGGTTCCTAATTCCGCCAATCGCTCGGTTTTCCGCAGCTGCTCCTCGTTCCGCTTTCGTTCGGTGATATCCCTGACGAACCGTGAGAGGCCGATGATCTCTCCCGTGCTGTCTTTGATCGGGAAGACGGTCACGGAGACATAAATGGGCGTTCCGTCCTTTCTGACCCGCAGGGTTTCGTGCGGAGCGATCGATTCGCCTCGACCGACTCGCGCGAGAATCGTCCGTTCGAGCTCATGAGATTCCGGCGGAAGCAGGGACGAGAGAGGCAGCCCCAGCGCGTCTTGAGCCGAGTAACCGGAGATCCGCTCCGCTGCAGGGTTCCAGCTGACGATGATACCTTCCAGGCTTTCCCCCACAATGGCGTCATCCGACGAGGCGACGATGGCGGCCAGATGGGCTCGCGCCTGCTCCAAACGTTTCCGCTCCGTGATGTCTAGCATGGTGCCGACCATACGGATCGGGCGACCAGTCTCGTCCCACGTCACGTCACCACGGCAGTGGAGATCGCGAGTTTCACCCGTGGGACGGCGGATACGGCATTCGAAATTGTAGGGCGCGTACAGATTCAATCTGAAATTGATGGCGGCCATCACCCGCTCCCTATCGTCAGGATGGAGCGCTGTGACAAAGGTGTCGTGGCTTGGCGTGATACTGTGGGGCTCATAGCCAAAGATGCGGAACTGTTCGTCTGACCACTGTTCTGCGCCAGTGCGGATGTCCCATTCCCAACTGCCGAGATGCATCATGGCTTGGGCTGCCAAGAGATCTGCGGTCCGTTCCCGCACCCGCACCTCGAGATCGTCATGGGCGCGACGTAGCGATTTCTCCGCCTGTTTACGTTCCGTAATATCCCGGGCGACTCCGAGATATCCGATGATCTGCCCTGCCACATCACGCAAGGCTGTGACGACTAGGAGCACGGTCAGGTGTGAACCATCTTTCCGTACATAGGTCCACTCTCGTTCTTCGGCATTGCCTTGGCGAGCTGATTCGATCAACGTAGCGAAACCTTCAATCTTCCGCGTAAGTTGCACCGACAACTGTATCTCGCGCTCCGTGACTTCGGACGGGAGGTGAAAGACCAGCGGCGTGGCTCCTCCGATCATCTCGTCTGCCGAATAGCCCAGCATCCGTTCCGCCCCCGTGTTGAATACTGTGATGGTCCCATCGAGGCCGGTGGCAATAATCGCTGCATGGGTCGAGGCATTCAGAACCGCATCGAGTTGGCTATTGGACGTACGGATCGTGTCTTCCATCGCTTTGCGGGCTGTGATGTCGCGAATGACGGCTGAGACGAGGCGTCCGGTTGGGGTCTCGACGGGGCTTAGGCTGACTTCAACAGGAAAGACCGTGCCGTCTTTTCGGAGAGCCTGCAAACTCAGGCCTGATCCCATGGGGCGAGTGGATGGTTTGGCGAAGTAGCCAGCCCGGTAGTCTCGATGACTCAAATGCACGCTCCGGGGAATCAGTATTTCAACTGGGCGCCCTACAAGTTCGGCTCTCGTATAGCCGAACAGCTGTTCTGTCTGAGCGTTCGCCAGAAGGATCGTGCCATTTTGGGCCACGACGACGATAGCGTCCGGCGCTGTTTCGAGGAGCGCACAGTAGAGGCTTTCATCAGCGGAAAGCGACTGCTGGGTAACTCCTGGCGATGGTATGCCATGGGCCGGATCGTGACTCATCGGCTTGATGTCTCCGCTGGACGGGCGCAGTGCAGAATAACGAGGAATACGCACCTCAGAAGAAACACATAGTATGCCGTTGTGCCCGGCAGGGCAAGCCCCGGATATATGGGCACCCCCCCCCTTATATATAGAGAAATGCAGATTAGGCCCGATCGATTCTGGAGATGTTGAACCTCAGCAACGTGAGCTTTTTCTTCCGTCATATCGGAACAGGTCGCTGATTGGCCCAGCAGATTTCTTAGGGGCAATCTGCAACAGGGAGCAAGTCTTACCTATGCCTTGAAGCCTTGATTTTCATCAGAAAAGAGACAGGGCCTTCTTAGCCCATGGGCCAGCCAGGTGGGATTCTTCCACCCGGCAGATGCAGAACGTGCTGTGGCTTTTTGGAACAGGCTGAGAGAGGTTCCTGTCGCAAAAATCTCCAAGTCTAAGCGATTAACGAACGCCAAACTTCCTCTCCTACGCAGAATCGCGAGAGTATTTCGTGAGTTTGTCTCTCGCGAGAATTGTTGGGCATAAGGAATGTGAATTGCGTACTGCGCATTAAGAGTTTGCTTCGGGAAGTATCTCTCAAGAGAACGTGGCGTAGCTCATGCACAGAAGGAGGTCTTTCAATGTACTGCCGAAACCGCGTAGGTTACGTTATCTTCCCAGCTATGATAGCCGTGGTGGCTCTGGCGATAGCGGCATGCGCCTCGCGTCATCCTACCGCAGACCGAGTCCCCTCCCACGCAATGGAGGATGCCCTGAGCTATAAGGCCCCTTTTGGGGATACACGCACGGCTCCGCCAGAAATCGTTACAGCGGGTAAAGCGCTCTACGAAGGGAAGGGGAATTGCATTCTCTGTCACGGGATCAGCGGCAAAGGCGACGGCCCTGCTGCTCATATGCAAGACCCTCATCTACCAACCGACTTCACAAACTGCTCCGTTCAGAACGTACGGAAGGATGGGGAGCTATTTTGGGTGATTAAACACGGCAGTCCAGGCACGGGGATGAAATCACTTATTCCTGGGATGCTGTCGGAGGAGGAGGGGTGGAAACTCGTGGCCTATGTCCGAACATTTTGCACCGCACATTCGTAACCTGCACGTCGCGTTGTCGTAGCGCTTTGAGAGAAACAGAATTTGCGGAAGCATCAATTGGCCTGCGCATGCGGGTGAGAAAGGAAGGGACACAACCATGAGCAATCGTGCGATACGTGGACTCGTTGTCTGTCTGCTCGGATTGATCGGCCTGTTCACGTATGAAATCAGCGTCCTCCTGCCTGAGGCGCAGGCCATTCCCGCGTTCGCACGGAAGTATGGAGTGTCGTGCAACGTCTGCCACGTACCAGGGTTTCCGAAGCTCAATGATTTTGGGAACCAGTTTCGCGACCAGGGCTATCAATTCGACGCGGATGTGGACCTCCCCACTAACGAAAAGATCACCATGGGCTACTGGCCCCTCTCAATGAGGACGACAGTTGGCTATCAGGCAGCCAGTGTCCGAACGGATGGCAGCGGCATCTCCACTGGCGGGTTTGGCTTTACGGGGCTGGACATTTTAAGCTTTGGCCTCCTGCACCGCGACATTTCATTTGGTCTCGTTCTTACGCCTGGCCTTGGAGGCGCAGGCTTTGGCACGGGAGCATCGGACGGCGATTTGGAGGCTGCTTATGTCCGGCTCAACCGGCTTGAACGGTTTCTCGGCGTCAAGGGCGAGCCTGGGTCCTATCTCATGAATCTGAAGGTCGGGAAGTTTGAGCTCGATGTGCCTTACAGCGAGAAACGGAGTCCCACTCTCAACACGCCCTTTGTGATGTATCACTATGTCGCCGGTACTCCCTATACGGCTGCGATCAGCGGGACGTCGACCAGTACCTATGCCAACCCCAATTCCTTTGCGATCGGAGAAAACTCACCTGGCATCGAACTGGCCGGCACAACCAAGACGGCAGTCACCGATGGGGTCTTCCGCTACAGTCTCGCGGGGCTCAGCACGAACACATTCTCAGGCCCTCTCAACGGCAGTGGGTGTGGCGGGGGTGGCTGTGGCACCGGCGGGCGAAACGTGAATTTTTATGGCCGCATGACTCAGTCGTTTGGAGGTTACGGCATTGTCACCGGACATCGCATCGGGCTGTTCGGCGCATACGGCAATGCTCCGACAAGGGTGAATGCCACCTGTCCCACCTGCCAGGCTGTTGGGGGGAGCGGTCAGCCGTTCTATCGGATCGGGGCGGATGTGAGTTTCACCTACGATGGACAATGGAATCTCTTTGGCGCGGTTGTGCATGGGAACGACAGCAAAAACCTCTTTGTCTCACAAGGGATCGCAAACGCCCAGAATGCTTCATGGAACGGCGCCTTTGTCGAATTGGATTGGTACCCCACTCAATTGCCGCTGGTCGGAATGCCCGGCTGGTTCTTTTCCTATCGCTACGACATCATCCGAAATGACCGGCAAGGCGATCCGACATTTGCGAAGAACTACAATAATGTCGATTCGCACACTTTCTTAGTCCGTTACTATCTCCATCAGTCGACCAGGACCGACATTGCACTGCATGCAGAATACAACACCTACCGTACGGTCGGCGTCGGGTCGGCCAATGCTGCTTCCTCAGCTAGCGGTCCTTGCGCTCCCGCATGCGGAAATCTCTTAGGTCAAACAATGCTCGTCGGGCTCGACTTTGCCTATTGAAGAAACACCGAATGAGAATATTAACTATTGGGCACCGAGCCGTCCGTGCTTTCTGTGGAGAAACGGAATGACTCCTGGCTGGAAAGACAAGCGAGCCCGTTCAACTCCCCTGTTGATGATGGCTGTTCTGGCTGTCGTCGTGAGTCTCGGGGCGGCTCCAGTCAATCGAGTCGCCTGTGGAATGTGTGAAGAGCCGGATCGATTTGTCCGGCTGCAGACTTCCACAAATGATCGCTATGCGGAAGGTGCCCAACCCTTTTCCCATCCCTTCCGCTGGAGCGCTGAACAATGGAAGCCGATCTTGCGCAGTGTCCATGTCCAGAAACGAGGCCAGGGTCTGCTCTTTTTCTCTGCTCCGAACGGGCCGGTGCAGCAGGCCTTTACTCCGGCTGAGGTGGACTATCTCAGTGAAACCTTGACGCGAGCATTTGTCCAGGCGCAGCCCTCGGAGCTGGTGGTCTTTGGCTTGACGAACTCGAAGACACAAGAGATGACCGAAATCACGACGGGAGCTTGGTTTGTGAAAGGTACGCAGCTGCACCTAATATTGGGGAACTATCGTGAAATCGTGACGATGTCGAATGTCCGCAATCTGGTATGGCAGGATCCGCTGCACATGATCGCCGGGTCGATTTATGAATTTGTGCCGGGTCCCCATCAAAGCCTGACTCAAGAAGACGACAGAATCGGAAATTTCCTGACTCCTGAGGCGCCACAGTTAGCCCTCACCTATCAACCGCTCTCCTTGGATGTTCTCCCTGCAGAGGGTGGTCGCGATAGGGGATCGTCTCCTTCCGCTTACCAAGATTCTTCTCTCGAAGGGAAGTTGAAACGGCTCAAGCAGATTCACGATGATGGGTTAATTACCGACGATGAATTCATCGCAAAGAAGAAAACGCTCCTTGATGGGTTTTGACCATGAAAGACAATAGGAAAATTACCAGTGAGGGGGGGCTTCTGATGACACCAAAACTGTCTCTTGCTGTGCGCTATATTATTTTCTGCATGTTTCTCTCGTTAATCATCTCAAGCCTAGTGTGGGCCGAGCCGTATCAGGTCATCGACGTGACGAACGGAGGCACCATCAAAGGAGTGACAACCTGGAAGGGAGAGATTCCTGACCTGCCGCCGGTCGAGATTCAAATAGACACGGAGCTATGCGGAGAGGAAATGCCGTCTCAGGCGTTGCAGATCAATCCGAAAAACCACGGCGTGCGACAGGTCCTTGTCTATCTTGAGCGGGTTGAGAAGGGGAAGGCACCGGCGGACAAATATTGGCTCCAGATGGTGGGTTGCCAATTCAAACAGCACGTGTTCCCGTTTGTTCGTAGTCAAGTCTTGGCCATGGTGAACGCCGATCCTATTCTCCACAACCCACACTTCTTTAACGCCAAGAACATCTCACTCCTGAATATTCCCATGCCCACCCTGAACCAGGAAATTGGCCACAAGTTCCTGCAGCTACCTGGAAAGCACGAAAAGGGAATAATGCGCCTTCAGTGTGATATCCACTCCAACATGAATGCCTATTGGGCAGGATTTGATCATCCGTATTTCGCAATCACGGATGCTGATGGAACATTTGAGATTGGCGGGATCCCGCCCGGTAAGTATACGGTGGTGGCATGGCACGAAGGCTACAGAGTGATAAGGGAGGAGTCTTCGAGGCCATTCTACGACAGGCCGCACATCCGTCAGCAGGAGATTGAGGTGAAATCAAACGAGTCAGTCGACGTTCACTTTGAGTTCCCGGTTCGGAAGGTTACTATCGAGTACTGAGCTGAAGAAAACTGGAGTCGGGTATCCTGAACGCGATATACCGCTGAGCAGACAGCCCAAACGGTGGTCGCTGATCGTCCCCGTCACGTCTAGATACATTGATCGGATGCCAATCGATTTTGGTGATCCCCGTCTCAGGAACCTGTGGCTATTTGTTTCAGCCTACTAGAACACATCACTCGCTGTTTCCACAGACAACGCTGGGGTAATCTGCAACAGTGTTGTCTGATTGATTGACCCTTCATTCCCCTTCGGCCTGTCCCGTGCATTTGCGCCATTCCCGCTTTGACAGGTCTAACCCATTGTTGTCTTGTCGTTTATTCTAAATATCATCCCTGCACCCGCGAATTGGGACTGAATCTGCACTGGGTCAAGACCATGCATCGTATCTCATCAAAAGGGGACAACCATGCAAGTTCAACAGAGCACTAACCTCCGAGTGATGGAGGTCATCGTTCGATCGCCGGGGACTGCACTGGATGACATCGTGCTCGAATGTCCGGATCTCACATGGAACCAGGCCGTTATTGCGATTGATCGCCTCAGTCGAGTGGGGGCACTCAAAACAAGGTCCAAAGGGCGAGGACTCTATACGGTTCACTTCTCGAACAAGGCATGGCAGGAAGCGCAGCAGCAAACTCTCGTCTGAATCATTCACTCGTCGAAGAGCCAGTTCAGGCACTGCAACCATATGGAAGGAAAGTGATCGTTATGAAAACACAGACCTCAAAACCGACAATTGAAAAGAAGCCGCACAACCAGCTGGCAAAGAAGGGGGTAGAAGCCTCGGCGCCTAGTAAGTCCGCGCGTCAGGCAAAACCCTCGTTCGACGACCTGCATGCTCACATCACGGCGCGGGCCTATGAGTTGTATGTTGAGCGGGGCTATCGGACCGGCTGTGCGTTGGAAGACTGGGTGGATGCAGAACGGGAGATTTTGAGTCGTGAATTCCCCGTATAGGCACCTGTCCGGCCGCTCATTCTTGCGCTGGCTATTATCAGGATCTCGCTGATGCCGTTCGACCTGTCGCTTTGCGCTACAGCGGCATTAGTTGCCACTGTCGCAGGACTCCCCCAAAGCCCATCTTCATCCTAAACATTTCGCTTGAAGTCCTGACTACATCTGCGGAAAAATCCTGTCTGAAGGTTCCATACGTGGGTCTCTCGCTTGCAATCACAACGTGCGGGCATGGTAGGAAGAAATGGCGAGACGCCCGGGACAGGCGAGACTGGATCGTTTGGTTCATCTGGTTAGTCTAAATCGACCACACAAACCAAATAAACAAGAGAAACCAGTTGATCCTCGCATCTTGCACGAACGAACTGTGACTTCGAGAGGAGGTCATTGCGATGCCGGTCAATAAAAAGATGTCTTTTTCGATCCTGTATGTCTTTCTTGCAATTTTCTTGATCGTTCTCGCGCACGATTTCATCGTGGCCACTCAGAAGCCTGAAGAGCTTCCGTACAGCGAATTCAGGGCACTCGTGGCGGCAGGCAAGGTGGCTGAAGTCACAGTCACCCATCAGAGAGTGACCGGGAAGCTAAAACTGGAAGAGGGATCCAAGGAGTCGAAGATATTCACGACCGTTCGGGTTGATGACCCGGATCTCATCAAGGAGCTCAGTTCACGCAACATTATCTTTTCCGGGGTGATTGAGAGCACCTTCTTGCGCGATATCCTCTCCTGGATCGTTCCTGCGCTGGTTTTCGTCGGGATTTGGTTCTTTCTCATTCGGCGCTTCGGTCAGGGGCAACAGGGGGGGTTCATGACGGTGGGGAAGTCGAAGGCGAAAATCTATGTGGAGCAGGACATCAAGGTGACCTTTGCCGATGTGGCTGGTGTGGACGAGGCGAAGGAAGAGCTGCACGAGGTGATCGAGTTTCTGCAGACACCGGAAAAGTTCACACGTCTCGGAGGAAAGATTCCGAAAGGTATCTTACTCGTCGGCCCGCCTGGAACAGGCAAGACTCTCTTGGCCCGTGCTGTGGCAGGCGAGGCAGGGGTGACCTTTTTCAGTATCAGCGGGTCTGAATTTGTGGAAATGTTCGTTGGGGTTGGGGCAGCCCGCGTGCGAGATCTCTTCGATCAGGCGAAGGACAAAGCTCCCTGCATCATCTTTATCGACGAACTGGATGCGCTCGGGAAAGCCCGAGGGATGGGACCCATGGCGCATGAGGAGCGTGAGCAGACCTTGAATCAGTTACTGGTCGAGATGGACGGCTTCGATCCACGCATTGGGGTCATTCTGATGGCGGCCACCAATCGGCCTGAAATCCTGGATCCCGCACTCTTGCGCGCCGGCCGGTTCGACAGGCAAGTTTTGGTCGACCGACCGGATAAGATCGGCCGCCTGGCCATTTTGCGCGTTCATGCGAAAAAGGTGGCCCTGGGTTCCGATGCAGACCTCGAAGTGGTTGCCGGGATGACCCCCGGTTTCTCTGGCGCCGATCTCGCCAATATTATTAACGAAGCGACACTCTTGTCCGTGCGCCGGAATAGGGAGAAGGTGGGCCTCCCGGAGTTGCAGGAGGCGGTGGAGCGGGTCGTCGCAGGGTTGGAGAAGAAAAATCGGGTGCTCAACAAGATGGAAAGGGAGCGAGTCGCTCACCATGAGGTGGGCCACGCATTGGTGGCCCTCTCATTCCCAGGGTCGGACCCGATCCAAAAGATTTCGATCATTCCTCGCGGGATTGCCGCCTTGGGCTATACCCTTCAGCTCCCGACCGAGGATCGCTTTCTGATGGCGAAGAGCGAGTTAGAAAACAAGATCGCCGTCTTGTTCGGCGGGAGGGTTGCGGAAGAATTGATTTTCGGTGAGGCCTCCACGGGAGCGCAGAACGATCTGGTTAAGGCCACGGACCTGGCCAAGAGCATGGTCAAATCCTACGGGATGAGCGAGAAGCTAGGCACTGTTACCCTGGATCGTGAACGCCAGCCGCTCATGATGCAAATCCAGGCACCGCAGGAGAAAGGCGATTACTCGGAAGAGACTGCCCGCGAGATCGACTGCGAAGTGCGCCGTATCATCGATGAGCAGTACGAGCGTGTGAAACGGCTCTTGGCGGAAAAGAAGCCGTCGCTCATTGAAGGAGCAAGAGTGTTGCTAGAGAGAGAGGTGATCAGTGGGGCGGATCTCAAGGCCATCATGGACAAGTACTAGCAGGATGCTGAAAAAGTCCGCCAGCTTCGTTCTCGGTTTGTCGAAATCCTCAACGTACCCCGAGGGTACGCCTCCGGTTTCGACTCGCCTGCGGCCTTGCTGGACGGCCTTTTTGAGCATCCTGCGAAATAGGTGAAATTGGTGGGACTTGTGAGTATAGCGGAACAGCCTAGGCAGGCTGAAGGCCAGAGGTCTGAGATCCGAATACTTCGGCCTTCAGTCTTCAGCCTGCATTACTCGTCGCGCTTTTCCCGCTAGTCCCGCTTGAGTTGGCATGGCAATGAAGGTTGATGAGGACGTCGTTTAAAACTGGTTTGAGTTTCGGCCTCACGTCGGGGGTGATTACGACGTTGGGGTTGATGGTGGGCCTCCATTCAGGCACCCACTCACGGACCGTTGTGATCGGCGGTATTCTGACGATTGCGATCGCCGATGCCATGTCGGATGCTTTGGGCATGCACATTGCCGAGGAGTCCAAGAATCATGGGCTCGTATCGGAAATCTGGGAATCGACTATCGCCACCTTTGCGGCAAAGTTTCTGATCGCGATGACCTTTGTCGTGCCGGTGCTGCTGTTGCCGTTGGAGAATGCCATGATCGTGAGCGTTGGGTGGGGCCTCACGCTTCTTGCGGTGCTGAGTTATTTCTTGGCGCGCGCCCAGCAGATTCCAGCCTGGAAAGTCATCGTCGAGCATGTGGTCATTGGCGTCAGCGTGATTGCAATCACGCATTATGTGGGCGAGTGGATTCAGTCAACGTTGAGTTAGCAGGACGCCGCAAAAGTTCGCCAGCTTTCTGGAAGAGTAAGGCTAAGGATGGTTGAGGTTAGAGGTGCAGGGTCGGCTTCATAGTGGCAAAAATTCTTCGAGAAGTTGAGTCGCTCGAACTGCAATACAGACCTTCTGTCGTCTGGGGCAAATGTCCCCACGGTAGTTGCTCGCTCTGTTGCGCGACGGGCCAGAATTGGCTTTCAGGCCCGCTCATAGGAAGATTTCAAGAGGCCTACGTCTTGCAGTTCTGAAGCAGGCAACTTGTGCGATCCCTTGGTCATCCCGAGCGAGCGTCGCACGCAACAATACTAGGAGCCTGTCCAACATTGCCTTCGTGACGAGGCAAAGGAGGTGTGGCCAGATGCGAGGCCGTAGGCTTGAAAAAACCGGAGGCGTATTTGCTGGAATACGTTGAGGATCTTTTCAAGCCGAGAACGACGCAAGTGGTTGCGCATCCTTTGCTGCAGTAGAATGGTCAATGTCGGACAGGCTCCTATACAGAGGAGGTTCGTATGAAGCAGGTAGGGGGAATGTTGGTCCTGGCGGTCGGCGCCGTGTTGCTGTTGAATGGTCCTGCTTGGAGCGATCAGAAAGACAAGGGACAAAAAGATGAAGCGAAAGAGACGGTTGAAATGGCCGCGACGGCTAAGGTGACGATCGACCAGGCGATCAAGACGGCTTCGGAAAAAGTGGCAGGCAAGGTCGTAGAGGCCGAATTGGAGAAGAAACATGACAAGCTTGTGTGGGAAGTCGAGGTTGTGACGGCGGAGAACAAGGTGATGGAGGTTCACATCGATGCGGAGTCCGGAGCTGTGATCGACGTGGAGGAAGAGAAGTCGGAGAAAGATATGAAGAGTGCGCAGAAGCACGAACGCAAACAACAGCACAAGCCCTAACCCGCATCGTTCATGAGCGCTCTGGCAAGTGAAATGTCGCTGATGAAGTGCAGGACAATCTCCTCGTCGTTCTTGGTCACTGTCTTGGACTTTGGTTGCTCTGTCAATGAAGACCGCACCTCTCATCGTCAGAGCCTGGCACACGTCTTCGGCTGATGCTTTGGCGGCGGATCTCCACACGAGCTTCGAGGGAGGCCTATCCAGTCACGAAGCCCGGCAACGACTCCAGCAAGAAGGCCGCAATGAGTTGCCTGAAGCGCAGCCCCCTTCCCCGCTGAGGCTCTTCTTCTCTCAGTTCACGAGCGTCATTGTCTGGGTATTGATCGGGGCGGCGATCCTCTCTGGATTGTTGGAAGACTGGCTCGATGCGGCGGCCATTCTGGCCATCGTGCTACTCAACGGAATTCTTGGATTCGTACAGGAGTTTCGGGCTGAGCGGTCGTTGGCGGCGCTGCGGAAGATGTCTGTGGCGACGGCACGGGTGATTCGCGACGGGATTGTGCTGCCGATTCCTGCACGGGAATTAGTGTGTGGTGACCTGACCCTCCTCGAAGCGGGCGACCGCATTCCTGCCGATGTGCGGCTGATTTACACGACGAACTTCCAAACGCAGGAGGCTTCGCTGACCGGCGAATCGACGCCGGTCCAGAAGCACGCGGGCGTCATTGCCGGAACCGGCGTACCACTGGCCGAGCGGACGAACATGGCCTTTATGGGTACGGTCGCCGTGTCCGGTAAAGCGCGGGCTGTTGTCGTGGCAACTGCCTTGCGCACCGAGTTGGGCCGTGTCGCCGCGATGATCCAAAAAGCCACGGAGGCTGAACGGGCAGAGACTCCCTTGCAGCGCCGGCTCGAACGATTCGGCTACCAGCTGTTGTGGCTGGCGTTAGCGGTCGTGACGGTTGTATTCGGTTTGGGCTATCTGCGGGGTGAGCCGCCGGTCTTGATGCTGTTAACGGCGGTGAGTCTCGCCGTGGCCGCCGTCCCAGAAGGGTTGCCCGCTGTCGTGACCATCACGTTGGCCTTGGGCGTGACGAGGATGGTCAAACGTCATGCTTTGATCCGTAAGCTGCCAGCGGTCGAAACGCTTGGGTCCGCCACGGTCATTTGCTCCGACAAAACCGGCACTCTCACCAAGAACGAAATGACAGTGACGAGGTTATTCGCCGGAGACCGGGTATTCGAGGTGACGGGTGAGGGGTACACCCCAGTGGGAGAGATTCGCGAAACCGGATGTGAGGCGTTAGGCGTGAGGCATGAGGGGGTTTCTTCTGACGCCGTACCCCTTACCCTTCACCCCTTAGGCCTCCCGCCCGCCTTATGCGAGCTGCTGAGTACCGCTGTGCTGTGCAACGGTGCGACGTTACGACAGGAGAATGGAACGTGGCAGATAATTGGCGATCCGACAGAAGGGGCGCTCCTGGTTGCGGCGGCCAAGGCAGCGATCACGGTCGAGACGCTTGGTTCTGCCTATGACTTCCTCGGAGAGGTGCCGTTCGATCCTGAGCGCAAGATGATGACGATCGTGCGGCGAACACCGGATGGCCCGTTCGCCTACGTCAAAGGCGCGCCGGATGTGTTGCTGCGGCATTGTACGCATCGGTTAGCCATGGACGGCACGACCGAACCCCTCACGGAATCGATTCGCGGCGCCATCCTCGATGCGAATGCATCGTTCGCTCATCAAACGTTGCGTGTGCTCGCGATGGCCCATCGGCGGTTGGACGGGGAGCCCGAGGCCTACCGGGCGCATGAGCTGGAGGATCGGCTGGTTTTTCTCGGGCTTGCGGCTATGAAAGACCCGCTGCGGCCTGAGGCGAAAGCCGCTGTCCAGGCTTGCCACGATGCCGGCATTCGGACGGTGATGATCACAGGAGATCATAAGGATACGGCCACGGCGATCGCAGAAGAACTGAGAGGGGGGAACGAACCGATACAGTCGTTGTCCGGGATGGAACTCGATCGACTGTCCGACGATGAGTTGGCGAGGACTGTGGAGCAGGTGTCGGTTTATGCGAGGGTCTCGGCAGAGCACAAGTTGCGCATCGTCAAAGCCTGGAAGGCGCGGGGCGCCATTGTGGCCATGACGGGCGACGGTGTGAACGACGCACCAGCAGTCAAAGAAGCAGACATTGGCGTGGCCATGGGGGTGACCGGAACCGATGTGACGAAAGAGGCCGCCGACATGGTGGTGACGGACGATAACTTCGCCTCGATCGCTGCGGCTGTGGAAGAAGGCCGGGGCATCTTCGACAATATCCGCAAGACCATCTATTTTCTCCTGTCGTGCAATGTCAGCGAGGTGCTGGTCATGTTGTTTGCGACGTTGATCGGTCTTCCCTTGCCCCTGTTGCCGATTCAAATTTTATGGATGAATCTCGTGACGGATGGATTTCCGGCTCTGGCGTTGGCAGTAGATCCCAAGTCGCCCGATTTGATGAAGCAGCCGCCCCGACGACCGGAAGCTCGGTTGTTGGACGGCGGCACACTCTTGGCTATCGGGGCACAAGGGGTTATGTTGAGTGCGATCGCGTTGGGGGCATTCGCCTATAGTCTGTATGGTCTCCATCAAGAGGTTGAGCAAGCGAGGACTGTCACATTTACCGTGATGGTTATCGCGCAATTGGTGCATGCGTTTAACTGTCGAAGTGAACGATGGTCTCTGTTCCAGGTTGGTCTGTGGACCAATCGTCCGCTCCTCTTGGCTTTTTCACTCTCTCTTGGGATTCAAGTTGTCGTGCTCACCGTCCCAGCGGTCGCGACGATCTTCAAGGTTGTTCCGCTGCCGATCGAAGACTGGGCGTTGATGGGAGCCATGGGCATTCTGCCCTTTCTTATGATGGAGGCAATCAAGTTGCTGCGACGATGAAGGTACTGGCCATCAATAGTGGAAGCTCCTCCCTGAAGTTCAAAATCGTCGAATTCGACGAAACTGCCGGAGGGGGAGCCGGTCGACAAGCAAACGTACGATTCGATGGATCGATAGAAAACATCGGGTCTGCAGCCAGACTGTTGTTTCGCCGCTCTGGGACTACAATATTTGAAAACCGATGTGCGGTTGCCACCCATGCCGAGGCAGTCCGATCGATGATGCAGATGTTAGAGGAGTCGAGCCGGGAGGAAGGGCGGGCTCTTGGCATCGAGGCCATCGGACATCGAGTGGTACATGGAGGCGAGCAGTTTCAATCGCCGGTTAGAATCGGCGAGGACGTTTTCGCCGAGATTGAGCGTCTGGCCGAACTGGCGCCGCTGCATAATCCCGGGTGCATCGCCGGGATCAAGGGCGCGCGCGCGGTGATGGGGTCTGATATCCCGATGGTCGCCGTCTTCGATACGGGATTCCATCGCACGATCCCGCCCCAGGCTGCCACCTATGCGATCGATCTCGACCTGGCTCGCAAGCACGGGATTCATCGTTACGGATTTCATGGTATTGCACATTCGTCGTTAGCCGGCATCTGCGCCGCAGCGGCCAACCGGCCGCTGGCCAGCCTCCGTCTCGTTACGGTACATCTTGGTAATGGCTGTTCTGCGACGGCAATCGATCGAGGCCGTTCGGTAGATACGTCGATGGGATTTACGCCTCTGGAAGGCCTGGTGATGGGGACCAGGTCGGGCGATCTGGACCCTGCGTTGGTCGGTCATCTCATGCGGCATGAAGGGCTCACTGTCGACGAGGTCGAGCGTTTCTTCAACGAGCGCTCCGGCCTCCTGGGACTGTCCGGCTTGTCGAACGACATGCGCGACCTGCTGGCAGAGGAAGCGAAGGGCGACGCTCGCGCGGGTCTGGCCATCGCGGTTTTCTGCTATAGGGTTCGAAAATATATCGGGTCGTATTTGGCGGTCCTGGGAGGCGCCGATGCGCTTGTCTTCGGCGGCGGAATCGGCGAGCGGTCTGCGATCATCCGCGCGCGGATCTGCGACGGAATGGCCTGGTGCGGACTGCGACTCGATCCCCTACGAAATGTGGCAGCCGTGAACCTCGCTTCCGGTGATGCGATGAAGATCAGCGAAGATGGCGCGCCGCTCGCTTGCTATGTGGCGGGTGTCGATGAAGAGGTCGAAATTGCCCGCGCCACGCGCGAATGTATATTGAACAGGCCGTCCAGCGAGTAGGATAGGCTGAGGTCGAGGTTAAGGTTGAGAAAAGAGCTGATGTCTTCAGCTTAGCCTCAACCTTAGCCTGAGCCTTTTCCTATTATGGAGATGACAACCATGAAGTCTGTGTTAACCAAGAAAGAACTGACGCTGATCAATGCCTACTGGCGGGCAGCCAATTACCTGTCAGTCGGGCAAATCTATCTCTACGACAATCCCTTGCTAAAGAAGCCGCTCACGCGCGCGCACATCAAGCCGCGTCTACTTGGCCATTGGGGCACGACACCCGGTTTGAATTTCATCTATGTGCATCTGAATCGCATCATCAAGGAGCAGGACCTTGAGATGATCTATATCGCCGGGCCAGGCCATGGCGGGCCAGGGATTGTGGCGAACGCGTATCTGGAAGGGAGCTACAGCGAGGTCTATCCAAACGTCTCGCAGGATGAAGAGGGTCTGAGGCGTTTCTTCAAACAGTTCTCTTTCCCCGGCGGCATTCCGAGTCACGTTTCACCGGAGACACCTGGGTCTATTCATGAGGGCGGCGAGTTGGGCTATTCGCTCTCGCACGCATTTGGGGCGGTATTCGACAATCCCGACCTGATTGCGGCCTGCGTGGTCGGCGATGGTGAAGCAGAAACAGGCCCGCTCGCGACGAGTTGGCATTCCAATAAATTTCTCAATCCGCTCACCGACGGTGTCGTCCTGCCCATTCTCCATCTGAACGGCTACAAGATTGCGAATCCCACGGTTCTGGCCCGTATTACTCACGACGAGTTGGACCAGCTGTTCCGCGGCTATGGCTATAGCCCATATTTCGTCGAAGGCAGCGATCCTCAGAAGATGCATCGGCTCATGGCCTCGACGCTCGACTGCGTTGTCAGCGATATTCAACGTATCAAAACAACCGCGCGCCGAGACGGAGCCAAGAAGCGGCCGCTCTGGCCTATGATCGTGCTCCGTACACCAAAAGGCTGGACCTGTCCGAAGCAGATCGACGGCAACAAGACCGAGGATTACTGGCGTTCGCATCAGGTGCCGATGGGCGACATGGATAAACCGGGGCATGTCAGGATTCTCGAACGATGGATGAAGAGCTACAAGCCCGAGGAGCTCTTTACCAAGACGGGAGGGTTCAAGCCTGTGCTGGCTGCATTGGCGCCAGAGGGAACGCGCCGTATGAGTGCGAATCCCCACGCCAACGGCGGCCTCCTTCTCAGGGACCTGCTCCTGCCGGATTTCCGCGACTATGCAGTCAAGGTCAGGAAACCGGGCGCCCTTGATGCCGAGTCTACCCGCCTCATGGGGACATTTCTGCGAGACACGATGAAGATGAACATGGGGAGCCGGAACTTCCGCCTCTTCAGTCCGGACGAGAACAATTCAAACCGTTGGCAGGACCTGTTGGAGGTGACCGACCGCGCCTGGATGGCGGAGCGCTATCCCTACGACGACCACCTGGCGGCGGACGGCCGGGTGATGGAGATGCTGAGTGAGCACCAGTGCCAAGGATGGCTGGAAGGGTATCTTTTGACCGGACGGCACGGGTTCTTTTCCTGCTACGAGGCGTTCATCCACATCATCGATTCGATGTTCAATCAACATGCCAAATGGCTGAAGGTCTGCGGCCACATTCCCTGGCGACGACCGATCGCCTCGCTGAATTATCTCCTGTCCTCTCACGTCTGGCGGCAAGACCATAATGGATTCAGCCATCAAGATCCCGGGTTTCTCGACCACGTCGTCAATAAGAAGGCCGAGGTGATCCGGGTCTATCTGCCGCCCGACGCCAATACGCTCTTGTCCGTCACCGACCACTGTCTGCGGAGCCGTAATCATGTGAACGTCATCGTGGCCGGCAAACAACCGGCCCCGCAGTGGCTCAACATGGACGATGCGATCACCCATTGCACTGCCGGCATCGGTATCTGGCCCTGGGCCAGCAACGACGGAGGTGATGAGCCGGATGTTGTGATGGCCTGCTGCGGCGATGTCCCCACGCTGGAAACGCTGGCGGCTGTGACGCTGCTGCGTACCCATCTGCCGGATATCAGAGTGCGCGTGGTCAATGTCGTGGATCTCATGAAGCTGCAACCGCCCAATGAGCATCCGAACGGATTACCCGATAAAGACTTCGATGCCCTGTTCACAACGGACAAGCCGGTCATCTTTGCGTTTCATGGCTATCCCTGGCTGATTCATCGATTGACCTATCGGCGAACCAATCACAAAAATTTGCATGTGCGCGGGTACAAAGAGGAGGGCACGACGACAACGCCCTTCGACATGGCAGTCTTAAACGACCTCGATCGGTTCCACTTGGTGATGGACGTCATCGATCGTGTCCCGAAACTGGGGCCTCTGGCCGCCCATACTAGGCAAGCGATGCAGGACAAACGAGTGGAGCATAAGTCCTATATTGCCAAGTACGGGGATGATCGTCCTGATATTCGAAATTGGAAATGGGGCGCAAGACGATTTCGGAGGTTCACATGACAGTACCGACCGTCGTGTTTCTCTTCGATGTCGACAACACCCTCCTCGATAACGATCGGGTGACCGCCGACCTCAAACGCCATCTCGAACAGCAGATGGGGCGCGAACGGCAGGAACGCTACTGGACGATCTTCGAGCGGTTGAGAACGGAACTCGGCTACGCCGACTACTTGGGGGCGCTCCAGTTCTATCGGATCGAACAGCCACGCGATCCACAGGTCCTGACAGTCTCTCATTTTCTGGTGAACTATCCGTTTGCGAATCGACTATTCCCGAATGCACTCGATGCGCTGGAGCACGTGAAGCGATGGGGACCGGCGGTCGTCTTGTCGGACGGAGATGTCGTGTTCCAGCCGAGAAAAATCGAACGGTCCGGTCTTTTTGAAGCGGTGGAGGGTCATGTGCTGATCTACATTCATAAAGAGCTAGAATTGGAAGATGTCGAGCGGCGGTATCCGGGCGATCACTATGTGGTCGTTGACGACAAGATTAAAATTCTCACCGCGATCAAGCAAGTCTGGGGTCCGCGGGTGACGACCGTGTTTCCGCGGCAGGGACACTATGCCCTCGACCCGCATTTGCTCAAAACCTACCCGCCGGCGGACATAAATATCGACCGTATCGGCGATCTGCTCCAGTACGATCTTTCCCAGCTTGTCGGCTCAGGAACCGCTTCGGTTCGTAAGCCATAACGTATCCGAAGCCTGCAACGGAGAGGGATCATGCATTGATACGGCAGGAGTCGTCCAGCCAGCGGCATTTTTGGAGCAGCCCATCGGCTGAGATTCTTGAGCGGCTCGAGACCAATTCTCATGGACTCTCCGGTGAGGAGGCGCGACGGCGTCATCTGCGCGATGCGCATTTCCTCCTGAAACCGAAGAGCCGGCTGTCTACATACGAGCTGCTGCTGCGGCAATTCACCAGCCCGATTATCCTCATTCTCCTGGCGGCCGCCGGACTGGCCTTCTTTCTGGCGGATCGAACCGACACGGCGATCATTCTCCTGATTGTGCTTGCCAGCGGTCTGCTCGGATTCTGGCAGGAGCGGAGTGCGAATCGTGCAGTGGTCGGCTTGCTCGCGATCGTACAGGTCAAAGCCGATGTGTGGCGCGATGGAAGCCCGGTCCCTGTGCCGGTTGAGGAGGTTGTGCCGGGCGATGTCGTCCTGCTCAGAGCGGGCGATACAGTTCCAGGCGATTGCCTCCTGCTTGAATCCAAGGATCTGTTCGTCGACGAGGCAACGCTCACCGGCGAAACCTATCCGGTCGAGAAGGTCTGCGGCATTCTGCCGGACGATGTTTCCTTGGCTCGACGGACGAACAGCCTCTTTCTCGGGACTCATGTCGTCAGCGGAAACAGCAGGGCGGTCGTGGTGCACATCGGGTCGGATACGGAGTTCGGAAAGATCTCGGGCCGGTTGCAACTCAGGCCGCCCGAGACGGAGTTCGAACGGGGCATCAGACAATTCGGGTATCTGCTCTTGGAAGTGACCGTCCTGCTGGTTGCCGCTATTTTCGCGGTCAATGTGTATCTGGCCAGGCCCGTCCTCGAAGCCTTTCTGTTCTCTCTCGCCCTTGCGGTGGGTCTCACTCCGCAGCTGCTGCCGGCAATCATCAGCATCAATTTAGCCCATGGGGCCAAGCGTATGGCCAAGCGGAAAGTGATTGTGAAGCGATTGGCCTCGATCGAAAACTTCGGGAGCATGACCGTCTTCTGCTCGGATAAGACTGGAACATTGACCGAAGGACTCGTCCGGTTGAAGGCCGCTTGCGATATTGCAGGGAGTCCGAGCGAACGGGTGCTCTTGCACGGTTCGCTCAATGCGAGTTTTGAAACCGGGTTTCATAACCCAATCGATGAAGCCATTCGTACCGTTCGTTCGTTCGATCTGTCCTCTTATCGGAAGCTGGATGAGGAGCCCTACGATTTCGTCCGCAAACGGTTGTCTGTGTTAGTCGCGACCTCGACTGCGCATCTCTTGGTTACCAAGGGAGCTCTGGCGAATGTGTTGGCAGTCTGTTCGACCGCCGAAGCTGTGGATGGCGCTGTGGTTGAGTTGGCTGCCGTGCGGGAGGCCGTCGAATTGCAAATGGCGCAATGGGCCGGTCAGGGATGGCGGGTGCTTGGCATTGCGTCTCGTGACTTGGGTGTACGAGAGGGCATCACTAAGGATGATGAGAAGGATATGACGTTCTTGGGATTTCTGCTGTTCGAAGATCCCGTCAAGACCGATGTCCCGGAGACGATTGGCCGCCTCAAGAGCCTGGGTGTCGCCTTGAAGATTGTGACCGGAGACAATCGCCTCGTCGCAGCTCACGTTGGGCAAGCGATAGGCCTATCGAGCGGAAATCTGTTGACCGGCGAGGATCTGCGGCAGATGAGCGACGAAGCACTGGTATCGCGCGTGAATGACGTCCATGTCTTTGCCGAGGTCGAGCCGAATCAGAAGGAACGGATCATCCTGGCGTTGAAAAAAACGGGCCACGTCGTCGGCTATGGAGGCGACGGCATCAACGATGCTTCGGCATTGCACGCGGCGGATGTCGGAGTGTCCGTCGAAAGCGCGGTGGACGTGGCAAAGGAAGCGGCGGACATCGTGTTGCTGGAGAAAGATCTCGGCATCCTCGTCGAAGGAGTCCAGGAAGGGCGGAGGACATTTGCCAACACGTTGAAGTATGTCTTTATGGCGACCAGCGCCAATTTCGGCAACATGTTCAGCATGGCTGGGGCGTCGCTGTTTCTATCCTTCCTGCCCCTGCTGCCCAAACAGATCTTATTGACCAATCTCCTGACCGACATTCCGGAAATGACCATTGCCGGCGATCGCGTGGATGAGGAGCTGGTCGATCGGCCCAGACGGTGGAACATCGCTTTCATCAGGAAGTTTATGCTCACATTCGGCTTAGTGAGTTCTGTCTTCGATTATCTGACTTTTGGCGTGCTGCTCTTCTTCCTGGAAGCAGGCGTCGAGGAATTCAGAACCGGGTGGTTTGTGGAGTCGGTGATCTCCGCCTCGGTCATTGTCCTGGTCGTTCGGACTCGCCGGTCGTTTATACGCAGCAAACCGAGCCGTGGCCTGCTGATTGCAACCCTCGCAGTCGTAGGGCTGACGTTACTCTTGCCCTATACGCCCCTGCGGGGGCCGCTGGGGTTCGTACCATTGCCGCCGCTGTTCCTGGTCGCTTTGCTCTGCATTGTCGCCGGGTATGTCGTTGCGGCTGAGGTAGCGAAGAAGGTCTTTTACCGGCATGTGGTCTATTGAGATTGAATTGCCATGCGAGCCTTATTCAATGGTGAGAAGGTTTTTGATCCGGTCGTATGTGGCGTCCGACAGAATGTGTTTGTCTGCCAGATCTGACTTGGCCTGATAGGGACGGCCCTCGACGATCTGTTGGGCCATCGCTGCGTTGATCCCGGGCAAGGTGACGAGTTGCTCGGTGGATGCCGTATTCAGGTTCACCGGTTTCATGGGGGCGGGAGGTGTCCGTAGTGGGCGTTCCAGTCGTTCCAATGGAATGTCCATCGGACGCTGGAGCTGAGGGTTAATCTGTGGGCTGGCCCTGTCGGCTGCGAGAACAGCTGGGCACAACCATGCAAGTCCCAGTATCAGGAATAGGGCGACGGAAAGCGGGGTATGAACGACTCGGCATAAGAGGAAATACGGGCTTTGTGATCGAGTCATGGCGTCCTCCCTGTGAAAAGGTGATCCTACTTCGTTAGACGTAACAATCAGCCCGGCGTTTCTACTGTGTGGAATCATATGATGGAATCGGATGCTCGAACAACAGACCTAGCCCGCATTATTCATGACGGTTCGTTGCAAAATCGCGCAGTCGCGTTGCGAGATGGGCATGCGAAGCCGGGGACTGACACCCTTCTCCGCGTCTGCGCGTGGTGCCTGTCCCCGTCCGAACCGGGACAGGCACCGTCGAGGCCGACGGAGCCAGTCCCTGAGCAGTACGTCGAGGGAACGAGCGGCGAGCCTGCCCGCCGAAGGCTTGTCGCAGCAGAAGCGCTCATGAATATTGCGGGCTGGATGGGAGGATTGCGATGAAGGTGCCCCCGATTCTTATGCTCCTATGTGTTGGTGCTGTTACGTTATCGATGGGTTGCCACGGGCCAGCTGGAAAGGACAGAGGAGACAAGATCTTCAATCAGCCGGTTGCGGCTCTTTCGCCGGTGAAGATGCCTGCGCAACTGCAGAACGCAGAGGAGCTTGAGCCAAGCGGCAAGGCCCATCGCGTAGTCATGCACCTGAACTCCGGAGAGGAGAAGCTACAGAAGGGCATGCTCAACAACATCAGGAATCTCTATGACGCCATGGGGGCCGAACGGTTGGATGTCGAACTTGTCGCGCATGGAGCAGGATTGTCGCTGTTCATCAAACAGGATGCGAAACTGGTTGAAGAGTTGGAGAAGCTCAAGGCCTTATACGGGGTCTCGTACACTGCTTGCTCCAATACGATGAAAGCTCAAGGCCTCACGCGGGCCGACTTGATCGATCAGGTGGATCGCACGATGCCGGCCATGGTCCGCCTGATGGAATTGCAAGAACGGGGCTGGGCCTATATAAAACCGTGAAGCGTGGAATGTGACATGTAAGGCGTGAGGGGAATAGAAAGGAGAGGAAGATGGACGTTCGTAGTAAGGTCTACACCTATCACACATCGGTCAAATGGACGGAGCAGCGGAAGGGGGTCATCTCCTGCGCCGCAAGCCGGATATCCAGGTTGCGACTCCGCCGGAGTTCAAGGGACATGCAGATATCTGGTCGCCGGAGGATCTATTCGTCGCGTCTGCCAATATCTGTTTGATGACGACGTTTCTGTCTGTGGCAGACCGGGCAGGTCTGGCTTTTAGCTCATATGAGAGTCTGGCAGAAGGAAGGCTGGAGTTGGTCGATGGAAAGTTTCAGTTCATTGCCATTACGTTGAAACCGACCATTACGCTCACGATGAGCAGTGATGCGGACAAAGCCAAGGAGCTAATCGAGAAAGCCGAAGCGAACTGTCTAATTTCCAACTCGATGAAGGCAAAGGTGAGCTTGGAGGCGACGATCCGGTAGCACGGGGATGGAGCCTGATGATCTTCTGTGCTCGCGCAACGCGCACGGGTTGGTCTGTCTGGTTTTTCTGGATGAGTTTCCAGTCCGATCAACCAGACAAACCAGATAGACGAGATAGACCAGACGAACCAGCATTCGTGGACGCGCGCAGTGAGAGGCCAGCCTC
>JABFSG010000002.1 GCA_013140715.1 Nitrospiraceae bacterium
GATTCTCGCAGCTGGTTGTTCCGGCAGCATGGGACTCAAGGACCTTCCTCCCTGGTCCTCATTGGGCGATCCGGCCAACGGACGGACAATTTATGTGACAAGCTGCAGCCGTTGCCATGGAGTCGATGGGAAAGGTGCAGAGGGGAATAAGCTCGTTCCACCTCCGGCGGATCTTACTTCAGATGCAGTTCAGAGTCGCCGCCCCGGCAGGCTTTTTCACCTCATCGATGAGGGCAAGCCTTCCACAGCAATGGGAGAGTGGAAACATACGCTCACCGATGATGAAATTTGGGATGTTCTAGCCTATGTGCGGACATTGAGGAACGGAAACAACACTCAGCCGTGAGGGCGAAGTCATCTAATGCTGACAGCATTTTGCTGTGTGCCCGCGATGAATCCGGTCGCGCATTTGTCGATTGTCTCACGCTTCAGAAAAACTAGAGTCTGAGGTGTTTGCGCCTAACAGACTTGCTTGGCCCACCTGTCCCACCATTCTGACCGAACAGGCTCATCCAACCGCAAGAATCTCTCGATCTGTTCATGCTGCATGTTGCTCGCGGCCACTTCATCTCATTCACCCCCCCCCCAGTACAGAATCGTAAGCCGTTTTGAGTGACGGGGATTGATACGACACCCTACTTTCGAGGGGCTCTCTCCCCCCTTAAGAAGGTGTAGGAATCTAACCTCACCCAAGAGTATAGATTGGCTGCAATCTTTAAGAGATTTTCATGAAAGGTTTAGGATTTTTTCATCAATCGACTGCGAGACAACGCCAGAACCTCTAAAAGAGGCTTCGGTGTTACGAAATGAGAATGAAGGAGGTCGAAATGACTAAAAAGGCGTTCGATGTAGGCCGGTAGATCGAAGACCAATATTAACGATCGTGCGTAACGTTCTTGGAGGTTTTTATGCGAATACACAAGCCGAGTAAGTCCTCTTGCCATGGCGTACTGCCTACACCTCGTCGCGTTGCATCGGGGCGCACGGCTGAGGGAAGTCTCAGATCGTTCCTCGTACCGACAGCTGGTTGTCACCCGCGGCAAATCGACTTGGGTCCCGATGGAAACATGTGGTTTACAGAGGCGGCCCCGGGCGTCAGCCAAATAGGCATGATCGATTCGCAGGGGCGAGTCGCTGAGTTTGTCGTTCCCACTCGATTCTCTGCACCCTCGGAGATCGCCTCGGGACCCGATGGCGCACTCTGGTTTACAGAGCCGTCGGGATTTCCTCAGGGTATTGGGAGGGTCACGACTGACGGCCGGTTTACAGAATTCGGGCTCGCTCCCATGAGCAGCCTCACTCCAAATGGAATTGTCACAGGTCCAGATGGAAATCTCTGGTTCACTGAGGGGAATCGCAACGCGATTGGGAAGTTAGAACCGTCGTCCGGAACCTTTACCTTCTACAAGATCCCCACTCCTGCAGCCATGCCACAAGGCATCACGATTGGCCCGGATGATGCGCTCTGGTTTGCCGAGTTCCAGGGAAACAAAATTGGCAGGATCGATATAATGGGAAACATGACCGAGTTTGGTCCTGTCGTTGGCCCCATGAAAATTGCCACAGGCCCGGACGGGAATTTATGGTTTACCGAGCCTTTCAACAATAAAGTCGGTCGGATTTCACCATTGGGCATGATTACCGAGTTTCCGCTTCTCACGAACAGGGCCCAACCGCGCGATATCGTCGCAGGTCCGGACGGCAATATGTGGTTCACCGAGTACGGTACCGGCCTGCTGGCGAGAATTACGCCCAACGGCAGCATCACTGAAATGGAGCAGATACGTGGTGGCCCCTGGGGAATTGGAAGGGGCGTGGGTAACACACTCTGGATTACGCAGATGAACGAAAACCGGTTGGCACGATACACCGTAGCGGGTTAATGCTACCAGCCTCTCCACTTCTGCTCTTCTACTCTGCACCAGAGGTGCCGGTCATCGAAAATCTGACCTGTGCGAATGGTTTGCCTCATCCCCTGCCTCTCTCCCTCTGTGGCGTCTTGCGCCAGTGAGTAGGTTCGTAACGGGGTTTTTCTCGCCACTTTAGGCGCTCTGTCGGCGTCGGCTTCCGGCGTCGTTTTCTAACATCTTGTTTGTGCGACGGTTTGATCGCGTGCCTGCCTCCCTGCCTGCCTGGCATCTCACTCGCAAAGAGTTCTATCCGGTGAAAAAAAGTAAGCAGCCTACTTAATGGAGGCGATGAGATGAAAGCTGTGTATGTCGGGATCGTTCTGTCGGTATTTGTCGGGGTGACGGTGTCGGGGTATGCAGGGGGGCCGAGTCTCAAAGAATTGAATGTGTCTCAGCCGGAGCGCGATGTGCTCAGCGGCAGGGTCATTTTCTCGACAACCTGTGTCCGTTGTCATGGGATCGATGGGAAGGGACAGGGACAGATGAAGTTCACTCCTCCGGTCGCCGACCTCACATCCTCGGCCATTCAAGGAAAGCTGGATGCGCGATTGTTTAAGAGCGTGCATGATGGAAAGCAGAACACGGCAATGGGAGCCTGGAGGGAGGCGTTCACAGACGACGAGATCTGGGATGTGCTGGCCTATGTGCGGACCCTGGTTCCCCAACAAAATGACGGCATGGGCAGTGGGCTCCGATGAGATCGACGCTTTGCCGGATCACGTTGGGGCTGTGGATCGTGACGATTGGGGTGGCCGGATGGTTCTTCGTGCAGGGATGGACGACGCAGGGTACAGATGGACGGATGCAAGTTTCACTGGCGCCGACAGAGCGAGACCTCATTCTGGGCGAGATGCGGATGCTTCTGAAATCGGTCCATGGGGTGGTCACAGGCTTGGCCGGCCAGGATTTGGAGGCGGCTCGAACACAGATGGAACAAGCGGCCCGCTCGGCAGGAATGCACATGGCTGAGGACGTGAATCCGACACTCATGGCGAAGCTGCCGTTACCGTTCAAGCAAATGGGCATGTCGATTCATAGGGACATGGATGCCCTTGCCGATGGGATTGCCCAGAAAGAGACTCCACAACAGATTCTCCAGCGCCTCTCCGGCATGACTGCTCGCTGCACGACCTGCCATGACATGTATCGATTCTCGGCGGAGCGTTAAACGTGTGAAGGCAGGAAAGCGGCGAACAATGCCGAATCCTTTTTCAATTTGATGACTCATAGGGTATGTGATCGCCATGGCCGGATGACGGACACGGTGAAGCAGGCAGATGTCTGTTTCTGCCGAGAGCAATGTCGCTCCGGCCATGTACACAGGGAGGTGTCAGATGAAGTCCAGAATGATTCTTTCTATTGCAGTGGCGGCAGCGATGTTGCTGCCGGTTGGTATCGCGACCATCGCGTCGGCGCAGGATCGCGACCGCGATCAGCTGAAGACGGACCAGCTACTTCAGGACAAGGACAAGCTCCAGACCAGAGACCGGCTGAAAGACAAGGATCAGCTGAAAGAGAAGGATCAGCTCAAGGAGCAGGAGCGAACGCGGGAACGAACTCGTGAGCAGACCCACATGGAGCGGCCAGACAAGCCTCAGCATGAGAAAGCGGAGCGGGCTGAGCGGAGCGGAGCCGGACACTGACGAGGAATGAGATCTGGGTGGTGAGTCGATATTTCACTCAGCACCCAGGTCTCAATCGAATAAGGAGAGCGGGATGATTTTTGAACAGCTCAATCCACATGCCTGCCGGACCTATTTGATCGGCGACGAAAAGAGCCGAGAGGCCGTTCTGGTCGATCCGGTTCTGGAGCATGTCGAGGACTACCTGAAGACGCTGGACCAGCGAAAGCTCACACTAACACATGTAATCGATACGCATACTCACGCGGATCATATATCGGGTGGGGCCGCGCTCAAGGATGAGACGAGCTGTCAATACGTCATGCACCATAAGGCGCCGGCCCGTTGCGTCACCTTTCACGTGACGGATGGTTTTGAATGCCATCTCGGCAATATCCCGATGAAGGTGATATCCACGCCGGGGCATACGAAAGACAGCATTGCGCTCGTGATGAGCGATCGGATTCTGACCGGAGACGTCCTGTTTCTGGACGATGCGGGAGCCGGACGTACGGATCTGCCGGGCGGCGATTCGGGCGAACATTGGGACAGCATGCAGCGTGTGCTCGGTCTTCCGGACCATCTCATCGTGTACCCGGCCCATGAGTATCGGGGGCGCCAACCATCGAGTCTGAAAAATCAGAAACTCTGCAATCCCAATCTGAAACCGCGCAGTAGACGAGCGTACATCGACTATCTGGAAGGGTTGAAACTCGGCCCGGCCGACTGGATGAAGGATGTGCTCAAAGCCAACTACGCATGTGCGCGCGATCCCAAGGCTGCCTGGATTCCCGTCGATGTGCCGGCCTGCGAGGTAAAGGGCACCATGGCGATTGGCACAAACGATCAGTTGGTGGCAGGCATGCCAGTGGAAGAAATCAAACGCGAACTGGATGAGGGGATTCCCCTGTTCCTGCTTGACGTGCGAGACGCGCACGAACTTATAGAGGAACTTGGCCATATCGCAGGGGTGACGAACATTCCCGTGACCGCACTCGCCCATCGGCTGGATGAACTGGATGCGTATCGCAACCGCACGATCGTGACGATCTGCAAAGCCGGAGGTCGTGCGCATACGGCAGCACAGATTCTCATGCAAGCAGGCTTTCCCAAGGTGCATGTCATGATGGGTGGAATGACGGGGTGGAAGAAGGCGGGGTTTCCGATGGGTAACCCTGTCGGAGGGGCGTAACATCATGTTCGAGAAGGACGGGAACGTTTGTGTCATCTATGGGTTGGAGAATCAATATCTGCCGGATCTGCCCAAAAAGGACACGTTAGGTGGACCCCGCATCGCATGCGGCGTGGTCGTGGAAGGATAGTGCGTGGATGCCCACTCCGCATTGGCCATCGGATCGGGTATCTTCATTGGCCTGATGCTTGGCGCGACCGGCGGGGGCGGCTCCCTCTTGGCAATCCCGATTTTGGTGTATGTACTTGGAGTAAAGGTGCAGCCCGCTTCTGCGATTTCCCTCGTGGTGGTGGCAGGCTCCGCGCTACTCGGCGTGTATCAGAGAAGAAAGTCCGGTGAGGTGAGGGTGAAAGCTGCTCTGATCTTTAGTGCGACCGGGTGGGTCGGTGCGTGGGTCGGCGCTTCCGGCCATCGGTTCATACGGGAGGAGGTAATACTCCTATTGTTCAGTCTCTTGGTGATCGTTGCGGCCTGGCAGATGTGGCGGCAGAGCGATTATAAGCGGGAGCATTCGTTAGAAGAAAGTTGCGCCGAGCGGTTTCCCCGTTCCTGCTGGATCAAGGTCTCGCTGATCGGTGTGGTCGTCGGTCTGATGACCGGATTTTTCGGGGTCGGCGGTGGCTTTGTGATCGTGCCGGCGCTCGCGCTGGTGTTGGGGTTTCCCATGAGGATGGCCGTGAGTACCTCCCTGTTGATCATCGCGCTCGTCGCCATCGGAGGGATTGCCGGCCATCTGCAAACAGAGCGGCTGGATTGGCCTCTCGTCGGCCTCTTGCTGCTCGGCAGTGCCGTGGGTATGACCGGAGGGTCCTGGGCCGTTCAACGGGTCTCGTCGGCGACATTGACGAAGAGCTTTGCAGCTGTCGTGTTCGTGGTTGCCATGGTCATGCTCATTCACAACGGGATGAAACTGCGCGCTCTTCTCGGCGGCGAAGGGGCTCTATGACGGGAATCTGGAGCCGGTCGTCTGTTCGATGCAGCGAGCCCGCCTTCATCTTCCATCGGTTGGGCGATAAGGATCTGCCTTACAAGGATCGCTGGCATACTATTTCGCTATGCTGCTAGGATGCCGCTCCGACGGATGAGGGACGTATGACTAACCAAGGAGGAGAGATGAATCGGATCGTTGTAGGAACTGCACTCGTCGCGGCAGCGTTATTGCCGCTTTCCGGCTGCTATTACAAGGGCAAGGTTGAGAAGCCTTTGCATGCGAAGGCAATCATCGCCGGTCCGGGCATTACAGGAGAGGCGCATCTCTACGAGGAGTTTGAAGGGCGCGTCAGGATCAAGCTGAAGCTTGAAGGCACGCAGGACAGCAAACTGAAACCGGGGCGTCATGGGATCCACATTCACGAGGTCGGCAACTGTGAGCCCTTCGCGGCGGCCAAGGGACATTATGATGGGAATGTGGATGCGGCCATCAATCCGGATGCGAATGTCACGTCCGGATTAGGGAACCATCCCTATCATCTCGGCGATCTCCAGAACCTCTCTGTGAACGACGACCGGAAGGGGTCGCTGTATACCATCACGAGCCGGGTGACCCTGTCAGAAGGGCTCAATACTCTGTTCGATAAGGACGGGAGTGCTTTCATCATCCATGAGTTGGAAGATAAGTATCTGCCGGATCCTGCGACGAAGGATGCGCCTGGCGGACATCGCATCGCGTGCGGTGTGATTGTGAAGGAGTAACCGCCCGTGTCGAACGACAGGAGCGGTCCATGTGCCGACGGGAACGAAATGCAAGATAGCCGATGAGATAGGCGAGGCTGGCGGAATGGGTTGATCTGGTTGATCTGATTTGTTTTGTTCATCTGGTTAGTCTCGTTCAACCAGACAACCCACGCAGACCAAATAAACAAGCGGATTCTCGCGCTTCACGCGGCATAGGCTGCCTCGCCGGCGAACTTTGTCAGTATCCTCGTAAGGTAGGTCGACCCGGTGAAAGTCCGTATGGCTGAACGGCAAGGCATGCAGGCGGCGGGAAGTCTGTGCGATCAACTGCAGATCACAGAAGAGGAGCTGCAGACCAGACTGGCGTTTCTCTCCTTCGGTCAGCAGGACCGGCAAAATCTCGTAGAGATCCACGACACGATCTCTTCCCACGTTGACGAGATCGTCGGGGAATTCTACGACCACCTCCTCCACTTCGAAGAACTGCGCGGGATCTTGTCCGATCCGAATCTGGTAGAACGGCTCAAGGGGTCGCAGCGCCAGTATCTGCTGAGCCTTGGGTGGCTCGGCGATGGGGTCGAGTATGCGGAGGGGCGGCTTCGAATTGGCCTCACACACGAGCGAGTCGGGCTCAAACAGAAGTGGTATTTGGGCGCCTATCACAAACTCTTCGAGTTGATTCTGCGGCAGCTCGCGGTGCGCTACTCGAAGGACGCACAAAGACTCTCATCATTGCTCCTCACGCTGAACAAGATCGTTACGCTCGACGAGATCTTTGTCGTGGATACCTATTACCATGCCACGATGCAGCGTCTGGAAGACAGCCTCTGTCAACTGAAGGATGCCCACCGGCAGCTTGAAGGCCTATCCCGGCAGGATTCCCTCACCTCCGTGAACAACCGGCGCGCGCTCATAGAGGCGCTGGCCCTGGAATTTCACAGGAGCCGGCGCTATCGGCACCAGTTCGCCCTGTTGTTTCTCGATGTAGACCGTTTCAAAGAGATCAATGATCGTTTCGGGCATACGTTCGGCGATCAGGTGCTGCTTCATGTGGTACAGCTGGCTAAAGGAATGATCCGTCCGCCCGATATCATCGGCCGCTATGGGGGAGAGGAGTTTGTGATCGGTTTGGTGGAGTGCGACCAAGCCGGCGCTCTTCAGATCGCCGAGCGCATCAGACTGAAAATTGCGCAGCATCGGTTTCTGTGGGAACAGCATGCGACTACAGTGACGGTCAGTATCGGGATTGCGATGCTTTCTTCGGACATTGATCAGGTTGGGACATTCATTGCAAGAGCGGATGAAGCTATGTATCAGGCCAAGCGCAGGGGCCGGAACCGAGTTCAGTTGTACAGCAAAGAGTCCCTGCCGAAATAACCTAACACCTTGTCCACATTGCCCGACTTCCTCGTCACTCACATTGTCCGTGAAGCGTGAAACGTGAAGCGTATTTCGCATGAAAATTTCACGTTCCAAGTTTCAAGTTTCCAGTTGATCGGGGGGCTCCCGAAACTCGAAACTAGAGACTCGCAACCAGAAACTCCTGCCAACGAGAGGGAACGACTGACGCAGTCTGTGGCATCCCGCGCCAATGACCGGACCGGTTCTGTGGCTTTTGGCTCCAGTAGGAGCTGAGCGTAACGGTGAAATCGTGTGATTTGACAGGTAACGTGCTGGGCAAGCTGTCTCGACTCAGTGGCATGGTCTTGGCACAAGAGACGGGCATGATGTGGCTTTTGACGTCTATCCTGGGTATGGCTGTCCTCTTGGGCTGTTCAGGGGAAAGCCCGAGCGTGAAAAATGAAGAGCCTCAGGAGCTTCGGGTCGGCAGTGATGCGATTGAATTCACCCCGCCTTCCCCGGAAACCATCCCGGGCAGTCGACTGGGTGAACAGATCCGGCTGGGCTATGAAATTGTCGTCAATACGCAGGAATATGCCAAGTCCTATGTCGGCAACCGCCTGAATTGCACCAACTGTCATCTCGATGCCGGACTGAATCCGAACGCCGCCTCATTCGTTGGGCTTGCTTCGGTCTATCCCGAGTACCGAGCCCGCAACGCACGGATGAACACGCTCGCCGACCGTGTCAACGAGTGTTTCGAGCGGAGCCTCAATGGGCGAGCGCTTCCGCCTGACAGTTCCAAATTGCAAGCAGTTGTGGCTTATATCACCTGGCTTTCGCACGGGGTTCCACAAGGGGCCACATTGCCCTGGCGGGGTCTCCAGCGCATCGGCTCACCGCGCCCTCCTGACCCAGTCAACGGAAAGGCTCTGTTTGCAAACAAATGCGCCTTCTGTCACGGCTCAGATGGACAGGGCACGATGGCGGCGCCGCCGGTTTGGGGGCCGCAGTCCTACAATATTGCCGCAGGCATGGCGAGGGTGACTGTGGCTGCGGCCTTTATCAAGTCCAACATGCCGCGCGGCTGGGGTTGGAGCCTGTCCGATAGTGACGCTTACGATGTGGCTGCCTATGTGAACAGCCAGCCTCGTCCGGATTTTCCTGGCAAGGCGAACGATTGGCCGAAGGGTGGCAAACCGGCGGACGCGCCGTACTGACAACGCGCAGCGTATTTCGTGAAAGGAGAAGCATTCCAGGCCCGGATGCGAGGCCGCGACGAAATATGAGGGATGATGCGCGCGTATGACCAATGATGCCGAACCTGTCGCCCCAATAATCCCCTGGTGGGCCGGTGGTCTCGGAATCGGTCTGGTGTTGATTATTGCGGTGGCTTTGGTACAGCCGATCGGGGTGTCGACGCAGTATGTGGTGCTGGACGGTGTGCTGCTGCATGAAATATTTCCGGACGTCGCCAGCCAGAGTTCCTACCTGGCCGCAGCAGCCGGCGGTTGGACTCTGGCGACCTACGAGTTCTTCTTTGTGGTAGGTATTCCAATCGGGGCTTTTCTCGCTTCGCTCGCCACAAAGCGATTCACGACGAGACTTGTGCCACGTGAATGGATCCACCGGTTCGGGTCGATGCCGGGAAGGCGCCTTGTCTGGTCGTTTATCGGAGGTTTTATTCTCTTGTTCGGCGCCAGATTCGGTGGCGGCTGCACGTCCGGTCATATGATCAGCGGTGTGTCCCAGCTGGCCGTCAGTTCGCTCATTTTTTCCGGCGCGCTCTTCGTCAGTGCGATTGTGACGGCACGGTGGCTGTATGGCGACTGGGGGAAGCGATGAAATTATTATTGGGGTTGGCACTGGGCGCATCGTTTGGCGCCGTACTTCAGCTTTCAGGGGCCTCCAGCCATACGAAGATTACGAACGCCTTACGACTCAAAGACTTGACGGTCATGAAACTCATCCTGAGCGCGATCGGGGTAGGCTTGATCGGGGTGCATTTGTTGGATGCGCTGGGACTGGCCAATATGAAGGTGAAGGATCTATATCTTCCGGGATTACTCGTGGCCGGGCTGATCTTCGGCGTCGGTTTTGCCGTGACGGGGTATTGCCCAGGCACGGCGCTGGCTGCAGCGGCAGAAGGAAAGCCTGACGCCTGGGTGACGATCCTCGGAGGGTTGCTCGGCGCACTGGTGTTTGCATTCATGTTCCCGGACGTGGAAACGTATTTACTCTCGTTCGGCCAGTATGGACCTGTGACGATTCATGAATCGTTCGGGATACAGGGATTCCTCTTGGCGGTTCCCTTGGGGGGTCTCTGCCTTTGGCTGGCGGCAAAACTTCCCAAAGGAGGGGCTGTGCGATGAAACTCACCGTCTCCTACCATGGTGGAACCAGGTATGACGTCACGAGCGGCAAGCATCGAGTCGTCACAGACCAGCCGGTCGATGACGGCGGCCAGGATACCGGTATGAGCCCCGTCGAGCTCTTTGTCGGTTCGCTCGCAAGTTGTGTCGGGTATTTCGTGGGTCGCTACTGCGACCGTCATCAGATCTCGGCCAAGGGGTTGAGCGTCGAGGCGGAATGGATCATGGCGGAACAGCCGCATCGGGTGGGTCAGGTCACACTGACGATTCACTTGCCGCATCGCGTCACGGCCGAACACAGCGAACGTCTCATCAAGGTGGCGCATGGCTGCACCGTGCATCAGTCCATTGCTGTGCCTGCCGGCGTGGCGATCGAACTCAATCCCTATCACCGTTGAGGAAAGGAACAGCGACATGAATGTGAGAAGAGGGGTGGTCATTGGAAGCTCCGTACTTGCCCTGGTGGGGCTCATGTTATGTCCTCGCCTGTCGTTCGGGAGCGATCAGTTGCGCGCAAAAGAAGTGATTCAGCAGACTTGCGTCCAATGCCACAGGCTGGAAGGTCAACCGGATTCGCGCTTCAACCTGAAGGCGCCGGACCTTATCTGGGCCGGCAGCAAATATCAGCGGTCCTGGTTGATCCGCTGGCTGACCGGCAAGGAAGCGCCGTTATATGCGAAGGGATACCGTTGGGACCTCACCGAGGTTCCGTCCAAACACCCGATGGTGACCGAGGCAGAAGCCAATGCACTCGCGGATTATTTTGCCGAGCACAACAAGGATCCACGGGTTAAAATCGGAGCGTTCGATCTCTCCAAGGTGACGAAGTTCGAGGCGGCGTTCGGAGGGATGGCCTATAAGGCGCACGCCTGTCTCGGCTGTCACGTCATCGATGAGAACGGCAAGTTCATCGGGGGGCCGCAGAGTGCTTCGCTGGTGGCTGCTGGACAACGGTACGACCAGGATTGGCTCTTCCGGTTCGGGCAGAATCCGCAAGACTATACGCCTCATAGCGGCGAGTTTTTAGCTGACGCGACTGAGCCGCAGCTCCGGGCGGTGATCGGCTTCTTAATGGTGCAGGGGGTGAAGGACTTCAAGTACTACGAACCATGGACGAGTGCAGAATTCGGGATGGCTAACGTGGATCGAGGTAAAGTCATCTACAAGGAATATTGTTCACAGTGCCACGGGGCGACTGGCAAGGGGGATGGGCCGGCGGCGTCCAGCCTGCTACCCAAGCCGGCGATCCATGCCAACATTCCGTTTGAAAAACTGCCGATGGAGTATCTCTATAACGTGGTTAACCACGGCGGTCCGGCAGTAGGGAAGTCGGCGAATATGCCCTATTGGAACTTGACGATCGGTCAGCAGGGTGTGGCAGATGTGATCGCCTATTTGAAGGCGACTTTCAAGGGTGTACCAGACATGGCAGCGGCTCAGCGTGGAGGCGAAGGCGCAGTCTGTGTGCAACCTCGCCAAACGGCAAAGGCGCCTGACGAATTCTTGACCAAGACGAATCCGTTCCCTGCATCTGCCGGGACAATCCAAGCTGGGAAGGAACTGTTTCTCAAGACGGCGCAGCCTGTGGCCTGTGCGATGTGCCATGGAGAAAAAGGCGACGGGAAAGGTCCTATGGGGGCAGCCTTGGCTCCGCCTCCAAGAAACTTTACTTGCGGCGTGATGATGAAGGACATTTCCGATGGTCAACTGTTCTGGGTCATCAAGAGCGGCTCGCCCGGAACAGGAATGATGTCGTTTGCCGGATTGCCGGAGGAGCAGGTGTGGCAGTTGATTCACTACGTTCGTTCGCTGGCGAAGTAGGGCGTGAGGGGTCAGTGGTAAGTCGTGAGTAGCAAGTAGTGTGAGAGGTGAATGGGAAGTGGGAAGGAGTGAGGGGTAAAGGGTAAGTGGTGAGTGGTAAGGAGTAAGGGGTCAGGCGTCAGGGAGCCTTGAAGGATGAGCGATGAAGGGGGAATACATGGCGACATTTATTATTTCAGGCAGTCGGGGCACGGACGATCCGACGATGGCCACGCTGCCGTTTATGGCAGCGAAGGTCGCAAAGGAGCAAGGGCATGAGGTTGTGCTCTGGCTCTGGAACGAAGCAGTGACGTTGGGACGAAAAGGGACGGCCGATCATGTCACCGGCGTCAATCTGACTCCGCTAAAAGACTTGCTTGCGGCAGTCCAAGCTGCAAATATCCAGATATGGGTCTGCGGGGCCTGCGCGGTAGCTCGGCAGATCGGTGCCGGGGATCTCGTTGCCGGGGCATCGATCAAGGGCATGCCGGATTACATCAAGGCCGTCGCAGAACGGGACCGCAACGTGGCATTCTGATTTCGTATCGAAAGAAGGGGGCTCTGTATGGCAGCCGATGGGGAATCGACCGGGAAATCAAAGGGCCGGGCGGGTCGAAGGGATGAGGCCGGCATCGACGAGTCCCTCGAAAAGGGTGGGTCTCTCGATATGAACGGGTTGGAGGCCATTCCAACGGTGGTGCCACGGGAAGGGGACGGCTACCCCCTGTCCCGCAGTGGGTCTGTCGGACAGGGAGCCGGATCTATCGGCGGACCGGGCCTTGGCTTGACCGAGGATGATCTCCGAAGAATCAACACGCGAAAGGGCTTCATTCAGCTGCTTCAGGACAAGGCCGTCGATATCGAAGAGGTGCGCAAGACGCTGCTGTATGAGCAAGAGTTGAGGCAGTTGCAGGTTGAATTGGTCAGGCTTCAACGATGGGTGCAGGGCAATGGAAAACGGATCGCCGTGTTGGTCGAAGGGCGCGATGCGGCCGGGAAGGGAGGCACGATACGCCGATTTACCGAGCACCTGAATCCTCGCGCTATGCGGGTAGTCGCGCTGCCTAAGCCGTCGGATGAAGAACGGGGCCAGTGGTACTTTCAGCGCTACATCCGCCAGCTGCCCAATAAGGGCGAGATCGTGTTCTTCGACCGCAGCTGGTACAACCGCGCAGTGGTTGAACCGGTGATGGGATTTTGCAGCAAGCAGGAGCATCAACGGTTTCTGCAGCAGGTTCCGGAATTCGAACATATGCTCTATGAAGACGGCGTGACCATCATCAAGTTCTGGTTCTCGATCTCGAAGGAGGAGCAGGCCAAGCGATTCGAAGCGCGCAGGCAGAATCCGCTCAAGCAATGGAAACTGAGCCCGGTCGATGAGAAGGCCCAAGAGTTGTGGGATTCCTATACGCGCCATAAGGAGGAGATGTTCAGCAAGACGCATACGACGTTCAGTCCCTGGATTATCGTCAAAGCGAACGATAAGCAGGCCGCACGTCTGGAAAGTTTGCGCTATGTCCTAAACTTGTTGCCCTACAAGGGAAAGGAAGAGGCGCAGATCAGGCTGACACCGGACCCCAACGTGATCACTCGATTCCATCGCAAGATGGTGGAATTGGATTTGTAACCCAAGTCGTATCGCGTGCAGCGACACAAGTGGGACGTGCCCAGCGGTTCGAGGTCCGATGGGCGAAGTTCGAAGGCCGAAGGTCAGTAAACCCAGAACAATCGCGCGTCCCGCTAGTCTCGCTTTTCTCGCCAGCCTCGCGAAAGTAGCGAGATGCTGGCGAGGGGAAAGCTCAGCTCCATGCGCTACCGACGGCGTCGTAGCGTTTTGCCCCATCCGACAAGTATTCTCCTGGGTATCTTTGCATCACATCGTCACCGCGGCTATCCAATCTGACACCCTTAAGTCTTTGTTTCCAAAACAGGTGTTGAGGCTATCTTAAAACTGACTGGGTGGCATCCGAATCGCACTATCCCGGATGCATCAGCGGTGTCTCCTCTATTCTTTTCCGGTCGCGGTGCAACCTTGGTATGAGGAAATAAGATGCCGGGCGAAATGTGTGAATCCAATTTCGGCGCGATGGCTCTCACAAGTAAGAGCAGGAAACGACCATAGTTTAGGATAGGCGGATGCGGGTAGAGGCCTCACAGCAACTATTTCATCGTTCAATGAGAGCAAGGAGGTTGCGATGACGACATTGGCCAGACCGGGAGTTCCTGCCGGAGGGTTCAAGACGATCGGGCAAGTGCATGCCACCAACGATCTGGTGTTTGCCCAACAACAGAATGCGATGGGAGTTGCCGTCGAGTTGCTGACGACTCATACGCCGGGAGCACCTGTGGTCGATGGAGAGGGAAGGTTTGCTGGATTCGTCAGCGAGTTCGACATTCTTCGGGCGCTGGTAGCGGGGAAAGATCTGAACCGGTTGACGGCAGGGGACATCATGGCGAAAGACCGCATCGCTGTGACAGATAGTACGAGTATCGATGAGGCGGTGAAGCTCATGGACGATAAGCGCCTCCTCAACCTGCCGATTGAGAGAAACGGCAAAGTAGTCTACTCGGTCACGCGGCACGATCTACTGCGGGCCTGGATCGGTCTCGGAGTCGACATCGAAACTAATGTTGCCCAGTAATGTGCATTTGCGAGAGGATGACCCTGTCGCCTGCCTCAACGCACGATGCCCGACAGGATACGCCGGTTGGCGTGATGTTTCGAAACGGCCGTTCAAAAGGAGGAAGGCGATGAAGCCGAGTATGCTCGCATTGCTAGCCGTCGTGGTTTCTTTTGCCGTTCCCGCCTGGGCGGCCGAGCGGCACATGATGCAGCCGCTGGTGCCGGCAGACAAGTTGGCTGAAGCGCGAGGACTCAGGAGCCCATTGCCGAGTTCCCCGGAGATCGTTCAGCAGGGGAAAACGCTCTATACCGGCAAAGGTGGCTGCTTCAACTGTCATGGAAAAGACGGAGACGGCAATGGGCCAGTGGCAGCTCAACTGAATCCATCGCCCCGTAATTTTCAGCACCATGGATTCTGGCGCCATCGCACGGAAGGCGAAATCTTCTGGGTCATCAAGAATGGATCGGCCGGTACCAGTATGGTGGGATTTGCCGGGCAACTGACGGACGAAGAAATGTGGAGCCTCATCCAGTATGTCCGTAGCTTCTCAGGAATGTATGGACCAGGCATGATGGGACATGGTGGAGGCATGGGACCCATGATGGGGCGAGGCGGTGAGATGGGCGGCATGGGCCATCGCGGGCCGAAGGATGGAATGGGCGGTTGCGAGGGTGCAGACTGTCCTTAGTGCTAGAGGCCTATGCGCATTCAGGGAACGGTGAATCCCGACTGGGAACAGATAAAAAGTGAAATGTCGTTGATAGAGCCCCTACCATTATATAGAGAGAAACAGGTTTTCTTCCTGGGTGTGGCTCTGGGAGCCATTTGTGTTGTGTTATCAGCTGGTTGCACTCAAGTCGAGCATCGCCATGGAGAGCAAGCCTCCAATCTCTATCTCACTTCCGACACCAGGCATCCCATTCCATTGACGCCTCCGGCAGGGAAAGAGCATCGCGCGGTGATGCTGCAACACCTGGAAACCATTCAGGTGATCATGAACGCGCTGGTGGAAGAGGACTACGAGCTGGCACGGGGTATCACAGAAACGCATCTAGGCTTCTTCATGCATCGGCAAGCGATGGAGAATCAGCAGCCGGAAAATTTTCCACCTGCCTATCACGATTTGGCCATGGCCCATCATGCCGCGGCGGAAGAGTTGGCGCGCATCATTCCCACGAAAGACCTGAAGCAGATCCTGCCGCAGTTCAACAAGGTGTTAATTGCCTGCGTAGCTTGCCATCTAGAATTCAAAATACGAGAGACCCGGTAAAGCGTATCTTGGGGGAGTAAAGGGCGTATGGCGATGATCGACCGGAAGGATGACAGGATGACTGATCCAACGAACAAGATTCTTAGAGGACTCACGTTTGCCTGCATCGTTTCTGTGGTCTGTTGGGGGAGCCAGTTCATAGAAATAGCTGAGATGAATGCCTGGGCCGGTTCTCAGCCGTTGCCCAAAAGTACAAGAACGACCGGCGATGCCGAGCGGGGTAGAGCGGTCTTCAACGGGAAAGGGGTCTGCCACTATTGCCATGGTATCGATGGAAACTTGAACCGACGACCGCACCTCGCAGCCGACACAGCCATGCTGATCAATCAACTCAATCCTCCGCCGGTCGATTTAAGAAATCCGAATGTGCTGCGCCTGAAGACCGATAAGCAGCGCGTGCGTGCAATTCTGGATGGCCATCCCGGCACAGGCATGTTTCCTGATACCACGATGACCAATCAGGAACTCATCGACACCTTGGCCTATCTGGCTCTGCTCAGGGGTGAAAGTCGATAAAGAAGCCTAGGAGAGAGGGCAGCATGAATCTCTCCAGGAAGACTGTATTTGGACGAACACAACGTCGTACTAGCAGGGTGTTGACAAACTGCTGGAGCATGATAAAGGCGCAAGGCCTGGATCCCCGCAGACTCATTCAGAAGCCATCGCAGGCTGTTTAGAAAAGCCAGCTTCTCACCCGCCCAACCCAGGCGGCTATTTCACCCGCCCGCCCTGAGTCTGCCAAGACAGCCTCTTCGCCCATGGACGCGCCCTTCCCCAGGCAAGGCCGCAGCGAATGAAGAAGGCTTAGGTCGAGGTTAAGGTTAAGCGTCGAGTAGCTTCTTGTTTGCTCAACCTTAGCCTCAGCCTTAACCTTCCAATAACGCTGGCGGCCTTTGTCAACAGCCTGCTAGCTGACGACGTCGGGCGGCGATACCGCTCTGATGTATGACAGTACGTCCAGCATTTGCTGATCCGTCAATTTTCCGCGAAAGCTGTGCATCGGGCTGAACAATACGCCGTTCGAGATCGTCACGAGCAATTCCCAGTCGGTCTTGGAACGAACCATCGAAGACTGAAGATTCGCCGGTCGTACGATCAGATCTTGGCTGTCAGGGCCTTTCCCATCCAATTGGCTTCCATGGCAGCGGAGGCAGTTCTTTTCGTAGATGGCCTGCCCCTCCTTGGGATTTCCCCGGACAGTCTGTCCGATAGCCAAGGAGCTACCCAGCACAATGACGCAAAGCGCTCCGATAATGCCGATGGCTTTCATGCTGTTGGCCTTTCTGTTGCTGATGGTTTGAGGCAAAACCGGTTCCCTCTCAACGGACAACGAGCACTGAAGTGGGCGCCCGATGCACGATCCCGTGCGAGACGCTGCCGAGCAAGAAACGCTCGACTCCCTTCCGCCCGTGGGAACCGACTACGATGAGGTCGTGATTCCGTCCCACGTCACACACTGTGGTGACGGGATCACCTAGGCGGGCATCGGTCGATACGGCGAAGTGTGGACCGGCCAAGGCCTGGGCCGTGTCCTGCACGACCTGTTCAGCCTGTTGTTTATTTCGTTCAGACCAACCTTCGAGCCCCACCATCAAATGCGGGTTGACCAGATTCAGTGAAGGGACCACCGAGAGGATTGTGACTGCAACCGGACTCTTGAAGGGATGCGACATCAGCCATGTCTGCAGATGGGTTGCATCCTCGCGTCCTTCCAACGCCAAGAGGACCTTGGTAACAGGGTGCGCTTTCCCTTTGACGATCAAGGTCGGCACCGTGGCATGGAGCAGAATACGGTGCGATACACTGCCTGCAAACAGTTCTATCATCCGGCTGTGGTCGTGTGTGCCCATTACAATGAGGTCGGCCTTGACCGCAGTAGCGCTGTCGAGGATGAAGGAGGCCGGGTGCCGGACTTCGCACAGGGTCTGGATGGAGGGGGTCTCAATCGGCAGCAGGGTGCGGCAGCGTTCAACGGCCTGATGTCCGGCATCGATCAAGGCTTGGCGGAATTCATTATACCCCTGCAGATTGACTGCACCGGCCACGAGGGGATTCTGGAACATGCCAAGATCGACGCCATGTACGAGCACGACCTCGTCCGGCCGGTAGAGGAACCCGATCTCTTCCACTGCGGCGAAGGCTTCATCCGACCAATCTACCCCTGCGAGGATTCTCATTGTCGTCTCCCTTTGATCTAGAACGCTCAGCGCACCAGGAGTACGGAGCAGCCGGCTCGATGCACGATCCCGTCCGATACGCTGCCCAGCATGAAACGATTGAGCCCCTTGCGCCCATGGGAGCTGACTACGATGAGATCGTGGTCCTGTCCTACTTCACACACGGTTGTGGCTGGATCGCCCAGGCGGACCTCGGTAGTCACAGTGAAGCGGGGGCTGGCCAGCGCCTGGGCCGTGTTCTTCACGACCTGTTCGGCATCGCGTTTACTCTGCTCAGACCAGTCTTGGACGTCCACCATCAGCTGCTCGCCGACATTGTGGCGTGGGATAACGACCGAGAGGATTGTGACCGCGACGGGATTCTTGAAGGGGTGGGAGGTCAGCCATGTTTGCAGACGGGTTGCATCCTCCTGCCCCTGCACCGCTATGAGAACGCGGGTGACAGGGCGAGCCTTTCCTTTCACGATCAAGGTCGGCATTGTGGCATGGAGCAGGACACGGTGCGACACGCTGCCGATAAAGGCTTTCACCATCCGGCTGAGCTCGCGCGTGCCGACAGCGATGAGGTCGGGCTTGATTGTGGCGGCGCTGTCGAGAATAAAGGAGGCCGGGTCCTGGGCTTCACAGATCGCCCGGATGGAAGGTGTTTCAGCCGGCAACAGAGGGCGGCAACGCTCAACGATTTGGCGACCAGCGTCGAGCAAGGTCTGACGGAATTCGACGGTCCCCTGCAGGTTGGCTGTCTGGGTCACGCCATGGACGAAAACAACCTCGTCCGGCCGGTAGAGTAATCCGACTTGCTCCACGGCGGCCAAGGCTTCGTCCGACCGATCTACGCCTGCTATGATTTTCATGCTCCCTCCGTAAGATTCAGAACAGCGGATGTGGGGCTGTGCCGAAGGGCAAGACCCGAGGCGTTTCGCCGGCGTTTCCGCTGATGCGCCAGTGGCCTCCTTCAAGCGTCAGGTAATGGACCTCTTGGTACCAGCTGTCGAGCGGGACTCGTAAGCCACTGGTCTTTGAGATGCCGGACAGGCTCCCTGTGCAGGTCACTTCGATGATGGCGTTGGAGCCAGATCCCACTTTGACGATTTTTGAAAAGAAATGCATCCCTCCCAGATCACGGTATTCCTTGAACAGATCGGACCAGATCTTCCGAATATCCGCCTGTTTCAACCCATGGTAGTTGTACTTGATCGCATGGAGCGCCATGATGCCTTCGAGATTCTCTTCAGCGATGGATGCGTCAGCCTTATGAAATACCTCCATGATCTGCTTGACGGTCGCCTGATCCACCTCCAGGACTGCGCCGGTCTGAAGCAATGTGTCTGCATACCCCGTCGTTCCGGTCATCAGGCTGAGTGCCGCTACAGTGCCCACTATCCATTGACGAGGCCAGGACCATCTCGACTGTGCCATGGCGATATCTCTCGTGGGATCGATCATATTCTTCTCCTTAACAGTTGAGACCGGAGGTCAGCGACTCCAGATGACCCGTACGAATTGTTCCCCCTCGTCATAATGGACACCCAAGGCTCCCTGGTAGGCGTGATGGAGAGATTCACCGATGCGCCGAGGGAGGTGCGTGTCTGTGGTGGAGATCACCAGGGTTGTGCCCTGCTGTTCGTATCCCATGATGCGGGACAAGGGGTGCTCCGGCTTCTCCTTGGCTTCTGTATTGTGGACCACCCCCATGATCTCTTCTTTGTGGTCAGCGAGAAAGGGACCGCTCAGAGTCAGGAAACCTTGAGGGTACTTGTCACGAATTCTGAGACAAGCAGGGCAGACGATCTCATCGGCTCCCGCCGGCCTAGGGTTCCAGGTCCAGCGACCGTTATGAAACAGGGCTCCGCACTCGGTGCAGACCGTCGGCTCTCTAAGCTTGCCCCGCAGTTTATAGGTGTCGTGTTGGTACTCTTGAACTGTTCGGTCTCTGCGATCTCCCAATCCTGACGGGATTTTGGAATGTGTGGACATGTGACGGGCACCCTCCTTGGCGATAAAACCTGTTACGAGGCCGGTGAGGAGGGCATGCGTTCGAGCATCGCTTCCTCGGCCAGGTTTAAATACTTCACTACGTCGCGATCCTCGACTTGCGTGAAGTCGATGAAGAAATTCCCCACGGCTTCGAACTGTTCCGGTGTCATGAGGACTACCAGCTCGTTCACATGCGCTCGGACTTCACGGATTGTCGACGGAGGTCCGACTGGAATCGCCCCCACAAGACAGCGAGGCTGCAAATTGCGAATGGCAAGCGCCGAGGCGATGAAGGTCGAGCCAGTGGCGATGCCGTCGTCAACCAAGAGCACGGTGCGGCCCGTGAGTCTTGGGAGCGGCCTTCCTTGCCGGTACAGGTCTCTGCGTCTGGCGATCTCTTTCTCTTGGAGATGAATCGACCGCTCCAATTCATGCCTCGATAGATCAAAGGAACCGATCGCCTCTTGATTCAAATAGTGAGACCCTGTTTCGGTTACCGCACCGATCGCATATTCGGGATTGCCGGGTGCGCCGATCTTGCGCGTGATAAAGACATCGAGCGGGAGATGGAGGGCGAGGCTGAGCTGGTAGCCTACAGCCACACCGCCGCGCGGCAGTGCGAGAATCAACGATGTCGGATCGCTGCGGTAGTGACTCAGCTTGTCCGCCAGTATTCGGCCCGCTTCTTCTCGATTGTGAAACATGATGTTTCCACCTCCGATAACAACCGACGTTGGTCGTACGACGGTTGTGCAGGTTGGAACGAGTTGCTGGGAAGAGAGGTTTGCATTGTCGGTGCCACAGGCGTTGTCGCCGGCTGAGAGAGAGAGAAGTGAGCGGGGCAAAGTAGCTGCGACTAGATGTAAGGGCTACAGGTCAGGAAAAATCGGAAGTGTATTCGCTGGAATACGTTGAGAATTTTTCGAGCTGAGACCGGTGCGGATGGTCGCACATCGTCCGCCACAGTGGAGAATGGCTGTGTCGGATAGGTTTCAGGCACAGGGAGTGAGAGGCGGATAGGATGAAGGAGGAAGCTGCGCCATCGTATTGGTTGAGGAGTTTCGGGCCAGTGAGCGGTTCAAGGACTGTTGCTAAACGCCTCACGCACTCACCCAATCATGCCTGTTCGCAGTCAGCGCGGCTCTTTTTTTGTGGAGGCCCTGTCGGAGGTCTTGGGCGTCTGGTGCGAGGGCGTGTGGGTATAGGGCGTTTCGATCGGTTAGCTAGAATGTCGAGATCCATGGAGCTTCCGCAGTTGACACAACGCCGCAGCATGACCGGCTTGTCCCTCTCGTCCCGTTCCGTGGACGTCGTATAGTCGGGAATCAGTAATCCTCCACAACGGAGGCAGGATTCCCCGGGCAGAGCCGATGCCTTCTTGCCCGGCTCATTTTTCCGGTCCTGTGCCTGGGGAGATGGGTCGGGCAGGTCGGGGGAAGGGGGAGTGATGTCTGGCGAGCTGGCGAAAGAAATCATGGAGATGTTCCGATCTGTCTGAAATACTGCGCGGTCGTTTCCCGGACCTTTGCGGAACATTTCGGACAGTAGGTGTGGGTGAGAGAAAAATCTCCCGGATTGAAGCCTCGTGTCTTTCGATAGGCCCGCGGTGTGAGCCAACGTTCGAAACCGGGAGATGATCCCGTTTCGTCTCGAATGAGTCCGCACAAACAACAGATAGGGAGCAGTGACGGTGCGATGAAGGTCCTTCTCTTCGGAGTAGAAGGCCCTTCACGAGGGATCTGAGTGGACAGAAATTCTGGAGACATATGGTACCTCTTTCATTCATTCGCTAGGCAGAGAGCGGGGGCGCAACGAAATGTCGAACTGTTCTGGATAGTTATCAGAATCGGCCGCCCTTTGTGGAACTGGGGAGCTTCCTAGTTCCACTCGAACAGCTTACCAGCGTCCACAAGGCGGTCGATCTTATTTCATCGGAGGATTCCCTCTGTGACTCCCACGCCGATCAGAAACATGGCAAAGAGAACTAGGAGCGCGATCAGCCACCATAGGTGATGCTGAGGTTCCGTGGTTCCTCGATGCCCTCGCATATCCCACGGCAGCTCAAGATAATGAGGATGTCGGAGCATGGATCCCTCCTTTCCGTCATTTTTAAGAAACCTTCACTTCGATCGATTTGGGCTTCGCCTTCTCCGACTTGGGTAGATGCACTTTCAAGACCCCCTCTTTGTACTCCGCGCTGACCTTGCTGCCGTCGGCATCTTCCGGCAAGGTGAAGCTACGCATAAAGCTCCCATAGGCCCGCTCGACCCTGTGGTACTTCTTCCCTTTTTCCTCTTTCTCATACTTCCGCTCGCCCGAAATGCTCATGACGTCGTCCTGGATCGTCAGTTTGACGTCCTCCTTCTTCACTTCCGGCAGATCCGCCTTGATGAGATATTCCTTGTCGTCCTCGGTGATGTCGACGAGCGGCGACCATTCGGCGACGGTCATGGCTTCCTTCCCTGCCTCGGTCCGAGCAGTCGAGCGGCCCAAGTAGGTTGAGAGGCGTGTCTCCATTTCCTCCAAGTCTTTAAATGGATTCCAGCGAGTCATCGTTGGTTCCCAGCGGGTTAATGCAGGCATGAGCGAACCTCCTTGTGATGAAACGGAATGAGTTGCTGAGCAAAGAATCTTGCATTGTCGGTGCCACCGCACGCTGTCGTTGGAAGTAGAGTGAAATTCGAAGCAGCAGAGGGAGTTACAGGCTCAGGGCATCAGAGAGAGAACTGCATCGTCCGGGAGATTGAGGAATTCCGGGTCAGTGATGAATTCCGGGTTGCTGCCAAATACCTCAGCGGAAGGGGCGATACCGGCCAATGGCTATTAGTGAAGGGTGGTGATCAGCTCTGCTTGGAAGAGGGCTTTCGATCGAAGTAGGTGGTGGTGAGGGAGTTGCAGCGCGTTATGTATTGTGAAGGAATCGGGGCCTGTCTCTCACGGAGACCATCTTGATCAGGTCACGAAGAGATACGAGGCCCACTACCTTGTTTTCTTCTGTCACTGCGAGGTGGCGAATCCGCTCTTTGGCCATGAGCCGGCTGGCGTCTCGAACGGTGCTGTCGATGTCGATCTGAACCAGGGGATAGTTCATCACCGACTTAATGCTCGTGCTACTCGCAGGGAGATGGTCCGCGATCACTTTCCTCACCAGGTCGGTCTCGGTCACAATTCCGACTATTTCTTCAGCTTGAGTCACGAAGAGCGAGCCGATCTCTTTCTCCGCCATCGTCTGCGCCGCTTCCAGCACAGTCCGTTCACTCGCAATGGTCTCTACCGCTTCTATCAACGATCGCATGAGCAGGCCAAGGGGCCGGTAGGCGCCGTCGAGATCACGGATGGGGCCTCCTTCTGAGTCGACGAAATAGCGTGCGAGATCCCGCATCGAAAGGATTCCGATAATCGCATCCTTGTCCGAGACACCGAGGTAGCGAGCCTGGTTCATTTCCATGGAATGACTGGCATCCAGCATCGGGCGATCCGGGGCAATAGTCAGCAGCGGACTGGTCATGATCTGATCCACCGCGGAAAGAGATGGATCCATTCCTTTGGCGAGCGATTTCCGGATCAGGTCCGATTCGGTCACGATTCCCGATCTGCTGGATGGATGACCCTGTGTCTCGGTTGACCCCACCAGAAGGGACCCAATGTGTTGCCCTCTCATTCGCTCGGCAGCTGCTACGAGGGTGGTCTCTTGTGGAACGATTTCCAGGTTCCGGTGCATGAAATCTCCGACCGTACCTCCTGACCATACAGTCATAGCCGTTCCCTTTCTTTGTGAGACAGCAAGACGTTCTATTTTTCCGTTCTGGTCATCCCATTGGGCGGAGATTATTTGTGCATGGTGCAAGCGTATCATTTAGGAACGGTATAAGGCGAGCGTAGGATAGCGCCTTTGGAGAGCGAAGAGTCTTCTGTGGTTGACTGAAGTCAACCAGCGAGTAGTCAGCCTGCTAGCCCTCGATCTTCGACGGCTCATGATGGAACACGGCGACCTTCGGGCGAACAAGATCGGCAAAGTCCTTGTACCGTAGTTTCATCGCGCCGACGTAGGTTCCTGCTTCAAATACGATGGATTCGTCTTCCGTCAGGAGTTGATCGACGTACACCTCCACCCCGTAGAGATTGCCGAACGGTGGCATCGTTCCCACTTGGCAATCGGGGAACAGATTTGCGATCTCTGATTCCGTTGCCAGCCGCACATCGCGGACGTCCAGTTCATCCCGCAATCGTTTCAGATCCACGCGCCAAGTGGAAGGCAATACCGTCATGATGAAATAGTTGTCGGCCTTCACCATTACGACTTTGGCGACGAGTTTACCAGGCACAGCGAGCACCTGTGCCACGTCGTGCGCGGTATAGGCCTTTTGGTGGTTGACCAGTTCATAGGGAATCTTGTTCGCATCGAGATAACTCTGGAGTCGTTTCAGGATCGGCATGGCAACCTCCCGCGCTGATGGACAAGAGACACATCTGTGAGGCACTAGGTCCGTTTATGGCTCGGATAAGCAAAGAAAGTGCCATGAATACTGAGTTGTCATTACTCCCTCTCCCTCGGTAACTCGCTCCTTCCGGTTCTTCGTCTCGGGCCTCTCTTCTGTCGCATTTCACCACGCTCCCCCTCTGCCACCGTGGCAAAACGCTCCTGTGTTGCTCAGTCATCCCGCCTAAGTTAGGAGTTTTCTGTGGCACACCTCCTGCTGGTTCTTCCCATGGAGTGGAGTCTTATGAACATGAAGCCAATCGTTTCTTGCAGGATGCTTGAGCGTGGAGCGTCGTTCGTGAAGCGTCCCTCGTTTCCGGATTCGAACGCTTCACGCTTCACGTTCCACGAACGTTGTGGGGTCGTTCTCCTCATCGCCTTCGCATGCACCGGCCTTGTTGCCTGCGAGAGAAATCCCGACCAGGCACCTGAGGCCAAGAAGGCCGTTGCGGCCGACAGGACTGGAGTTCTCCATCTCACATCAGAAGAACTCGCGCGGACGGCGATCGAGGTCGCGCCGGTTGCTCGTGGGCAGTTGCTGGTGCCACGGGAATTTCCCGCCACGGTCCAACCCAATCAAAACGAATTGGCCGATGTGACGACGCTCATCAGGGGTCGGGTCGTGAAGGTCAATGTGGATGTCGGTCAAGATGTCAAAAAAGATGCGGTGCTGGCCGTACTCAATAGTACGGACCTTGGCGTGGCAGAGGGGGCCTATTTGAAGGCTATTGCAAGACTCCATGAAACAGAACTGGCGTACGAGCGTGCCAGGGATCTGTACGAACAGAAGGTTGTGAGTCTGGCTGAGTTACAGCGCCGCGAGGCGGCAATGAAAACGGCGCAAGCCGAGTCCCGCGAAATGCAGAATCGTCTCGAACTGTTCGGCGCTCCCCGGCATGAAATCGAACGGCTGGAACGCGAGCAAACGATTAAGGCCGATGTGTTACTGCGCGCGCCGTTCGATAGCCGTGTCATCATGCGCAATATCACGCGAGGCGAAGTAGTCGAAACGGAGCAGAAGCTCTTCACCGTTGCAGACCTCTCGGATCTATGGGTGGTCGGCAGCGTGCCTGAGAAGGACGTGCAGTTTATCCGCAAGGACGAGAGGGCCGACGTCATTGTGTCCGCCTATCCCCATGCCATCGTTCCGGGAACGATCACCTACATCGGAGATGTGCTCGATCCGGCCACCCGTACGATGCGCCTGCGTGTAACAGTACTGAATCCCGATCGGCTGCTGAAACCGGAGATGTTTGCCACGGTCCGTGTCTACGCGGCGTTGAGTTCGGATCTGCTGACCCTGCCGCTTGCGGCAGTCCAAAATGGGCCGACCGGCAAGATGGTGTTTGTCCAGCGGGGAACCAATGATTTCGAGGTGCGGATGGTCAAGCTGGGGGAGGAGCAGGGAGAGCTTGTGACGGTATTGGACGGTGTGAGTCTCGGTGAACAGGTCGTGACCGAGGGATCCTTCGTCCTTAAGTCCGAAATGGAACGCCATAAGATCGAACCGGCACTATGATCGCCTTTCTCCTGGAATTTTCCTTGCGGCAACGGATCCTGGTTCTTGGCCTGACTTGTTTGTTATGCGTTGCCGGTGTCTTCGCATTTCGGTCTATCCCAATCGATGCCTATCCCGACGTGACGAACATCCAGGTGCAGGTGCTGACCGAGGCGCCGGGGCTCTCGCCGGTCGAAGTCGAGCGGTTCATCACCTATCCCCTCGAACTCCAGATGACCGGTCTGCCTGGTTTAGCGGAAGTCCGGTCCCTATCCAAATTCGCCCTGTCCCAGATCACGGTCGTATTCAACGACGACGTGGATACCTACTTTGCCCGCCAGCTGGTGCTCGAGCGGATCATGGCGGCGAAGGAGCGCTTGCCAGAGGGGCTCGATCCAGTGATGACTCCCGTCACGACGGGACTGGGCGAAGTCTATCAATATTATGTGGAGGGGCCTCATGCGCCGGCGACCGATCCCAAGGTCGTTCAGGAGGAGTTGACGGATCAGCGTACGATGCAGGATTGGGTCCTGCGTCCGTTGCTGAAGAGCGTGCCGGGTGTGATCGATGTGAACGGTATGGGCGGGTTCATCAAGCAATATCAGGTCCTGGTCGATCCGGCCAAGCTCCGCAAGTTCGACCTGACGCTCCATGATATTTATGAGTCGGTGGCACAGAACAACGCCAACGCCGGGGGCAATGTGCTGGAGCGGCATGCCGAACGTTCGATCGTCCGAGGCCTGGGCCTGATCAAGACAGTGCACGATATCGAGTCGATCGTCGTGAAAGAGTCCGGCGGCACGCCGGTCTTCGTCCGCGATATCGCGGAGGTCCTCATCGGCCACGCGGTTCGCCATGGCGCAGTGGTCTTCAACGGGGAACGGGAGATTGTGATCGGGACGGTGCTCATGATTCGCGGCGGCAACGCTCGTCAGGTGGTCGAAGCAGTCAAGGCCAAGGTGGACGATCTGCAGCAGAATCACGTCCTTCCGGCGGGCATGAAGATCCTGCCCTTTTACGACCGTATCGAGTTGGTCACGGCAGCCATCAATACTGTGCGAGATGCCTTAATCGAGGGGATCGTGCTGGTCGTCTTCGTCTTTTTTTTCTTCCTGGGCCACGTCCGCAGCGCGATCGTCGTGACCGCGTCGCTCCTCGTCACGCCTCTGATCACGTTTATCGCCATGCAACGGCTGGGGCTCTCGGCCAATTTGATGACGCTCGGAGGCCTGGCTATCGCCATCGGTGAGATTGCGGACGGATCGCTGGTCGTGGTGGAAAATGTCTATCGGCATCTGGCGCAGAACGAATGTTCGACGCGGAAGAGTACGGGAGAGGTGATCCTCCAGGCGACGAAAGAAGTGGGCAGGCCCATTATCTTCGGCATTCTGATCATCAGCGTCGTTTTTCTACCGCTCATGACGCTCCACGGCATGGAAGGGAAGATGTTCGCGCCGCTGGCCTATACGCTGGTGATCGCGCTTCTGGCCTCGGTCGTGGTCACGCTGACTCTGTCGCCGGTGCTCGCGTCGCTGCTCTTGCGCGGAGACCATCCGCAGGAACCGCGCCTCACGCTCTGGATGAAGCAACGCTATCTGCCGGTGGTGCAATGGACGCTCCGGCACCGCAGTCTCGTGCTGACCGGTTCGATGGCGATCGTGCTGGGCAGTCTCGCTCTCATTCCATTCGTGGGACGGGAATTCATTCCCCTCCTTGAGGAAGGGGCCCTGACTCCCCAAGTCTTGCGGCTGCCGAGTGTGTCGCTGGCCGAGTCTATCGAGATGGAAAAGCAAACCCATAAGGCCATGTTGGAGTTTCCCGAAGTGAAAATGGCCGTGAGCAGGATCGGACGGCCCGATATTGCCTACCATCCGGAAGATCTGAACGAAAGCGACCCGATTGTTTCCTTGCGCGATCGGAGTACCTGGAAGACGGCGAGGACCCAATCGGAGTTGACCGATGCGATCCGCCGGAAACTTGCCGAGATCCCGGGTATTTCCGTGCTGATGAGTCAGCCGATTCAGCAACGGGTGGATGAGTTGATCTCCGGGATCAGGGCGGAATGCGCTATCAAGCTGTTCGGAGAGGATCTCGATGTGTTGCACGATAAGGCGGAGGAGATCGCTGCCTTGATGCAGCAGATCGAGGGCGTCAAAGATATCAAAGTGGAACAGGTTGCCGGCCAGCCCTACCTCACCATCGACATCGATCGGCGAAAGATCGCCCGTTTCGGCATCAATGTGGCCGACGTGCAGGAGATCGTGACCACTGCGATCGGCGGCAAGGCGGTGACCCATATCTACGAAGGCGAGAGACGGTTTCAGTTGACGTTGCGATTTCCGGAACCGCAACGCAACAGTATCGGCGCGATCGGGGAGATTCGGGTGAAATCGGCTTCCGGCGCACTGATCCCGATGAGCGAACTCGCCACCATCGAGATGCGCGAAGGCCCGGCCCGTATCAGCCGCGAGCAGGTGAAGCGCCGGATTTACGTCGGCTTCAACGTCGTGGGGCGAGACATCGGCAGTGTGGTGGATGAAGGGCGGAAGAAGCTGGAACGACAGATACGTCTGCCGGAAGGGTACCGCGTAACATGGGGCGGGGCCTTCGAAAACATGGAGCGGGCGAACGAACGGCTGTTGATCGTGGTGCCGATCACGCTGGGGCTTGTGTTCTTCTTGCTCTTCTGGGCGTTTCACTCGCTCCGGTACGCGACCTTGATCATGATGAATCTCCCCTTTGCCTTGATCGGAGGCATTGTGGCTCTGTGGTTGAGCGGGCAATACCTGAGCGTCCCGGCTTCAATCGGCTTCATTGAACTACTCGGCTTGGCGGTCGGAAATGGGATTATGCTGGTCTCCTACATCAATCAGTTGCGCAATGAAGGTACGCAGATGGACCAGGCGATTGTCACCGGTTGCAGCCTCCGTCTCCGTCCCGTTGTCATGACGATGATGACGACCCTGTTGGGTCTGCTGCCGTTGGTGCTTGCGCAGGGGATCGGGGCCGAGGTCCAGCGGCCGCTCGCGACGGTCGTGATCGGCGGCCTCTTCACCTCGACGGCGCTGACGTTGGTCGTCTTGCCGGCCTTGTATCGATGGTTCGCAGAAAAAGAAGCGGGAAAGGAATATGCGCCGGAGTGGGTATGATGGGGCAGGCTCGTGGGTCCTCCTTGCTCGCGGAATGCGCGCCCTCGGAAGGGTCTCGTTCGACGCGCGCATTTGAGGATCGACCAGGCCACCCTCCCGGTGAGGAAGGTAGGGACAAGTTTGGAGGGGGTATCAGGGTGCTCCCTGAATGTGCGCGGGGAATATTTACTGGTGGGTAGGCGGTTGCGTACAACGTCAGGTATTAACCTTGTCTTCGTTTTCTGGTAAGTTCGCCGGGCCTGTTGCGGCTTGTGAGCGTTGTCTGCAGACGAAGTCGATTCCACAGGGCAATTACAATCGGGAGGGGAGCTTCCATGAGACAGATGCTGGGGATGGTGACGCTGTTGTGCCTCTTCATAGGTGCCGAGGTGGTCGTACACTCCATGGTTGCTCAGGCTGCCGATGTCGGTGAGAAGGAGTTTACCAGGGGCAAGGATCTACTAAACGAAAAACAGTATCAGGAGGCGCGCGCGGCGCTGGAAGCAGGCCTCACGAAAAATGCGACGAATGCGCAGGCACATTTCAACCTGGCTGAGGCCTGCCGGGGCCTCAAGGCCTGGGCCTGCGCGGAAGAACATTATGAGACTGCGTTGCAGCTGGATGCCAAATCCTCGGCGACCGGGTCGACGAAACCGCGTGTACACAAAGCCACTGCCTGGCGATTACTCGACGAAGTGACGGCCTGGCGGTTGCTGGATGAAGCGAAGGGCTTGATTGCCGGTGGCAAGGCTCAGCCTGACAAGATGAAGCAGGCGGAGGACAGTCTGGACAGCGCCAACCAGCTGGGTCTCAACAATGAGCAACAGACTCTCTACCAGCAGCTGCAGGCGAAACTTCCGCGACAGCGATCGGTTGCCTTATCGAACAGGCCGAAACCGGACGGATCGACGGGAGCAGCGGGGCAAGCCGATACGCTAGACATGCCGATGGCTCTGGTCCCGGCAGGGGAGTTCACGATGGGAAGCAATATGGCAGACGACGAAAAGCTCGTGCACCACGTCTACCTCAATGCTTTTTATATGGATAAGTATGAGGTGACGGTAGGACAGTATGCCAAATTTCTGGAAGTGACAGACATGGAGGAGCCTCCCGACTGGTACATCATGAATCAACCCCAGCATCAGAAACGTCCTGTCGTAAACGTGGATTGGGAAGATGCGGTCATGTACTGCAAATGGGCCGGCAAACGGTTGCCGACGGAGGCGGAGTGGGAGAAGGCGGCGCGGGGAACGGATGGGCGTATCTATCCCTGGGGCAACGAAGCGCCGACGAGGCTCCACGCCAATTATGGAAGAAAGGAATGGAACAACCATTTGTCCTTGGTCCCGGTCGGATCGTTCGAGGAGGGTCGGAGTCCCTATGGCATCTATGACATGGCCGGGAATGCTTGGGAATGGGTCAGCGACTGGTACGACTATGATTATTACAAGAACAGTCCTCGGCGAAATCCCATAGGGCCGGCAACGGGTGATTCGAAAGTGGTGCGGGGAGGCTCCTGGCTGTACATTTCTGAGTTCCTGCGTTCCGCGCACCGGTTCTCTGCCCAGCCGACGAACAAGCATTTCGGCTACGGGTTCCGGTGTGCGAAGACTCCGTAAGCATCGTTCTTGGATTCTTATCCTCGTCAAGGTGTCGCTGCGCAATGCAATACTGCTGCAGAGTCAGCCTCAATACGCCTCATGAGCCGGTGTCTCATCGGGACTGTTTCGATGCGGTGTGCGAACTGTTCGGCGCTCATCGTTCGATGACAGAGAGCGAGCCATCATGGCATCGCAGACGGTTTTTCTTGTAACAGAGTCTGAGAGCGAGGTACTATGGGGTCGGCTGTTTCGACTATGCCGCAACTGCATAGGGGGCTGTTCAAAACAGGTCGAGAAATAGACTCGGTAGCCTCGTTGTATCGATGGAAAATGTTGTGGTAATGATCCGTGCATGTTTCTCCGTCCTCGTGTTCTTGCTGGTCCTCTGCAGCGTATTTCCGGTTGAGCAGGTCAGGTGGGTTGCCGATAGCGCTTGTGAATCGACAGGCGGTAATGGGCATGAACAGACCTGCGGATTGAGCGACAGCGGGTCGGCGACCGAGTCGGAGGACGATTCGCCGCAAGGGATGCAGGACGACTTCGTCGCCTCTGGAGTCAGTGTGCCGGATTGCGGATTAAGCCGTTTCCATGCCTCGATGAACGAGATTCCCCTTTCCCCACTTCTGATCTCCCAGCTCTTGCATCCTCCGACCTCACTGAGCTAACGCAGCGTCGATCGTCCGTTTCGTTTTCTCTCCTCTCTCAGGCGGGCGATCCTTATCGTGACTCCGAAGGAGGCAGCACATGCCGGCTCGGTTATTCAATTGTGTCGTATTGATGGCTGTGATGGCGGCGACTGGGGCAACCGGCACGCTGGTACCGTCTCTTGTCCAGGCGAAAGAACCGATCCCCACGTTCGACCTGGAGCACATCATCGGTTTGGCGTTGGAACGGAATCCGATCATCGCGGGCGCTCAAGGTGCGATCGCACAGAGTGAGGGCAAACAGATCGAAGCAGGCGCCTACCCCAACCCCACGATCACAGTCCAGACAGCTGACGCGGCGCTTCGAGACCCCAGCTTGGGAAAGCGTATGGCCGAGCGCACTATGTCGTTGAGTCAGCCGCTGGAATGGCCGGGCAAGCGGGCGGCCCGTCAGGATGCGGCAGACGCAGGGTTGGCCGGTGCGACCGTCGGACTCGAGGAATCCAAGCTCAATCTCATTGCGGAGGTGAAGACGGCGTTCTACGATCTGCTGTTGGCGGAGCGGACGGTCGATCTTCTTCAGCAGAATTTGGAGATCGTTCAGGAAGTAGCGCGTATCGTCAAAGCCCGCGTCCGATCCGGCGAAGGTCCGCAATTCGAAGCGGTCAAGGCGGACGTAGAGGTGCTCAAAGCCAAGCAGGAAATGACAAAGGCCAAGAACGCCGTGCGGGTGAAACTCGTCGGATTGGATACCTTGACGGCAGGGGGATTAGGGCCACGATACAAGGTGCAAGGAGATTTTCGGTCGATCCGGGACCGGCTGGACCCGGAGCAGATGGCGTCCAGAGATCTCTCGCAACATCCCACGCTGAAACGTCAGGGCAAACTCGTGGAGCAGGCTGAATTTACTGTCAGCAAGGAACGGCAGAGCCGTATGCCGGATGTGACTCTGTTCGGCGGATATGCCAGGGAGGTAGGCCGCGAGGCGGTGGTGGCGGGGTTGAGTTTGCCGACTCCCCTATGGTACCGGCAGCAGGGGCACATTGCGACGGCGCTCGGTACACAACGAAAAGAAGAGGCGGAACTGATTCGAGCCAGAAACGACCTGACCCGCGCCATCAATCAACATGCGAGGGAGGCGGAAACGGCACAGGATCAGATCCTCGTCTACGAGGAAGGGCTCCTCAAACAAGCGCAAGAAGCGCTCCGCATCGCCCAATTGAGTTTTCGCCAGGGCGCCTCCAGCCTCCTGGATGTGCTCGATGCCCAACGGGTTCAACGTCAGATCACCGTGGATTACAATCTGGCGCGCTTCGAACTTTCCCTGGCGCTCACACGGTTTGAGCGAGCTCTGGGCGGTCCGCTCTAGCTCAGAAGGAAACGGATGAGACGCATGGCATGTTTTGTTAGCCGATATACAAATCGAAGCGAGCGTTATGTGCGCCAGCGAAACCAGCTGAGTATGACCTGCATGGCGCTCTTCGGCCTGCTGCTGTTGATGTCCCCTATGGGCTGCGACCGTGCGCCGGCCCCCGCGGAGGAAAGCGGCAAGAAGCATGTGGCTGACGCAGTACGCCTTGTTCGGCTTCCGCTGGAAGAGGTCACCAGGTCCGGCGTAACCGTAGAGCCGGTCAAGCGGATTGCCTTCCATACTTACCGTAACTTTCCCGGTGTCGTCCGGCCGAACGAGAACGCATTGGTGAATATTATGACCCTCGTGCGTGGACGAGTGGCCGAGGTCCATGCCGATTTAGGACAGGCGGTTGCGCCCAATCAGCTGTTGGCGGTCCTCCATAGCAGTGAACTCGGACTCGCTCAGTCGGCGTATCTCAAGGCCCGCGCACGTCGGCATGTGGCGGAGCAGGCCTATCAGCGTGCGCAGTTTCTGTACCAGGAGAAAGTCATCGGCCAGGCGGAGCTGCAGCGCCGCGAAGGAGAGATGATCAGCGTGCGCGCCGAGGCTCAAGAGGCGCGCGAAGGTCTCCGGCTGCTGGGCATGGGCGACAAGGAGATGAAAGCTCTGGAACAGACCCAGACGATCCGTTCGCAGATTCCCATTGTGGCGCCCTTTGCGGGACGGGTGATCGCGCGCGATCTCACCAAAGGGGAACTGGTCGAAACCGCGCAGAAGCTGTTTGTGGTTGCCGATCTTTCGACGGTCTGGGTGGTGGGGAATGTCTCGGAGAAAGATATTTCCTATATGCACCGGGCGACTCTTACTCCGAACCAGCCGGTTGAGGTCCATGTGCCTGCCTATCCTGACGAAGTGTTCCAGGGGATCGTCTCCTATGTCGGCGACGTGCTCGACACTGCAACGAGGACCATGCAGGTGCGCCTCACCGTGACGAACCCCACCGGCCGGTTGAAGCCGGAGATGTTCGCCACGATCCGTGTCTCATCCGAACCGGCTGCGGATGTCCTGGTTGTGCCGGAAGCGGCCGTGCAGCACGATCGGGATCGCAGCTTCGTGTTTGTGCAGAAAGAACCCGGAGTCTTTGAAGCGCGAACGATCAGAGTGGGCGACAAGAACGGAACCTTTGCCGAGGTGCTCGAAGGGGTGAAGGAGAATGAAAAAGTCGTCCGTGAAAGCGCCTTTACTTTGAAATCCGAGCTGTTGAAGCCCAAAGACTGACATGGTTGATAGACTGCTTGAGTTTTCTCTCCGCCGTCCCCTTCTGATTCTTACGTTTGCTGGGCTGCTGACCCTTCTCGGGTTCTATGCCTTCCGCACGATTCCGATCGACGCCTTTCCCGATGTCACAAGCGTACTCGTGCAGGTCGTCACCAAAGCGCCGGGCCTCTCCCCGGAAGAAGTCGAGCGGCTCGTCACCTTTCCCATCGAACAGCAGGTCACCGGGGTTCCGCACCTGACGGAACTCCGCTCACTCACCAAAGTCGGATTGTCGATGATTACGATCGTGTTCGACGATCAGATGGACATCAACCTGGCCCGCCAACTGGTGCTCGAACGGTTGATCGAGGTGAAGGAGTTCTTACCTCCGGGTTCTGAACCGATGATGACCCCGAACAGCACCGGACTGGGAGAGGTCTATCAGTACTATTTGGAAGGTCCTTCGCATGCCGGTTTGGACGCTGCCGCAGTCGAACGCGAATTGATCGAGCAGCGAACGGTACAGGATTGGGTGATCCGGCCCCTGCTCAAGGGTATTCCCGGAGTGATCGAGATCAACTCGCAAGGCGGGTATGTCAAACAGTATCAGGTGCTCGTCGAGCCAGAACTCTTGCACAAGTATGCCCTCTCGCTGGACGAGGTGTTCGCCGCCGTGGCGAACAACAACGCGAATGCCGCAGGCGACGTGTTGGAGACGCATGCAGAAAAGTTCATTGTCCGCGGCGTGGGGCTGATCCAGAAGTTGAGCGACATCGAGGACATCGTCGTGAAGGAAGCGGGGGGGACACCCGTGCATGTCCACGATGTCGCCCAGGTCCAGATCGGCCATGCCATTCGTCACGGCGCAGCCGTTCTAAACGGCGAGCGCGAGGTGGTGGCTGGGATCGCGCTCATGCTGCGAGGTGGAAACGCCCGCGATGTGGTAGAGGGGCTCAAGGGCAAGATCGCCGAGATACAGGACAAAGGTCTGCTGCCGGCAGGGTGGCGGATCGTGCCTTTTTACGACCGCATCGAATTGATCTCCGCCGCCTTGAAGACGGTCTATAAGGCGCTGGGCGAGGGTATTCTTCTGGTCGTGGTCGTACTGTTCGTGTTTCTGGGCGATACCAGGAGCGCTTTGATTGTGGCGGCGACACTTACCGTGACGCCGCTCGTGACCTTCTTTGTGATGGACCGGTTCGATCTCACGGCCAATCTCATGTCCTTAGGCGGCCTGGCCATTGCGATCGGTATGATGGTCGATGCTTCTGTGGTGGTGGTGGAGAACATTCATAGGCACCTATCGGATCCTCGCAAGCAGGGCATGCCTCGCTTGGGCCTTATCCTCAATGCTTCTCGCGAAGTCGCACGCCCCGTCGTCTTCGGCATCATCATCATCATTATCGTCTTTTTGCCCATCCTCTCTTTCCAAGGGATGGAAGGCAAAATGTTCAAGCCGATGGCCTATACCATCATGATTGCCCTGATGGTGTCGCTCATCCTTTCGATTACCCTGTCGCCGGTCCTCTGTTTACTGACGTTGCGGCCTGGGCATGATACCGATCCCTGGCTTCTCCGGTTGGCTAAGCGCGCGTATATTCCCATGCTGCACTGGGCGTTAGGCCATCGGACTGTCGTACTGACGACCACCGGGTTGATGTTGATAGGCAGTATTGCGCTCTTTCCATTTTTAGGGTCTGAGTTTGTCCCGATTCTGAATGAGGGCACGATGTCCCCTCTCACCATCCGTTTGCCGAGTATTTCTTTGGAACAGTCGATCAAGATCGAACGGGAGGTACAGAAGGCGGTGCTGGAATTTCCCGAAGTCCAGATGATGGTCTCCAAGATCGGTCGCACAGAGCTGGCGAACGACCCGCAGGAGCCGAATGAGAGCGATTCCGTTGCGGTGTTGCATCCGATCGATACCTGGACGACGGCCTCCACCATGGCGGAGTTGAAAGAACGAGTCCGCGAGCGGCTGGCACAGGTGCCGGGCGCCAACTATCTGATGAGTCAGCCGATCCAGCAACGGGTGGATGAATTGATTTCGGGGGTGCGCGCAGAGGTAACCGTCAAACTGTTCGGGCCGGACTTGGACACGTTGCGTCTCACGGGGGATCAAATTGCCGGTATTCTCGGGACGATTCGAGGCGTCAAAGACCTGAAAGTTGAACAACTCTTCGGCCAGCCCTACATCACGATCGACATCGATCGGAGCAAGATCGCGCGGCACGGCATCAACGTCTCGGATGTGCGCGAGGTCATTACCACCGCAATCGGGGGAGGTGTCGCGACCAGGGTGTACGAAGAGAATCGGCGTTTTAATTTAGTCGTGCGGTTTCCGGAACAGTATCGGAACAGCATCGAGACTATCGGGGACATTCGACTATCGGACGGCAGCGGGGCCTTCATTCCACTCAGCGATCTCGGAACCATCCGGATGCATGAGGGACCGGGGCGTATCAACCGCGATCAGCTCCAGCGGTATCTGCCGGTTAGTTTCAATACCCATGGACGGGACATCGGGGGCATCGTCGCCGAGGCGCAACAGCGTATGGCCCGGGAAGTCCGGCTCCCGGATGGATATACGGTCGTCTGGGGCGGATCATTCGAGAATATGCAGCGGGCCATGGCCCGCATCAAAGTCATCGTTCCGATCACGATTGCCGTGATCTTCTTGCTTCTGTTCTCGTCGTTCTCCTCGCTCAGGCAGGCGGCATTAATCATTCTCAACCTCCCGTTTGCCCTCATCGGCGGGATTGTTGCATTATGGGTGACGGGGGAATATGTGAGCGTGCCGGCTTCGGTCGGATTCATCAATCTGTTCGGCGTGGCTGTCTTGAACGGCATCGTGCTCGTCTCCTATATGAATGCGCTTCGCCAGCAGGAGGGGATGAATGTGCAGCAGGCGGTGTTGAACGGCTGTGTCATGCGTCTCAGGCCCGTCTTGATGACAGCGGCGGTGGCGTTACTGGGATTGGTGCCGCTCGCCCTTTCCCAGGGGATCGGATCGGAAGTCCAACGGCCGCTGGCAGTCGTGGTGATCGGTGGACTCGTGAGTTCGACGTTCCTGACGCTGATCGTACTGCCGGTGCTCTACCAGTGGATGGAAGGGCGGGCTTCCGTTCCGAAGCCTTCGCCGACTGCTGTAACAGGCAATTGATCGACGGGACGAGACTGGTCCATCTGGTCTATCCGGTCCATCTGGTTTCTCGCCTAGTCTGTCAACCAAACGCACGAGACAGACCAGATAGACCGAATAGACCAGACAGACCCCCTAACAGTTTTCAGAATCTCTTGACCCTTCATATGGAGGACCCTGCAGATGGCGGACCATCAGGTTGAACCCCATGTCTTTGTCATCATCGGTGCGACCGGCGATCTGACCCGCCGGAAACTCCTGCCAGCGCTCTATTATCTGCGCAATCAGGGGGCTCTGGAAACTCGCAATACGATGATTGTCGGCGCTGCCACGTCCGCAATGAGCGAAACGGATTTTCGGGCTTGGGCCCTCGAAGGCTTGCGGCAGGCGGACTGCGGAAACGAAGAGGAGTTGCGAGTCTGGTGCGAGGAATGTCTTCACTACCAGACCCTGCATGGAGGAGGGCCAGAGAATTATGAGGCCTTGGCTCTGTACATCAGGCAGGTGGAACGCACACACAAGATGCCGGAGAACCGGGTGTTCTATCTGGCATTACCACCGGATGTGGTGCCCGTAGCCATGGAGAGGCTGGACCAGGTGAGCCTGCTGAAAAGTCATGGATGGATTCGCGTCGTCTTCGAGAAACCCTTCGGTCACGACTTTCCCTCAGCCCGACATCTGAATACCACGCTGCATCAATATATAGATGAATCCCAGATCTATCGCATTGACCATTATCTCGGCAAAGAGACGGTGCAGAATCTCCTGGCGTTTCGCTTCGCGAATCCGATTTTCGAGTCGCTCTGGAATCGCAACATCATCGAGAACGTGCAAATTACCGTGGCTGAAGATCTCGGCATGGAACATCGCGGAGGCTACTACGACCAGGCTGGGGCGTTCCGCGACATGCTTCAGAACCATCTGACACAGCTCATGACGGTTGTGGCGATGGAAGTGCCGGTCTCCTTCGATGCCGCGTCGATCCAGGCTGAACGGCTCAAGGTTCTCCATTCCATCGCTCCGATCAAACATGAAGATGCTGTCTTCGGGCAATACACAGCCTGGGAGATTGCCGGCCAGAAGATTCCCGGCTATCGCGAGGAATTCGGGGTTCCGGGCGATTCGACCACCGAGACCTATGTCGCATTGAAAGCCGAAATTCACAACTGGCGATGGAAGGGCATTCCATTCTATCTGAGGACCGGTAAACGCTTCCCGCGCAAAGTGACTCAGATCGCGGTGAACTTTCGCGAGGCGCCTACGCAAGTGTTTCGCTCCCTTGAGCCTGGCAGTATTGCCCACAATCAGCTCTTGATCATGCTCCAGCCCAACGAGGGGTTCTCGCTCTGTTTCTCCGTGAAGAATCCTGGGAGGCCGTTCCGTCTGAGCGACCATGCGCTGCAGTTCGACTATGGAAAGTCTTTTGGCCCGCTCCCGGAAGCCTACCAGACGCTGCTCCGCGACGTGATGGTGGGGGACCAGACTCTCTTCGTCAGCGCGGACTTCACCGAAACGGCTTGGCGTCTCTATGCTCCTCTGTTGACCGGCGAGAGAGCGCTCCATTTCTACACCGCTGGCACCTGGGGGCCAAGCGAAGCGGATGCGTTGCTGGAGAAGAATGGGCATCGGTGGGGATTAGGCTGGTAGGGGGAGGGAGTAGCCAGGTGCCTTTCTTGCTCGCAGAGCCCCCACGATAAAACTATGGTCGCTCAATGCGCATAGTGCAGGGCAACCTTGGCCACTCCCTTTGAAATGGTGTAAAGAAGGGGAGGCTCCTCTCGGAACAGAGGAGGGATGGAGCCCGATGATCTTCTGTGCTCGCGCAACGCGCGGTCGAAGACTCCCCCTCGTTGAGCGCGCGCAGTGGAAGATCATTCAGCCCTCATCCCTAATGGCATTATGCTCGGAACATTCGACGGTGTGTGATACGGACAGAAAGTGACGAATCCGCTCTTGTGCGGATCGGCCTGAATATTGTTAGGCTCCACGGCTTGGTACTATGGGAGGCTAGATGCCAGGGCAGGGATCCGCGGGAAACGTCATCGCGGCGCTTTGTAGCTTCTTTGTTCCCGGATTGGGACAGCTGCTTCAGGGTCGCCTATTCATCGCCATCGTTCAATTCGTCCTGGCCGTCATCCTCTGGTACTTTCTTCTGGGCTGGCTTGTCCACCTGTGGTCCATCTTGGATGCTGCCTTGTGGAAACCGAAGCAGCCAACGGCTTCTTAACGCCGGGGACACGGGTGGGGTCATTGTGAGGCGGCGACAGAAAAAAAGTGGCAGGAACCATTGTTTGGGCTGAGGGGCATTCATTGCGGGATTGATGTGGGGCAGCCGTTTATGTATGGCATTAGATGAACTCATTTTTGAAGAACAATGGTTGCTGACACCTTGTTTCCACTGCCGTTTCGATCAATCACCAAGTTCGGCCATATCACTATTTCAAACGTTTGATGTATGAATCCGTATATGGCACAGTCACCTCTGTCGGTACGATCGTAGAAGGAGGAGCGGACATGACCAGACATAGAAAACAGTATGGAGCGATTGTGGTGGTGTTAGTCGGCCTCGTGGTTCTGCCGGGGAGCGGGCTGGCGCAGGAACAGGAGATCACAGGGAAAGACGGGGCGCCAATGGTATCGGTGCCGGCGGGAGAATTTACGATGGGAGGCAACGAGGCTGTGGAGGAAAAGCCGGTGCATCAGGTCTCCCTCGATGCCTATTACATAGACAAGTACCAAGTCACCGTGGAGCAGTACGCGAAGTTTCTTGATTCCACGCACCACGCAGCGCCGCCGGAATGGAAGATTATGAATCAGCCGTCTCATCAGAAGCATCCGGTCGTGATGGTGGGATGGTCTGATGCGAACACCTATTGCCACTGGGCTGAGAAGCGGCTGCCGACCGAAGCGGAATGGGAGAAAGCGGCAAGGGGAACGGATGGCCGGATATATCCGTGGGGCAATGATCTGCCCACTCCGCTACAGGCGAACTATGGGAAGAAGAAGTGGGACAAGCATGCGTCGTTGGTGCCGGTGGGGACGTTGGAAGGTGGCAAGAGCCCCTCTGGTGCCTATGATATGGCCGGCAATGTGTGGGAATGGACCAGCGATTGGTATGACAAGGCCTATTACAAGAATAGTCCGTCGGAGAATCCGAAGGGGCCGAAACGAGGTGACTTCAAAGTGCTGAAGGGCGGTTCATGGCACAGCAACCCGGAGTCCCTCCATTCCGCGAACCGGAACTACAGCCCACCGGGGGACCACCACAGTCACTACAACGGTTTTCGCTGCGCAAAAACTCCGTAGTCTTCGGTTCTTTGAGGTGGATAGGATTTGACAGGCACAATGACCCCATCTTCTCTATGCCGATCTGCATAAGAATCCGTGGTAGATGAGTTCACAGTCGTCTCTCATTGAGACGGCAACGACGATGGCATTATGCTCAGAACATTCAGCGGTGTGCTATACAGACAGAAATCGGCGGATCGGCCTAACAGGCTGCGGGAAAACTCGGTTTACGCGCACTATACTATTGGAATTTTGTACACTGCGCCGATGGCAACAAAGCCGCAGGATGCTCAAAAAGGCTGTCCAACGAGGCCGCAGCGAGCGAAGAGGCGAGGCGTACACTTCGGTACGTTGAGCCTCTGAGCGACGCGAGAACGCCGCTGGCGGACTTTTCAGCATCCTGCTAAACAGTGTTAACCCCTAGTTGCGAGATAACAGGCAAAGGAGCAATCTGGACGAATGGAAAGGCCAGTGATTTCCCGCAATGCAGATGTGATGGGCGGAACTCCTGTATTCACGGGCACTCGAGTGCCCGTCCAAACGCTGCTCGATTACTTGGAGGCGGGTGAGTCGATCGACGACTTTTTGGAGGGGTTCCCCTCCGTCAGCCGAGGGCAAGTAGTCGCGTTTCTTGAACAGGCGAAAGATCGGCTTGTCGCGGCCGTCGCGTGAAGGTCTTGCTCGACGAGTGTGTTGACTGGCGTCTCTTGCGAGAACTTGTAGGGCACGAAGTTAAGACCGCTCGCCAGATGGGATGGGCGACGGTGAAGAATGGCGAACTTCTTGTGTTGGCCGCGAAAGAGTTCAAAGCTTTCGTCACTGTCGATCGCAATCTCTCATTCCAGCAGAATCTTCCGACATTCGATATCGCCGTCATCGTGCTCTCTGACAGTTCGAATCGACTTGCCGATCTTCAACTGCCGGTCCCTAATCTGCTGGCAGCTATTCCGACGGCTAAGCGTGGTGTTGCCACACTCATTGGGGTCTAATCCGGCGATCGAGAGGAGATTGGGCAGAAGGCCGGTTCATCTGGTCTGTCTCGTTTAACCAAACAGACCAAATAAACAAGAGAAACAAACCGCCAGAGTTCAATGTGAGGAAAGGAGTTAAAGACGATATGGCAGACAAGGTGATCAGAGGAAACCGCACACGGGTAACAGTGCAGAAGAAGGCTAAGACGAAGCGTCGGGCGAAGACGCCCAAAGCTTCATCCGCTGCGGTTCTGGTACTGTCCGGTTCCACGGCGCTTCGCCGAAGGAAGTCGGCTGAGATGTTGGCTGAAACGTTGAAAGTCGATTTATTCAGGGTGGATTTGTCGGCGGTGGTGAGCCAATACGTCGGGGAAACGGAGAAAAATCTGAACGCTGTATTTGATAAGGCGGAAGCCAGTGGCTCGATTCTCTTCTTCGATGAAGTCGATGCGCTGTTCGGGGCAGAGAGCTCTGTGAAGGATGGGAATGACCGAGGTCCGAATGCGGAAACGGCGCATCTGCTTCAGCGCATCGAGAATCACAACGGCATGGTCATTCTTACGACCAATGGAAAGAAATCTATCGAGCAGGCCTTTTCCCCCGGAATGCGGGTGGTGGTCATGGTGGGGACGACGGGGACAGGGCGGATGATGAAATAGTCAATGGGCTATTCAATGCCCTTAGGGGGCGGCTCGTTTTTTCTGCCGACTTCCATAGGCCATCCAGGCGCCGAATATTGCGCCGATGATAATGCTCAGCATGTCCAGTATGTATCGATACCAGCCTTCCGGACCGATGGCGACATCCGCTCTGAATGCTTGATACCAAATGTAGCCCAAGAGGGCTACCGCAGCGGCGGACACCACACATGTTGCGACAGTCGCCACCTGTTTGTGGTAGCGCGGGGCGATATAGATTGTCATTGCCACCAGGGAGGCAGCGGCTACGATCCTGGTGATGACAATAATGTAGGTGCCTTTAATCAGCATCCCATCCATATCCGGCGCTTCCCAAAATGAATCGAGCTCGTCGTATCCGTGGATGAGGCCGAAGGCCATTTCAATGGTCTGGTTCGCTCCGAACCAAGCCAGGAGACCGGCTGGAAACGCGAGGAGCCATCGAAGGTATGTAATGGCTATGTTGTTACGCATCGGTTGAGGTAGGCATCGGAATGGTTCATCGGTTTTCTTTACGGAGGCGGTTGTAACTTGTGACCGGCTCAGCCCCTATCATATAGCTGGAACAAATCCAGAACGCAATCGGAACCATGCACCTCATTGCGAAATGACTCTATGGGGCTGGCAATCGTACGGTCCAAACTGATAGGTCTTGCACCGACAGAGTTGCGCTGTTTTGTGGGCCTAGTGCCGCGAAACGGGGCGCCATTCCAAGAGAGACAGACGTTTGCTGGATTGTAGTTTGAGGGGGACATGAAACATCATCGCACAGATCTCAAGAGCATCGCTCGCCGCGCCATGGTTGAACGGGGCCTGTTGCCGGACTTTTCTGCCGCGGCGATGGCCGAGCTTGCCCGCATTCAGACCGTTGCTATGGGTCGGCGCCAGGACATCCGTGACTTAACCGGTCTTCTCTGGGCCTCGATCGACAACGACGATTCACGAGATCTCGACCAACTCACTGTGGCGGAACCACAGACTGACCGGTCGGTAAAGGTCTTGGTTGCGATTGCCGACGTGGATTCGCTGGTCGCGAAGGAGTCCGCTCTGGATGGGCATGCCAAGCACAATACGACGTCGGTCTATACGGCGGGCGACATCTTCCCCATGTTGCCGGAAAAGTTATCCACGGATCTGACCTCTCTCGGTGAAGGGCAAGACCGCCTTGCGATTGTGGCGGAGATGGTCGTTGCGGAGGATGGATCGGTTCTCAGGTCAATCCTTTTTCGGGCTCTGGTCCACAACCATGCAAAGCTTGCCTACAACAGCGTGGCAGGATGGCTCACGGGGACGACTCCCGAACCTGAGAGGGTGGCGGCTGTCCCAGGACTTGCTGCGCAACTCCGCCTTCAAAGCCAGGCCGCGCAACGGCTCAAGGAGAGACGACATCAGCAGGGGGCACTGAGTCTTGAAACGATTGAGCCACGAGCCGTGTTTGATGGTGAAACGTTAACCGCCCTCAAGCTGGAGCAGAAGAATCGCGCCAAGGAACTGATCGAAGATTTTATGATCGCCGCGAATCAGGCGACGGCATCCTATCTGAATGGAAGAGGTATGCCGTCGTTCCGCCGTATCCTGCGCTCGCCCGAACGCTGGCAACGGATCGTCGAGGTGGCGGCACGCTGGGGCGGACACTTGCCCCCGGAGCCGGACTCGAGTGCGCTCGAAGCCTTCCTCATTACGAGGCGAAAGGCCGATCCTCTCAGATTTCCCGATCTGTCCCTTGCGATTGTGAAGCTCATCGGCAGAGGCGAATATGTGCTCGACCAGTCGAAGGATGGCGCATCCGAACATTTCGGGCTTGCCGTGAAGGGCTATACCCATTCCACGGCTCCCAACCGGCGTTTTCCGGATCTCATTACCCAACGGCTGATCAAAGCGGCATTGGCGGGCGAGCCATCGCCCTATCAACCTGAGGAATTGAAGTACCTGGCAGGCCATTGCACCGAGAAAGAAGACGATGCGGAAAAAGTCGAGCGGCGGCTCCGGAAATCCGCCGCAGCCCTCTTACTCGAATCGCGGATTGGACAGCGTTTCGACGCCATCGTGACCGGCGCGTCTGACAGCGGCACGTGGGTCAGGCTCATCGAGCCGCCGGTCGAAGGAAGAATGGTGACTGGCACAAACGGCCTGGACGTCGGAGACCATGTGCGAGTGGAACTCTTGAGCACGGACGTTGAAAGAGGCTATATCGACTTCGTCAAAGCGTGAATGTCACAAGGCCAGGCGCTCTGGTTTGTCGGTGTCGGAAGTTTGTTTGGTTTGTCTTGTTCAGGGAGAAAAAACCCAGACAGGTTGCTTATACGCCAGATCAACTGTCTCTATCGCGCTACTCTTCTTTCGGCTTTTCCGGTGTCTCCAAGCTGATGCGGCCTAGTGTGCCGTCGCGGAAGTCCGATAGGAGGATCCTCGCCGCTTTGTTTCGATCCAGCCCGCCTCCCTTGGTCAGGAGGCAGCCGCGCTTTCTGGCAATGGCATCGATCGCACCTGCGCTTGTCAGCCTCTCCATCGCAAAACCGTAGCGGGCCGTAAGCTTGGCAGGATAGCGAGCGAGGAGGATGGAGGCAAGAAACTCTGCGACCTCTTCGTCATCGACGACCTTGTGCCCTACAGCATTGATCGTGGCTAGCAAGAGGCCTACACGAGGGTCTTCGATGGTTCCCCACAAGAGTCCCGGCGAGTCGGTGATGGCCATGCGGTCGTTGAGTTTATGACGCTGTTGGACCTTAGTCACGGCCGGTTCGTCGCCCACACGAGCGATGCGGCGTTTCAGGAGCATGTTCATCAAGGTCGATTTGCCGACGTTGGGGACTCCCATAATTAGCATGCGTAGCGGTTTCGCGCTGCTGTTGCGGTGGGGAGCGAGCGCCTGACAGAGCTGAGGCAGCTTGGCGGCATCGCCCGCATGGTTACAAGAGAGGGCCACGGCGTTGACGCCCGGTTGCCGGCTATAGAGTTCGAGCCAGGCCTGGGTGACGGCCGGATCGGCAAGATCGGCTTTATTGAGAACTTTTAGGCTGGGCCGTTGGCGGGCCAGACGCAATTCTTCGATCAACGGATTGCAGCTGGCTTCCGGTATGCGTGCATCCAGCAGCTCGACCACCACATCGATCGCCTCCATTGTCTTGGCCGCTGCTTGGCGCGCCCTATTCATGTGACCGGGAAACCACTGGATGGACATGGGGGGACAGGCTTTCTGATACAAAAAGTTTAGTTACACCACAGGGCGACCATCGGTTCAGTTATCGGCCGTCCTGCCCATCTTAGTGGGAATCCACTCTCCATTGAAAGAACACAATAGGGCCGGTTTTGCGCTCTGTGTGGCTAGCGCAATCGGATCAGCTGTGCTATAGACCGCTTCGAGTCGCGCCGAACCACCTCGAAAGATAATCGCAAGATGCCGATGTCCCTTGAGTGGATCTTCATCATCCTCTCCGTCCTCGTCATTCTGAGCGTGCTGACGATCAAGTTTTCGATTCGATTTGGCATCCCCTCGCTGGTCTTGTTCATTGCCATCGGCATGTTGGCTGGGTCCGACGGCCCAGGCGGCATCGAGTTCGACAACCCATTTCTGGTGCAGTCGATGGGTATCACAGCGCTCGTTTTGATTCTCTTTGCCGGAGGATTGGAAACGGAGTGGGCGGGGGTGCGCCCCATCTTATGGAGAGGGCTGTCACTCTCAACGATTGCGGTTCTGCTCACCGGGCTGCTGGTCGGGGTCTTTGTCTCCTGGGTCCAGGGGTTCTCGTTCTTGGAGGGGCTCTTGCTCGGCGCGATTGTGTCGTCCACCGACGCCGCGGCCATCTTCATGATGCTCAAGTCGCGGAACGCCAATCTCCCCAAGCGATTGACCCAATTGCTCGAATTCGAGTCCGGCAGCAACGATCCGATGGCGGTGATGTTGACGATCGCGCTGATTCGACTGTTGATGGAACCTTCGACTTCGTTCGGCGAGCTGGTCGCATTCTTTGTCATGGAAGTGGTCGTCGGGACGGTGGTGGGTATCGCGATGGGAGAGATCATGAGGCGAGCGTTCAATGCGCTCAACTTGCGAGTGGAGGGTATTTATCTGGTGCTCTCGGTTGCGTTGGTGCTCCTGACCTATGGTCTGACCACGTTCCTGAACGGGAGTGGCTTTCTTGCTGTATACCTGGCGGGACTCAGCATGCAGCGAAAGCCGTTCGTCCATCAACAGAATGTCTTGCGTTTTCACGATGGACTGGCTTGGCTGATGCAGGTCACCATGTTTTTAATGCTGGGCTTGCAGGTATTCCCGGGGCGGCTCGTGCCGGTCGCCTGGGTGGGCCTCCTGGTTTCTCTCTTCCTGATCATCATAGTCCGCCCTGCGGCGGTTCACCTGGCGCTGGCTTTTTCATCGATGCCCTATCGAGAACAGACTCTTGTCGCCTGGGCTGGGCTTCGCGGATCCGTGCCGATTATTCTGGCTACGTTTCCCCTATTGGCCGGGGTCAAGCAGGCCGACACAATCTTCCACCTGGTGTTCTTCATTACCCTCACGTCTGTATTCATGCAGGGGACGACCATTGCATGGGCGACACGATTATTGAGGATCGACGGGTCACCACATGATCCATCTGACTCTCATCCACCCAAGCATTGAAGCCTGGATAGAATCTCACAGAATCCCTCGACGAATAGAAACTCGTGAAGATTATCCGCTCCGTGACGGTGTTGGTTCAGCTGACCTAGGCCGGCTCGGCGGTGAGTTCGAGTGACTCCAGCGGGGTCTCAATTGCTTCTGGCACTGCCTCAATCTGAAACCGCTCTCTTCGTATCTCGTTGCCGGTTCTATTCCGATACACCAGTTCGTCTGTGTCGAGATCATATTCTGGAATCTCGGCGCTCTCCCACCGTTGCACGAAGTAGTGGGCATAGAGGGTGTAAAGGCTGTGGTCTTTGCAGTTGTGCTGAAGGACGTATTCCGGCATGGTCTGGATATCCAGATCTGCGTGGTAATGCTGGAGCCAGAGATAATCACCGAGGATCACCAGTTTGATCAGGGGAGCATCCGAGTAGAGCTTGAGCTTCACGGATTTTCCCATAGCCTTCAGCCGCTTGAGGAGCTGAATGCTCTGTCGAATCTCCTCTCGAAATGTGTCCAGCGTGAACTCAGGGTGGTTGATCGCTTGGATGCGCATGCTTGCTTCTTGACTGTAGGGATTCACCAGCATGATTCTGGCTCCCAGACACTTGTCGAGTACGGAGGAAAGACCTCCCACCTGATCGACAAACGTGCTGTGACCGCTCGATCCAATGATCGAGATGGTCCGGCCTGTGCCCTGCTCTTCTTTGAGTTGTTTGATGCGCCGTTGCGCGCCCCGCGTGCGTCGTGGGAAGAATGAGACGAGGCCTGCGCCGGTCGCCACGGTCGCGAGGGCTCGGTCCCGCATGCTGCGGCGGAAATAGTTAAGACAGACGATCAGGAAGATCGCTACCGCCATTTCCATGGCGATGAGCGAGAACTTGTCATGTTCGACTCTCGACCAGAACGACAGAAAATATGTGGCGCTTACCGGCAACAGGAGCGCAATGCCTGCGCTCAGGGTGACGATGCCAATGTGATAGAGAGTCCCTGCGGCCTCGCGGAGGACTGTTCGAACTGTGGACCAGGAATCATGAAACAACGATGCACCTCTTGAAAATGTGAGAAACGATCCCCACGAACTTGTCGGGCTGGTCTTGCGAGCGATGGATAGGTACGCCTGAGGCGGAGTGCTCGGTCGATGCAGGACGGCTGCGTGCGGACAAAAAAAGATCGCGTCAGACTTCGTGTTTGCTGGAGGACTGCCGCCTCCGAGCACGGAAGGTCTTACGCGATCGACTGTCACCCTAACATGAAGGTGGTGATGATGCAAGGATTGCTTCGACAGATGGGGCCAGCGGCAAGAAGTGTCGTTCGTAGCGGGACTATCGTTGATTGCGAGATACGTTTCACGAAGAACGCTTCACGAGTCTCGTTATCGCAACCGTTCGCGGCCGTGGGGAGTGGTGAGATCTTGATCGGGACCGAGGGGGACGATACGGGTCGGATTGATGTCGTCGTGGGTGAAATAATAATGCCGCTTGATATGGTCGAAATTCACGGTGTCGGCGATGCCGTCAGTCTGGTAGAGGTCTTTGAGGTAGCCGAAGAGGTTCGGGTAGTCGGCGATCCGCCGAAGGTTGCACTTGAAATGGCCGTGGTAGACGACGTCGAAACGCACGAGGGTGACGAACAGGCGCCAATCGGTTTCGACGAATTGCGAGCCGAAGAGATAGCGCTGGCGTGCCAGTCTGGCTTCCAGTTGATCGAGGGCTTCGAAGAGACGCAACACAGCTCGTTCATAAGCCTGCTGCGATGTGGCAAATCCTGCGCGATAGACCCCGTCGTTGACGTTCTCGTAGATGAAGGTATTGAGGTCGTCGATCTCCTTCCTGATCCCCTCTTGATATAGATCGATCAGGCTCTCGGTGAAGCGATTGAATTCGCCGTTAAACATACGCATGAGATCGTCGTCGGAATTGGTGACGATGCGTTTCGTCACCTTGTCCCACAACACAGGGACCGTGAACCGCCCTCGATAGTGTTGATCGGTGGCTTTATAGGCCTGGCTGAGGAACTGAAAGCCATTGATGGGATCGAGCGAATGGCCAGATCCTTCGCGGAATGCCCAGCCCCGTTCATCGCGGATCGGGTCTACGACCGTCATGCCGATCACGTCTTCGAGCTTCTTGAGTTTCCGCACGATGATCGTCCGATGCGCCCAGGGGCAGGCCCAAGAGACATAAAGATGGTAGCGGTCTTTCGCCGCTTGGTAGCCGGAACTCCCGTTTGCCGTCACCCAGTGTGTAAAGGCATCCGGCTGCCTGATGAAGGCGCCCTCGATGTTCTGCTCGTCGGGAAATTGTGCCTGAATGGTCATCGGTGGGCTCCTGCATTTTTACAATACCATATTATGAAGCAAGAGGGAGGAAGGGAGTGGCCAGGTGCCCTTCTTGCTCGCAGAACGAGCACGATGGGAATGTGCTCGTTCGATGCGCGCAGTCAAGGGCAACCTCGGCCACTCCCTTCCAAGAAAGTTTAGGAAAGTAGAAGGCCCTTGCTTGGGCTAACGGCACGTCTATGGGCGAAGAGGCTGCCTTAGCAGACTCAGGGCGGGCAGGTGAAATAGCTGCCAGTGGGTGGGTGAAAAACCGCGTGCAGTGGGAGACCAATCAGGCCACCCATAGCGTGGAGGGAAACATGTGAGCTAGCTCGGAGGGAGAGGTGCCGGGTGCCCTTCTTGCTCGCAGAACGAGCACGAGGAGGGGATGGAGGCTGATGATTTTCTGTGCTTGCGCAGCGCGCACGCTGAAAGGTGCTCGTTAGACGTGCGCAGTAGGAAATCAATCAGCCCCCATCCCGAGAGAAAACGAACAAGTTTGGAGGGATTATTTGTGTTCATAGTCGTCCGATGTATGTTGGTGCGGATTGACGGGGGCAATTCTGAAACGTAAAATATCCCGAAATTCTCCACAGGAGAATGGTTGGCTATCAACCGGGAGGCTATCCCACAGGGGATGGTCGCTGGAGTGTCCATTCTGTTGGTTCAAACAAGGAGGTCGAGGAGATGATGGGACGTATTTGGTTCATGGGATTAGGGATTGCGTTCGCGGGCTGTCTCAGCGTGGCGCCAGTTTTCGCTGGGGACAAGCCGGCGGCTGCACCAGTAGAGGACGGATCCAAGTTGATGATTACCTCTCCCAAGGACGGAGCGAAGGTTACTGACAGTTTTGATCTAAAGTACGAGTTGACTAAGGGCTCCCAAGCGACGCATGTCCATGCGTACGTGGACGATCAGTATCAGAAGGGTTTTGCCGGTACGCTGAAGGGCTTGAGCAAGGGGAGTCATAAGGTCACCGTGACCGGCGCCACAAAGGACCATGATCCTGTCATGGCCACCCATAGCATCACCGTCGACGTGCAATAGGGCTGCAACCAGCCGACTTCAAGGCCACCAGGGCCTCTTCTATGAGAGGCTCTGGTGCGCCAGTTTCGCCAGCCTTTTCCAACTTTCCCCGCATTGGAAGAGGGGACCAGTTCGGCTCCCCTGCCTCTCCGTAGAACGTGCAGCATGAAGCTGCGTTTTTGTCGCCAGTCGGTGTAGGTTGATTGGGGCCATCTTGAAAAGTAGAATATCCCATGACGATCCACGCAGAAGAAGGTAAGCAGCTGGTTCACATAAGGAGGCCGTGATGCATGTGACGGGACGGATCTGGTTCATGGGATTGGGGATTGCCTTGGTAGGTTGTCTCGCGGGAACGCCAGTCTTTGCAGAGGATAAACCGGGGGCTCAACCAATGAAGGATGGGCCGAAGGTGATGATTACGTCTCCCAAGGATGGGGATAGGGTCAGCGACAGTTTCGAGGTGACGTACGAATTGACCAAGGGTTCCCAGCCGACACATGTCCATGTGTACGTGGACGACCAATATCAGAAGGGTTTTTCCGGGATGCTCAAAGGCCTGAGCAAAGGAACGCACCAGATTACGGTGAAAGGCGCTACGAAGAACCACGATGTTATGGCGGCTAGCCATACCATTACCGTTGAGGTGGAATAGATCTTCGACCAGCCAACTTCAAGGCCACCAGGGCTCTCTCTGAAAGAGGCCCTGGTGCCACGGCTCCATAAAAGTATTTCTAATCCAAACCTCAAACTTCCGCGCGCGCGTCGATCGTGCGCTCAGAGTTTTCAATGAAGGCTGCACAGACGACGTCGCCCATGACGTTTACCATGGTGCGGCCCATGTCGAGCAGACGATCGACTCCCAGCACCAGCGCCAGGCCATCCGGAGGAACGCCGACCTGCGCCATCACGATCATCAACAGGGGGAGTGAGCCACCAGGCACGCCGGCCGCACCGATCGACATCAACACGCACAGGCCAATGACCAATACCTGTTCACTTAAGCTCAAGTCTACGCCGAAAATCTGCGCGATAAACAGCACCACGGCCCCTTCGAACAAGGCTGTGCCGTTCATATTCATGGTTGCGCCCAGCGGCAACACGAATCCGCACACGGACTCCCGCACCCCCAGTTCCGAGTGTGCGAGGCGCATGGATGTCGGTAATGTGGCGCTGCTCGATGAGGTAGAAAAGGCCGTCACCATGATGGGCATGGCCTTACGGAAGAATTCTACCGGGCTGCGACCGGCCAACCAGCGAAGGAGGATCGGATAGAGGCCTCCGACTTGGATCAGATAGCCGACCAATACGATGCCCACATATGCTGCCAGTTTGGCGAGCAGCTCCCAGCCAAAACGTGAGGTCACGATGAAGACCAAACAGAACACCGCGTAGGGGGCGAGCTTCATGGCGAAACCGACAATGATGACCATGATATCGGCGACGGTGTTGAGCCACAAGGTCATGGCTTCACGCCGGTCGCGCGGCAGGAGGGTCAATGCCGCGCCGAACAGCAGCGCAAAGACGATCAATGGGATCATCTCCATCCTGGTGATCGACCCCAAAATGTTGCGCGGGACGAACATGTCCAGGATCTGGTTCACGCGCGCAATCGGCGTGGATACCCGTTGGGCATCGGACGCTGCTTTTACACTGGCCGCGTCTGTCGCGAAATCGGACATGAGCCGGTCGCGCGTCTGCGCGTCAAAGCCGACGCCTGGCTCAAGCAGGTTCATGCCAATGAGCCCGATACAGGCTGCACAGATCGATGTGAGGAGGAAGAAGGCCAGCGTGCGTCCGCCGATTCTGCCCAGCTGACGCAAGTCCCCCAGTCGTGCGATACCTGCGGCCAGCGAGGCAAAGACCAGGGGTACCACGACGAAGAACAGGATCCGGAGGAAGACCTGTCCTATGGGATGCGCGATGTAGGTGGAGAAGAAGTCGATAAGTTGCTGCGCGCTCTCGGAATTACCGGCCCAGGCCTTGGCTCCGATCCCGGCGATGGCTCCCAAGATGAGACCAGCCATGATCGAGTATTGCTGGCTCTTCGATCCGGTCATTGCGGCGATAGTACGTGCGCGCACTCACACCGTCAACAGCTGCCTAGGGAGTGGCCAGGTGCCCTTCTTGCTCGCAGAACAGAGGAAGGGATGGAGGCTGATGATCTTCTATGCTCGCGCAACGCGCGGCCTGAGAAGGCCCTCGCCCGGGTTAATGGCACGTCTTGGCGTGCCAGTGGGTGGGCGGGTGAGAAAGTTGCGCGCAGTGGAAGATCAATCAGCCCCCACCCCTGAAGAGGGAGCAAGCGAGCTTGGAGGGATTATCTGTACGCTCGATGGGCGCAGTGGGGCCAATAGGGGTGCCATTCCGAGGGCGACAAGCCAGTGAGTTTAGCGGGATCAAATGGGGAAGTGAGGGTTGTTCGATGTATCTGTGCGGATTGATTGGGACCATATTGGAAAGTAGAATGCCTCAACATGTTCGACTGGAGAAGGGGCGAGCATCGGACGAGAGAATATGACGCAGAGAATGGTACGCTACAGGGTCAATTCGGCTGCTTTAAACAAGGAGGTTGTGATGCAGATGATGGGACGTATCGGGATTATGGGGTTAGGGATCGCGTTGGTGGGCTGTCTCGGCGGAGCACCGGTCTTCGCAGAGGATAAGCCGGCGGCTGCACCGATAGAGGATGGGTCGAAGGTGGTGATTATGTCTCCCAAGGACGGGGACGAGGTCGATGACAGCTTTGAACTGAAGTACGAGCTGACCAAGGGCTCTCAAGCGACGCATGTCCATGTCTATGTGGACGGTCTGTATCAGAAGGGTTTTTCTGGGATGTTCAAGGGCTTGAGCAAGGGGGACCACAAGATTACAGTGCAAGGTGCCACGAAGGACCACGCACTTGTGAAGGCGAGTCAGACCATTATCGTCGAAGTGGAATAGTCTCCCGAGTAGTTATCTTCAAGGCCACCGGGGTCTCTACTAAATGAGGCCCCGGTGCGCGGCACTTGCCCAAACCGTTTTCAACTCTTTGCAAACAAGGGAGGGTGATGGAGCCTGATGATCTTCTGTGCTCGCGCAATGCGCACGCTCGGAAGGTGTGCGTTGGACGCGCGCAGTGGGAGACCAATCAGTCCCCATCCCCGGAGAGAGACAACGAGCAAGCTTGGAGGGAGCAGTAAGTGCATGGGCATTCAGAAGGTGGCTAGACTGCGCTCATTACGAAAAGTAAGTGTTCCTGTTCTCAGCCCCTCAAGTAAGACGGCCAGCACCAAGGGCGTAGCCGTCTTGTCTGATCACGGGTTGTAACGCTTAGGTGAGGCTAGGGCTCTTCTGCCGCCAACTCCTCGCTCCAAGACCGACCAGAGCCGCAAGCCCCGCGCCGAACAGAATGACGGCTGGTGGCAAGGGCACTGGTGCCGTCAGAGTGCTGAAGGACCCAATTACAGAGCCCCCGCCAGCATTGCCCGCTAAAAAGGATAGCACCCAAGTACCAGAGTTAAATGAGCTCAAGCTCGGTGGGGTGGTCGGCAGATTGTTGCTACTGAAAACCGTTCCGTTTTGATCCTCGAGGAACATGGACCAGCTAGTGGGCGTCTGTCCATTAATCGTCCCGCCAGTTACTGGAGAGGATGCGTCGAACTGATCAGAACTGCCGTCAAAGAGTGAGACCTGGGTATGCGCTGTTGAGGCCCATGAGACAGTATAGGTGCCGCCGCCCATTGGGATCGTCCAGGTGAATGCTTTAATTGCATCATTGTGATTACCGAATCCATTATCGGGAGCATCTGAATCGAACGTCATCGATCCTGTCATGGGACCAAGGTGCAAGTTATCCGGGGAGGCATGCAGGGTAGGGTCCACTGATTGCACGGACCCTGTAAACAAGAACGTTACATCGGCAGCCTTCGATGGTTCGGCACATACCAGCAGAGAGCATATCGCGATGGTTGGCAGGACTACCCCTTTGATTACCAGCTGCTTTATGGCTCTCATGATACATCCCTCTGTGTATTGGTAAAGGTAGTCTCTCGCACGATTCGGGGCCGAATGTACCACCATACCAATGAAGGGTGTCAACCCCTCTAAAGGGGGTACGGAAGAAACAACGGGACCATTCCACATTTCTCGGCGCGGGGGTGGGGGTCAGAGCGGACGTCACCGGAGGAGCGGGAACCCGTCGAGGCTATGGTGCCTGACCTCCTGGCCTGAGGGAATTCCAGAAGGGTTCCGCCGGGACGCGCCTGAACGGGTCGCTCCGGGAGGTGCGGGAGCGGTTGAGCCCCACCCCCGCGTGGCGGTATTTCCCTCTACCTCATGTCTAACGAGTTGCAGTGACGGCGAGGCGGAATCCTAACGCATGGAGGAGCGCATCAAGGCTTTTGAATTCGGGGTTCCCGCGTTCTGAGAGCATCTTGTAGAGGCTTTCGCGGTTGAGCTTGGCTCTTTCGGCCAATTGCGCCACACCTCCTTGGGCTTCTGCCACGTTTCTCAGCGCCAGCAAGAAGAGATCGGGATCGTCTTCTTCCAGTGCCGCGTTTAAATACTCTTCAGCCTCGCCCACATCGCGCAGACTCTCGATCAAATCGGGTCGATAGGCTTTGTTCCTTTTCATGGTCGTCTCCTGTACTCGTTCCAATATCGTTTGGCAGTATCGATGTCTTTGACCTGTGTGCTCTTGTCCCCTCCGCAAAGCAGCAAGACAATCGCTGCTCCATCTTGGCCGAAATACACGCGATAGCCGGGGCCATAATCGATTCGCAGTTCCTGCACGCCTTCGCCTACTCCATGGCAGTCTCCAAAATTTCCCAGGCTCACTCGGTCCAACCGCACTCGGATCTTGGCCCGAGCCTTGATGTCACGGAGTGATGCCATCCATTCAGTGAACGGCTCCCGGCTCTCTTCAGTCACATAGATGCGGAGCTCTTTCGGAGTCGCTTCCACAGGACCAAGTGTAGCTTATAAGCTACAGCATGGCAAGAGCTGAGGGAAAACAACGGGGTCATTCCACATTTCTCGGTGCGGGGAAAGGCTGGAATTGATGGAGGGCGTGCGATAGCCCAGTCGCGGCTCACACAAGCATCTCGGAAGTTGGTTCTCGGCGGGAAATGTTCCTATCTGGTTGACGAGCTACTATTCGCTACGATATTCTGATGACCAGAATTATGGTCATAATGAGGCAAGAGGTATTCCATGGCTAAAACGTTGCCGTTATCCGAAGTGAAGACCCGGTTGCCGGAGTTGATTGCCGGTGTGGATGAGCGTGAGGAGGAGGTTATCGTCACCAAGAATGGCCGGCCGGCTGCCGTGCTTGTTAACGTCCAGGAGTATGCACGACTCAAGGAGACGCTGGATGTGTTGAGTGATCCTGCCCTGATGAATCAGATTGCTGAGAGCCGGACTTTCTACCGGACCCGCAAGAAAGGCCTCTCGTTTGAGGAGGTCTTTGGCGAGCCGATCGCCTCAGTAAAAAAGCGCCGCACTGCGTGATGCCTTTCCGTCCCGATATCCCTCCGCATGTTGCTGAGGTGATTCGCTCTCTCCATCCTGATCTGAAACGCTCCATCAAATCGGCGGTTCGCGCGATCGCGCCCGACCCGGAATGTGGAGTACCGCTCCGCCGTGAACTTGAAGGACTGAGGAAGTTCCGTGTGCGCCGCTTTCGCATTGTCTATGCCATCGACCGCAAGGCTCGCACAATTCGCCTCATGGCAGTGGGCCATCGTCAATCGATCTACGAGGAGCTTTCGGACCAACTGAGGGAAAAGACATAGTCACGGATCGTTCTTCGGTACGCGGCCTGCGGTGAACGGTTTCTTCACGCGGCCTGTGTTCTACAGAGTTGCGAGATTTGCCGCTGCACGCCGGGACGAACGTTCGTGAAGGCCAAGCCGAATTCCTGTGGACTGGTCCAGCGAACTGTGGCCCCGTCGATGATGAACGGATTGGCTGTATCCTGTGGGAAGATGCAACATTCCAAGTCTGTCCCGACGAGGACTGCCACAAAGCTTCTGACGCGACAGCCCTTGGGGGAGAGGTCGCGCAACTCCCCCTCACCGGCCCCTTCTCGACCCTTTAAGGAAAAGTGGCTGCGTAAACGGACCGGTACCCGGGGATGCAAGCGACTCTCGATTGTACGATCTCGCGGTGCAGGACGACCCTGTCGTATTTGTTTGAAGGCCTGAGGCGCGCGCTGATCTGCCGTGCCAGGGAAACCGGTATTCCTTCTTTCGAACAGGTTTCGGTTCTTCAGGCCGCCCGCCTGCCGGCTCAGCCAATGCCCTGCTCGTTCGAGCGCAGCAACCATCTGGGGCTTCAATACCCGGCTTCGTGTGCAGACCTCGTCTATCCAGGCCTGCCATGGACCCTGAGCCGATGGAACCGGCCCGCTTCCACCTGCCCTCAAGTGTTTCATCCGTTGCGTCAGGTCACCGAACCCGGGGTCCTCTTTTCTGATCCAGGCATAGACTTCGAGACATTCTGTGTACCGGCCTAAGGATTCCAGTGTCTGGCCCATATGATAGAGAATGTGGCGTTCTTCTTCGGGTGAAAAGGTGCGTGTGGCCAATCCTTGGCGGAATGCCATGATTGCTTCTTCATGGCGGCCGGCGGCACTCAGACAGAGGGCGGTCTGTACATGGGCTTTCCCGGTGTAGAGAGGATCGGCGGCAGCTTTTTTGAAATCGTCGATCGCTTGATGGAACATTCGCACTCGCTTGAGCACAAGCCCATGCTCATAGCATTCGCCTGCCGTCATCTGTTTGTCCATGTCTGATCCTCCGTAGCCTATCCGGCGGATGCCGGCCTATGTAACCGGCTGAGTAGGAAAGCAAGACTGACGCCTTGCGTGAGAGCTGCAATTTCAATTACTTGTCTATTGGGCCGTCTGAGATGAGGAGGAAGAACCCGACAGTATGGGCCTCGATGGTACGTGATATATGTTGGGGGTCTATGGGGCGCGGAGCCCAGGCCCGGCTGAAGAAGTTCTCAGGAGGGCTCCGCCAGCCGGTACGGGCTTCAGAGGATCGTTGCGGGAAATACAGTAACGGTTGAGTTCAGGCCTGCGCCGACGAGACAAATCTAACCGGGACCTCTTAGAAACCGTTACTCGCTGCGGGCGTTCTACCGTATGAATTTCCGACATTTCTTACTTCGTTTGGTCGGTCATTACCGGGCTAGAACGTTGGCTCCTGCCATTTCCGCTTCAGCTCGTGATCTGGTATATACCGTCGGGCATGGATTGGTTGTTGATACTCGGCTTGGTCGTTCTCCTCATTGGCGGGGCTATTGCTTCGTTCTATCTGTTTACATTTGTGACTCGAACGAGACAGGAGTTTCGCGCGGCTCAACCGGATCTTCGTGTGACCAACATGTCGGCGATGAGTTCGGGGAATGTCCTCACTATTTATCCCGAGCTTCAGAACCTGGGTGGCGGTGTGGCCTACGATTGTCTTCTCCACTTGGGTGGCTGGGAGGGGAATTTCTCCATCAAGAAAGTATCTCCTCGCGGCCAGCGGGATCAGAAGCACGTGGCCTCCATCGTATTGGGTCCGGACGCTCCAATCCGCACAAAACTCATGGACCATGGCTATATCCGGCTACGGTACCTGGATCGATGGGGGCAAAAATACGACTGTTGGTATGAGGTGACGCAACTCGAGACCGGTGACGGCCCTCTTTATAATGTCCAAATAGACTTGGAACATCCTGAATTACATGAGCCCCAACCGTCCTTCTGGGAGATGCGAAAGTTTCTTCGCACGGTTCCCCTGTCTGAATGACCGAGAGAGGTCGTCGATTTGCTCCATACCCCTCGCACGATGCTGCTTCTGACATGCTGTGCCTGAACCCGCAAGTAGCAAGGCTCCTTTCCCAGCGGCCTGTACCTATCGCGTCTAACTCTTGTTAAGATAATACACAACCTTTCACAGGGAGGTTCCTTCACTGTGGAGACGAAGATATCGATTGCTGTTGGTCTCATCCTCGCTTGGCTCTCGATCGCGATCTTCGGTACACCGGGTTTCGCTTCTGCCGAAATGTATGTAGCTGGAATAGTCGGGGCCAATTTTGCAGATCGCCTTACCGGCATCTCGGGGACAAACGGTCGTGAAGGGACCATCTCCACGCCTGACTTTGACCTCAAAAATTCGATCGGCTATGGGGCTAAGCTTGGATATTTTGCCGAGCACGGCTGGTTGGGAATCGAAGGAGAAGTTTTGCAGACCACGCCGCACATCAAAAACTTGGATGACACTCCTGGCATCCATTTGAGTCTGACTACTCTAGGAGTTAACCTTCTTGCCCGGTATCCTGGACGGACGTTCCAGCCCTATGCAGGAGCCGGTGTGGGCACGGTGATTGCCCGACTCGATGATTCAGCCGCCAATGGAATCCGGAGTAATACCAGTGTCTCCGGTGGATGGAATGTGCTCGCAGGGTTAAGAGCATTCGTCACTCCCTATGTCGCGGTCTTTACCGAATATAAATACACAGGGACGACCTTACGGTTCGATAATGCCTTTGTCACGGGAGGAGGCTTTGAAGGTATCTACAGAGCGCAACATGTTCTGGTCGGCATCTCCTATCATTTCTAGCAGGATGCTGAAAAAGTCCGCCAGTCTGTTTCGTTCATTTGGTTTATTCGGTCTGTCTGGTTTATTTGGTTGTATGAGACTGAATCCTGCTGAGAGGGGAGAGCCTCTATGCTGCGTATGACCGTCACTGTTCTTCTCTTCAGTGGAATTCTGACTCTATCGGCCTGCGCGGAATCGGCTCACCAGGTTCATCGAGACATGGTCAACATGAATGTGCCTCCTGAACTGGAGCAACAGGTCGATACCTCCATTACCTTTGCCGATTTGCGCGCAGCTCCTGGCAGTTATGTCGGGCGAGTTATCATGGTCGGTGGCGTCGTTATCACGGCCAAACGGACAGAGGACCGGACAGAAATCGAGGTTCTGCAACTTCCTGCTGAAGCAGGAGGCCCCTCGACAACAGAACGAACCAGCTCCGAAGGCCGTTTCCTGGCTGTCCGAGAAACCTTCCTCGACCCGGCGACTGTGCCTCCTGGCACACCGATTACTGTAATCGGTGCTGTCACCGGCTCAACGACCAGGCCTCTGGACGACAGTGAGTACACCTATCCAGTCCTCGATATCAAACACCTTACCGATTGGAACGCTGTCGCTTCACGACGTTCAGAAAGCGGTGTTTCTGCGTTCTACGGCCCATCCTACCAGCCGTTCGGCTATTGGGGAAGGCCGTATGGAGCCTACCCCTATTGGGGGAGACCCGCTCCATTTTTCAACCAGCCACGGCCACCGTCGACACCCCCACTACCCCGGCACACGCTCCCGCCAAGATTTCAGAAGCGCCGATAACCTTCATCCTGTGGTGGCCAGCTTGAGCCTGTTGCGAAGAGTGCCCGGCATAGGGGGAGCTTGCTAAAAAATAGAGACGGAGGTTATCTAAAACACTCATCCTTTCGTGCTCTATCGGGAGAACCTCTAGCCATGTTTGACCTTGTCATACCATCGACTCAAACCAAGCCTATCTTTTACCTTATGGCTGGACCCCTGTGTGCCCTGATCCTTGGGGGTTTCGCCCAGGTCTCAGTCAGTTTGCCGCAAGGAAGCAAGCAGGCGGTGCCTCCTCTGCAAACAACTATGCCATCGATGGTCTTCATCGAGAAGGTCGGGCAGGAGGCGGAGTTGCGGCGTCAATTGTGAGCCAAGAACCGGGTATCCGAGCTTAGTTTCTCTACCCCGGCCTTCCGTTTCTCGGTAGTGCCGGCTGGGAGCTATGGATTTATTACTCCAAAATATCTCGGAATGGCCTTGATCACGAAGAGTCTGGATCTTCCATTTGAGGCGGTATCCCCCACTCCGAACTCCTTCGAGATCCATAAGCTTACCGATGGGAGTGGGATGCTGGTGGGATTCGTGGAGGCACAATTCAAGCCTCAAATGACGTCGAGTGAACGGGCGAAGAATGTCCGGTTCGGACTCTATTCCAATCCTTCCGATAAGGCTCCGCACATCGTTGCAGTCTCTTTGGCCAAATTGCTGGTGGAGCGTATGCCGACCAGACTCAACCCCAAGGAGCCAGGCAGCGCCGTCCTGCTCGAAGCGGAGTTGCAGAGTAGTGCGGGCAGCATCTCCTCTCAACCAGAGCCTAATCAGTATCCTGCAAGATGGATAGGCCATTGATCTCTTTCGGTAATCCTTCTACCCTGTTCCCTCTCTTCCGGATAGGACGGCCATTACCGGTTTGCAAATGACTGTGTTCACACCTGTTAGGTCTGATGTAAGGAGGCATACATGACAATTCACGATCTGGCGAGCAGAGGGCTGGCTCGTCTTACTCTTGCTATCGCTGTGAGCGGTTTGCTTGTGACGGGAGGGGCAATCGGGGGCCTGGCTCCAGCTTCCGCCTATGAAGTATGGCTGACGGATCAATCCGATACAGCGAAAGAAAGCGGCGGCTTTCTCTACATCTACGATGGTGCGGCGCTTGCGGCGAATCCGGCCGCGGCGAAACCGGCTGTTACCATCGACCTTTCCGGCGAGATCAACGCATTTTGCGAAGCGGCGACTAAGAAGCCGGTCCGGCGCCCCCATATGTTGTTTTTCAACAAGGACCAGGATCACGCGATCGTCTCGTTCCTGAGCGGCCATGCGCTCTTTATGGATGCTCAAACCCGCAAGCCGGTGGCCTGTTTGTCGATGGGGAAAAATGTCCATGCGGTGTGGCCCACACCCGATCAGAAGATGGCCATTGCGGCGAATATCGCCGAGAAGAAGTTTATCCGTATCTGGACCGACTATGCCAAACATACATTCACATTCGATCCCGAGAAGGACGTGGTGAACCTCGCAGCCTGGGAAGGCGGAGAGCGCCCTGATACGTCCCCGATCTGCCCGATCACGGAATCATCCAGCCGCTATGCTTTCGTTACGCTACGGGGCGGCGGGTTGTTGGTATTCGATGTCACCAGCACGCCGATGAAGGTTCTGGCCATGCTCGACAATAATCAGATTCACCCAGCCGGCTGTGGGGGCATTCAGGTCGGCGAGACGATGTATATCAATTCCGGTGGCGGCTGGCCTGTAGCACCTCTTTCCTATGATATCTATGCCCTCGATCTGTCCACCCTTCCGAAGTCGGTCTCGGCCAAGCTGGTGTCCCAACGGGATGAAAAGTTTGCCGATTCTCACGGGATGGGCGGCGTCGGACGGTATCTGTGGAGTGTGGACCGTGCCGGGAACAACATCGAAATAATCGATACGGTCTCGAACCTGAGTGTGAGTTCGGTCGAGCTGGTGACGGATGCGAACAAAGATCCGGCTCCCGATCTCATGGATAACGCGCCTGACGGGCAGTATGTCTTCGTCGGGTTGCGCGGACCCAACCCACTCACCGGGAATGACAAGTCGGTGAATAATGCCAAGGGGACAATTCCAGGCGTCGGTGTCATTCATATGGATGGCGGAGGGAAGGTCGGTCACTATAAGGGGCAGGCGGCGATCACGAATATGAAGGACGGAAAAGAAACGGCGGATGTCCACGGGATCGCTGTCCGAAAGTAGTATCGGATTGAAGAAACCTCGCGAGGCCGCGGCTTTGTCGCCACGGCCTGTTGCAAAGTGAATGAGAGCCTGTTGTTGATCAAAATAATGCCACTACTCGGTGGCCTCTGCCGTTCAGGTTCTGTGAGCGCCAGACTCGCGTTGTTGGTCTTGTGCGTTACGCTGGGGTCCTGTGCAGGGCTTGATTCAAGAAGCGAGCTGACGACAGTCACGTCGGTGGACCTTTCGCGCTATGCCGGCACATGGTATGAAATCGCGCGGCTTCCGATGTGGTTTCAGCGCCATTGCGTGGACTCCAAGGCCCGTTACTCCAGCCGTCCTGATGGGGCGGTCCTCGTACACAATGAGTGTGTGACTGCGACCGGAGAAGTCGAGCAGGCAGATGGTCTAGCGACAGTGGTCGATGCCAGGACGAACGCGCGACTCACCGTGGTGTTCGATAATTGGTTCGCGAGGCTGTTTGGCTCATCCCGCGATGGAAACTACTGGATCTTCGACCTCGATCCAGAGTACCGGACTGCAATGGTGGGAACTCCGGATCGTCGCTATCTCTGGATCCTGTCCCGGACTCCACAGTTGAATGAGGCCATATATCAACGTCTGGTCGAGTGGGCCCAGCAGTTGGGTTATCCGGCATCAGATCTGATTCGAGCCCGGCGCCCCATCTCTTCGTGACGGATCGCAGCGCGCCCCGCAGAACTCGGTAGCCCGTTTGACTTGGAGAACACAGCATGTCCTTGACTACTTATAATCATGTGCCGGTTCCGTCTTTCATGTATGGCACGGCTTGGAAAAAAGAGGCCACGACAAAACTGGTGCAGCTTGCAGTGGCGGCCGGCTTCACCGCCATCGATACGGCCAACCAACTGATCCATTACCAGGAAGCGTTGGTCGGAGAGGCTCTGCTGGCTCTTGCAAGGCAGGGGGTCGCGCGGGATCGTCTCTTTCTTCAAACTAAGTTTACGCCGACCAATGGTCAGGACCATCGAACTCCCTATGATGCCTCGGCTCCTCTCACCGCCCAAGTGACCCAGTCTTTCGACAGCTCGTTGGCCCATCTGCACAGCGACTATCTCGACTCCTATGTGTTACACGGGCCTTATCAGCGGCAGGGGTTGGGAGCTGCGGACTGGGAGGTCTGGGCTGCGATCGAGGGGCTCTATCGGTCAGGGAAAACAAAAATGGTCGGCATCAGTAATGTGACTGCCGAGCAACTCACTCAACTTTGCGCTAAGGCGGCTGTGAAACCCATGATGGTGCAAAATCGTTGTTATGCTGCATTGGGATGGGACAAAGAGGTGCGGGAGATCTGCCGGACCCATGGCATCATCTATCAAGGTTTTTCGCTCTTGACCGCCAATCGAGAGGTTTTTAGCGATCCAAGTATTCGAGCCATCGCCCAGCGGTTAGGGACCGGTCTGGCGCAAGTCGTATTTCGGTTTGCGATGCAGATCGGAATGCTCCCTTTGACCGGCACGACGAATCCCCAACATATGAAAGACGATCTTCAGGCCGAACAGCTCACCCTCACCGCTGAAGATATGCAGGTCATCGAAACGGTTGGGATGTAAAACGGAAGCTCAGAGGAGGTCGGATCGGCCTCGGTCGGCTTCGCATAGAAGCATAACCGGTGAAGTAGACCATTCCCTCCCCATCTTTATCCGCATGACCGATCGGAGCACACCACTGACGGTCTTTCCCGGCATCCTGTTAGAGAATTCCTGCCAGCCGATTGATGCTGAGTATGGCCTGTCCAAAGAACAGCTGGAACGACTGCAGATCGTGGGGTGAGACCTGACTGGAATAGGGGCCACGGTCGCAATAGAGGAGTCCGATCGGCCGGTTGCCGACGCGGATAGGGGCCAGGACGGCAGATGAGGTTTGCCAGATTGCAGCGAACGTCGGGTGAAGAGATTGAGGTTCTTCGGCGGAAGCATCCGATACCAAGATTGGATCGTGCTGCTTAAGTACCCGCAAGAAGAGCGGGTGATCGACAGTGAGTGATCCTGTGAAGCTGCACAAGTGCTGAGTCGGTTCATCGACACCGACGACGACTCGCCCCAGTAGCTGGTCGGTATCGCCGGGATTCAAGAGCGCCAGCGCCACCCGTGTAAATCCGCCGTCATCATGCAGTGCTTTGACCAGAGTCGAGAGGAGGCTGTTGAAGTCTTTTGCCGCCAACAGCGAAGTTTGAAACTTTTGCAGGGTTTCGAACGGGTGTGTCTGGATCGGCGGGACGGTTTGGCTTCTTGGCTGATCAGGCGATGGGGTTTGGACTTTTGGTGACGAAATCGAGGGAGTCAGTGTGGAGGGGGAGGCCGATGCCTGCGCGATGACAGTCTCGGTAATTCCGACGGAACGGGAGAGTTGGCGGCCTTTGTCGAAGGCGCGGGTTAAGGCCTCCTGCAAGCTACGCTCAGGTAAAGCGGAACCCTGCTGAAGCGTACGACGAATCCGGTCGGCAACGCCGGGCTTCGATGGGTTGGCCATGGCCGAAACAAGGTTGTTCGCGCCTGAGACGAGTCCCACAAATATCTGTTGATTGGTCTGCCAGCGGGTTTCGGCCACCGGTGGTGGTGCGCTGATGAGATCCACCAAACCGGTTGGCAGAACCCATGTCTGTGCCAAGGCCGTTGCAAAGCGAGTTTTCGAGACACCGAGAATGTTGGCTTCGTCGGCTGGTGTTCGTGCTTCGACAAGTAATTCGTACAGGTCTGGCGCTTGATAGGCGATGACCAGGTCAACGAACGAGTACAACAGGGCGGCGCTGAAGAGCTGTCCCGGTTGAGGGTAATTCATGGCGGTGCCGAGTTCGAACGCATGTGTCGACGCGAAGAGGGCCTTTGCGATCAATCGGCTCAAGAGCGGGCGACGATCCGGCATTTGCGCCAGATGCTCCATCAATTGTGCGGTGGCCACGAGTGTGCGAACTGTATCCAGGCCGAGCCAGGTTACGGCATGGGGCACAGAGGTGATGGTCTGTTGTGGGCTGTAGGCGATCCCATTGGCGATCTGGAGTACTTTGCAGGTTAGCCCGGGATCGCGACTGACAATTTGTGCAAGCGCATCGGGGCTTGACGTGTCGCCGCTCATGTTGAGAATTTTCTGACAGGTCGCCTGCAATGTCGGGAGGGCATTGGCCTGCGGATCGAAAAGCCGGCGCAGCGGAGGAGGTACCAGCGCGCAAATCTCGTTGTTGGCCTCAGAGTTCATTACCGATGGAGCAGTTTGCACGATTGTGCCTCCTGTCTAGCCTGTGAGCGGAATATCGAAGTAGCCTTCCAGTGTCTCTATCGGCTAATTGGAAGGGGAAATTTAGCCGGAAACGATCATGTTGCGTGAATGTCGAGGCTTACGAAGGGAGTTCGATCAGTCGAAGGGTGTAGAGGTACTGGTAGAGCCCTTTACGGTCCATCAGTTCGGCATGGGTGCCGGTTTCCACGAGGCGTCCTTTGTTGAGTACGAGGATACGATCCGCCCGTTGGATAGTCGTTAAGCGGTGGGCGATCACGAACGTCGTGCGGCCTTTCATGAGTTGTTCCAGCGCCTCCTGGACGAGTCGTTCCGACTCGCTGTCGAGAGCGGAGGTGGCTTCATCTAACAGCAAGATCCGTGGATTTTTTACAATGGCCCTGGCGATGGCAATACGTTGCCGCTGCCCGCCGGATACATTGATCCCCTTTTCCCCCACGATGGTTTGATACTGGTCCGGGAAGCTCATGATGAAGTCGTGGGCATGGGCCGCCCGGCTCGCCGCCACGACATTTTCTTCCGTAGCCGTATTGTCACCGTAGCGGATATTGTCGAGAATCGTCCCGCCGAACAGGATCGTTTCCTGCGGAACCAGGGCGATCTGTCGATACCAACTATCCATCGTAACTTGGCGGAGATCTTGCCCGTCGATGGTGATATGCCCCGCGGTAGGATCGTAGAAGCGGTGGAGCAGGTTCATCACGGTGGTCTTTCCGGCGCCTGTGGGGCCGACGATCGCGACCAATTCGCCTGCTTTGGCTTCGAAGGATATATCCGTCAAGACCGGTTGGCGTGGATCGTAGGCAAAGCTGACACGCTCGACACGGATGTGCCCCGAGACAGTAGACAGCGGGGTGGCCGTGGGGGAGTCGCTGACTTCTGCTCCTGTGTCCAGAATTTCGAACACTCGCTGGGTGGCTCCCTGCGCTTCTCTGATCTGGGCGAAGACGCGGGCAGCGGAGCCAAATGGACCAATCAGAATTCCTGCGAAGAGGACGAACGCAAAGAGATCGCCCGGCGAGACGCTCCCGTCGATGACCTGGCGTCCTCCATACCAGAGGACAGCTCCTGCCGCGGAGAAAGTGAGAAGGATGATGACGGGGGTAAACACCGCCATGATTCCTGCTCGCCGCATGGACAATGCCAACGTCTGTTCGACTTGTGCTGCAAACCTGGCTTCTTCTCGTTCTGTCTGGACGAAGGATTTTACGATGCGAATGCCCGAGATGACTTCTTCGATCAAGGTGCTCAAGGCAGCAGTTTGATCCTGAATCGAGGTTGAGAGAGATTTCAGTCTTTTCCCGAAGAGCTTAGCTACGAGGACGAGCATCGGGAGCAGAATCAGAATCAGGAGACAGAGCCGCCAATTCATCGTCAGCAAGAAAGCGATCCCTCCAACGAGGGTCACCAGCTGTTTGGCACTATCGATGGGGGTTTCCGTCACGACCGATTGGATCACCGTGACGTCGTTCATGAGCCGTGAAAGGAGTTCCCCGGTTCGCCTGCGGGCGAAGAAGCTCACCGACAGGGTGTGCAGATGAGCAAAGAGATGCCGGCGAAAATCAGCGATGATGTGCTGCGAGATCCAGGCGGTCAGATAACTATGGCCCATCGAGCAGAGCCCCTGCAGCACGACGAGCCCGAGAAAGACGGTGATCAGGCTCGTCATTCTGGACTCGTCGTGTTGCACGGTAATGATGTCCCAGAGGGTGCCGGCAAACCGCAACAGGGCCAGATTGATGGCGGCGACAGCCATGACCAGCAGGCCTGACAGAGCCATGCGTGACAGATAGGGTCTCAGGAACGGAAGAAATCGTGAAAAGGTGGACATGGTGAGGAGCGATCTTAGAGGAGGTGGTTACAGAAAACCAAGAGAGAATCGTGGAGGCAAGATATCGAACCGAGGTGGTGCGGCACTACAGTTTTGCAGTGAACTCAACCAGGTTCTAGTTGCTGGCTACTAATTCCTAGAGACCGTCTCATTCATCTGCCCGTTATCGGGGCGGATGAAGAGGCGTGGTTCTTCGTTCACGGCATAGGACACGCGATCTCGTGGGAGGAATGGGTCAGTCGCCACCGTAGACGCAGGTCACAGTCCGGACGCGTGTGCGAACCTTCTTGCCTTCTGGCATGGACCCATCCTCCCCCTTCTCGGGTGAGACTAGCTTTTCCGACGTTCAAACTTTTGACGCCGGCGCAGCTTCTTGTACTTATGCTTGCGCATCTTCTTACGGCGTTTTTTCAGCACACTGGACATGCGTTCGCTCCCTGGAAGGAGACGGAGTGTAGAAGTTTTCTTCTCAAATAGCAAGGTCAGCGACGGATTAAATTGATCAAGATCGGATGGAGACTGAACGTCCGGGTTGGCGACTGTTACGCGTGAGGGCTGTCTTACAGCCGCTTGACCTGCCTGACAGCCGTTCCTATACTGCAACCATGATGCGCCTAAATAAGTTCCCGCTGTTTTCCCTCTTGGCCCTGCTCGTCTCGATCGGCTTGCTCGTCGTCGGCTGCGGCGGCAAGAAACAGCAATATCCGGAGGATCACGAACGATACCTCCGTATCGATCGGGCGGTGGAATCGCTTCGCCAAGCCTATATGAAGAAAGATTCGACGAGCCTGTCCTCGCTCATGATGCCGGTTGATCAGCTTGAGCGGCTGAAGGAAGAGGCGCAGGGCGATTTCGAAACATTCAACGCCATCGCCTTGGACTTCGCGGTCGAGCGCATTATGGTCGACGGGGATAACATCGATGTGTTCGTGCATTGGCAAGGGCTATGGAAGAAGGATGTAGATGACCCTGGTCTCCGGCAGCGAGGCCATACGCGATTGCAGTGGGTCGGAACCCAATCGATTCTTTTACGCGGAGTTCAGGGCGACTCTCCCTTCGGCATGCAAGCTCGGCAATCGACGACCGACTCCACACGTCCTCTCAAGAAGAAGTAACCCATGCCATCCCGTCGATCCCGTGCTCCGGTGCAAGCCGATTTCCTGGTCATTGGGAGCGGTGTGGCCGGCCTCCGTGCGGCGTTGGAGCTGAGCCGTGCCGGACGTGTCATGGTGCTGACCAAGGGGCATCCGCTTCAAAGTAGCTCGATTCATGCGCAGGGTGGAGTCGCGGTGGCGATGAGTGAAGAAGACGACGTGGCCATCCATTTGACCGACACGCTTAAAGCGGGGCATGGGCTCTGTCGAAAAGAAGCGGTGAAGGTCCTTGTTGAAGAGGGGCCTGGGCGGATCCAAGAGTTGATCGGGTGGGGGGCCAAGTTCGACAAAGTCGGCGGAAAATTTGCGTTCGCCCGGGAGGCTGCCCATAGTCGAAGTCGCATTCTGCGCGCACGGGGGGATGCGACGGGGAACGAGATGGTGCGGGTGTTGATTGCCGAAGTGAATAGGCAGTCGCAGATTCAGCGGCTGGACCATCACTTTACCGTAGATCTTCTCGTCGAAGCGGGACGTTGCAGAGGGGCTATTGTGCTGGATGAAGGATCTGGTCGCCAGTTCGTACTGCCGGCTCGCGCCGTCGTGTTGACCACCGGCGGGGCCGGGCAGATCTATGCGCGGACGACCAATCCTGCGAATGCCACCGGAGATGGGATGGCGATGGCGCTGCGTGCAGGCGCAGTCCTTCAAGACATGGAGTTCGTGCAATTCCATCCGACGGCGCTCTATTTGCCGTCGAGTCCGCCGTTCTTACTGTCCGAGGCGATGCGAGGGGAGGGTGCGCAGCTGCGTAATAATAAAGGGGCGCTGTTCATGCAACGCTACCACCCTATGGGGGCCTTAGCGCCGAGAGACATTGTGTCGCGGGCGATTTTGGCCGAGATGGCCGCGACCAAAGCCCGGCATGTCTATCTCGACGTGACCCACTTGGGTGCAGAGTTTGTGAAGCGGCGCTTCCCGACGATTTATGCGACCTGCCTTCGTTATGACATCGATATCACGGAAGAATGGATCCCTGTGTCTCCCAGCGCACATTATATGATGGGTGGGGTCTGGACCGATCTGAACGGTGCGACATCGGTTCCTGGGCTCTTTGCCGCCGGAGAAGTGGCCTGTAGCGGCGTGCATGGGGCGAATCGTTTGGCGAGTAATTCCTTGCTCGAAGGATTGGTGTTTGGTGCGCGTGCGGCATCGGCAGCCGTGGCCTCTGCCGGCCAATCTGCCGTCTCTACGCTATCGGCTCAGGAGACCACATTCCGAACGGGTCAGTTTGGGACCCTGGAGGATGCGGAAAAGCTGCGGAGCTCACTGCGTCGAACGATGTGGGGACAAGTCGGCGTTATCCGTTCCGGTGAGTCGCTCATCCGGGCCTGCGCTCAACTGTCGCGGTGGGCGCAACTGGTGACCCAGCCCTTTGCGGGCCGGGCCGCGCTGGAAGTGAAAAACATGGTCCAGGTGGCGCAATGTGTTGCGGAAGCGGCACTGTGGAGAGAGAACAGCGTGGGGGCCCATTATCGATCTGATTTTCCAGAGGCCAAGCGGGCGGGCTGGCAACAACACAGTCGCTTATCGAGCGGAGAAGTCGTCAGCGGGAAGCCACTTCAGAAATCGCGGGGATTGCTGTTATCTCTGCGGGGACGAATCGGCTGACTGGATGTTTCATGGCGACGCCATCGCGGACCAGGAATGTGCGGTAGTATCGCAGAACCTTCCGGACATATTGTCTGGTTTCATCGAAGGGGGGAAGCGCTTGATAACGGTCGACCGCATTCTCTCCGGCATTGTAGGCTGCCAGGGCCAGCGGTAAATTCCCATGGAAGCGATCGAGCAGTTGGCGTAAGTATTTGGTCCCTCCGCCCACATTATCATCCGGATCATACATATCCCGCACGTCCAGACGTACGGCTGTCTGGGGCATCAGCTGCATCAGGCCGATCGCGCCGGAGCGAGACACTGCCCGGGGATCGAAGTCCGATTCAGCTTTGATGACGGCTCGGATTAGCGCAGGATGGAGCTGCTGTTGTACAGAGTGCCGACGAATGAGCGGTTCGAGTTCTTGTTCCGACAGGGTGGAGTGGAATCGGCTGGACTCGATCGCGATTTTTCGATAGCGCGAGTCTGACGGGACATTGGTGAGGGAGATTGAGCCATCCCGCCCGATGTATTGATAAATTTCTGCCGTGGCTGTCGGCAGGGAGAAGGCCAGCCATCCCATTCCTGCAAGTACTGTCGTTGTGAGGCCAATGGCTGTCTGTCGCCCGAAGGCTGTGATGATAAGAGAAAATATGTTGTGCATGGATGCAACGATACCAGTCCACCCCTGGGTGTCAAGAAAATGCAGGTCCTATGCCATGGGGAATTGTAAATAGTTCAGGAAAACAAGGGAGTATGTGATAACTCAAGGCACTGCTAGGGCTCTAAAAACTTTGCTCGGTTGGCCACAAAATCTCTGTGGAGCTGTTGGGTGAGAGGTCCTGGCGTTCCAACCCCGACCGGATGCCCATCCACGATGGTGACCGGCATCACCTCCATGCTCGTGTTAGTAATAAAACATTCGTCGGCCTTATGAATCGCCTCGATCCCAAAATGCCCTTCATCAATAGGGATCCGTGCCTCTCGTGCGAGGCTGAGCACGATGTCGCGCGTGATACCGTCCAGCAAGCCGCATGAAAGCGCCGGAGTACAGAGCCTGCCTGTTCGGACGAAAAAGAGATTGCTGATGGTGCATTCCGTCAGATGCGATTCCCAATTGAGTAGAATACTGTCGAAGGCACCGGCTGCGATCGCTTCCCGTTTTGCCAGGATATTGTTCAAGAAATTCGTGGCTTTGATCTGAGGGTCGAGTGCGCTGGGAAGATTACGTCTGGTTTTGGCGACAATCAAGCTCACGCCGTTTCGATAGGTCTGTGGCGATGGTGGCGTGAGAGGTTTTGTCATGATCACTAGGGTGGGAGTTTGGCAGAGGGCCGGATCGAGGCCGATACCGCCGGCTCCGCGGGAAATGGTGATGCGAAGGTATGCGTCGGTACGTTCGTCTCCCAGGTCATTTCTCGTCATCGCTTCGTGCAGAAGCGCCGGCCATCTGTGCTCGGGGATCGGGATGGTGAGACCGATCGCGTCCGCCGACCGGCGCAGCCTGGCAAGATGTTGGTCTCTCATGAAGATTCGGTTTCCATAGGAACGAATCGTTTCATAGACACCGTCGCCATAGAGAAACCCATGGTCGAAGACGGAGACGACTGCCTCGTCTTCTTTCACAAACCGGTCATTCAGATAAATCAACATGATTACGTCTGTTGCAGCACGCTGAAAAAGGCTTGGGCCTTCTGGAGCGTTTCTTCGTATTCCTTGTCCGGCTCGGAGTCGGCGACAATCCCGGCGCCGACTTGCAAGTATCCTTTTCCTCCACACCATACCAAGGTTCGAATGACGATGTTGAAATCGAGGTCGCCATTCCAGCCGAGATAGCCGAATGAGCCGGTATAGGGGCCTCGGCGCACCGGTTCGAGTTCTTCAATAATCTCCATGCAGCGGATCTTCGGCACACCCGTGATGGTGCCCCCAGGAAATAGCGCCTGAATCAGGTCGAAAGGCGTGGTGCTCGGCTTCAAGGCACCGCTGATATTGGACACGATGTGGTTCACGTGGGAGTACTGCTCGATGCCCATGAACTCATCGACCTGCACTGTGCCGAATCGGCAGACACGGCCGAGGTCGTTTCGTTCGAGATCGATGAGCATGAGGTGTTCGGCTCGCTCCTTTTCACTGGCGAGTAATTCACCGATCAGGCGTCGATCGTCGTGCGTATTGATCCCGCGAGGTCTTGTTCCGGCAATCGGGCGTGTGTCCGCCCGCCTATCATGGAGCCGGATGAGCCGTTCGGGTGAAGCGCTGATCAATGTGACATCGTCGAAGTGCAAGAGGCCTGAGAACGGCGACGGGTTGATCGCTTGCAGGCGTCGATAGAGTTCCTGCTCGTAGGGTTGTCGATCTACGCCATCGTCATAGGCGCTAACGGGTTCCAGGGTGAATCGATGCGACAGGTTAGCCTGATAGATGTCTCCTGCCGCAATATATTCCTGACAGCGGCGGACTTGCCGAAGATAGGCATCCCGGGTTTGGTCCGGATGAAAAGCCATCTGGTCGAGGGAGGGAAGTTTATTGGAGAGGGGCGGTTTTCTGTTGAATCTGGTTTTCCACTCGGCAAGCCGGTCTAAGCCCTCGTCATAGAGCTTCTCCCGGGGCTCTCCCAGAAACCGTTCTATGGGAGGGCAAAACATAATCTGCACTCGATCGGTCTGATGATCGACGGCGGTGACAATGTCATACAGACCGAATTGCAATTGGGGGAGGAGCAGATCGTCCTTGGCAATGGACGGAAGCGGTTCATATTCACGAACAAAGTCGTAACTGAGGTAGCCGACGGCTCCACCAAAGAAATGGGGCAGGCCTGGACGAGGCTCCATCCACGCTCCGGTGCATAATTTGCCGAGACTTTCGAGGGAGGGGGCCGACGAACACTCGCGCCCATCCTGGGTTCGAAAAGCAGCTTGCCCCTGTTGTCCCGTCAGCACCGAAAAGGGGTTGCTCCCTAAATATGAATAGTGGCTCCCGCCACCCGGTCCCTTCCCGCTGTCGAGTAAGAACGATGGTTGAGAGGGGGAGGCAATCAGCCGGTATAGTTCAAGAGGCGTCCTTCCTTGGCCGTCCATCGTAAGGATTAGAGGCTGTGGAGGACCGCTCAGGAATGATGGTTGGGAGAGACGGGTCATGGGTGAATGTGAATGTATATCGCGATTCACAGATGCGTCCTTCACTATACCTCACTGTATCGGCTGTGTCACAGTACAGGGTCGGCTTGACAACATTAGGATGATTCTGGTTGAATTGCGCGCCCGCCATCGGCAGAGTCTTTGCGGTATAGCTTGCACTGCACTCTCCTCCGTGGGTACGACATGCCCCCTTCACAGGATCCGTTTTATGCGGGACTTGGCCAAGCGGTCCGGATCGCAACCGATCTGCTCGCTGCGCTGATTGTCGGGGGAGGGCTGGGTTGGGCCTGTGATACCTATCTCTTCTCCTCCACGCCCTGGGGGATGGTTGTCGGGCTTGTGTTGGGTGTTGTGACCGGGATCAGAAATGCCTACCGGTCGGCGCAACGGTGGTCGAAGACATAACGTGTTTCAGTAGAAAGTAAGAAAACACCATGGAAGAAAGTCCACTCCATCCGTTCGAGCTTCACAACTGGATAGAGATTTCGCTTGGCAGATTGGATATCTCCATCAACAAAGCGGTTGTCATGATGTGGGTGGTGGTCTCCCTTGTGGCGCTGTTTATGGTGATGGCAGGATCGGCACGTAAGCTGGTGCCTGGTAAGTTGCAGAGCATGGCGGAAATCATGGTGGATTTCATTCGCGGCATCATCATGGATACGATGGGGAAAGACGGGATGCGATTTTTCCCTCTCATCGCCACGCTGTTTCTGTTTATTCTTTTCTGTAATCTTATCGGGCTGATTCCTGGGAGCTACACCGTGACGAGTCAGATCGTCGTGACGGCTGTGTTCTCATGTGTAGTCTATGGGCTCAGCCTGGTGATGGGGTTTTTCATACATGGGGTGAAGTTTCTAGGTATTCTTGTTCCGCCAGGTACACCGGGGTGGCTGCTCCCCTTGATGGTGCCGATCGAGTTGATCAGTCAATTGGCTCGGCCTATTTCACTGGCCGTCCGGTTATTTGCAAATATGACGGCGGGGCATGTGATTCTCGGCGTCCTGTTCGGCCTGTCAATCAGCGGCGGATTGTTGATTGGGTGGTTGCCCTTTGCGTTTACGGTCGCGATGAACGGGCTGGAAGTCGGCATTGCGTTCATTCAGGCCTATATTTTTACCGTGTTGACTTGCGTCTATCTGGGAGACGCATTCCATTTGCACGGCCACGATGAGCATGCGCATTAGCGCGTGTCGGTTCAGACTAAGGGAGGAGTAGGACATAATGGATTCAGCAGCAGCAGCATTGTTGGGCATGGGGTTAGCGGCGGCAGGGTTTGCCGGAGCCGGTGTGGGGATCGGCTATATTTTCGGGAAGATGATTGAGGCGGTGGCGCGCCAGCCGGAAGCGGAAGCCCGCGTCGGAAAGTATATGTGGATCGGGTTTGCGCTGGTAGAAGCCATCGCGCTATACGGCCTGGTCATTGCTTTCATCATCATGGGCCTCCGCAAATAAGGAGCGTTAACCGTTATTCGTCAACCGGTAAGCGGGAAGATTTCTCGTTTCTCGTTTCACGTTTAACGTTTTACGAGAGCACACATGCCGCAGTTTGAATCTGATTTCTTTTCTTCTTTGATTTTTTGGGAGATCCTGTCGTTCGGGATTCTCTTGTTCGTGCTCTACAAGTTTGCCTTTCCCGGCATCTTGAGCGCATTGGAAGAGCGGGAAAAGAAAATTAAGGACAGTCTCGATCAAGCCGAGCGCCATCGGTCGGAGGCCGAGGGAAAACTCAGGGAGTACGAGGCCAAGCTCAATCATGCTGCGAAAGAGGCGGAAGGCATTCTCGCTGCCGCAAAAGAACGGGCGCAGCGTTTAATGGAGGAGAATGAGCAGCGGCTCACGGCCGAAGCGGAGCGGATCAAGGGCGATGCGACACGTGAAATCGATCATGAACGGCGGAAGGCGATCCAGGACATTCGTGCCCAAACCACCGATTTGGCCTTGATGGTTGCGGAGAAGGTTGTGCAGCGAAGTCTGAGTGAGGCGGACCACCGGAAGTTCGCAGACGAAGCGCTCGAGGCTCTGTCTAAATCCTACCAGCGATAATTTAGAGATCTGGAGGAGTCAGCCTAGGCTGACTCCTCCAGATCTGTATCCTTCCAAATCCACACAGACGAAGCGAAAGCCGGCTTTGTGGAGACGGGCGCTGATATGCGCACGCAGATCGGGCTGATTCAGCCGAGGAAACTCCTCTGCCCCGACCTCGATTCGCGCGAGTTCTCCGTGTTCCCGCACCCGCACATGGCGAAACCCCTCAGCCTGCAAAATATCTTCAGCCTGCTCCACACGACGGAGGCTGTCGATGGTAATCGGTGTGCCGCGAGGGATTCTGGAAGACAGGCAGGCGGCGGCAGGCTTATCCCAGTTTGAGAGTCCCAAGGCCTGGGCGATTGCCCGCACATCGGACTTCGAGAGGGCCGCTTCAACCAACGGGCTCCGCACTCCCCACTCGCGTGCCGCTTTGATGCCAGGGCGATCGTCCCCGAGGTCGTCGAGATTCGTCCCGTCCACAATCCACCGGCTTGCGCGCGGTTCGCGCAATCCGTCCAGCAATTGGTAGAGATCGGTCTTGCAATGGAAGCAGCGCGTTGCGTCGTTCTGGACGAAGGCTGGAACTTCAAGTTGATCGGTGTGGACCAGCTCATGTCGCGCGCCAATTTCTAAGGCGACCAGCTTTGCGCCATCGAGTTCGATCGTGGGAAACGTCGGTGAGACAGCTGTGACGGCCAGCGCTTGTTGACCAAGTTGCTCATGGGCGATTTTCAGAACGACGGTGCTATCGATCCCACCGGAGTAGGCGACCAGGACGGACTGCATGTCCGAGAGCATTTGACGGAGGGTATTGAGTTTACCGTTGAGTGATTCGGTCAGCATGAATGTCTGTCCTTAGAGTTGCCGATGCCTATCGCTTGATCTTCGCCTTGGCGAGGTTACCTACCACCACCAAGGCATAGCGTTTAGGGTCCAGGTATTGTTTGGCAACGCGCTGCACGTCTTCCTTCGTGACTCGGTCTATCCATTTAGGGTAGTCCGAGAAGTATTCGAGTCCCAGGCCATAGAATTCCACTTGGGCGAGCACATTTGCAAGCTTCGCGGTGGAATCGAATCGCAGCGGGAAGCTGCCGATCAGGAACGATTTGGCCTCGGCCAGCTCCTGGTCTGATACGGGCGCGTCGCGGATGGATTTGATTTCTGACAAGACGCCGGCGATGGCTTGATTCGTCGTCTCAGTCTTGGTTTGCAGGTTCACCCAAAATGAACCAGGCATCAGCCTGGCATCGAAGTGGCTCGTGATTCCATAGGCCAGGCCCTGTTTGTCGCGAATCGAATCCATCAAGCGGGAGGAAAACCCGCCGGCTCCCAGGATGTAATTCATCACGGTCACTGAATAAAAATCCGGGTGTGTGCGCTGGATGCCGGCATGACCGAGTACGATCGTGGATTGGGTAAGATCTTTTTCGATGAGTTGGACGGTTTTTCGTTCGACAGGCGAGGGGTGTTTCATGTTCCGAACCGCCGCTGCCCCTTTTTTCCAAGATCCAAAATGAGTCTGTGTTAGCGACGTGGCTTGTTCCAACGTAATATCGCCGATGATGGTCAAGATGACCTGGGAGGGGGAATATTCACGTCCGTAGAAGCCCTGTACGTCGGTCAGGGTGATTTTGTGGAGGCTCTCCTCCGTTCCATTGATGGGCCAGCGGTAGGGGTGTCCATGAAATACGAGCTGGTTGAACGCCTTCATGGCGATATGGCCTGGATCGTCATTATCGCTCGCCATCTCGCCCAGGAGTTGGGTGCGAATCCGTTCGAACTCCTGTTTCTGAAATGCGGGGCGTTGCAGCATGTCTGCGAGCAGGGTAAAGCCGAGGTCGATATCTTTTTTGAGTACGCGAGCGGAGGCGGTGGTGAAATCCTCCGAAGCTTTCGCTTCCAGGGCTCCGCCGACGAAATCGATTTGTTCCGCCAACTGTTTCGACGTGCGTGTGGTCGTTCCTTCGTCGAGAAGGCTGGCGACGAGATTTGCCAGTCCTGCTTTGTCGGGAGGATCTTGTGAAGAGCCGGTCTTGATCAGCGCATGGACCTCGACGATGGGGAGGAAATGTTGCTCAAGGACGAGGACTGTGATGCCATTGGCAGTCACAAATTTCGTCGGTGCAATCTCCGCCGCCACAGTGGGACCGCTTCCCAAGAGGAAGGCACAAAATCCCATCACCAGGGTCAGGATGGCCTGTCGTCCAGGCACTGCCCATCGTCTCGTTGAGGACATGACTAAGGCCCTCCCTGTTGGGTGGCTGTGGAGGGCGCCTCTGGTGGCTTGGGAGGCACAGGAATCAACGTGCCGATGGTCCGATTATCTTCTGTCAAGTATTGGCGGGCGACACGCTGAATGTCTTTAGTTGTCACGGCCCTGATCCGTTCGACAAACTGGTCGATTTTCCGCCATCCAGCGCCAACGGTTTCAGCCTGTCCAAGCAACATGGCATGCCGGAAGTTGGAGTCCTGCTCGAAGACATGATTGGCTTCGACTTGATTCTTTGCCCGTTGGAGTTCTTGTTCTGTCGGGGGATCGGTCTGGAGGCGCTTGATCTCTCGGTGCAGGGCCTCTTCGACCGCTTCCGGTTTTTGGCCTGGGCTCACCAGGGCATAAAAATAGAAAAGGCCTGGATCGGTCTGCAGCAAACTGTATTCCGCTCCGACTGCGAGGGACGACTTTTGTTCGTACACAAGGCTCTGGTAGAGGCGGGAGCTTTTCCCCTGCGATAGAATCGAACTCAGAATATCGAGGGCGTAGGAGTCTTCGCTCGTAAAATTCGGCACGCGATAGCCCATCATGACGAATGGGACTTGGGCATCCCGCTTGAGGAGGAAGCGGCGTTCACCCTTTTGTTCCGTTTCCATAGTGACGACCGGCTTGGGCTCCGGTCCCCGCGGAATCGGTTCGAACAGCTGTTTAATCGTAGGGAGCAGGCTGTCAGCCTTGATGTCGCCCACTACGATGAGGGTTGCGTTGTTGGGTGAATAATAGGTGTCGTAGTGCCGTTGTAGGTCATCGAGGGTCATGGCATCCAGGTCGCTGAACCAGCCGATCACAGGCCAATGATATGGGTGGCTGAGATAAGCCTGGGCGAAGAGCGCCTCAACGAGTGCACCCTGGGGATCGTCTTCGGTGCGAAGACGTCGCTCTTCCTTCACGACCTCTCGTTCCGTCGTCAACTCACTTCTGTCGAGCACGAGCCCCTGCATACGGTCAGCCTCAAGTTCCAGGGCCAGCTCGACACGGTCGGCGGCGAGATTTTCGAAATAGGCTGTGAAGTCCTGGCTCGTGAAGGCGTTGTCCATCCCGCCATTCTTTCGTATGAGTCGGGAGAAGGCCCCTTTGGGATATTTCGCAGTGCCCTTGAACATCATATGTTCAAGCATGTGGGATAAACCTGCACGGCCCATGACTTCGTTGCGTGAGCCGACTTTATACCAAACTTGAACCGTGGCGACCGGCGCTTTGGGAATTTCGACTAACAGGACCTTCATCCCATTGGAGAGGACGAACTCGCGAGGTTCCGTCGCGTCGGCGGGCGGTGGAAAGGCGAAGACGAGACTGCTCGCCGCAATCACCCAAGATAGGAGCATGATCTGTCGAGATTTGAGCTGGGTCATGGTTGGGCGGTAGGCACAGCGTATGCTAGCAACGGGCTTCGATTTGTGTCAAGGCGCGTTCTGCATATTCGGGTGAGAGATTGCCCAGTTGGCCGCAGGCGCCGAGGACATCCCGACCGCGGCTCTTACGGACGAACACGTCGATACCTGCCTGTCGTACAATGGATTGAAAGACTGAAATGTCGTATTCCGACGGGCGGCGATAGGGGTTCCCGGGAAACTCATTGAAGGGGATCAGATTGATTTTACATGCGATCCCTCGGACGAGCTTGATGAGACGGCGAGCGTCGTCGGAGCGATCGTTCACTCCGGCCAGCAGTACGTATTCGAACGTGAGCCGCCTGGTCGGGGATAAGGGGTAACGGCGGCAGGCGGCAAGTAATGTTTTGAGCGGAGCGATGCCATTTACAGCCGGCATCAGACTCGCGCGTTGATTGTCTGTCGTCGCATTCAGGGAGATGGCCACATTGACGCCAAACGGAGCGATATCTTTCAGTCGTGCGGCCAGGCCGGCAGTAGAGACGGTGATGCGTCTTGGCGACCATCCGAGTCCCCAGGGTTTATTCGTGAGCCGCCGAATGGCCTCTGATAAAGCCTCCATGTTGGCTAAGGGCTCGCCCATTCCCATAAAGACGAGACTGGTAATCCGTTCACCGGAATCGAGTCGATCCTGGGCAGTCAGCACCTGCTCCATGATTTCATGCGGTTTCAAGTTGCGTTTCAAGCCCATGGTGCCGGTCAGGCAGAATCCGCAATCCAATGTACAGCCGACCTGTGTTGAGACGCAGAGGGTGAGACGGCCTTCATCGGGAATCATCACCGTTTCGACGGTCAGCCCATCGTTGAGTGTGAGCACCAGTTTTCTCGTGTGATCGATCGAAGAGAAAACTCTGCAGTTTGTGGCACGTGAAATCGTGGTTATTGAAGCCAATGAAGTTCTTTCCCCTTGGCTGAGGTCCGTCATCTGGTGGATGTCTTTGGCGCGACGTTGATAGAGCCAGCGCAAAATTTGACCGGTTCGGTAGCGAGGCCATCCGAATCGTTGCACAAGACGACCCATCTCTTTTTCATCAAGGGCCAGGAGATTGATGAGGGTTGTGTCTGCTGGGAAGGCGTTGTTTTCATGCCGCATGAGGGTAGCCTACCACAGCCTCAAAAAGTGGAACAAGGTATGGAGCTCGTGCGGCTTTGCTGGCAACAAGAGAAGTACACTGCTATATATGTTTATCGTATAGATTGAGGGAGAGACGGCGGTGCCCGACTATCGATATCAACAGCTCATACGCAATCTGTTCTTTGCCACTTCGATTGGCCTCTTTGGGTTTACTCTGTTCTCCGACCAATCGCCAGCCGGTCCCTCCCCTTCACCGGCATTGAGTGACAGTGACACTTGTGAGAAGGCGGAGGATTGTTTCCAGGCCGCCGTATTGCCAAAGGAACGGCTCGGTAAGACCCTCAACAAAGAGCAAGTCTTGTCGCTCAAGCTGAGCCGATTGCAACGGCTGATGGAGCGATTCCCTTCCACAGTCTGGGCCAAGCGCGCCGGGCTCTTATCCGGGGTATTGCTTCTTGAACGAAGTCCTGCCGTGGCCATTCAATTTTTCCGTTCGTCGCAGCGAGACTTCCCGGCCCTGGATGACTATGTCCGATTATGGACGGGGGAGGCATCGTTAAATCTCGGAGATCCCAAACAGGCGGCGGAGATGTTCGAAAGTATTCCGCAGGCCGTACCAGACTCGTACCTGCTGGCCAAGGCCGCGTATCGGGCAGGGGAGGCGTGGTACCAAGCGTCAAGTTGCCCAGAAGCGACGGTGTGGTTTGCAAAAGCGGTGGAGCTGGATGATAAGGACCGAGGGGCTCCCCAGGCGCTTTTGCGGCGGGGTATGTGCCAGTTGCGTGACAACAAGATACTGGATGGTCGCGAAACCCTGATGCAGCTTTGGATTCGGTTTGCATACAGCGCAGAGGCAAAAGAAGCGGAAGTATTATTGGCTTCGAATCTTGGTGGTGAGCCCTGGGTGGTTCAACCGAGCGAGAGGTATGCACGAGCTCAGGCCTATCTTGGACAATCATTTCATGCCGAAGCGATCGAGGAACTCCGGAAGTTTCTTGCAGCTGATCCACAATCGTCTCGGCGTGTCGAGGCCAAGCTGAAGCTCGGTATCGCGCAGGTCCGACTGAAACAGTATGACCAAGCCAGAGAGACGTTCCGTGTGCTGGTCAAGGACGGAGGGACATTGTCTTCGGAAGCATTGGTCTGGCTCGCCCGCGTCTATCTGCGACAAGGCCAGGGAGGTAAGTTGTTGGATCTTACCAATACCCTGCCATCATCTTTGCTCTCTGCAGAACAGAAGGGCCAGATCCTCTTGTTCGCTGGAATGTGGCTGGAGGATCAAGGCCGCTATGACGATGCAGTCGTGCGGTATCGCCAGGTGGCGAAAGTTGGAGAACCGGTGTCTCAGCGAGCCGAGGCGAGATGGCATGTGGGCTGGGTGTATTATCGGATGGCGCGTTATCGTGAGGCGGGTGAGGAGTTGCGGATGCTCGCCGATCTGCACGACAGCGATTTCGAGCCACAGGCACTGTATTGGATGGCGCGCGCGGCCGAATTGAATCAACAGCCTCACGCCCGTGATGTGTACATGCAACTTTGCCAGCGCCACGTCTACACCTACTATTGTCAACTGGCGCGCGAGCGGATCAATATTGCGTCGCCGGAGCCCCTTGCGGCAGAGCCGGCTTCGACGACTGCTCTGGGGAGTGGTGGTGCGCCTGCGAATGGTGAGGCCGCACGCGCGGTGTCCGCCAGGGCGGAAATCGAGCAGCAGTCGGCCTATCGTCGAGCCATTGAGCTTAAGACGTTGGGGTTGGATTCGGATGCCGCGCGAGAGCTAGCGGGGTTGACTGATCGCTATAGCCGAGGCCCAGACGTCCTGATGGCGCTTGCAACGATGTTGAACGAAGTGGGCGCCTACCATCATGGGCTCCGGCTCGCAAGAGCCAGATTCCGTGATAAATTGGAGCGAGTTGGCGGTGTTGTCGATCCGTCGCTCTGGAAGGTCGCCTATCCGACGGGGCTACTTCCTACAATCAAAGGCCAGGGTGTAAGTGGTGTCGATCCTTATCTGGTGGCGGCGATCATTCGGGAGGAGAGTCAGTATGATTGGCGGGCTGTGTCGAGGGTCGGTGCGATTGGTCTGATGCAGGTGATGCCGGGAACTGCGAATAATGTCGCGCAACGACTCGGTCTTTCTGCGGTCGCGCGAGACGACCTCTTCGATCAGGAGACCAATATTCGGATCGGCGTCCACTACGTTGATCAGTTGCTCGAACAATTTTCGGGGAATCTAGCGCACACGATTGCCTCATACAATGCAGGGCCGATTGCTGTCGAAAGCTGGATTGCGCTGCACCGCGGTCGAAGTCAGGATGAATTTGTCGAATTGATTCCGTATCAGGAGACGCGTCAGTATGTGAAGCGCGTACTGCGAAGCTACCGAGAATATATGCGGCTAGACAAGGCCTCCTGATGTCTATTTGTTGACAAGATCTAGACAAGTTTCTATAGTACGCCACAATCTGTAGTGGCTATTTAGGGAGGAGAGATTAGGGGATGGCGCTTGATCGGCTGGATGCACTTGAAAATCGAATTAGAGATTTAGTGAAACTCGTTCAGGAGCTGAAGAAGAAGAATGCAGCGGTTGAAGAGGAACTAAAGGCTGCACGGCAACGGCTTGCGGAGAAGGACGATTCGAATCGACGGTGGGAGCAAGAGCGTGTCGATATCAAGTCACGCATAGAGAAAGTTCTCAGCGATGTCGAGTTATTGGAGTGTTTCGAAGAACGTAAGGAGGTGGCCCTTGACTAAGACGATCGATGTAGAAATCTATGGCCAACGATACGCGATTCGTGGCGAAGCGGACGAGAGCGATATCCGCCGCCTTGCGAGCTTTGTTGATGGCCAGATGCGTCACCTTGCGGAAGGAATGAATACGACGACTCCCTCGAAGCTCGCTGTGCTGACGGCCCTCAATTTGGCCCATCAGTTGTTTGAGGTTGAACGGAAGCGTGCTCAAGGTGAGGCCGATGTGGAACGGCGCATGACGTCGCTCATGGAGTCGATTGAGGAGCAGGTCCCGACCTCCCTTTTTCGCTAGATTAACCTTGCAAAGGGTATCCCCCTTTGTTATCGTAACGAGCATATGTCGGGACGTAGTGGAAACTACGATAGGGATATAACTAGGTAGCGCTTGAACCGGTTAGATAATCCGAGAGCATAATGCAGTCACTGTGGAATGGATGTGGGTTGTTGATGCTGGCGAAGTTGAGGCAATTAGAATGTGTGCAGGGGTTCGTCCACCTCATGAATAACTTCTTGGAAACGTTGGGTAAGATCATGGAGTTTCTACTGCCGTCACAGAGTGCGATTTCCAGAAACGGCCAACAGCCGGTTCCGGTTTATGCACAGAGCGATCTCATGAAAAAGAGAGCGCTCAGACGCAGATGGACATCGAGGGATCTCTCCCACACAGGACGTACTCGTCATCTCAATCCATCAAATCGTCCATTTCCGTGGAGTCCATTCTCGGAGTGAGTCAGTAGACCGCGTTTCCGGCCGCATTCTTCTTTTTCACTATCCTTATCTCTCCACTGCTCCCTTCTCATCCGGGGCCGTCTAATAACGTTGTATCAACCGAGCTAGGGAAGCAGAATTCTTCTCGTCTCGCGACTCTAAGGGGGGGGTGAATCAAAATGTCAGCCTCAATCATTGCCTACCTGTTGGCAGGACTCGTCGGAGGGCTGCTCGGCATCGGGGTCTTTGAGCTGATTCGTCGCTCATCGGGTGCTGCGAAGAGGGCGCAGGAAGAGGAGCAGGTACACCAGGCCGCGCAGAACGCGCAGCGAGAAGCAGAGAACATCGTCAAAGAAGCCAAACTGGAAGCAAAAGACCTTTTGCTGCAGTCGAAAACGGAGATTGAGAAAGAGCAAAAGGCCAAAATGGCAGAGCTCGCCGTTGCAGAAAAGCGCGTGATTCAACGGGATGAAGCTCTTGAGAAACGAATCAGTGTGGTGGATAAGCGGGATACGGAGGTTCAAAAACGAGAGCTGGACTTGCTGAAACGTGAAGAAAAACTGGTGACTAAGGAGGCGGCCTGCACTCGGGTGGAGAAGGAGCATCGTGAGGCGTTGGAGCGTGTTGCGGGGATGACGGCCGATGAGGCGAAGAAGCAGCTCATCCAAGAGATGGAGAGCCAGGCGCGGCTCGAAGCCGTCGGGCATGCGAAGCGGACGCTGGAAGAGGCGCGGGAGAATGCAGAACGGGAAGCGCGTGAGATTATTACCAGCTCGATTCAACGGGTCGTACGTGATTACGTTTCCGAATCGACGATTTCTGTCGTGCCGATTCCGAATGACGCGATGAAGGGACGAATCATCGGGCGGGAAGGGCGCAATATCCGTGCGATTGAAGCTGCAACCGGCATCGATCTGATCATCGATGAGACCCCCGAGGCTGTTATCGTGTCGGGCTTCGATCCGCTGCGCCGGGAGATTGCCAAGGTCTCGCTCGAACGGTTGATGCATGACGGACGCATCCATCCGACGAGGATCGAAGAGATTGTGGAGAAAGTCAAAGTCGATATCGATAAGCTCATGTATGACGAGGCTGAGAAAATCATTTTTGAGCTCGGGCTATCGGATTTTCACCCGGAATTGATCAAGGTGCTCGGTCGACTCAAGTACCGGACCAGCTATGGACAAAACAATCTCTATCATTCGCGTGAGGCGGCGTATATTTGCGGCATTATGGCTTCGGAGCTTGGGCTCGATGTGAGGTTGGCGAGAAGAGGCGCATTGCTGCACGACATCGGGAAAGCCGTCAGTCACGAGGAAGAAGGTCCGCATGCCATGTTGGGAGCTGAGATTGCCAAGAAGTACGGCGAAAGCGACAAGATTGTGAATGCCATCGCGGGGCATCATGAACAGGTGGAGCCGATCTGCCCCGAATCAGTCTTGGTTGCTGCAGCTGAAGCGTTGTCTGCTGCCAGACCTGGGGCCAGACGGGAAGCCTTGGAGACCTATGTGAAACGGCTGGAGAAATTAGAGTCGCTCGCCACGACCATCAAAGGGGTGCAAAAGGCCTATGCCATTCAAGCGGGGCGAGAAATTCGTGTTATCGTGCGACAGGAAGACATCACCGATGCCGAGTCGTTCCAACTGTCTCGTGATCTGGCAAAGAAGATTGAGCAGGAGCTGACCTATCCCGGCACGATCAGGGTGACTGTTATTCGAGAAAGCCGGTATGTGGAGTATGCCAAGTGAAGGTTCTCTTCATCGGCGATATCTTTGGAGAGCCTGGGCGCCGAGCGTTAGCCAGGGCTGTTCCCAGACTGGTAGGTCAACGGCAGATCGACATTGTGATCGGGAATGGAGAGAACGCGGCCGGCGGGTTTGGCATTACGCCGGAGTTGGCGGAAGAATTGTTCGACCTCGGACTCGCGGTGATTACCACCGGGAATCATGCGTGGGACAAGAAAGAAATTCTCGACTATTTTCCCCGAGAGCCGCGTCTACTTCGTCCGGCTAACTATCCGGTTGGTGCACCTGGTCAAGGGAGCGTAGTGGTCGAGTCCGCCGGTGGGGAGAAGCTAGGTATCCTCCAATTGATGGGGCGGGCATATATGCCGACATTGGATTGCCCGTTCCAGACGGCCAAAAAGGAATTGGCTGCGCTGAAAAAGCGGACGGCTGCCGTGATTGTTGACATGCATGCGGAAGCGACATCAGAAAAGATGGCGATGGGGCATTATTTGGACGGGGAAGTTGTGGCTGTGGTCGGTACCCATACGCATGTGCAAACAGCCGATGATCAGATTCTCCCGAAGGGGACCGCCTATCTGACGGATATCGGGATGACCGGTCCGCTCCATTCCGTGATCGGAGTGAAGAAAGAGCTGGCGATCGAAAAATTCCTGACCGGGATGCCACGGCGCTTTGAAGTGGCCTCCGGTCCTTCCGTGTTCTGCGCGGTGTTGCTCGAACTTGATGCGCGACTTGGCAAAGCGTTATCGATCGAACGAATCCGCATCATCGATTAAAGGAGAACTCGCCACGAGCTCTCTCGGTTTCCCTGTCTCCTTTTCTCAGGCCATTTCTCCGAAACGGATTATAACGGTTTCGGAGTTAACCGGTTTCCTTCGCACCTCTATCGAAGAACAATTTTCCGACATTTGGCTGGAAGGCGAGCTCTCCAATATTCGCGCTCCTGGATCGGGACATGTCTATTGCACGCTCAAGGATAAGACGAGCCAGATTCGCGCGGTGCTGTTCCGATCCAGCGCGATTCGGCTGCGTTTTGCGTTGCAAGAAGGGCTACAAGTTATCGTCCGAGGGCGGCTCACGGTCTACGAACCGCGCGGAGAATATCAGATCGTGCTCGATGCGGTAGAGCCGAAGGGAATTGGCGCGCTGCAGCTGGCATTTGAACAGTTGAAAGAACGATTGGCGGCGGAGGGGCTATTCGATCAAGATAGAAAGAAGTTGATTCCTGCATTTCCTTGGAAGGTGGGTGTGGTCACATCACTGACCGGGGCAGCCATTCGGGATATCCTGGCTGTTCTTAAGCGTCGATGGCCGACACTCCATATTCTTATCGTCCCGGTTCAAGTTCAAGGAGAACATGCCGGACGCCAAATCGCCGAAGCACTGATTGCCCTGAATGAATTAGGTTCAGTGGATGTCATCATTGTTGGGCGAGGTGGAGGATCGTCGGAAGATCTTTGGAGTTTTAACGAGGAAATTGTGGTTCGTGCCATCGCGGCTTCCCATGTGCCTGTGGTGTCGGCTGTCGGTCATGAAATAGATATGACGCTTGCCGATTTCGTCGCCGACTTCCGAGCGCCGACCCCGTCGGCTGCAGCGGAGGTTGTGGCTCCAGTGTTGGCTGAGATCGTGGAGCGATTGCAGGAGCTGACGGTTCGGATGGGGCAGGTGATGCTCCGGCGCTGTGCTTCCGAGCGACAGCGACTCAATGCCGATATTCAAGGGGTGCTCGATATACGCTTCCGCTTCCAGGAAGCGTCACAACGAACGGATGATACGGTCGATCGATTGCAGAAGATGACCCAACGGTTGCTTACGTCCTGGCGTGAACAGGTTTACGAGGTGCAGTGCGATCTATCCGGTCTCAACCCGATTCTCGCGATCAAGCAGGGGCTGGCGACTATCCCTCAATTCTCAAAGCGCCTCAATGGGCAAATGGGTGTGATATTGGCACAGCATCGTCATCGGGTTCATGCGACGCTGGCGCAGATCAATAGCCTAAGTCCTTTGGCGATTCTTGGACGTGGCTACAGCATTCTTCACACGACCCCGACCGGTCGAGTTCTCCATCAAGCCAAGGATGTCGAGGTTGGACAGGAACTGGAGGCTCAATTGGCCAGCGGGCGATTGAATTGCGTAGTTACGCGTGTGCTCGACGATTCCTCAGTTTGAAATTCAGGTGCAGTTGAGTATAATGAGCCCCCTACCCATTTTACTAATGAGGCCTGTTGTGGCAGCAGTGAAGTTTGAAACGGCGATGGCGCGTCTGGAAGCCATCGTTGGCGAACTAGAAAAAAACGATCTTCCGCTAGATGAATCTCTCAAGATCTTCGAGGAAGGCATTCGCCTCTCGAAGAATTGTCTCAAGATTCTAGAAGAAGCCGAACATAAAGTAGAAGTACTTGTGCAAGACAAGAACGGGAAGAAACGAATCCACGCATATTCTCTCGACGACGAAGCCGATGGACCTTCCCCTTAGGCTCCTCTGCTGCCGACCGCTATATCCGTCCATACTCCGACGAGTGGTTTCTCCTATTCTCTATGGCCTCCCCCTCGCGTGTTTACAAAGAGCGGTTGGACCTTGTGCTTGTGGCTCAAGGTCTGGTGCCCAGCCGGGAGGCCGCAGCCAGAACGATTCTGGCTGGCGGAGTTTCGGTTGACGGGGTCATGGTGGATAAACCTGCGAAGATGGTGTTGCTGGATGCGCGAATCGAAGTCGTGCGACCAGCGGCTTTTGTCAGTCGATCGGGTGACAAGCTAGCTGCAGCTCTTGAGGCCTTTCACATTGACCCAAGAGGGGCAATTGGATTGGATGTTGGGTGTTCGACCGGTGGATTTACCGATTGTCTGTTGCAGCGAGGGGCTAGTCGCATCTATGCCATTGATGTGGGCTATGGACAATTTGAATGGAGGCTACGCCAAGATTCTCGTGTTGTCTTGCTCGAACGGACTAATATCCGGTATGTTGACCGGGCAGCTGTTCCTGAGCCGATCGACTTGGCTGTAATCGACGTTTCATTTATTTCTCTGACTCTCGTATTGCCAACAGTCCTCCACTTACTCAATAGCTCTGCAGTGGTCGTGGCGCTAGTAAAACCGCAGTTTGAAGTTGGAAAGGGTCAAGTGGGACGGGGAGGGATCGTGCGCGATGATGCTCAGCGCGGGGCGGTGACTGAGAAGATCGTTGCTTGTGCCGCTCATTTGGGACTTCAGCTGAAAGGGGTACTTGATTCTCCTGTGATAGGCCGAAAAGGAAATAGAGAGATTCTTGTTGGTTTTACACGCGCAATAACGACATGATCGGGTAGGCGGTGGATAGATGATGAAACGGACTCATTGGCAATGGGGTCTTGCATGAAGGTGCTCGTGACTGGAGGCGCCGGTTTCATTGGATCGCATTTGGTCGATCGTCTTGTCCAGGAAGGACATGAGGTCGTTGTTGTGGACAATCTGTCCACAGGAAAACGGCGAAATCTCAATCGTGCGGCGCGCTTCTACAAACTGGATATTCAAAGTTGGCGGCTCGAACGGGTTTTTCGCAACGAACGTCCCCATATGGTCATGCATCTTGCTGCACAGATGGATGTTCGAAAATCTGTGGAGGATCCCATCTTCGATGCCCAGATAAATGTTCTTGGGATGCTGAACATGCTGCAGCAAGCAGTCAGACATGGTGTGCGAAAGGTGGTGTTCTCTTCTTCCGGTGGGGCCATCTATGGCGAGCAGGAGATCTACCCAGCCCCCGAGACTCATATCACACGGCCACTGTCGCCGTACGGCATCAGTAAGCTCTGCGGGGAGCAATATTTGTCCTACTATCAACGAGTGAGCGGGCTGCAAATGGTGAATCTGCGCTATGCCAATGTCTACGGCCCGCGTCAGGATCCTGATGGAGAGGCCGGGGTAGTCGCGATCTTCATTCAGAAGCTACTGAATAACGAGCAAGCGATCGTCAATGGGAATGGTCGGCAAACACGAGACTTCGTGTATGTTGAAGATGTCGTTGAGGCTAATCTCGCGGTGATGGGTCAGGAAGTGCAAGGTACCTATAATGTTGGGACGGGAGAAGAGACTTCAATCAACGATTTGCTGAGGATTTTAATCGCCCATACCGGCTCGACATGTAAAGAAGTTCATGGGCCGGCCAAGAGCGGTGAACAGGCGCGTAGCGTGATTGATTCAAACAAGCTTCGGCAAGAATTATCCTGGGATCAAAAAACTGAACTGAGCGAAGGGCTCAAACGCACTGTCGACTATTTCCGCGAGCGGATGGGCTAGAACAGACTGCGCTGTTTAGACAGAGGGAATGGGCTGGAATCACTGGGGCTAGTGGAACCTGGTTAGTATCGTGGAACTGCCCCATCGACCTGAGTCGACCATGCATCGATTCCCCCCACCAAGTTCTTTACATTCGGGAACCCCTGTTGAAGAAGAAAATTCGTTGCGTCGGCGCTTCTCATTCCATGGTGGCAGATGGCGATAATCTCTGAGTCGCGATTCAATTGAGCGAGCGATTGAGGCAGTGTTCCAAGGGGAATGAGGATTGAGCCATCTATTTTTGCGAGGGAGTACTCCCAGTTTTCACGTACATCCACCAGGATTAAGGTGTCACCCTTATCGAGTCTTGTTTTTAGTTCTTTGGGAGAAATGACAAATCCCATTCCGAGCCTCCTTAATTTATTCAGGCATCATATGTGAGGGGGCAAAAGCCTGTCAATGAGTCTCATGCCACACTGGCTGGATTGACCATTTCTATGCGATGAGAGGTGCCAATTGACAGTGCCTCATTCTATCCGTTGTAAGAGTCGGCAGATATCATTGACGAAAATCGCACATTTCTAGCAATATCCTGTCTTTTATGTGACTGTATAGATCTAATTTGGGTATGGATGGAAGTTGCAAGGGGTAGGTGAGAAGTATAAGACTCTAAGATATTGATTGATTTTGGCTATCATATTCTTCCACACGTAGACGGCTTAGAAATTGCTTTGCTAGCATAGTGGATGGTAAAGACCATTAATAGGGAACGATCTCCGGGCAGGGGTTGTTGTGCTAAATGAAAAAATCAGTAGAGCAGGTGCTTGTCGTCTTGGTTACAGCGGCAACTCAGAAGGAAGCGGTAAGAATTGGTAAGGGAATGGTGAATGCCAAGCTCGCTGCCTGCGCGAATATCATTCCAGCGGTCCAGTCCATCTATAGGTGGAAGGGGAAGGTCACGCAAGCACAGGAGGCTCTCCTCATATTGAAGTCCACGCAGTCCCGGTATGGGGCATTGGAGAAAGCGATCAAGATGATACATACCTATGAGACTCCAGAAATCATCGCTTTGCCTGTTAAGAAGGGCTTCGATCAATATGTTGGGTGGGTTTGTCGCGAGACCCACAGCTAATTGTTGATAAGCCTGATTTCTTTGTTACTAAAATGAGGGATTGACCGAAGTGATAGGGATTGATAGACTCGCCGAGTCTGAAGCTACGCTCCGAGGGGGTCCAGTCAGCAGGGGGTGAATGGCTATGGGACAAACAAACGGCACAGAAAATAGCGATGCCTACACAGTTGTAGTCTTTCGTGGCTCATCGGCTAAGCCACTTCGATTCAATTTCCATCGCAAACTTGTTAGTAAGCTATTGATTGTTGGCTCCATTTTTGTTTTAGCCAACATTCTTGTTATCGCACATTATGTGATTAGAACCGGCGAAGTTTGGGAGCTTTCATCTTATCGACAAGAAGCCATGAGTGCTAGGGAACAGACGGGGGAGTTTTCCAGCTCCATTGACGATCTAAAGAAGCGTTTAACAAGCATGAAGGAGGTCAATCAGCGGCTTCGTGTCATGCTGGGAATAGAACCTCCCAAAGCAGGCGATATGACGAATGGTCGGGGTGGGATAGATGCTCCCCTTCCTGATGGCGATACGTTTCCTGCTACTGAGAAATCATACAAAAATGGCGCTGGAGCTCAACCATCAAGCTCCGTAGAGACAAGTCAGAGCTCTCCATCTGGTCAAGCAAGCCAATCTGCCGATTCGGGTAACCTCACCGAGCAGGAGAAGATCGCGTTAATTAAGGATGGCATAGTTTGGCTGTCGAAAGAAGCTGCGATTCAGGAGCAATCGCTTGAAGAGTTGTCCTTGGCTGCCGAACAGAAATCTTCGCGATGGGCAGCGACGCCTTCAATTTGGCCGGTGAAGGGTTGGGTAACGTCTGGATTTGGGCCCAGGGTCTCCCCATTCACAGAAAAACCTGCGTGGCATGACGGGTTGGATATTGGAGCTGCTGCTAATGCACCAGTTCAGGCTTCGGCTCAAGGGCGGGTCACGGCAGTGGGCTTTGACCCTAAGCTGGGGAATCTTGTGAAAGTTGATCATGGATTCGGTATTGAAACTCTCTACGGTCACCTGGCTAAGGCTTTAGTTAAAGAAGGGCAGCGCGTGAAACGTGGAGATGTGGTTGGTTTAGTCGGTAGCACAGGCCTAGCTACGGGTCCCCATTTACATTACATGGTCAAGGCTAATGGCCAAGCGTTAGATCCGGTAAAGTACATCCTCGAATAGTTCATTAAGTTTCCCTTCCCATCTACCGGGTTATCATCAGCTGACTCAGTTCATGATCAATCCGCACTGCACCCACCATCTCATTCATTGATCTGACCAATTCAACCTACATCCTATGCTATACTGCCGCTTTGCTGAGGTAGTACAGTCTATCCCCTTGCTCAACCATGACGGATATTGAAATTAACCGGTCAGTGAAAGCGCGTCCCATTCAGGATGTCGCTGGTCAGCTTGGTATCCAGACCAGCGAACTGCTTCCATACGGAAAGTCAAAAGCAAAGGTTTCACTGGATATACTTGAACGGCTTCATGCTGCGCCTCTTGGGCGGTACGTACTTGTGACTGCCATCAATCCGACCCCACTTGGAGAAGGCAAAACGACAACGTCCATTGGGCTTGCCATGGGCCTTTCCCGTTTCGGCCATCGAGCGGCAGTTACGCTTCGGCAGCCTTCACAGGGGCCGGTGTTTGGAATCAAAGGCGGAGGAACAGGGGGAGGGCGGGCACAAGTCCTTCCGATGGAAGAGATCAACCTCCATTTGACTGGTGACGCCCACGCTGTATCTGCCAGCCACAATCTCTTGTCCGCATTTGTTGATAATCACGTATTTCATGGAAATGATCTTCAGATAGACCTGAATCGGATTACCTGGCCCAGGACGTTGGGAGTCAGTGATAGAGCGTTACGGCAGATTTCACTTGGAGAGGGTGTTGCGGCTCGTATGGGTCAGTTTGTAATCACCGAGGCGTCAGAAGTCATGGCCATTCTTGCTTTGGCATCGAGTCAAGCTGATCTGCGGCAGAGACTCGGGCGGATTATTGTTGGGTTTACAGCGGCAGGTAAGCCGTTACGGGCAGAAGAGTTTGGATGTGCCGGGTCCATGGGGGTCTTGCTGAGAGAAGCGTTGTTGCCAAACTTGGTGCAAACGCTGGAGGGAACTCCAGCGTTTGTGCATACTGGTCCGTTTGGGAATATCGCCCACGGGAATTGTTCGATACTTTCAGATGCCATCGCATTGCGCTGTGCAGACTATGTTGTCACGGAGGCCGGATTCGGGAGTGATCTTGGGGCGGAGAAATTTTTCAACATCAAATGCCGTTTCTCAGGATTCAAGCCGGCAGCGGCTGTGGTAGTTGCGACGCTGCGGGCGCTTAAGCTGCACGGTGGCGGAGGAGTAGTCAAGGTCGGAGCCCCTCTTCCGCCAGGGCTAACCGGGCCTAATCAAGAGGCATTGGTAAAAGGCTTTGCGAACTTGGAGCAGCACATTGCAAATGTGAAAGCCCATGGGGTGCCGGTGGTGGTGGCGGTTAATGCCTTCAGCGATGACCCGGTGGCTGAGTTGGAATGGGTTCGAGCGCGTTCTCGAGAGGTCGGCGCGGAGGATGCCGCGGTCTCAACCCATTGGGCTGACGGCGGTAAGGGAGCTGAAGAGTTAGCGAAGGCGGTAGTCAGGGCTACAGAGGGAAAGTCTACCTTCAGGCATTTGTACGAAGTCGCCTGGCCTATCAAGAAAAAAATCCAGACCATTGCCACGCAGATGTATGGGGCTTCTTCTGTGTCGTTCAATGCAGAAGCCGAACGAGATATCGAGTTGGCGCAACAACTTGGACTCGATCAGGTGCCGATTTGCATGGCAAAGACGCCATTATCGCTATCGCACGATCTGGCGTTGAAGGGGCGTCCATCCGATTTTGCGCTGCCGATCAAGGAGGTGCGGATGCTCGCAGGGGCCGGGTTTCTGACGGCAGTCTGTTCGGGTATTCAACTCATGCCTGGTCTGCCGAAGAAACCGGCTGGAGAACGCATCGGAATCGATCCAGGCACGGGGGAGGTTGTGGGGCTGTCCTAAAGGCTAGCGCTGTTTCAGGTAGCGGAGGAATTCAGAATCAGGACTCATCACGAGGGTGGATTTATCTTTGAAGGTTTTCTTATAGGCTTCCATGGTACGAGTAAATTCGAAAAAATGGGGATCTTGCCGGTAAGCATCAGCATAGACTCTAAAGGCCTTGGCATCCCCCGCTCCACGAAGTTCCTCCGATTCCTTGTACGCCTGAGCCAGAATAATCTCCCGATCTTTTTCCGCCTCTGAGCGGATTTTTTGTGCCTCCTCAGCGCCTTCCGCACGGTATTGCTTTGCCTGTCGTTCCCGCTCAGCTTGCATTCTGGCGAATACGGCTTTCTCATTCTGTTCAGGAAGATCGGCGCGTTTGATCCTCACGTCCTGAATCTCTATTCCATATGCGGAGGCTTTTTCATTCGACCGCTGGGTCACGATTTTCATGAGCTCGCCACGGTGTGTCGCGACGATTTCCAAAAGGTCATGGCGTCCAAGTTCGACTCGCAGTTCAGAGTAGATAATGTCGTTCAGTCGTTGGAGCGCTCCCCGTTGGGTTTGAAAGTTCTGATAAACCTTGAGGGAGTCGATAATCTTCCATTTGGCGTAATTATCGAGAAGGAGGGTCTTCTTGTCTTGGGTGATCACATCTTGCGCCGATGAGTCGTAGTCCAGCAGGCGCTTATCGAAATAGATGACTTCTTGAGCAAACGGCACTTTCACATAGAGGCCTGGTTCCGTGAGATTGCGAACAGGCTTTCCGAGTTGGACCACGATCGCATTCTGGGTGATGTCTACGATAAAGAGCGGCGAGGCCCCCAGGAGGAATAAGCCGATGATGACCGCCATCACCGCAATGATAAGCCCCTGCTTGGTCATGGGTTCTGGCCTTCGCCGGTAGTGCCGGTTCTAGGTTTGTGGCGGTCAAGCGGGAGGTACGGCAGCATACGTTCGGCTGCTTTTCCATCGATGATAATTTTCTCAATGTTCGGCAGAATTTCTTCCATGGTTTCGATATAGATCCGCTTGCTGATAATGTCTTTTGATTGATTATATTCCTTCAAGGTCGCCACAAAACGGTTGGCTTCACCTTGGGCGCGATCCACTCGTGCCTGGGCGTTTCCTTTAGCCTGGTTCACCACCTGCGCGGCTTCACCCTGAGCTTTGGGGAGAATGTCGTTGCGATAGCTCTGAGACTGGTTGATCAGTTTCTCTCGATCCTCCTTTGCATTGGTCACATCCTTGAACGCTGCTGCCACTGCCTCAGGAGGACTCACGTCTTGGAGTTGGATGGCGGCGACCTGGACACCGCCCTGATACTGATCCAGAAGAGACTGCAGAAGTACCTGGGTATCCAACTGGATTTGAGCTTTGCCGGTCGTCAAGGCCTCGTCGATCTTGCCCTTGCCCACCACTTCCCGCATTGAGGCTTCGGCAGCTTTGCCGATCGTTTCAGTAATGTCTGCAACGTTGAAGAGATAGTTCGACGACTCTTTAATCTTGTATTGCACGATAAATTGAACGGCCAGGATGTTCATATCGCCGGTGAGCATCAGGGCTTCTTGCGCCAACATTTGCTGGCGGCCTTGTCGATCGGTACGGAAGCCGACCTCGACACGGTGCAGCTTTTGAACTTTCGGCTGCATAACCGATTCGGCGAGAGGAATTTTCACATGAGGTCCAGGTTCTACGGTTCGGACAGGGACGCCGAACCGTTTGACGACGCCCTCCTCATCCGGGGCGATGATAAATACGCATTGCCAGGCCAGGAAAATGAAAAATCCCGCCACCACGATGTTTCTGAAACCGCTGGAGGGCATCAGATTTCCGAACGAGGGCATCAGATTCTTGAATTGCGACTGAGCCTGCTTGAGGGCATCCTCAAGCGGGTCGCTTTTCTTACTCCAAGGATCTTTGGGGTCCCAGACCATGCGAAGTATTTGGCTGAAGATGGTGGTGAAGGCTTTTTATACTCCGGCCACCTTAGCAGACTGCCTTGAAGCTATGCAATCACGATAATTTCGAGCAGCGATTTGTCGATAGCCTGCTCGAACAGGATTTCTGGTGTCGACAGTTGGCAGGCTACGTGGGGGGCGAGCAAGCTCAGCAGAGGCTCGTTTTACAGTCGGTCACAACGAGATTCGAGACTTTCTCTCCTGCTTCCAGATCGAGAGTCAGCCAGGCCAGTCCCGAGAACTGCTCATCCTTAGCGCGTTCCCGATCACCCTCGATCAGGCTGACGATGTAGTAACGCCCGGCGGGAATCTTGGTGAACCAGAAATGTCCGGTGGGGTTGGTTCTGGTCATGCGGAGATAGGGGCTCAACCGCTTTTCCATCCGAAGCCGACTCAGAGCTTCGTGCGCGCAGTCAGCTAGACTGCTTGTCGCAGGGATGTTTTCAGGGCCGGCAGGGGTTCCTGTCGTTGAACAGACCGGAGTTTTCACAGTCCGGTCGAACCAATAGCGTGTGTATGGCGTGATGGGGATAAGATGCACCAGAGCGCCGGCTTGCGTAACGGCTTTCCCGGACGGCAGGCCAAGAAACGCCTGCCCTGCTAGCGTACTTCGTCCCTTCTGTTTGTAAGGGAATAGGTCCTTTTCATTGAGGACTGGAGGCTGCGGCAGTATGGCAGGAGGTATCGTGCCCGCTTCGTTGGCCTGCGCCTGATCGGACCACAGTCCTCCCAGCAGGAGGGTGAAGACCATTCCGCATAGGAGGCGTCCTTGCTGTGGCATAGCTGTTACAACGTGGGTGTGGAGGATTCCGGCGTTTCGCCCAAAGGTGTCGATACGGCAAGAGCCTTGTGTTTGAGGGCTCGGCCTTTGTCAGGAGTCGGATCTGTGACGGTGCCATAGATTTCCCGTCCTTCGTGGCCTTCCGGGAGATATTCTGTGATTGGAAGTCCGTCTTCCCGCACAAATAGTAGGCAGTGGCAGTATTTGTATATCTGCATTTCGTCGCACGCACACATCCAGCGACGGAGCTTGGCTTCTGCCTGTTTATCCTTGTAGAAATTGCATGGGCAGAGGGGCTTGCCCAGCTCGTCCATGTGCATCGCCAAGCCTTTGACTACGGCCTCGGTGACTGCGGGAGTGGGATGCATGGTCGTCCCGCTCTTCTCTGCGAATCCCTTCACATACTTCCACATTTTATCGAGATTCACTTGCGTGGGTTCGGCCATTGAAACTCCTTTGGCAAAATATGCTGGGTAAGGGTGAGCGAGTAATCCTGTGCCATAGGAGCGTAGTTTACAAGCGCTGGTGCGTCCTTTACAATCCAACACTTCCTGTAATTCTAAAGGGCCTGGATAGAGCATGGAGATGCCGGATTCCCATAAGCAGTTGACTGCCAAATTGGCAGAGGAGCTGGGGCCAGCGACGGCTGAGCACCTGGTCCTTCGTCTTGTCGAAGCCAATGCGAAACCGAATCAGGCGGAAGGCGTCTTGCTGGTACTCGATGAGTTAGCTGCAGTCTCGCCGAAGGTGGCTCGCGCCGCGATCGAATCGTTCCCTGAGTTGCAACAGAGGAGTCGGCTTGGCGATGCGGTGGCCTGGCTGGATCTGGGAACGGCACTCGCGGAATTGTCCGGGGCGATTGGGCTGAAGTTTTTCAGGGAAAGCCCGCTGGTCTTGGGCCTCATCGAGCAAGCGTCGGATCGGTCGCTGGTGCTGAAAACTGCTCTGGAGCTGGCCGAGCAGGATGCGAATATCGCACTGGAGTTTTTCCGCGTGTCGCCGGAGTTGGTGGCGGTGGTCTCCGCGGATCAACTGGGTGGCTGGTTAGAGATCGGGCTCGAACTGACCCAGGTCGATTTTGTCGTCGCGTTGGAGTACATCCGAAAAATTCCCGCAGTCGCCCAAGTGTTACCCATTCAGGATGCCAGAGCCTGGGCGATGTTCGGGCTGAAACTCATTTCTCAGAACAGTTTCGGCAAGACCGACTATTTCGGGACCATCGAATTTCTCCGTACGAGTCCGCTCATCCTCGGAGATATGGACGATCAATCGACCAGGGCCAAGGTCGTCATGGTCGGGTCGTTGCTTGCTGAGCGCGATCAAGCATCTGGTATAGCCTGGTTGTCGGAATCGCCTCGCCTTCTTCGCATGCTGCCGAATGAGAGCCGTCGGCTGAAAGTATTACAGTATGGGGCCTTGGTGGCAGAACGTGATGCAGCAACGGCGCTGGCCTATTTGCGACGTGCGCCTGAACTCATGAGCATCATCGGCGAGTCAGTTGAATCTATGGCTCGCTTTGAGGCCTGGTTTACCGGTGGGATGGAGGTGTTGGCGTACAGTGTGGAAGGAGCCAGAGCCTATTTTTCCTTGGAGTCGCAGAAGGCCCTCACGTCGGTGGAAGAGGCTTTAAGTGGTGTGTCGCTCAGGCAGGTGGCCCGTACGTTGAAGCTGTTCGTGCAAGGGCTTTGTGGAACGGATCTGGCGATTCAAGCAGTCCCAGATTCCCTGAGCCAGGAGCCGTCTGTGCGGGCCACGGTGAGTCAGGATGGACGCAGCATCTCGCTGCCGGCGCTGCTCCGTCGCTATCCCACTGCCGAAGCGAATAGGCGCTTGTATCTGGTGATGGCGGCTCACGAAGCAGGCCATGTGGAGTTTGGGACGTACCGGTTGACTCTTGGACCTCTCTCAGACCTCGTCCTGGTTTTGCGCCAGAGGTATGGCCGCATCAAACAGGCGGCGCCGGATTCCTTGGCCTCGTTGTTTCGCCTGTATCCTCATCCGGGACTGATCCAAGATTTGTGGATGCTCGTGGAAGATGCGCGGGTGGAGTTTCTGCTGCAGCGCGAGTATCCGGGACTTCAGCGGGATCTCCAGCAATTTGCGCGGGAGGGGATCACGACAAGGTCGCTGACGCATGGGCTGACCGTTAAAGAACTCGTAGTCGATCAATTGCTTCAACTGTCGACTGCCGGGTCGAAGTCTATCGCGATTCACGAAGCTATCAAAGGGGAAATCGCCATCCTCTGGCCGATATGTCAAGTGATTCTATCTCCCTCAGCCACAGCGGAAGAGGCCGTACGGGTGGCCCATGCTCTCTATGTGCGGCTCGAAGAGTTACTGATGTCGAAGGGGGAGATGATCCAGGCCGATCAGGTCGATGATGAGTCAGAAGATCTGGGGGTGGGTCCCTCCGCTTCCGAAGAGACGAGTGAAGCCTATCGTCCCGTCACCAACTGGGTCTATCGGGGAGCGATGAATCCGGAGTTCATTCGTCAGCAGCAACAGGATCAGGGCGCATCGGACGATCGAAAACAATCGGAAGACATCGAGCGAATGGCAAGCGCTGCCGGTGGAGCACAGGAGTCTTCAGCGCAGGGCCAACGAAATCGTGAGGGCGTGAGTGCGGAGACGGAGCACGATAATTTCGCCGGGGGGCGGCAGTTACCCTCTCACGTGGAAGAACTTCTGGCTTTACAAGTCGAACAGCCGATGCCGATTGATCATGCTGGGCCAGGCGACTTCGCAGTACGTTATCCAGAATGGGATCAAGGGATCAACGACTATCGCCTCAACTGGTGTCGTGTTGTAGAACGTGCCGCGGAGGAAGGGAATGGAGATATTGTCTGTGACACCTTGAGCGCGCACGGGGGCGAAGTCTCGGCTCTTCGACGATTCTTTGAAAGCCTGCGGCCGCCGGGATTGCGGCGGGTACCGGGCCAAGCCGATGGCGATGAACTCGATGTGGATACATCGGTCCGTATGTGTTCCGAGCGGGCGGCTGGTATCGATCTATCGGACCGGATCTATGTCCGGCGGGAACGAAAAGAACGGGATGTCGCTGCCGCGTTTCTGGTCGACGTGAGCGGGTCAACCAGCCGCCAATTGGATAGCGGCCGCCGCGTAATCGACCTGGAGAAAGAGGGGCTGGTACTCTTGTGCGAAGCGCTTGAGGCCGTCGGAGACCAATATGCGCTCTATGGCTATTCGGGTCAGGGCCGAGGGCAGGTGGACTTTCTTGTGATGAAGGACTTTGACGATCGGTTGGGAGGGAAGGCTGCACAGCGTTTGGGTGGACTGGTTCCCATGCGGCAAAATCGCGATGGGGCAGCCATTCGTCATGCCACTGCCAAACTGCTTGCGCGAGAAGCGCGGACGCGGTTGCTCATCCTGATCAGCGATGGACGTCCGCTCGACGACGGCTATAAAGACGAGTATTCGCTGGAAGACACGAAGGCCTCGTTACGGGAGGCGCGTCAGCGGGGAGTGCATCCGTTTTGTATCACGATCGATCGGGATGCCGATGGCTACGTCCGGAGAATGTATGGGGATGTACAGTTCGCGGTCATTGATCGGCTCGAAGCCCTGCCGCTGCGGTTGCCGCGAATTTATCAGCGGCTCACGATGTAGAAGACGTAAGGCGTGAAAGCTAAAGCGTAAGGGGGATGGGAGTCGATGGCCAATTCAGTTGAACGACCGACCGTACCGCCCTGGCTACACAAACTGTTTACAGGGCATCAGTATCCCTACGTCCGTCGGTTGGCAAAGTTTGCACAGCCTATCAAGCCGGGGGAGGATCGCCCAGAACCGACGAAGGACATGATCGAGGCCAAGTTTTGGGAGGTCTACCCCCGTTGTTGGGCCAAAATTCTTCAAGAGGTCAAAGTGGGGATGATCGTGGTCTTTCACGACCTCGGTGAGTATCCGGCGGGCGGTTATCAGGAATTGATCGATGCTCCGGACGCCTTTCTGAGTAAAACCTATGGCAAGAAGAAGATCAAAGTAAACTTTTATGACGGAGACAATTTCGTCTGCACGATCAACTTTAAAGTCGCGGGCTGGACAGAACATGAACATGCGTGAGGAGTTAGGGGCGAGGCGTAAGGGGATTGTACGCGTCAAGTTGTAGGGTTCACACTTCACGAGGTGAGGTAATGGGGAGACCGAAGATTACAGTGGTGGGCGCGGGAAACGTCGGAGGCACGACGGCGCAGCGACTCGCCGAGAAAGACGAGTACGAAGTCGTGCTGGTCGATATCGTCAAGGGGGTTCCGCAAGGCAAGGCCCTCGATATCACGCAGGCCGGGCCGGTCTGCGGCTTTAGCACCCGCGTGGTGGGTACCAACGGCTATGATGAAACAGCCGGCTCCTCGGTGGCGGTTATTACCTCTGGAATTCCACGTAAACCGGGAATGAGCCGCGACGAGTTGTTGACCACGAATGCGAAGATTGTGCAATCGGTCGTCTCCGAGCTGGTCTCTCGATCGCCGAACGTCATTCTGATTCTTGTCACCAACCCGCTGGACGCCATGGTTCATGTGGCGCGCCGCACGAGTGGACTGCCGAAGGCGCGCATCCTGGGAATGGCGGGAGTGCTTGATTCCGCCCGCATGCGCGCCTTTATCGCCGCGGAATTGAGCGTGCCGGGCCCCGATGTGGTGGCGATGGTGTTGGGGGGGCATGGCGATACGATGGTGCCGCTTCCACGCTATACGACGGTGAGGGGGAAACCGATTTCGGAGCTGATATCGGAGGAGCGGTTGGAGGCGATTGTGAAGCGGACACGCGAGGGGGGCGCAGAAATCGTAGGTCTATTGAACACGGGCAGCGCCTTCTATGCCCCATCGGCTTCGGCTGTGAGCATGGTCGAAGCGATCGTGAAGGACCAGAAACGAGTGCTGCCCTGTGCGGTGCTTTGCGAGGGCGAGTATGGATTAAAGGATGTTGTCGTCGGTGTGCCGGTCCGGTTAGGTCGCGGTGGGGTGGAACAGGTGATCGAATATGAGTTGACGGCTGAAGAACGAGCAGCATTGGTAGTTTCTGCGAGCGCGGTTCGGGAACTTTGCATCACGGTCGATCGATTAATGGGATAACGCCATGATGGTCCGAGGCCTGCTTGACAAGAGAAGAAGGCCTACAGTACAGACAGCGGAATAGTCATATACTGAGCAAGGAGAAACGATGAAATTTCTAGAGAGTCCGATGCAAACAATGAGCGTAGGGTTTGCGCTTGCCATCGTGTTGATGATGGGGTATCTCGGCATGGCCGGCATAGGAGCCGGTGATGTCGATTGGGTAGGATTGGTGTTTCGCTGGATCCATTTCTTGGCCGGAATCGTCTGGATCGGATTGTTGTATTTTTTCAACCTGGTCAATGCGGCGTTTTTGAAGAGCTTGGACGGGCCAACCAAAAATATCGTGATTCCCAAGTTGATGCCTGCGGCGCTGAACTGGTTCCGGCACGGCGCGACGGTCACGGTGCTTGCCGGGATTGTGTTGTACCTCTACCTGTATCAAAGAGGCGGAACCGGCGCGATTGCGCTGGGAATCGGCGGGCTCTTAGGCATCATTATGATGGCCAACGTCCATGCGATTATTTGGCCGAACCAGAGGAGGATTATTGCAGCTGTGACGGCCGCGGCTCAGGGGACCCCTGCGCCGCCTGAAATGGCCCAATGGGGCCGGACTGCTCTCCTTGCTTCGCGAGTCAACTTCATGTTGTCGATTCCCATGCTGTTACTTATGGGGGCCGGCAGCCACCTCAGATAGATGCTGTACGATTGCCGGCGGGAAAGCCTGCCGGTAACCCAGGTACCTTCATGTATAAGATCTTCAGTGCACGTTGATCCGTTCAGATGGCCTATATGACTAGTTGGGCATAGGGCAGTGGCCCTAAGTTGTTGAGATTCAGGCCTATTATCGAGTCATCGCCTTGACGAATACCGGCAAAACACCTTATAGTATCGCTCCATTGGTAGGGCCATAGGGGGTAGGATAAAGGCACATGACGACTGCGACTGAGCCACGGGTTCTCCAAACGCTTGAAGGCGCTCCTTGGGATATAGAAGTCTACCGCAAGATCGGCGGCTACGAGGCCTGGAAGAAGTGCATCAAAGAGCTCAGTGCGAACGATATCGTCAATGAACTGAAGAAAGCGGGGCTTCGTGGTCGTGGAGGGGCTGGTTTTCCCACCGGTATCAAGTGGGAAAAGGTCCTCAACCATCGGGTCAAGGAACATTATTTCGTCTGTAATGCGGGCGAGCATGAGCCGGGAACATTTAAAGACCGATACTTACTCAAGCAGGCGCCGCATCAGCTGATTGAAGGTTGCCTTATCGCTGCGTACACGGTTCAAGCCAAGGCGGCGTTTATCTATGTGAATCATGAATACCATGAAGAACGTGAAAATCTTAAAAAAGCCTTAGCGCAGGCCAAGGCTCAAGGGTTTTTGGGTAGCAATATTCTTGGGAGCGGTGTGAATCTGGAATTACAGGTATTTGAGGGCCATGGGAGTTACGTAGCAGGTGAAGAAACGGCCATGCTCGAATCCATGCAAGGGCGTCCGGCGATGCCGAGACAGAAGCCGCCTTTCTATCCGACAGACTTCGGTCTATACGGCAAGCCGACCCTGGTTAACAATGTCGAGACCCTGTGCAACATTCCACGGATTCTGCAGAAGGGCGCTGCCTGGTTTACCCAGGTCGGCACAGAAAAATGTCCTGGCACGATGATGTTTTCGCTGAGCGGAGCTATCAATCGCCCCGGTGTGTACGAGATGCCGATGGGTACGACGATCCGTGATCTTGTGGAGAAGTGTGGCGGAGGGGTGTCTGGCGGGCGCAAGGTCAAGGCTGTATTCCCCGGTGGGCCGGCATTTTCAATGGTCACCGCCGACCAACTCGACCTGACGATGGATTTCGATTCGCTGAAGAAGGCCGGGACGGGACTTGGATCGGCCGGTGTGATTGTGGTCGATGATGCGACCTGTATGGTGGCGTTGACGCTCAAATTTTCTAATTTTTTCAAAGCCGAGAGTTGCGGGCAGTGCCCACCCTGTCGAATGGGAACAATCAATCTTGCCGCACTCATGGCGAAGATCGAGCAAGGGGAGGGGACGGATAAGGATATGGAGAGTCTCCTGCAGATCTGTGGATTTGTGAAGGGGACGGGCTATTGCACGTTGGTGACAGGGGCATCTGTGTTGGTGCAGAGCAGTATCAAGTTGTTTCGCCACGAATTTGAGGAACATGTCCGATTGCAACGCTGTCCCTATCAGCCGGTGGCAGCTGCTGCGCTGGTACATTGAAGGGGGAGTTGCAATGCCGCAAGTGACATTTCTTCATCCTGAAGGCAGAAGCGGAGAAGTCGACACCAATACGTCGCTGTTAGAAGCGTCGAAGCTGCTTGGGTTTGTGTTGAATCACGATTGTGGTGGGAATGCCTCCTGCACCACCTGTCGGGTCGAAGTACAGGTCGGCGCCGAGAATCTGTCGGAGATCGACTTCGATGAGCAGGACCTTCTCGATCGAGAAGCCCTCAGTGAGCCGTGGCACCGCCTTGGATGCCAGGCCAAAGTGCTGGGAGACGTCGTTGTTCGGGTGCCGCAAGGCAAGTGGGTTGCGCCTACCATGGAGCAGTCTGAGTCGCAGGGGATTGAAATCCGGTAAAGAGATGTTACACTAAATCATTCCAAGCGGGTCTTTGAAGGGCGGCTTGGTCACAGGAGGAGGAGTACAATGGTTACCATTACGGCGATTGCAGAACAGAAGATCAAGGAACTGATGGTGGAAGAGAAGGATATCGTCGGCCTGCGGGTCTACGTCAAGGGCGGCGGATGTCATGGCTATCAATATGGGATGGCCTTTGAGTCGAAGATGGCCGATGACGATACCGTGGTTGAAAAGGGCGGCGTTAAGGTCATTATGGATTCGCAGAGCGCTCCGCTTCTTCAGGGAGCCGAAGTCGATTACGTGGATAGTCTCCAAGGGTCCGGGTTCTCGATCAAGAACCCGCAAGCGAAGACCACCTGCGGCTGTGGCAGCTCCTTCACTGCCTAAGAAATTGGCGCTGAAGTGGCCCGAGCAGGCCAGTCGAATGTATGATAAGTGGAGCCAGGATTGTCCGGATAGAGCGGCCAGTCCTGGCTTCTCTTTTATTGCGCTGGATGTGAGCTGAATCAACGATGGCACAGGCGAGTCTTACGAGACGATATCGATTCTGCGCGGCGCACCGGCTGCACTCGGATCATCTGTCTCCTCAAGAAAACCTGACGGCATTTGGGAAGTGTAATAACCCCAATGGACACGGCCACAACTATATCGTGTTGGTGACCGTCAAGAGCAAGATTCCGACTACGATCGGTGAAGGCCTGGATCTCGACCGGCTGGATCGGATTGTGAGACAACAAGTAATCAGGCGATTCGACCATCAGGACCTCAATCGAGATCCCGAGTTTGCCGATCGCACCACTACAGGAGAAAATCTGGTGCTGCTGATTTGGGATCTGCTCGTGAAAAGTTTTCCTGCCGGGCAACTGGAAAAGGTCGGACTGATTGAAACACGTGACAACTATTTCGAGTATGGGGGGACAGTGGGAATGTTGAATGTAGAATCGTCGGAATCGGAAGGATGTCCGACGAGTTGACGCTCTCCCAACATTTCACATTCAAAATGTATCATTTCACAGTGAGCATTACGTGATAGAGAGGAGCGGCATGGCTAAGCAGAGAATCAAGCAGACGGATCGGCAGCAGGTCGAAGATGTCAGCGGAATCGGCAAAACGGCTGATTTGGATGTGCTGCAATCCCTGGTGACAGAGATGTTGCTGGCTCTTGGCGAAAAGCCAGGCAGGAATGGGCTGCTCAAGACTCCTGAACGAGTGGCCAAGGCCCTTGCCTTTATGACTCAGGGCTATCGACGCGATATCGATCAGCTCTTGAACGGCGCGCTCTTCCCGATCGAGTACGACGAGATGGTGATTGTGAAGGATATCGATTTCTTCAGCATGTGCGAACATCATTTGCTGCCGTTCTACGGCAGAGTCCATGTGGGGTATCTGCCCAACAAGAAAGTGGTGGGGCTCAGCAAGATTCCTCGTATCGTGGATGCCTTCGCACGCCGGCTACAAGTCCAAGAGCGACTCACCGTCCAGATTGCTGAAACGCTGAAAACAAAGCTCAATGCCCACGGAGTGGGCGTGGTTGTCGAAGCGCGCCATCTCTGCATGATGATGCGAGGTGTCGAGAAGCAGAACACCGTCGCAGTCAGCAGTTCCATGCTGGGCGCCTTCCGCAGTCAGCCGCAAACCAGGCTGGAGTTTTTGAAGCTGATACGTAGAGGCAGCGTCGGCGACTCCGACTAAGCAGGGTGTTGAAAACGGCTGCCAGCTTCGTTCTCACTTCGCTTAGAGGCTCAACGTACTGAAGCGTACGCCTCGCCTCTGCGCTTGTTGCGGCCTCGCCGGACAACCGTTTTGACCACCCTGCGGCATTTCATGATCCCTGCCATTCCAGCCTTCAATTTCCCTGTAAAGTCCTGAAAATTATTGGTCTTACAGCTGGCCTTGCCGAATATGTTCCTCCGTCTAAGGCCTGTTTGCGATCATCAAGCTTGGCGTATACAATTCATGCCATTCTTGAGGACGCGGATGACTATTTCACACGATCAGGCTCCTGATTTGTTTGGGGCTCCAGGGGGAGAGAAGTCCGTTGAAGCCCCCTTGGCTGAGCGTCTGCGACCGCGGGAGTTTTCGGATTTCGTCGGGCAGGATGACATCACTGCGCTGGATCGGCCGTTACGGCGGGCGATCGAAGGGGATCAACTCTCCTCGGTCATCTTCTGGGGACCTCCAGGTTCGGGCAAGACGACGCTGGCACATCTCGTTGCGCGCCACACAAAGGCGCAGTTTGTGCCATTTTCGGCGGTCACGGGTGGCGTTCCTGAATTGCGGGCCATCATCAGGACAGCAGAGCAACGTCAGGCGATTAACGGCCAACGTACCATCCTCTTTGTCGACGAAATCCATCGGTTCAACAAGGCGCAGCAGGATGCCTTTCTGCCCCATGTCGAACGGGGGACTATCATCCTGGTCGGAGCCACGACAGAGAACCCCTCATTTGAAATCATCTCACCCCTCCTGTCTCGTTCCCTGCTTATTGTCCTTAAGCCTCTTTCGGATGAGGCACTGGGGCAGATTCTAGACCGGGCACTGGCGGACCCTGCGATCGGGTTGGGAAAGTGGAAAGCCCGCCTGGCGCCTGATGCCAGACAACGGCTGATTGCCTATGGAAACGGCGATGCGAGAGCGCTCCTGACGGCGCTGGACTTTGTGGTCACCCAGCAACCGGTGGCGCCTGACGGCACACGTCTAATCGATGCGACGGCGTTGGATGCAGCGCTGATGAAGAAGTCGATCCGGTACGACAAGTCCGGCGAAGAACACTACAACGTCATTTCTGCCTATATAAAGAGCCTGCGGGATTCCGACCCTGATGGCGCTCTCTACTGGCTTGCTCGAATGCTTGAAGGAGGGGAGGATCCGAAGTTTATTGCCAGGCGCCTGGTTATTTTTGCTTCCGAGGATGTGGGGAATGCCGATCCGATGGGGCTGGTGGTTGCTGCTGCAGTCGCTCAGGCCGTGCAGTTTGTGGGGCTTCCTGAGGCCCAGATCAATTTGGCCCAGGGGACGACCTATCTCGCAACCAGGCCAAAAGATAATGCCTCCTATGTCGGGCTTCTTGAGGCCCTGGAAGATGCAAAATCCCATGGAAATCTTGGTGTTCCGCTCCATTTGCGGAATGCCGTGACCTCGATGATGAAGGGACTGGGCTATGGGAAGGGCTATCGCTATGCCCACGACGATCCCCAGGCCAAAGTGCAGGAACACCTCCCGGAATCGCTCAAGGGGCGTCGATACTACCGGCCTAAAGATATTTAAGGAATAGGCTCGATAAGGTGGTGGACAAAGATTTCTAATCGGTTATACTTAGTCTTGTGAAACGGCAGAATCTGAAAATCACGGAATCGATAGCCGCCACGAACGAACGGCGTAAATTTGTCCGTGCAACCCTGGTCGGCTCTGCGCTGATTTCACCGAAGAGCGGAGCCAAGGCGATTACGGCTGTGTTGGATAATGTCAATCGAGTCGGCGCAGGATTGCATACGAAAGAGAAGTTGGCGATAGATCAGCCGGTAACCGTCTCTCTGGCGTTTCTCGATTCAGATCGCGCGGAACAGATGGAAAAACTCGAGGGGAAAGTCGCCTGGGCGAAGTCGTGGGAGAAAGGGTTTCTGATCGGCGTGGTCTGGGACGAGCTGGTGACGAAAGAGAAGAACCGCTGGCTGTATTATTATCTTGACGAAACGGTCAAGTCCTCCCTCTAGCGGACAGCTGAAAACGATCCCCAACTTTGTTCTCGGATCGAAATAATCCTCAACGTACCCGCGAGGGTACGCCTCCGGTTCTTTCTCTCCTGCGGCCTTGTTGGATGATCGTTTCGAGCTGTCCGCGGAGTGCTCTTCTGTCGTGCCACAACGCGTTTCCCGCGCCGTCTTCTACGCAAAAGCTGCCAGCCTCTGTTTGACTTCTTCCAGTTCGGCCGAGAGGGTTTCCCACTTGGCAGTGAGCCGCACCAGTTCCTTTTTCCACCCGTCATGTTCCAGGTGGAGCGCGCTCCACTTGGTGAATTCATCTTTATAGAGCGCAGGATTGGCCAATTCGAGATCCCGCGCTTTAATTTTCGTTTCGTACTCTTCAATTTCCGCTTCGGCTCGCGCGACTTGCTTCTCCAAACGTGCCTGGGTCTTGTTCAGATCGCGGCGATCTCCGGATGAGGGCTTGGCAGGGGCCTGCGAAGCCATGGCCCTGGTCGGGGCAACAATCTTTCCGTGATCCACTCCCTTCAGGTCATCACTCGATTCCTTGATAGATTCGATCTCCTGCGCTTTTTTCCACAAATAGTATTCATAGTCGCCGGAGAAGCTGCGGGCCTTGCCCTCTTCGATTTCGATGACCCGCGTGCAGACTCTGGTCAGGAAGGTTGGGTCGTGGGAGATGAAGATAATCGTACCGGGGAATTCTGAGAGCGCATCGGTGAGCATGTCGACTGAAGCCGGGTCGAGATGGTTGGTCGGCTCGTCGAGTAACAGGGTATTCGCCGGCTCAACCAGCATCCTCGCGAGCGCGACGCGATTACGTTCCCCTCCGCTCAGGGCCTTGATCGGTTTCTTTTGATCGTCCCCGGTGAACAGAAAAGCGCCGGCAATCCCGCGGAGGAAGTTCGTCTCCGCTTGGCTGGAGATCTCAGAAAGAGATTCAAGGATAGTCTGCTCAGGGTCCAGAGTTTCTGCCTGGTGTTGGGCGAAATAATGCAGAGTGACACCGTGGCCGACCGTTCTGGTGCCCTTGTCGAAGGCCAGGACTCCGGCCAACATCTTGAGCAGCGTGCTTTTCCCGGCGCCGTTTTCTCCCACCAGCGCAATGCGTTGACCCCGTTCGACCGAACAGTCGACTCGTTCATAGACGACTTTTTCTCCATAGCGTTTGGCGACGCCCTGGAGCTCTAACACCTGACGGCCGCTTGCTGCAGGGAGGGGGAATTTGAACTTCACTCGCTTGGGATCGCGCTTGACCTCAATCATCTTGACCTTCTCAAGCTGCTTGATGCGCGATTGGACCTGGCTGGCTTTGTTGGCCTGATAGCGGAATCGATCCACGAAGGTCTGGACCCGCGCGACTTCTTTCGCCTGGCGGCCGGCGGCCGCTTCACGCTGCGCGTCCCGCTCCGCGCGGACCTTTTTGAACGAAGTATAGTTGCCGCGATACTCTTCCATCTTATGGTGTCGCAGATCCCAGATGTGGGTGACGACGCGATCGAGAAAGGCTGTGTCGTGGCTGATGATCAACAGCGTCATCTCCGAGTTCAAGAGGAACTGCTCAAACCAGCGTTGCGTCGGCTTGTCCAAATGGTTGGTCGGTTCGTCGAGCATGAGGACGTCGGGATTGGTCAATAACAGGTGCGCTAGGGCGACACGCATTCGATAGCCGCCGGACAGTTTTTCAATCTCACGGCTGAAGTCGATCTCCGAAAATCCCAACCCCATGAGAATCCGTTCGGCCTCATGTTCCGGATAGAGGTCTCGGTGGGTGGCGTCCAGCACGGTCTTACCCGTGATGGTTTCGAGTTCCTGCGGGAGATAGCCGATGCGGAGACGAGGACGCTTACGGATCTTGCCCTTGTCCGGGGACTCCTCTTCAAGGATCATGCGAAAAAGGGTGGTCTTGCCGGCGCCATTAGGCCCCACCAAACCGACCCGCGATCCGGGGCGGAGATGTGCCGTTGCTCCTTCAAGCAGAATCCTCGTGGAATATTGTTTATAGACCGACTCGATTTGGAGCATGAGAAGCTAGGTATGGGGCGAGGGGCTAATGGCTAGAGGTAGAAGGTGATATCCACAGTGATAGTGAGTGCGAGGGCACGATCCTCAAGAGTTTCTTTCCTCTAGCCTCTTGCCTAGTGCCGCTGGCCCAAAAATGGTGGAGCTGGCCGGGATTGAACCGGCGACCTCGTGAATGCCATTCACGCGCGCTCCCAACTGCGCTACAGCCCCACATCG
>JABFSG010000069.1 GCA_013140715.1 Nitrospiraceae bacterium
TGTGAAGGACGGACCTCTGGTTTGCCGGTTGTCGCGCCAGCGGCAGTGCCGGGTAGCTATGTCCGGTAGCGATAATCGCTGAAAGCATCTAAGCGAGAAGCGTGCCTCAAGATAAGCTCTCCCGGGGCGCAAGCCCCCTAAAGACCACTTGTAGACTACGAGTTTGATAGGCTGGGTGTGGAAGGCCCGTAAGGGCTGTAGCTGACCAGTACTAATCGGTCGTGCGGTTTAACATCATCATCTTTGCTCCTGATAGACATGGTCATAAGCCCGCGAGAGTTGCGGGACATGCGCGAAACGCGGGACGAGTCTCGTGAGCTGTGCTTGTCTTGCCCATCTCGCGGAAGACAGTTCCCGGTGGCCTTACCGGAGGGGCCACACCCGTTCCCATCCCGAACACGGAAGTTAAGCCCTCCAAGGCCGATGATACTGCTGCTGTGAGGCAGTGGGAAAGTAGGACGCTGCCGGGTTATAAAAAAGCCTGCTGGTGAAAGCCAGCAGGCTTTTACATTTTCAGAAGGATGGCAGGGCCGCCTGGCTCATCTCCCATGCTCGCAGAACGCGCACGATAAGAATGTGCTCGTTCGATGCGCGCAGTAGGAGACGAATCCAGGCCGCCCTGCCAATGCGAAGAAGGAAGCCTGCTGGCTAGACGCTCAGCAGGCTTTTTGATTTACAAGGCAGCGTTGGGAGAAGAGGGGTGAGCGTTCCAGTGGACCGCTGTGTTTTAAAGAACCGCGCAGCCTGGTCATCCCGTATGCTCACGCAACGCGCGGTCGCGGTCTCCCCTCGTTGAACGCGCGCACGACGGGGATCAATCAGACTGCCCTCGCGGAAGAGAAAATGAAGTCAGCCGCTGAAACGCTTTACTCCAGCTGGCTTTGATTCACAAGACAGCTTTGGCGGGAGTGGACGGGCGCAGTTCGCAATCGTATGGCGAACAGCTGAAGAGATTAGGGAATTGACACGCGTGTAGTAGAAAAGTAGCCTGTCCCCATTTCCCGGTTTCGTCTGCTAAGAAGCAGACACGCGCTGCAGCCGCTTGGAGACTGCAGCGCTCCGGGGCTAAGACCTCTATGTTTGTTTCCAGGGTTGTAGGCGATTGTCCAGGTTGTGGAGCAATACAAAAATTTGGCAATGTCTTCGTGCGACGCGATCACGTGCTGCGCGGGTGCTTCCAGTGTAAATATTCAGAGCATATTCCACTGCCAGTCTTACGGAAAAAAGTTCTATATCTCGATCAATGCTTTTTTAGTCACGCTTTCCGTGCCAAAGAGCAACGCTTTGTTCAGGCCGCAGAGAAGCTCCGCGAGGTGTCAGCCCTTCAACTGATGGTGGCTCCCTTTTCGTCCATTCATGAGGACGAAACCAATCAGTGGAAAGGGCACGAAGAAGAGCTGATGAAATTCATAAGGGATATATCATTCGGTCACGAATTTGAACCAGACTACCAAGTAGAAAGAGCGCAACTATGTAGAGCATTCAAATCTTTTCTATCGTCGGGCTCCTCTGCTTTCCAATTATGTGAAGATGACGCTCTGGAGGAAAAAGTTCACGATTGGGACGAGTATTTGTATATCACCATCCCTGGATGTCATGGCGATACTGAGCGAATACGCAATGCGAGGCGACAATCTGTAGAAGCACTGGTGGATGCATTTGATCATTGGAGAAAAACCCCAAAAACCTTCGAGCAGCAGATCTTGCTCGAAATGGAAGAACAGGCAAGGCAATATTTACGTGCGTATGTAGACCACTCGGTGAAATTAGGAACAGGTGACTTCGAAGCACTATTTACTTCGCCCGTTATCTCATCATACGTTGAACAGTTGCTTGAGTATGTGCCGCAAGACCAAATGAAAGAGGGGTTAAAGATTATCGGCAATTTTGTCCGATCCGAGCACTACAACCAGATCCCTTACTTATGGATTGGTGCCAGGGTTTATGCTTGTCTTAATGAAGAGGTACAAGGCGGTGCATACACCAATCGAGAAAAGGCTATAAAAAAGCTGCAGGGTCTGTACGGGGACATTAAACATGCAGCGACCTATGCCCCATATTGTGATGCAATATTTATGGAAAAGAAGATGACCGCATATTTATCTGGCCCTCGCATCAATCTGGAGAAGAGGTATGGGGTAAAACTTTTCTCTTCCGAAACATTGGATGACTTTATCGCTTGGATGGATCAGGTTATTGATGAAATGACGGAGACTCATCGAGTGGCACTGTCAATGATTTTCCCTGGAGTCCAACGAGAAGATAATCATGCATTCGCGCGTGCAATTCTAGGGAAGGCATAATCTTGTGGGCTAGAAAAGAAAAAAGGGTCAGACAAGAAAAGGGGGCAGGCTGAATAAAATGGAGCGAGGTAAAAGTTAAGAGATCAGAGTCATTGTCGTAAGCCTTCTGTGCTGCCTGCATAACGTCCCTCACCAACAGCCCCACTGAGGGTTGCCTCAAAAACAATCATCAAGGTTGGTGTCGAATTTCCGGATCCCGTTCGACTACAGTGTAAAAGGGCATGCAGAGCTCTCATCGTCACTCACCATTGGAAAGAAGAAATCGTCGTGGGAACTAATACTATTCGACTTCATCGCGTGTTTCGTGCCACTCCAGAACGGGTTTACCGAGCGTTTCTCGATGCGGATGCCATGGCGAAATGGCTGCCGCCCAATGGATTTACGTGCAAGGTGCATCATATGGAGGCAAAGGTTGGTGGCACTTTTAAGATGTCGTTTACCAATTTCACCACAGGCAAGAGTCACTCCTTCGGCGGCCAGTATCTCGAGCTCGTGCCGCATGAACGGATTCGCTACATGGACAACTTCGACGACCCGAACCTGCCTGGAGAAATTCGCGTGACGGTCACGTTGAAGAAAGTATCTTGTGGGACAGAAGTGGACATTGTGCAAGAAGGTGTGCCTGACGTGATTCCCGCCGAGGCGTGCTATCTTGGCTGGCAAGAATCGCTCATCCTACTTGGAAAACTTGTCGAAGCGGAGCTCCCAGATTAATATCCTCGGGAGAAAGGAGCTATTCATGTCGAAGCTTCGTGTTCACACCTTCAGCATCTCTCTCGACGGATACGGCGCCGGGCCACACCAAGACCAGGATAACCCACTTGGTGTAGGTGGTCTCGGACTGCACAAATGGTTATGGGGCACGCGTACGATTGGGAAGCTGTTTGGTGATGGGAGCGGGGCCACGGGCGTGGATGACGATTTCGCCGCGCGGGGTTTTAGCAACATCGGAGCCTGGATTCTCGGGCGCAACATGTTCGGTCCCATTCGTGGCTCGTGGCCGAATGAGCAGTGGAAAGGCTGGTGGGGCGACAATCCGCCGTACCATACGCCTGTCTTCATCTTGACCCACCATCCTCGCCCATCAATCACGATGGAGGGAGACACGACCTTTCACTTCGTCACCGACGGCATCCATGAATGCCTGAAGCGTGCCCAAGCAGTCGCTCATGGAAAGGATGTCCGCCTCGGGGGTGGCGTGGCGACAATCCAGCAATACCTTCGCGCCGGACTCATCGACGAGATGCACGTGGTCGTTTCTCCCGTACTACTGGGATCTGGCGAACATCTTTTTAATGGCATCGACCTATTGAAGCAGGGTTATCAGTGCTCCGAGCATACGTCCACACCCAACGCAACACACATCCTCATCACCAAACAGAAGTAGGAATTGTTGTACTGAGTGTCCGAGTAAAATCCGTTGTGGGAGCAGGGCCCGTCGGTTGGAGATCGACGGGCTTTTGTTTTAGTATGACGGCATGAAGGACGAGTTGCATGCTGGGCCAGAGCGTTCCGTCTTTGTAGGCGTCAGTCTCGATGGATTTATCGCTCGGCTGAACGGCCATCTGGACTTGGCCGATGGGTGAAGGACAAGGGGACGGTGGAGAGCATGGGCACAACGAGTTCATTGCCGATATCAATGCAATCGTTATGGGGAGAACAACGTTCGAGAAAGTCTTGGCGTTCGCCAAGTGGTATTACGGCAACAAGCGAGTGGCGCGAACAGAAGCGCCTGTTCGCCTCGACTGCCTGACAAGATGAACGTCGAAAGGTCGATCTCCACGCCTCAATATACTTCCTTCGACAATACCCCTTTGCCCGGACATGATGCCTCAAGGAGCAGAATTTTTCTGCGTGAGACATGAGAATGGTCCAGTTTTCCAGGAGGACGTTATTCCATTTGATTGCCGCTGTCATCGCCGTCCAGGGGGATTTGTTCTGTGAAGTCATGTTTCGACTGGAGTAGCGTCGCATCAATGACGATGTTGTCCTCGGTCTTTTTGAGAGTCACGTTGACCGGTTTATTCAGCAAGGATTCGCACTTGAGTATCTCATAGCTGCCTACATAGCGCTGCGCCATGAATGTGAACAGCGTATCGGCCACGGTCGAATCCGGCGATCGAAAGGCTGTGAATGTCGACTTGTCCCGGAAAAGTTTCTTCGGCTGCACCGCGCGCATTTTGCGGCAGTACTTCGTTGTGCTGGCGTCCTCAGGGTTGTTGACTTGTCGTTGATCGACACCACGACGATATTGATTCACCTGGCGAAGACTTTCCCTTCCGGTGAACGGAGGGTCGAGGGCAAAGGGATTGCCGAGAGGAATTTGCGCGATAGGAGGTGCTTGGAACTTTCTTGCCTGCAGTTCATTCAGCGGTAATGCCGGGACCAGCGCGCCTGGATCGGCTAAGTTGGGCGCCATCCACGGGGTGCATCCCAAAGCTCCATCGATGAATACGTCCAAGAGACGGTTATCACTGGGGTTTCCTTTCACCACCGATCCTGGCAATGCCGCACGATTGGTCGCGGTATTTTGGGCGATCTTTCCGTCCGGGGTGAACAAATACTCCGTGGTGAGATTATCGCTTTGATCTTGATCGACAACGAAGAAACTGCGCACTGTGGGGCAAGCCTCATGGTGCGCGGTTGTGTCTACCCCTATGGGGGGCACAATCAGCCGCCCGACTTTAATGAAGTGGTTAGCCCGTTTAAAGAACTCCACCGCGTTACAGTACGCGAACTGTCCGTGGCCTTGCACGCAGTGGTTCTGCGGTAAATCATTTTGTTGGCTCGCGGAAACAAGCGCAAGGTTGTTCCCGTTGAATCCGAACCACAGAGCTACGACGTGGCGTGTCGGGAGTGCCGGCACGACAGGCGGCGCAGCAGGTGTCGTGCCCTTGTCGATGACCAATGGGTTGTACACCGAGATCTGGCCATTCTCTAAATCGATGATCGCCGCCTGAACGAATGTCGTCTGATTCTTATCCGTTTCATGGCAGGGACCATCGGACGGATTTGTCGCTTCGAGCTGATAAGGCGTTGCGAGCCCGGCGGCCGTCAGCGGGTCATGTGGCACAATGAGCGTACAGTTCGGATTGATCTCCTGCGCAAATGTCGCAACCGGCGCCACGAGCAGCGCCAATCCGACCATCACCGGACGTACAGCGCCGGCCATGTAGATCCTGAAAATGTTGAACCTGCGAAAAATCGACGCAATCAGCGGCAGTCCCGTCGCCATAAGCAGAAAGAAGGAGGCGTTCGTGGTGTGCTTCATGATTCACTCCTTTGTCTGTCCAAGTGTTTCGACGATTCAGCGATCGTTCATCCCTCAATGGATCTAGCTCGATTTTGAATGACGCGTAGCGCTGACAGCTTCTGCTGGATCGTTGATAGGAGCCGGCTACAGCAAACTGGTGAGCGGTGAGCAAGAGGAGTGCCAGTTGACTTTTCTCTGTATTTTCAAGGGACAGGCCCGAGAGCCCTCATGGGTCTTGGGTGAGGAGGTTGCAAAACGACTGCGAGTGCCTGCGTTGCCGAAACCCTACAGTGGCGGGGAATTGTCTCGATTAGAGGATCTTCTGAAGCGCGTCACACCCCGCAATCTGCACCGCGAGCTCGACTTTGGCCAGCCCGTCGATCGAGAGGCGCTATAATGAGCAGACGCCGTATCTGCCGGTCACGGGTGGATTAGGCGCGACCGCATTCGGCTGCAAATGATAAGTGCTGAATTGGCAGCGGTGTCATGACACATTCCGTTCATCATTGAAAATTCACGCGTCGCGCGTATGGCCGTCATCGAGTGGCCGCATCGGCGATCTCGTACAAGAAGTCGATGCTGATCCACTGGCCTGCTTGTCGGCTGACCGCAAAAGCACACCACTCAACTAACCGTATGGACGAGTCTCGCCCAATTCCTTCAGGAGAAAGGTGCGCACTCGTTCGCGTGCGTCTCGCGATGGCTGTCCTGCTTTGTCCTGCTTCTTCCACCCTCCGATCAGCGTGCTGTGCGCGTTGATCGGCTTTCCAGCCATCTGGTATTCGCTCGCTGGTATTTCCCCACTGATAAACCGCTCGCCAAATTCTTTGCGCAACGTGTCTAGTTTTGCGGGATCCGAAATGCAGTCTGTCTCAAATCTCAATCCGTAAATCCTGGCCTGACTTCCCCGGGCCTTGTCTAAATCATCCGTCGATAGGCCTAGAGATTCCTTGTCTGCATTCGTGTACCACCAGAAGCGCATGGGCAGAGCAGGTTGTGCCACCACTCCTGCACCAACCTGTGGATGATCAAACAGCGCTAACGGGATCGTACCGGTCATGCAGTTGCCGATGATGCCGATGCGCTGCTGCTGGTGCCGCTCGCCGATCTTCTGCACCACGCCTCGCAGCCAACCCACGATGGGAGCGCTTCCATGAGCAGGGATGTCCCATTCGCCGCCAGGGAAAAACTCGACTAATCCCCCAACCCAAAAGGCCGACAACCCGCTGACAAGGGAAATCTTTTCTTTCTCGCCGAACAGCAGCGGGACGTAGACGGTGAAATCCTTCGAGAGCTCCTCCGCATAAGCCAATGTCCCAGGAGAGAGCCCGGTCAGTTCGTGGAGCAAGAGCACTGGTGGCTTGGTGCTGCCGTCATTGAGGCAGAACACCGAATGTATGATCCCCGTATGCGAGAAGGGTTGCTCGAAACACTCGGTCCATTTCCTCTCCGGTGCTCCCTCTTCCTTCGTGTGCGGCGCGCACATTCCCAGCTGCGTGGCCCCACAGCCCGTTAAAAGAAAGGCTGCCACGATGGCTTGAAAGAGAGAACAGCGAAATTTCCCCATAACACTCCTCCGACACAATCTGTGACACGCTTGGCTCCCATGCTGCTGCGTCAATCGCACCGGAGCTTGCCAGCATTCAAGGACCTGCGCAAGGCCCTTTCCCCAATACCATTCTAACTCCAGCTCAAGGATGAGCTGCGACTCGGGTATAGGATCAAGGGGCATGAGGGGGTGATTGTCGAGCGGTGCACGAGGTGGGATAGCTCGAAGTAATGGACCGATTCACCGGTTGCCAAGTTCAAGTGCACCCGATCGCCAACAAATGGCGGCTATATTGGCAGCAAGCGGATCTGAAATGGCACGAATACCCTAGAGCGTCGTCGAGCGATTACATCAGGATCTTGTGCAAGAGATCGATGCCGATCCACTGGCTTGATTTTTCTGATGACTACGAGAGGCAATCAAACTGATTGCTTTTGGGAATATTGAAGTGCAAGACCTTGGCCTCTTGTGGGGAGGCGCCTGACTCGGCGGTTAAGAACATGGTAAGCGAGGTCTCCCGAAGCAAGTTGTGGGCGCCGAGGCATGGTGGATCTTGTGCTGGATGTAGGTCATCGGTGTCAAGAAAAGTCTCCCGACCACTTTTTATCCTCTCCTCTACGAGCGGGAAGGCTGGGCTCGTCGCTTCTTCGAGAACTGGCGCATTTCATTGAAGTGACAGTGCCTGAAGCCCTATGAGAAGTTTGCTGCGATGATCGACCGGCACTGGGACGGTATCACGGCCTACTGCAAACCGGAGAACAAGGTTGCCTTAGGATTCGTCGAGGGCATGAACAACAAGATCCGCGTTATGCAGCGGCGGAGCTACGGTTTACGCGACGAGGAGTACCTGCGCCTGAAAGTTCTGATCTCCATGCTCGACTCCATATGAAATCAGACGGAAATCACCCACTCACCAAGAAGAAGACCCTTTTGTTTAATGCCCACTAATCTTCAGGGTTTTTCTACCCGGGTCGTAGGTCAACTCATTTTTCACGATCCGCTCTCCTAGTTGTACGTATGCCGCAAACTGCTCTGACGAAAAATTTTGGTGAGCGGTGCTGTACTGCGGAAACGAACACTTCCACAATGCCGACAATATGTATGGCCTCTTTTCACAGGTGTCCTGAAGAGAGGCGACTGCATAGGATGTCACCTCAGACCCATATTGGGTTTCCAACGCAGTACGTTCTTCGACCTGGAGGTGAGCCCATTTCGCGAATCTGTCATCGATCGCCATTTTTATGTATGTAACATTCAGAAATAAATCAGGTTCGTTAAATGGGGCTCCAATAGGAAATGGTCCTATCTTCCCAGGAATAACAGGGTGTGCAGGGTCAAAAGTACCCCTGATATCAGGGGGTGTCGCAACACTCACGCTCTCCAATGTCTTCCCGGCTTCAATCTTTTTGGGGATCGCTTCCACATTATGATGACCATTAGTGAGGCGAAAGGTGACATGCATTTCTCTTTCAATGCTTTCTTTCAGCTTGAAGTAAGCACCAAAAGAATAGTGCGGATCATATTCTGCATCGACAATAATGATGTTACTGCAAAGGCGACGGATAAGGGGAAATCCAGCAAGATTGTCAGCGTGTCCTCCATCTGAGAGACGCATCCGCTTACCATATGCGTCAAGTATATAGGCCCGCTGATACAGGTAAAAGGGAGCTGGTGACAGCCAATACCCCACATTCTTTAAAAACGATCGCTTCTCTTTATAGTTGTCAATAAATCGGCCTGTATCGATATTAAGAAGAGATCCAGCTACCTTTTGTCGAGCCCCCGTAAATGATTCAAAAGAGTCAATGGCTGCTCCTGAAACCTCAACAGCTTCTGCAACAGTAAGGGGAAAGTCCTGTCCGACGTCACTGTAACCAAATGCATCGGACCCGAATCGTAATGGCGTAAATTCAAAGACTCTCTTGCTCAGAAGGCTGTCGTAATGAAGCTGGTCTTCATCAATGTGGGCGGTGGTTGTGATTATGAAAAATGGCAGATGGTTATTCTTGAGCAATGCAGGCATTCTAGAGAAGTCACCAGGCTTGTTTCCATGAAAAGTCTGGCGAATGGCATTTTCGTATGTCTGCGTGGCAATAAAACTCGAATTGAGGTGCCACCCAAAGAAGCCATTTGCAAAAAGATTCCAGGGGATTAATAGCATGTCGCTGACACTGCCTTGCACAAACCGCCGTACAGTCATGAAATCAGCGTTTTCTAACAGGTAGTTTTGAGCTGGAGAGAGAAAGAGATCATCTTTTGAAATTGCATCAGGTCCTAGTTGGTTCATGTAATACCAACTCATTCCATAGGCTCCACCTGATGCAGCAGACATGATGTCTATCTGATGTAGGAAGGGTTCTCCACCCTCCCCGTTGATTGCATGAAGTCCCTTCATCACACCAATACTAAAGGCAGCAGACCGAATACCCCCTCCAGAAAAAGCTACGCAGGTACAGGGTGGCTTGGTGTTGTCTTTGTAAAATCCTCCCTCAACTTTTAGATACTCACTTAATATCTGCGAGTTTACCGTCGCTTGATCCGGCAGGAGCATTCCTTTGGGATGCTGATCCACTGCGTGAATGCGGACTCCCGCACATCCTGACAGCAGGACGACTAATAGGATGACGAACATAGCTGTTTGTTTTTTGCGCATCAGGTTGACCTCTTCGTCGACATTTGGGTCAAGATGGGGGATCTCCACCAGCCAGCCTCAATTTACTGAAAGGCTAAGGTGACGCTTACAACCTTGCCCGCCTCAATATCCCCGATGAGAAAGCTGACTCCCTGATGGCCAGATTTTTGTACCTCGGCCGGAATGGGAACAGTGAGTAGGTTCTTATCAATCATGGTGGGCTTAGTTTCGCTGTCCCCGATACGCACTTTCGAAATACTGAACAAAGAGCTCTCATCCTGTTTATCAACTACTGCGCTTAGAGTGACGGTTAATTGTGCTGGTTTCCCCTTGCCCGGCGCTACTTCGTCTGCTTGCTTTGCATCGACCATACGATATCGGTTAGCTAAAGTCAGGACTCTTAGTTTATCTTGAAGCTGTGCTGTATCCTCCTTGGATGCGCGCTTTAGATTTTTCGTCAACGTATTGCGAAGAGCCTTCTCCAGTGTCTCGATCTTTTCACCCAACACATTAAGCGCGGCATTGTATTTTGAGGCAACTCGTCCCGATTCTTCGGAAGGGTTCACGGCTCTGTCCGCCTCCATGAGGGCAGCTTCTAGTGCAGCGTCTGCCTCATAATAGGCCGTAGCCTTCTCCTCATTATTAAAAAAGGCGAGCGCCCCTCCGACAAAAGCACCGACGAGCGGAATAATCTTGTAGGCATCAGAGGCGGTATGACTGAAAGCTGCCAGTCCGCCCAATGCTCCAGCGCTGACCAGCGCAACGGCTCCTCCGAAATATACAGCCCATTCGTTTGCGCGACCCCGCGAGATATACGTCGTTCGACTTTTTGAGGCCCACTGATATGTTTTCTCAAATTCAAGGCACGCACGTTGATCCTGCCAATTCTGTGGATGATACTTAGCACAGGCCGCTTGTGCATCTTCCAGAAAGTCCTGTCTGTCCGGCTTTACTCCGAATGCAGCAACGCATCCCGATGACATCATCGCAGTCACGACAACTAAGGAAACTGTTTTTCCTATGACAGGCAATTCCGCTGATCTCCGCATTGAGTCCTCCTTAGTCCACACTCGTCCGGCACCTGAATGGAGAGAAAGATGCCAGGAACTATTTCCCTTCGCACTTGGTTGATCGGGATTGGGCCTTATCACTCTTCTCATGTTGAAGCAGCCTTTTCTGGTTTCTGCTCAGTTTCTGTTCCCTTGGTGGACTTTCCAAACAAGTAACCGGCGATGGCGCCTAAGATGCCAATGGGTGCAGTCAGTTGCTGGTCCGTCTTCGCAAGAATGACGATCAGCACTGTCGCAAAAATCACAAGCACTAAACCGCTTGCTGCCACTATGGCTTCCGGTAGAGATTGACGCTTGTAGAGAGCAATTAAGACGAGCATGAGCGAAACAGTCGCCGCCCCCGTTACGATTATCGCGAGGACAAGTCGGTTGGCTTCTTCATCTTTCCGCAGTACCCCAAGTTCTGTAGGTTGTGGAGGCTCCATTGTGGTTGCAAGGCCTGATTGCTGAGCGCTCAATGCCGCTTCATTGTTGAGTTCTGATAGCGAGGCAGTGGCGTGAGCGGAAAGGGTGAGCGCGGCAAGCACTCCGAAACAAAGGCAGGAAACGATCCCAGGTTGAAACATATGCGGGCTCCTTTTAGTCTAGTTTATGGAGCAGTTCGTCGAAAAACTGGGCTTCGTTGAGTTGCCCGTTCCGTATCGAGTTTGAGCGCCGGTTCTTGATGTTGGCGCGAAATTGTGTTTGGTCATCGGTGGACAGTTTTTGGGATTTCTCTGCCAGTTGGGCGATCTTTTCGCGATCTTGCTGGGTGAGCCCAGCGGGAGCGAGAGAACGCTGTTGTTTGTCTTGGCTCGGGGAGGGGAGCGGGAATAGCTCTGCGGCGAGTAGCCATGGGGCCGTGTGCAATTGGAGAAACATAAGACCAATCGCCAACGACATTGGCCATCGCCTGTCGCATGAGAAATTGCTGACCACGCCTTGTGCACCAGGGCCCGTGTTCGATAGACCTGCTGTGTTGCGCATGCCTTGCTAATCCTTTGTGGTCGTACTCTTGCGAGTCCACGGCACCTGTTGACGCAGTATCTTTTGAGCCCCGACGAGGTTGGGGGTCTGATCGTATTTCAGTGTCTTCAGCCGGGCCTGGATGCCCTCCTTCAACTGGAGGAAGGTCGGATTTCTGCCTCGACGGCGTTCGACTCGGAGTATTTCCGCCAGACTAAAAGTAAAGGCTCCGTACGACTGGGCACCATGGCGGTATTCGTAGGAGAGTTGCGCTTCCTGGCAGGCCTCTATGATAACCGGGAGGTATGGACCATGATGCTTCAGCTCGCGGCGCACTTTGTCATATTGATTGTTGGGCAATGTGCGCAGGCCCATGGCTCTGCCGATCCGGAAGCTTGACCCGTTTGTGCCGAGGTAATCCTTTCCTGCTTTCGTTTCCACGAGAGATGGATTCAATCGGCTCAAGGGGCGGTCCTCCCACATTTGGAGTCCAGCATTCCATCGGAGCGATCGATGGCGGATGTCGTCCGGGGGAGCAATGCCGCGAATCTTGCGGCCGCCGTCGCGCGTCATGCCGCCGGAGTGGCAGCAGTCGAAGATGGCTGCAAAGTAGCAGTCGTAAGGAAGCTGGCTATAGAAATTGACGAACTGTTTGTCGGTAAAGGCATGTTGGGGCGACCAATCAAAATCGTATGGCACGAGACATTCGTTCATGTGATCGACTTCGTCGGTTGCACCATAGACCGGCATCTGTGCTCCGTGTCCAGAATAGAAGAAGAGACGCTGGTCGCCGCCTTTCACGTCATCCAGCAGCCAGTGCAGGCGATCAGTCATCGCGGCGGCGGTGGCTCGTTCGTTCAAGACGATGCGGATGTCCTCCGGAGCGAATCCGGATTCCTGCAAGATGGCACTCATGAGGTAGACATCGTTCACGCAGCCGTCGAGTCGATTGGCCGGATCCGGATAGTCGTTAATCCCGACGAGCAGGGCGCGCCGCTCGGGCTTCGTGTTGCGCTCGTGGAATTGCTGTAGGCCGCGGGCGAGGATCTTCTGGACCTTGGCACCCGAGAGCTCGCGCCAGACCGTCGAGCGAGTCTGCTGGTGGCCGAGATACCACGTGGCCTCATGGTTGAGCATGTCGTTGGGAACGTCGAATTCTGTGCCGACCTCCTCGAAATTGTCGGCGGCCATGTGGATATCCGCGGTGAAGACATGATCGTCGGGGTTGTAGAGATGGAACCATCGGGCGGCCTGGTCGAGCGGTGCAATCCGTCCGGCGAAGGTATCGCGCACGCAAGGGTTGCCGATCTGAGAGCCGAAGGACACGAAGTACTTTTCCTTCAGGGCCTTGGGGTTTCTGAGAAATGTGTCGTAACAGAGGAGCGATCCCAGGCTGTGCGCGCAGACGACGCCGTAGTCGCCGGCCTGCAACTTGTTCAGAATAAGGGTGCGAGCTTTCTCCCGGATCCGCTCCTCACTGATCCACTGAGCCACCATGCCCGCAGTCCATCGGATCATGGAGGGCAGTTCGAAGAGACCCCGCTCGCGGGTGAAAAGATCGCCGATCCCATGCACTACTCCGCTTGCCAGCAGACGTGCGAAAGCGCTGCTGTAGGTCACGGTGTTGAGGGGGGCCTGTTCAAACAGGTCGTCGTACTCCAGGAAGTCGCACGTCACGGCGATTTCTTGATCCCAGGCTTTGAGCCCGGCGGTGATGGTGTCCGTCCATGACTGTTGGAGGTTCGGGTCTGCGTCACCGTGACCGATGCCATGAACGCACAGAACGGAGATTGTATTAGCCATGATTCCTCTTCTGAAGAACTGAGAATTGTTGGTTGTGGCGAGAGGAGCGAAGGGTATCAGGAATCATTTCGTATTCCATGATGCGCAGGACAATATCATAATTCGCTATTGGTTCCTATCAAAACTGATAGGTTTTAGTAAATATCTTTATTGTTTTGAAGAGACGTTGTTTTGCAGTCAAAGCAAATTGCAGGCCTTGCCAATAAGCGGTCGTTCATGGCTTTAAATATGGATTTTCAGCGTCTCACGCGACAAAATCTAACTTCGCGTGAATCTTTTTTGATTCAGCGACGAATCGGAAGTGATTCATCTGGCAGAATGATTAGGATGATGGAGGATGGATAGGGGAGTATGCCCTGAGTTCATTGGGTATCTCAGGCTCTGGACTAACCCGGGCGAGAAAAATAGGGGCATCACCTGGAGAGGGAAATAATAACATTATTTTTTCTGGTTGAGGGCAAGGTGGTAGAAGCCGCTTTGGTGACAAGTGTATGTTCTTCCTCCCGCGTTCGCCTAGGCTAATGCGGTCGAACTTGCCGAAGATCACATAAATCGTCCATGCGCTGCTCCCTCTTGCCTCGACGCACGATTCTCTACATTTTGTTGGCCAGAGGTGGGTCTCATCCTATACTCAGTCATGGTCGCGAGCGAGGTCGGCGATGGCAACGAATCTCAATCTCCTGCTGCTTGAAGACTCTCCGAATGATACGGAGCTGATCCTCGACGTGCTCCAAGAGGCCGGGTTCTCGGTGGCGTCCCGCCGCGTCGATTCGCAAGACGAGTACCTCCGTGCACTCGACCAGCCTACGGATTTTATCCTTTCGGATTTCTCCATGCCGCAATTTACGGCACACGATGCGCTCCGGCTCATGAAGGAGCGGGGGCTCGATATCCCATTCATTGTCGTGTCCGGCTGCATCGGTGAGGATATGGCGGTGGCATGTATGAAGGCTGGGGCCACCGACTATCTGTTGAAAGATCGTCTGGCTCGCCTGGGTCATTCCGTGTCACAGGCGCTCGACCGAAAACGCTTGATCGAAGAAAAACGACAGGCCGAACAGCGGCTGTTTCTGGAGACGTTTCATGACTCGCTCACCGGTCTCCCCAATCGCGCGCTGTTTTTGGACCGGTTGGATCGGGTCTATCAACAGAGCAGGCGTCAAACCAGCCATCTGTTCGCGCTGCTTTATCTCAATCTCGACGGGTTTCGTGTGGTCCGGGACAGTTTGGGTCCTGCCGCAGCGGATCGACTGCTGATTGAGGTGAGCCAACGGATTCTGCGCCGTGTGCGATCGGCCGACACGGTGGCCAGGATGGAAGGGGATGAATTCGCCTTTCTGCTGGATAATCTGAAGGCGATTGGCAATGCGACACGTGTGGCCGATCGTCTCCGGCAGGAATTTTCCACACCCTTTACGGTCGAGGGTCGGCAGATTTTCCTCACGGCCAGTATGGGTCTTACCTGTTGTAACCTGGGGTATGAATGCGGTGAACAGCTCCTTCGGGATGCGACGATCGCGATGCATCAGGCGAAAGTCTCTGGTCGGACGGGGTTTGTGATTTTCGATACGGCCATGCATGAGCAGGCTATGGCCCGCTTGAAGTTGGAAGCCGATCTTCGACTGGCGCTGGAGCGGAAGGAGTTCCGGCTGGAATATCAGCCGATTGTATCATTGAAGTCAGGCCAGGTTTCCGGGTTTGAGGCCTTGCTTCGTTGGGAGCATCCTGAGTATGGGCTTACCAGGCCGGATGGGTTCCTGGAGATTGCGACGGAATTGGGTTTGATGACGAAGATCGGTGAATGGAGCCTTCGAGAGGCAGCCAGGCAGTTGACGGTCTGGCAGGCTGAGTTTCCCAAGATTCGTCCCTTAACCGTGAGCGTAAATTTCTCACTTCACCACTTGGCAAATGCCGACCTTGCGGCGCTCGTCAACGAGGTTCTGACGGCGACCGGTGTGGATCCTTCCAGTCTCAAGATCGAAATCACGGAATCGGACATGATGCAGAACCCTGAAGCGGTCACGGCGGTGCTGAAACAGATCGAATCGCAGAAGATTCAAACCTGCCTGGACGATTTCGGAACCGGTTATTCGTCCCTGAGCTATCTTCAGCAGCTGCCGATTACGTTCCTGAAGATCGATCAGTCGTTCATCCGGCGGCTCGGGACTGACGACGACGCCCTTGCTATCGTGAAAACCATTATCGTCCTTGCACATCAACTAGGGAGGCAAGTGATCGCCGAAGGAGTGGAAACCACCGGACATCTGGAGACTCTCCGCCTGCTCGCATGCGAGTATGGTCAAGGCTATTTATTTGCCAAGCCCCTGCCCAGCGTGGAGGTGCCTGCTTTTCTTGCTTCCGGCCGCCACTGGTAACGTCTCCCACCAATACTCGATTTACAGAACCTGTTCAGAAAGTCCGGCTTATCGGATGCTCAATAGCGCTATCCCTCAAGGCCGCAGCGCCCGAAGCAGGCGGAGGTCAAGGTTTAGCGAGGAAGAAGGTTGGAGGTTCAAGGTTGGATGTTAGACGCCGTAGACCATGCTCTTGCTCAAGCCTCGTTCCTCAGACCTCTAACCTCAAGCCGCTTCAGCCGTAACCTTCCAAGATGTCGGCGGACTGTTTCCGTATTCTGACAGGAAAATGTGGGAGGATTACGCGGCGATTTTCGTGAGGAGTCTTTTGACTTCGACGTGGGCAAAGATGACGTCAGGTTCCCGCTGAAGGGCTTCGTAGTAGCTGCGTTCGAAACCGTCTCCCTCCTCTGAGGGACGGATGAGGGCTCTGGCTTCGATCAGAAAGTGTTCCATCTCAACCAGCAGTAATTCGGATTCGTCATCCAAGAGTTCATCGATGCGAATCACCAGCTGAGAGAGGGGATGAAGCCAGGTAAACCAGGGGTCGTTCAACACCAATTGCAGCAGTTGGCTGGTTGAGGAAACTCGTCCGTTGATGCGTTCGTAGGTCACTTGTTCCGCCAGGATGAGGGCCTTATGAAGGCTCAAGAGGCTGCCTCGCATGTCGAGGAGTCTCTGGCGGTGAGGGCAAGACTCCTTGGACGAGGTTTGTTGCGGCACAGGTTTCATAAAATAATTCTAGCAGGTTATTGAAAAAATAGTGGCCTCATGGACTCGATCGAGATGTCGACATCGGTTATTGGTGGATTATCGGCAGACTCAGTCTTGTACTGTAGCGGCTGGTCATTCTGGTCTGTTTGGTCTATCTGGTTGATCTGGTTCAACCAAACAAACGAGATCACCAAAATAAACCAAACCGACCAGACACGGTCTTCTGATCCTGGTGTTGGATGGAGTTATGCGGCTTCTGCCAGCAGGGCTCGGGTGACGTGGAAGTGGGCGAGCACGACTTCGGGGTCTCGCTTGAGAGCCTCGTAGTAGGCTCGTTCGAATCCGTCGCCTTCAACCGACGGGCGGGTCAGGCTGCGCACTTCGGCGACAAGATGGACGACATTTTCATGGGTGATGTCGAACGCATCGTCCTCTAGGAGCCGATCGATTCGGAGGAGTAGATCCAACAGGGGAGAGAGCCACGTGAACCAGGGATCCCTGAGCAGCAACTGGATGAGCTCGTCTGTCGTGCCGACGCGGCCGTGGATACGTTCATAGGTGAGTTGCTCTGCCACTATCAGCGCGCTATAGAGAGACAAGAGTCTCTCGTGTACCTCCAGCATGGTCTGGCGCAGAGGATCATTGTGAGCGATCCGATCGGACAGTGACGGTGTAGCCATAGGGTAAGTGTAGCAGAGCCACAAGTTTGGTCTTTTTGGTTCATTTGGTTTGTTTTGTTTACCTGGTTCATCTGTTTAGTCTGGTTCAACCAAATAAACCAAATAACAGAGTTGTTCTGCTAGTGCCCTACCCGGGTGGCGAACTGCGTAAAGAGTTCTCCCGTGAGGTAGCCGGTATTGGCTGGGTCGTTCCCATCCTTGCGGCGAAGATAGTCGTTGAGGATGCGACCGTCGGCAGTTTTGTGGACGTGGGGTTGGTCGAGGTTCATGCGATAACGTTCGATGGCGTCGGCCACACGGCTGATGAAGATGACCGTGCCATTCGATTCCTGCCGCTCGACGATCCCGACGTGCGTCAGAGGGTCGTTCACCTTGCCGTCTCCATTATAGTCCCATGTATTGTCGAAGAAGATGAGGTCTCCCGGGTGGGCAGCCGGCCCCTGATGGAATGTGCCTTCCTGCCGTATATGGGCATGGATGATTCGGACGCCGTTGGCGTCGGACTCATCCGGTTCACCATCGTAGAGATCGATCCCATGCGCAAGAAACACGGCGCGGGTAACCCCGGCACAGTCATAGGCGATGCGCCGGCCGTTGCTCTTGATCGTTTTCGCGCCGACCAGTTTGGCCGTTGTCTGAACGATGGCGCTTCGGCTCGGCGCGCGTTCGACGGATCTGCAGCAGGCGCGGCCGTCCGATACCGATGGACGAGATCGCTCCACCGGTGAGGTCGCACAGCCTACGAGCGTCACCATGGCGATTGCGGTTGTGATGAAGAGAAGTCGCATCGAGGTCACCGTACGTTGACAAACCGGCCTTGGGCCGTCTCCCGAAGCTGATCGATGTCTTCTTGTCGGGTGACGGAAAGTGGCACAGTGTTGGTCAATTCTTCAATTAAGAGATCGGTCGTGAGTGGTGTCTTTTGATGGAGCGCGCGATACAGGGCTGCAACCACCGCCTGTTCGATCTCCGAGCCGCTGAAGCCGTCGCTGGCGCTGACGACTTTGACTAGATCGAACCGTTTGACCTCCTGCTTCCGAAGGGCCAGGTGAATTTTCCAGATGGATTCCCGCTCGCCGTCGTCCGGCAGGTCCACGAAAAATATTTCGTCGAATCGCCCTTTGCGAAGGAGTTCCGGGGGAAGCAGCGAAAGATTGTTGGCGGTGGCCACGACGAAGACCTCTTGTTTCTTTTCCTGAAGCCATGTGAGAAATGCGCCGAAGAGGCGGCGACTTAACCCGGCATCGGCTTCGCCGCTTCCGCCCCCGGCAGCCATCGCCTTCTCGATCTCATCGATCCAGAGGACGATGGGCGATAACGACTCGGCCGTCTCGATTGCCTTGCGGAAGTTTTTCTCCGACTCACCGACAAATTTATCGAACAGTCGGCCTGCATCGAGCTTGAGCAACGGCAGCTGCCATTCCCGCGCGATGGCCTTGGCTGCCAGCGATTTACCGCAGCCAGGCACGCCCACGAGCATGATGCCTCTGGGGGGCGTGAGATTGAGCGCCTTGGCTTCCTGGGTAAATCCGACTTTCGCCCGTTCCAGCCAGGATTTCAGATTAGCGAATCCGCCCAACTCGAACCGATTGTCTTCCAGCGGGTAGTATTCAAGCAGGCCTCCGTCTTTAATGGCCTGCACCTTGCGCTTCAAAATCTTCTGCACGTCGTCGGCGCAGAGTGTGCCGTCTTCAACGACACATTGCGTAATGACCTGTCGCGCCTGATGGAGCGTCAGCCCCTGCAGGGCTCTAAGGATTGCGTCACGCTCGCCTGCCGAAGGGTGCTGGGCTGCAACTTTGGAATCTTTGATGGAGCTGAGGATGCTTTGTACGACGGTGGTCGATCGCGGGTGCTGGGGAGAGGTTCTGGGACCGAGCGATTGCAGAACGCTCTGGAGCATAGATTGGAGTTCGTTCCGATCCGGCAGTTGCAGATCGAGCCGGACTGCCATCTGTTCAATATCGAGCGGCAGGGCGATGGGATTGCCGGTCAGCACACAGGAGGCTCGCGAGCGGTCGTAGGTCGTCGTGACTTCACGGAGTTGGCGGGCGACGGCGGCATCCTGTAAATGCGGTGCAAGATCCTTGAGCCAGAAGACTGCTTCGACTGTCAGGCCTTGCAGATGTTGAAGGACAGCCAGAGGCGTGGCTGTCATTCTGTTGAGCGTCGGTGTCTCGTCGGCCCTGGTGAGTCCTCTCGTGACGGACCATTCGAATAGGGGCATACGTTCCTGGGCGGCAACCGATTGGAGCAACGATCGCACTCGCTCCTCCTCCACCGTTTCGATGATAATCAGCGGGTGGTAAGAACGAATGAGGGTTCGGAGATCGTGCACGCTGGTTGAGAGGCCCATAGGAGGGAAATGCTAGCACGAGGCTGGCGCTTGACCAAGGAAAGGGAGCTTTGTTGCGCTAGCAGGATGCTGAAAAAAAAGAGGGGGTGGGGCCTGATGATCTTCTGTGCTCGCCCAACGCGCGGTCGCGGACTCCTCTCGTTGGACGCGCGCAGTGGAAGATCAATTAGCCCCCACCCCCTGAGAGGTAACGAGCAAGCTCGGAAAACCTATCGTAGCCACTCGCCTGCAACCTTGCTGAACGGACTTTTTGAGCATCCTGCCTGGCCGTTATTCAATGACGAATCGTTCGGTAAAGGCCATCTCTGCGCACAGAGATCTTCTGTGGCTTTCTACTGTGTAGTGGTGGGCAATGATCGGGCACACCGAAAGCCGATGGTGGGGGAGCGTTGATCCGGAGATGCTCCGCCGCGGGTCGCTGTGCGGAGCATGACTCGGTTACTTTTCCACGAGCCGCCGCGGACGCTTTTGTAACGCCCGCTCGTCGGTCCCGGGGGATTTCGCTCCGGCATGGAAGCGTAATAGTCGGATCCGAACCAGTCCTGTACCCATTCAGCGACGTTCCCCGCCATATGGTGCAGGCCATAGGGGCTCATGCCGGCATCATGCGAATCCACCACCGCAAGAATGGGAATCTCATGGACATGGTACTGCCCGAACATGGCGACCGTCGTGTCGGGAGTAGTATCGCCCCAGGGGAAGAGGTTGCCCTCTGATCCTCGCGCTGCCTTTTCCCATTCAGCCTCCGTCGGCAGCCGTTCGTTCCTGGCCATACAGAGATCTTTCGCCTCGGCCCAGGTGACATAGAGCGCGGGCCACCGGGTCAGAGTCTGGTCTGAGACGGAATGGATTGTGATGACGTGCCAGAGGAGTTTTTGCAGCTCGTCTGATGGATGGAGCTTTCGTTGTTTCAAGAAGGCCAGGTATTCTCCGAGGCTCACTTCATCGCGGTCCATCTCGTAAGCATCCAGCCAGATTCGATGTTGGGGGAGTTCCGTATCGTCGAATGGCGCCCGGTTTCCAGTGGGATCGCTCTCCATTCGTTTGCCGCCGAGTACAAAGGGACCGGCTGGGATGCTGACCATCGGTGACGGCTGGGCCAGTGCCGCGATTCCAGTCAAATGGCGGGCCAGTTCCTGCGAGGGCTTCGATCCAGCCTCTGCGCCCTGCGGGCTACCAATGATGAAGAAGTAGAGCATGGTCGCGAGCCATGCACAATAATGCTGCATCAGTAGGCTGTGGAAATATTCTGTGGACATGCCGGAATTTGACTGATCTGTGTGTTTTGGATAACAGGAATACACCACGCAGGATGCTCAAAAATGCCGTCCAGCAAGGCCGCAGGCGAGTGTTCACTCACTCCTTTTCTAGGGGTGGCTCGAGTGATCCCACCTGCGCGTGTTCAACGAGGGCTTTCTCAAGCCGCGCGTTGCGCGAGCACGGGGATCGCGTCAGCCATCCCACCTCCTTTTTCAGCATCCTGCTAGGTTTTGCTGGTGGAGGCCAAAGCTTTATTGATTTCCCGGATGAGGCTCCGTTCAATTTCGGCGACCTCTTCAGCGCTCACGCTGAGGACTCGTCCACCCTGTGCCAGTTTCTCATACTCGGCCTTGACGCTGAGTCGGGTGATATTCGCTGGGAGGGCATGAAGCGACACGACGTATTGATTCCGTGAGCCGGGAGTCTCAAGCGAGGCAGCAGGGGACACTTTCCGTTCCGTCACGTAGACGGCTTTTTGATCGGTTTTGATACTTACTTTAATGTGGTACCCATTGCGGCTGAGAGCATCCTCCGCGCTTTTGGCGACGTTGCTCAAGGGGCGGGGGAGGTCATCGGTCTGGGTCCCTTTCTCCTCGACGTAGATATTCTGGGCTGCTTGCGCCGCGACGGTTTTCTGAACTTCAGCGGTCAGCTTTTTTGCCTGGGCTGCTTGGAGGGCCAAATCGGCGGCGGCAGCTTTCGCGTCGGCCTTCGCACCCTCAGCCGATTTCTTTGCGTCACGGAGTTCTTGATTCAACAGATCGATCTGTTGCTGCATGACCTTGTTTCCGTCTTGCAGCGAAGTAACCACCGACTCCTCCTTGGCCAGTTGCTTGCGGAGCGACTCATTCTCCGCCTTAAACGGCGAGTCGTCAGGCTTGCATCCGCCGGCCAGCAAACAGAGCGCGATCGCTCCGATCCACAAGGGCCATGAGTTCGATTGAGTCTTGTCTCGCACGTGAGGTCCCTCCATTGATTGTCTGGATTATCCACGCTTCGCGCATGCTTGTCCACGCCGGATTCAATGAAGAGGGTGCTGCTTGCGCCTCGATGGGCCTAGGCGGTAGCATGCGTGGACCATGTCTACGATGATTCGAAAAACATTTTCGGTCCCACCCCTCGGTTGCAATTGTTCGATCATCGGCGATCCTGTGACGAAGCAGGCCTTCGTCGTCGATCCCGGTGGTGCCCATGAACAGATTTTGCACGAGGTGCAGAAACTGGGATTGACGGTTACACATATTCTCCATACCCATGCCCACTTCGATCATTTCTTGGCCGCGGGCGAAATGAAAAAGGCGACAGGTGCGACGATCTGTCTGCATCAGAGCGATCTCGAACTGTGGAAGAATCTTGAATTGCAGTGCCGGATGTTCGGCGTTGTCTATATGCCTGTTCCGATGCCGGACTACTGGCTCAAAGATGAAGAGAAGTTGCTGGTCGGGCAAATTTCCGCTGTCGCACTCCATACGCCGGGCCATACCCCCGGGTCCATGAGTTTTCATTTTCCTGGCGACAACGTGGTCTTGGCCGGGGACACACTCTTTCGCGGCAGCATCGGACGTACTGATCTTTGGGGCGGGGACTTCGACGCCATCGAGCAATCGATCCGAGAGAGGTTGTATACCTTGAAGGATGCCACAACTGTGGTGACGGGGCATGGGCCAGAGACTGAAATTGGGGTGGAGAAATTGACGAATCAGTTTGTCCGGGTATAGCAGGACGCAAGAACCATCTCGTCAGTATTAGGCGAAGGTCAAGGTTGAGGCTAAGTAAGATGGAGATGATGCGAGTCGAGTCTTTGCTCAACCGTAACCTAGGCCTCAACCTCTCTCACTCGCCTGCGGCCTTGCTGGACGAACTTTTTGAGCATCCTGCGGGAATCTTTCGCTGCTGTGACAAATATATGGGTAAGCAGAGGTGGAAGAGGCGAGCCGACTATTCTTTCTCCATCCGAGCGCGGAGCCGTTCAAGGCGTTTGTCGGTGGACTGTTTGATGAAGGCCATGTTTTCTCCGAGGTGCTGCTCGGCGGTGATTTTGCCTTCTTCCCGCCGCTTTAACTGGTCTAGCCCGAATTGCGCAATTGAGGGACCGTCTTCCCTGTTGAGCTCTTTCCAAATCTCAGCGCATCGTGCTTGTTTCACGGATGGATATTTATCACAGGGAGGATCAGCTGCCCATGCGTTGCTCCAGCTTACTCCCAGTAGGATGAAAATCAACGCCAGCGCAGTCATGGTCCCTCTCCTCGCCGCATAAATGGCCTCGTCCAACGTACCCCACCATAGCACAACGCAACTTGTCTTGCAGACGATCGAGGTGTATGAACGGTCGGCCAAGGAATGCCTTGCCCGTTGGAATAAGCGGCGTCATCGCCGCCCGCCGTTATTAGTCGAATGGCTGCAGCATCTCCCTGCTGATGCGCGATTGTTGGATCTCGGCTGTGGAGGGGGCAAGGATATGGGCGATCTCGCTCAGCGCGGGTATCGCGTGGTGGGAGTGGATCGAACGAGTGCGTTGCTCTCAGAGGGACGACGTCGCTATCGTTCATTGCCACTGGTCCGCGCAGATTTCCGTGACCTTTCCTTTCACGCGATGTCATTCGATGGCCTCTGGGCCGCCGCTTCTCTGATGCATCTACCGAAACCAGAGGCACGTCGTATCTTGAGCGATCTGCGAAAGCTTGTCTGCCCAGGCGGTTTGTTTGCCGCGACTGTGACCTATGGCCTGAAGAGCCGCCTTCTGACAGATGGGTGGCTCCCCGGCCGCTATGTTGCTCGCTGGAAAAAAGACGAACTTGCCCGCGCAGTTCGTCAAGCCGGATGGATTATTCTTGAGTTGAGGGTGGTGACCAACCAGGAACGCAAGGGGCGGTGGTTGAATCTCCTCGCGCAGAAACAGGGCTGAGTCGCTCTGTAGGCTATTTCGATATAGGCGGCTCCGAGGCCGTGCGACGATCGAGGGTGAGATAGATCTTGTCGTCGAATGTGTAGTAGCCGCCCTGGTCCATGTCGTTCATGATGCATATTGGTGAAAAGATTATCAGGCAACCGAAAATGTCTCCGAGAACCCACCAGGACCAGGTGCGATCGATCTTGAGAGTGGTCGGTTCAAAGCCATCCCTGTTCACCTGCGCAAGATGGTTTTCTTTACGGCTTAATGTGACAGTACCAGGGGCCGTGAGGTGCAGGTAGTCGTCGATGACGACCGATGCCTCAGATGGGGTGGTGAAAATAGTGACCGACTGTTTGTCGGAATGCATCCAAGTTCCACAACCTGACAGCCCTCCAGCCAGAGCGCAGAGCACGAGCGCCCCTTGCCACGTCCTGCGGTTCTTCATCTTGTACCCCATTCAAATCTTCATCGCTTCGCTCACATCGTTGAGCGTTGCTTTGGCGACCTCGCCGGCCCTGCGGCTCCCTTCAGTCACGATGTCGTTCAGGTATGCGGAATCTTTGCTCAGGCGCGCGCGCGCATCCCACATCGGCGCCATTCGTTCCACCACTCGATCGGCCACAAGTTTCTTGCAATCGATACAACCGATGGCGGCAGTCCGGCATTCGGTATTAATCTGCTCCTGAATCGTCGGCAATGAAAAGGTTTTGTGAAAATCGTACACAGGGCAGAGGTCCGGGTTTCCTGGGTCGTGGCGCCGGACTCGGGCTGGATCGGTGACCATCGTCTTGAGTTTCTGGCGCACGACCGGTTCGGGGTCGGACAGGTTGATCGTGTTGTTGTAGCTCTTGCTCATCTTCCGGCCATCGGTGCCGAGTACTTTCGGAAATCTGGTGAGCTGTTCCATCGGTTCCGGAAACACCGGCTTGTAGAGGCTATTGAACCGGCGGGCCAGTTCCCTGGTGAGTTCGAGGTGCGGCAGTTGGTCTTTGCCCACCGGTACGAAGTCCGGCTTGTAGATGAGGATATCTGCGGCTTGCAAGACCGGATAGCCGAGAAATCCGTAGGTGGTCAAATCTCGCTCCTTCAGCTGTTCCTGTTTTTCTTTATAGGTTGGATTCCGCTCCAGCCAGGAAGTAGGAATGATCATGGAGAGCAAGAGGTGCAAGACGGCATGTTCTGGGATACGCGATTGCACGAACACGGTCGCTTTCGCCGGATCGATGCCGGCGGCCAGCCAATCGATCAACAACTCGCGGACGAATTCTTTGATGCGGCTCGTATCGGCATAATTTGTCGAGAGTGCGTGCCAGTCTGCGACAAAAAAATAGCACTCGAATTCGTTCTGAAGGCCTTTCCAATTTTCCAACGCGCCGAGATAGTTGCCGAGGTGCAGCAGTCCGCTCGGCTGCATGCCGCTGAGGACTCGTTTTTTTTGTATGGTCATGGTGTGTTCCCTGCTCCGAGGCCGACGGCGGTGGAGAGAATGGAGTTGGTGAGGCTGTGGGTCAAGGTGCCGGTGATGGTATGGATCAGATGAATCTGCGGGTCGAGTAGGATCAGCCCCATCAGGATGAACATGCCATAGGGTTCCACGCGCGCGAGCGCTATTGCCGCAGTCCTTGGGAGAAGGCTTGTGAGAATTCTTCCGCCATCCAATGGGGGAAGCGGCAGCAGATTGAACAGCATCAAGAGCACATTAATCAAGACGGAGTAGACCGACATCACTGCGATCGGTAGGAGAAACATTTGGTGCCATGTGTCCTGTGGACCGTTGTCTTGCGATTTGGACCAGTAGTTGCCGATCTCCGGGTCGATCGACAATAGGAGCGCGAAGAGAAGAGCGCTGCCGACGGCCAGCGCGAGATTCATGGCAGGTCCTGCCGCTGCAACGAGCGCCATGTCGCGACGCGGTTGGCGCATGGCTCGTGGGTCGATCGGAACCGGTTTGGCCCATCCGATGAAGAATCCTCCCGGCAAGAGGAGGCAGATCAGGGGTAGGATGACGGTTCCGAACGGATCGATATGCGCCAGCGGGTTCATGGTGAGCCGGCCCTGGAGTTTGGCGGTTGAGTCGCCGCACCGATTGGCGACCCAGCCATGGGCATATTCGTGCAACACCATCGCGAAGAGCAGCGGCAGCGCCATGTAGGAAATCGTGTGGATAATCTGCGGTAAAGAATTCATTTGCGTCCTTCTTAATTCACTTGAAGGAATCGTCCGTGTTTGATCTGAATGAGGAAGAGCGGCCGATTCAATGTCCCGTCCGGCCCAAAGGCCGCCGGGCCTGCAAGGGAAGAAAGGTCCGGCTGAGCCATCAGCTGCTCCTGGACGGCTTCGCCGGAGGAGGCGCCTTTGTGAACCGTATCGATTACCAATTTCGCCGCATCGTAGCCCTGCATGGCAAAGAGTGTCGGGCTGGTTTGGAACCGCTTCTTGTACCGCTCGACAAAGTCATGCACGGTTGGAGTTTGGCTGTCTACGAAGAAGCCGTCGACGAACACGGCTCCATCGATCGAGGAATCGGCCGTGCGGGCGAAATCGGGCGAGTTCCATCCATTCGCGCCCAGGAAAGGAACTTTCATGTCGTGAAAATTGAGCTGAGAGGTAATGATGCCTGCGTCGGCCGCGCGACCTGGAATAAAGATCGCGTCGAAGCCAGGCGTATAGAGAACTTTTTTGTCCAGCTTGGTCAGTTTCCCGGGCAGCTTCGTCTGATCGATCGGTATGGATAAGCCATATTTCTTGAGGTCTTCCGCCTTCATGCGTTTGAGCTGGGCGCTCATGTCGGTTTCGCCCTCTTTGTAGGACTCAATGGCGATCACTTCCCCCTCGTGTTGGCGCACTTCCTGGGCAAAGAGCCGGGCCAGTTCGCGACCATAGGCGGTGTCGGGATGCAGGATGCAGAATCGGCGGAATCCCTGGTCCTTGATGGCATAGGCTGCGATCCGTTTCGCTTGAAGTTGAAATGTGAGCGCCGTGCTGAACATGTAGTTGCCGAGCCGTCGGACGTTGGGTAGGGTTGCCGTCGGTGTGATCAGGGGAATGTGAGCTCGTTCGGCCAGTTCCGCCATGACCGGCAGATTTTTCGAGAGGAGCGGACCGATCACGGCGAGAGGACGATCGGTGTTCAGCAGTTCGGAGAAGTCGTCTACAAATGAGGCAGGATCGGATTCAAGGTCTTTGACGATGAGACCGACCGACGCATTCCCTGCCTTGTCTCTATTCGCTTCGACGGCCAGTTGAATTCCGCTCAGGACTTCATTGGCAAACGTGGCAAGTTTTCCTGAAAGCGGCAGGACTGCGGCGATGAAAAACTGGTTGGATTTCAGTTTGGCTTGGAGTGTCACCAGAAGTTCCGAGACTTTTTCTGCCTGCGGGTGTATCGGGAAGTTCACGAGAAATTGCTGGATTTGCCGGATGGCTTGGTGTTCCTCTCCACGGGTGATGTAGAGGTCGATGAGTCGAAGAGAGGCAACATCGCCGGGAAAGCTGCGTGGAAATGTGTCCCTAATTTGCTCAAGAGCTTTCTTGTCGGACGTCGACCCAGCCAGTTCGCGGATGCGGGCCCGAACGTCTTCCGCTTGGTCGTCGGTTCCTAGTGCCACTTCATCGAGCCAGGCCTGAATAGCACGGGCCGCGTCCTTTTTTTGCGCGTAGAATTCGCCGCTCAATTTGAGGGCTTCGCGTTTTGTGCGGTCATCCTTCGAAAGGTTGCGCAGGCCCGTCAAGATAGGCATGGCAAGATCGAGATTGCCCATCGCCGCATGGACTCGGGCTTGCATCAGCTTGCCTCGGTCCGACACCTCTGAGTCGGGAAATTCGGTTTGCAGTTGGCGCAAATACTTTAACGCCTCTGCATCTTGCTTTGCACGGTGCAGCGCTGCGCCGAGGAGCAGGTATGTATCGTCGAGCAGATCGGGCTTCGGAGGGGTTGCCAGAAATCGACGGAGGATGGTGAGGGCTTCTTCGGCCTGATCCGCGTCGATGAGGCGTTTGGCCTGGTTCAGCGTCGGATGGTTTGCCGGTACAGCCGATCCTGTTTCTGCGTAGACAGGGGAATCGAATGCGAACCCGATGATAAGCCAGGACATGCTCAAAGCCAGGATCAGCGCAGGGCGCCAGAGCATTGAACGTAGGTATGGGCGATGTGCAATCAACGATGCCGACGGGCGGGCCATGAGTTCCTGAGCGGTGTGACTGTATGTCATGCGCATGTGACTACTATCGGAAACCCTGTGGGGTGTCAAGGTAAACTCCCCCAGAGAATTCGTTGTGTTCATCCGAGTGATTGGCTATCATCGCACAGATGATCCTGGATCCGCTGGCCGAGCGATATTTGAGCCATCTCCGTGTGGAGGGTGGTCTTTCCGTCAACACGGTTGAAGCCTATCGCCGCGACTTGAGTAAGTTCCACTCCTACTTACATCGAACCGGCGCCATCCTGCTGGGGGTTCCTACACCGGAGACCATGACAGGATTTCTCCGGTCCTTGCAGGAAGCACGGTTATCTCGCACATCCTCGGTCCGTTGTCTCTCGGCTATTCGTGGATGGTTCCGGTTTCTGATGAGGGAACGGATGATTGAGGAGAGTCCTACCATCGGCCTGGCTCCGATATCTCGCGGCGTTCGACTGCCCAAAACGCTGTCGCAGCAAGAGGTCATGGCATTGTTGGATCTGGGGGCGGTTCCAACCCTCGAAGATTTGCGTGACCGCACGATGGTGGAGTTACTCTATGCGACGGGGCTTCGCGTATCGGAGTTGGTTATGACTGAAATTGCGCAGATGAATCTTGATGTCGGCTATCTCCGGGTCACAGGCAAGGGGGCGAAGCAGCGTCTTGTCCCAATGGGGGAAGTGGCTCGACAGTTACTGCTGCAGTATGTGGAAGAGGCGCGGCCGCGGCTTCTCAAGAAACGGACTTCTCGGTATGTATTTGTGTCGAGGCGGGGCGGCCCCTTGACGCGGCAAGCCTTTTGGAAGTTGCTGCGAAGTCGTGCGCGGCGCGCGGGGATTACCAAGGTCATTTCGCCTCACATGCTCCGGCATTCCTTTGCGACGCATCTGATCGAGGGAGGTGCGGATCTTCGGTCTGTGCAGGTGATGCTCGGCCATGCAAATATTGCCACGACGCAGATCTACACGCACATTGAACGGGGACGATTGAAGTTGGTGCATGACAGATATTTTCCTCGGGCCGAGCGGCGACATGAGGGAAAATCATAATCACAGCGTCATGATTCATCTGAAAGAAATATCCCATGGCTGAAAAAGCAAGAAGAGTGCGAGATTCGATTGACAAGGCTAGGTGGAGTTGGTAGCATCCTCAAAGGTTGTTAAGGAAATCAGGCGGATAGCTCAGTTGGGAGAGCGCTGCCCTTACAAGGCAGGGGTCACAGGTTCGATCCCTGTTCCGCCTACCATCAAGAAAGCTGGTTCATGGGGGCCGGGACAGATTGTTGAGCATGAATAATGAAATGTTAGACAGGACCGACCGCTAGATATAGTCGTGTCACCCACATCTCCCGCTATAAGTTGAAGCTTCGAGGGGCCGTCGTTCAGCTGGTTAGGACGCCAGATTGTCAATCTGGAGGTCGCGGGTTCAAATCCCGTCGGCCCCGCCATTTTCTCCAGGGTTTGCTAGACTCCGTAGGCAGGACAGTGAATATTTTCTAGAGCCGGGAAAGGTTATTTCCGCATGTTTCAGACAGGTCTCGTCGGAATGCTGGGTTCGCTCGGCTCAGTCTCGAAAGTCGTGCTCGTACTCCTGTTTTGCTTCTCCGTCATTTCGTGGGCCATTATTTTCGTCAAATGGCGGGCATTTCGAGTGGCAGACCACGAGGATCAGAGGTTTCTGTCGCTTCTGGTGAAAACCCGGGATTTGGATGAACTCTATCGGCAGGTGCGACGAGTAGAAGGAAGCCCTAGTGCAATTGTCTTCGAAGGCCTGATGGAGCGTGTAGGGTCCGTTCGAGCCGAGGAAAGAAATGGTACCGGGTCAGAACCGGTTGATCGGCATATCATCGAACGGACAGCATCGCATCTTGGCCAGATCCAGATTTCCCGGCTTGAGGCCTATCTCCCGTTTCTTGCCACGACGGGAAATATTACTCCGTTTATCGGACTGCTTGGAACGGTGATGGGGATCATCGATGCGTTTCGTGAGATCGGCACCCAAGGGACCGCCAGTATTTCCGCTGTCGCTCCCGGCGTAGCCGAGGCTTTGATCGCGACGGCGGCCGGACTTTTCACGGCTATTCCAGCAGTCATCGCCTACAACTACTTCCTCACTCGGATTCGCAGCACGGCGTTTAGGCTGGATTCGGTCTCCATCGAGATGCTGTCATCCCTTTCGACCGCAGCACCGAAGACGAAGCCAGTTCCGGTCGGAGTTCGAGGATGACCCTAGAGTCCCGTCACCGTCGGTTTCTGGCAGAGATCAACGTCATCCCCCTCGTCGATGTGGTCCTTGTCCTCCTAGTGATTTTCATGGTCACTGCGCCGATGCTGTATCGAGGAATGGACATTAAGTTGCCGACTTCTGCCACGAATACGATCAAAGCGGAAATGCGCACGGTGCTTACGATCGAAACGGATCAACGGCTGTATCTCGACAAAGACCCGGTTGGAGTCGCTCAGCTAGAACAAAAATTGAAGCTTCTGAAACAGGACCATCCCGATGTGTCGCTCTATCTCAGGGCGGATCGCGAAGTACCCTACGGCGTCGTAGTGCAAGTCATGGACGGTGTGAAGAAAGCCGGGATCGAGAAGATCGGCATGGTGACGGATCCGGTCGGGCCTGAGCGTGTGGGAGAGCCACAGTTTCCGCCCCTCCCGCCGCGAAAAAAATAATGCAACGCTTGTGTGAGGGGGCTGGTTGTTATGACGTCTCAGGCGTCGATTCCGTCAAGCCCATGGTTCGATCAGGAGGATCAGTCCAGGCTGTTCTCTCGGCTCAAGCGAACGGTGGTGCTGTCGCTCGTTTTTCATCTGGTCGTCTTGCTTGCTGCGACTGGACTTCGGCTTCCGCACCAGAGTGAACGGCCTTTGACGTCTGTGGAAGTGTCGCTGGTCAGTCTGCCAACGCCTCCGAAGCAAGCAGAGCCGGCGAAGCCGGTCGAGCCAAAAAAAGCTTTAGATGTGAAGCCGGCACCGGCGCCATCGGTCAAAGCGGTCGTTCCGAATGTAGCCCCTTCCGTTGCGCCACCGATAGTAGGCGAGAAACGAAGGGACATCCTGCAGGATCTTCAGCTTCCGCCTGATGCGCCGAAGATTGGAGACTTGAGTCCTGCGACAAAGTCGGCAGTTCAAGCCCAACCGGTGGCGAAGCTTCCACCGAGGTCTTCCGTCAGCGATGATCTGAATCGTGAATTGGAGGAAGAACTAAAAAAGATCAAGCAGATTCAGCCTGCAGCCAAGCTGGAAATCCCGAAAGAGGTGAAACCGGTTGAGCCATACGCCAAGCTGACGCCCCAGCAAGAGGTGAAACTTCCGACAGTCAAGGCCCCCGAGACGACCTTGAAGATTTCAGGGACAGCCGGGTCGAATCCTTACTGGGCACGAGTACAGTCGATTATCAGCAGCCAGTGGGAGCCGCCTCCGGTGGATATGGCGGGGCAAACCTATACGATGACCGTCAGGTTTCGGCTTCAACGCGATGGGACGATTAAAGATGTGGTGGTGCAACAGTCGTCCGGGAACGCCTATTTCGATATAGCGGGCCAGCGTGCCGTATTGCGGCCTCGAATCCTGCCGGTGTTTCCTGCAGAAATGGCAGATAGTTATAAAGATGTAGAAATGGTATTTCGAGTCGGAGAATCGGTCGGATGAGACAGGCGAAATTGATCAGTGTCTGGGTTGGGGGAGCGCTGTTGTTGGCGGGCGCTGTCGGTATTCTTGAGTCCGGGGCTTCGGATGTGTTCCTTGAAGCCACCCGTCCGGATTTCCAGAAGATTTCCCTGGGCATTGCGGGGATACAAAACGGGGGCGGACCCGATTGGTTGGGAGGGCGAATCGAAGAAGTCCTCAAAAAAGATGTGAAACGTTCCTTGGTCTTCGATCTGGTGGATTTGCCCAGCCTTGGGATTGCCACGTCCGATATCGGCAACGGGACGGGGAATGGCTCCAAAGCTGTCTTCAAACAAGCAGCGGAGAAGGGTGTCTCGGTCTTGGTCTGGGGAAAAGCCGCTCTGAAAGAGGCGCAGAAGGATGCCGATGTGAACATGGAAGGCTTCGTCTATGACAGCGGCAGCGACGAAGTCGTAGGGGGAAAACGTTATGCTGGATCGCCGTCGGTTGTGCGGCTGATGGCGCATCGTTTTGTCGACGAGCTGGTGTTTCGTTACACGGGCGAGCCCGGCATCGCGCGGACGAAGATCGCGTATGTGGCTCAACAGGGGGCTGCTCGGGAGTTGTTCGTGATGGATTATGACGGTTACGATGCGCGTCAACTCACTGCCGACGGATTTCTGAACCTCATGCCGCAATGGTCTCCGGATCGCCGGTTCATTGTGTTCACGTCTTATCGCGATCGCCATACACAAAACATCGATATGATCGAACTGGCAACAGGTAAGCGGTGGACCCTTATATCTCTGGGGGGATTGAATATCACTCCGGCCTTGTCCCCCGATGGGAACTTTTTGGCGTTTGCCTCCAGTCACGAAGGCAACTCCGAACTCTATCGGCTGGACACAAGGACCAAAGCTATCCAACGATTGACGGTAAACCCGTCCGGGGACTTGTCTCCCTCCTGGTCTCCCAATGGGAGAGACCTGGTGTTTGTGTCGGACCGGGGTGGCGGACCCCAACTGTTCTTGATGGGCTCAGATGGGACGAATGTACGCCGTCTGACGTTTGAAGGCGATTATAATGCTGCGCCGGCTTGGTCGCCGAGAGGGAACTGGATTGCGTATGTGTGCCGGACGCAAAAAGAATACAAGCTCTGTGTCATCTCACCGGACGGACAAAAGCGAATGCAATTGACGACAGGGCCTGGTGTCGACGATTCGCCCTCCTGGTCGCCGGACGGCCGGCATCTGGTGTTCAGTTCGACGGCTGAAGGAAAGAGCCATATTTATATGATCGATGCCGATGGTAAAGACATCGAACGTCTTACGTTCCAGGGGACGCATAATAGTGCGCCCTCCTGGTCTCCGGCATCGTGACCGTATCGGATGGATGAAGGCAAAGGGCCGAGATTATTAACGTAGAAAAAGGAGAAGGATGAAATGAACAAGACGATGTGTACATACGCTGTGGCGCTGGTGGCGAGCATGGCATTGATCGGTCTGTCCGGCTGCTCCAAAAAGTCCGTGCAGTCCGGCGGCGATTCGCAGTCCACTCAAGGGGCGGCGAAGGGAGGCGGTGTTGGCGGCTATCCGGATACAGGGGTGCAGTCCGGTGGCGGCGGGCTTCGGGGTCTCGACAAGAACCCTTCAGAAGAGCGTGTCGGCAGTGGCACGATGCTGGCCAAGGTCGATCCTTCCAGCAATGCCGGACGACAATTGGATGAGATTCGTGCCGAACAGGCTGCTTCAGCCGCGGCGGGCTTACGAGATGTGTTTTTCGCCTACGATAGCTGGACGATTTCCGAGGAAGGGCGTCAGGCATTGAGTCGCGATGCCGAGTGGATAAAGTCCAATCCGAACGTGTCGCTCAAGGTCGAGGGGCATTGTGACGAGCGCGGAACTTCCGCCTACAACCTTGTGCTCGGTGAGAAGCGGGCGAAGGCCGCGCGGAACTATCTGGTCGAGCTTGGTGTCGGTGCCAATCGGCTCTCTGTAGTGTCGTATGGGAAAGAGCGGCCGACCTGCACCGAACATGCGGAGTCGTGCTACCAGCAGAATCGCCGCGGGCATATTGTGGTGAAGACCGGAAAGTAATCGCCGCGCTCTTCGTCTCAACGGTTGTGACTCCGTTGTTCGCAAAGAGAGGACAGGATATTCCTTTATCATAGTGGGTGGAACAATGTGGAACCATTCGGATACAAAGGGAGCCTGGACGACGGTCTGTACGATCTTTATCCTGTTGTCGACCGGCTGCGTTGCCCAACAGGCGGATCTCAAGCAGACGGAGAAGAATCTTCAGCAGCGCATCAAGCAGTCGAGCGATGAGCTGGCACAGACCCGCGCGCGGCAGGGTCAGGAGATTTCGGTGCTTCGGGAGCAGGAGCTGCCGCAGTTGCGCGGTGAGCTGGAACGGGCGTTGCACCAAGCTCAGGAACTTCGGGGCAAGCAGGAAGATCTCAAACAGCGCTCTGTGCAGCTCGAGCAGCAGACCAAACGGCTCGAACAGTTGGCCGCCAAGCTGGAGGCGGATAGCACCACTCGGTATAACCAGGTGCGTGAGAGTCTCAATGCGCAAGATGTCAAAAATAAGCAGGATCGCGATCAGCTCCGCATGGACGTGAACACCCGCCTTGATGACGTGAGTCGACAGATGGAGGTGGTGCGGAAAGAAATTATCGAGGTTGTGCAGAAGACGAATAGCGGACTCGCTAAGAATCTCGATGTACGTTTGGATGAGCAGTATAAGTCGTTGTCGGGATTGAACGAACGGATCAGTCAAGAAGAGCAGGCGGGCAAGGCATCGACCACCCATATCAATGAGATGAATAAAGCTGTGACCGGTCACTTGGGCGAGGTCAATAAGAGTGTCGCCTCTGTCGCGCAGAAGTTTGCTGCTCGCTTCGAAGAGCAAGAACGTCGTCTGGATGCCCTCGCCAAGGTTCTTGACCAGATCGCACAGGATGGGCGTGTGCGAGGGGGAAACAAAGGAGGAGCGCGTCCGTCAACCACGAAGCCGGCCCATCGACCGGCATTGGCTCCTGTATCCGAAGCTCCAAAGGTGGAGCAGGAAACGCTTGCGGCCTCGCTCCCTGCGCAGACCGAAGTAGAACCATCGGCTGAAGGGGTCGCGCCGGCGGTCGAATCCGAGGACCTGACTCGCCCGCAAGTCAGCCAGAGTGGAGAACGCCCCGACCGAGTCGAGTACGAGCGTCTACTGGCTCTGTTTCGTGACGGAGATTTGGATGGAGCCCGGCAGGGGTTCGCGACCTTCCTGCGCGACTACGAGAGTTCGGAGCTGTCTCCAAATGCGCGCTATTGGCTCGGCGAGTCGCACTATGGGAAGAAAGATTACAGACAGGCGATCGATTCCTACGACCGAGTCGAGCTGGATTTCCCTCGGAGCGAGAAAGCACCGGCGGCGATTTTGAAGAAGGGGTATGCCTACCTGGCGATGAAAGATAAGAAGCGGGCTTCGTCGGCATTCACCCAAGTGGTGACGGTGTATCCGCGGAGTCCAGAGGCAGGAAAAGCGTCCGATAAATTAGCCCAGTTGAAGGAGTCGCGATAAACGTGATGTGTAAGAAGATAGGCGCGAGGGGTGCGGTCCTTTTCATGGCCGGGACGATGTTGTGGCTTACCGGATGTGCCAACCACGCGGATTTTGTGGAAGTGCGTGACCACTTGTCGGCGGTGTCGAAGTCTCAAGATCAAGATCAAAAGCGGCTGGATGCGCTGCAACGACGTTTGGAATCTCTGGAACGGGTGAAGGATAACGAATCCGCCAAGCAGAAGTTCGATCCGAGGTTCGATGAACTGTCTGCACGGATCCAAAAGTTAGAGGGGCGGCTGGCCAAATCTGATGAGGTCTCGGGCATTCCGATTGCGCCCAGGGTGGAACCAGCTCTTGGAGAGTCTCCTCGTTTCGCTAAACCACAAAAACCGGGCTCCCCGATCGATGCGCCGTCTATGGTGCCTGGGGTTCCTACGATTACCCCGACATCGGCATTCAACCTCGCGTACAACGACTATCTCAACGGGAAATACGATCTTGCAGTGGCGGGATTTCAACGGTTTGTGAAAGACTTTCCCGGTACGTCGCTCACACCGAATGCCTATTACTGGTTGGGAGAGTCTTCCTATCAGCAGAAAGATTATGTGCGCGCAATGCAATCGTTCGAGTATCTCACGACGGAATATCCGGGGAATGAGAAAGTTCCTGCAGCCCTCTTCAAAGCTGGGCTCGCAGCAGGGGAGACCGGAGATCTCGCCAAATCGAAAAAGAATCTCAAGCGGGTCATCGAAGAGTTTCCCACATCGGATGAGGCGAAGTTGGCCAAGAATAGACTGGCAGACATTCGATGATCGGACGTCCGTCGAGACGATTCCCGGCGGCTCCCTTGTTTTCGGCGTTCTCTGGGGTCTAACTTCATGCCTGCCGCCAGTTGTTCGGCTAAAATCCATATTCTCCCAGGCGATGTAGTCAGCCGCATTGCGGCAGGCGAGGTTGTCGAGCGTCCTGCTGCCGTGGTGAAAGAACTACTGGACAATAGTCTGGATGCAGGGGGATTGCATATCACTATCGATGTCAAGGATGGCGGCACCACCCTCATTCGCGTCACGGATGATGGAGAGGGAATCAGTCGCGCCGATCTTCCTCTGGCTTTCGAGAGGCATGCTACCAGTAAGCTGAGGTCCGATCGGGATCTCGCTTCGGTGATAACGATGGGCTTTCGCGGCGAAGCGTTACCGAGTATCGCGTCCGTCTCCCATGTGTCGGTGACGACCGCGACGAGGCTGGATATGATGGGGTCGCAGCTCACTCTAATCGCAGGAGCTGGCGGTTCGATCGTGGATGCGCCCGCCGCGCCTGGTACCAGGATCGACGTATCCAATCTCTTTTTCAATCAGCCGGCCAGGAAGAAGTTCCTGAAATCGGCCACGACCGAGTTTTCCCATATCAGTCATGTTGTGCAACTCGCAGGCCTTGCTTGGCCATCGGTGCATTTCCGCCTGACCCATAATAGCCAGGAGATTCTTAATTATCCTGCCGTGACAACGGATCGTGACCGAATCCTCCAAGTCTATCGCCAGACGTTTCTCGATAGGACTATTGAAATGCGAGGCCGAGCAGGAGGATTGTCGATCCGAGGCGTGATGATCGATCCTGTCCACGCACGGTCCTCGCGGACACCACAGGAATTGTTTGTGAACCGTCGGCCCGTTCGCAATGCGACCGTGTTTCATGCGGTCATGGACGGATATGGATCGTTTTTGGCTAAGGGGCATCACCCGACGTTCGTGCTTTTTCTGGACATCGAACCGGACCGACTCGATGTCAACGTGCATCCCACGAAGAAAGAAGTCCGTTTTGCTGACACGGAAGCCCTTCACCTGTTAGTGCGTCAATCGGTTCGTCATGCGCTCGATGGGTCTGAGCGGAAGGTCGTGCTGGGTCTTACGCAGGAGGGGCTGCCGCAGACTGCATCGTTGGTAGCTGTTCACCAGGAGGCTTCGATTGCCGCTCCAAAAAATGACTCCAAGATCGGAATAAAGGATGCGGTATCCCTCTCCGGTATCGTCGAGGGACATCAATTGGCCTTCGCTCACGAAGCAGCCGAAACCTATCGACGAGCAGAGCAACCGGATATCCTGCCGCTCGGACAAATTCTCCGGACCTATCTCGTGGCGCAGGTAGGCGATGAACTGCAAGTGATCGATCAACATACGGCGCACGAGCGGGTCCTCTTTCAACGGCTTTGGCGGGGATGGCAGAGCCGGGACATTCCATCGCAGCCGCTCTTGATTCCTGAGCCGATTGAGCTGTCGGCTGCGCAGACGGCGCTCGTGCTCAAGCGCCGCGATGATTTGGAGAAACTTGGCCTCCTGATCGAACCGTTCGGCGCAACGGCGGTGGCGATTCGTGGAGTCCCGGTCGGACTTGGTAAGGTGGATGCGGCTGTTTTGGTGCAGGATTTACTCGATGATTTAACCGAGTGGGAGAGCGCCTCGTCTCTGGAACTACGGGTTCAACCGATTTTGGCCTCACTGGCCTGCCATGGAGCGGTGCGTGCCGGACGCGCCTTGGCGCTGCCTGAGATTCAGCAGGTGATTCACGATTGGGTGCAAGAGGGGTTGATTATGACCTGCCCGCATGGGCGCCGCACAGCGTTTCGCCTGTCGACGGATGAGCTCGCCAAGCTGTTCGGCAGGGTGGGATGGTCATGATGGCCATCCCAGCGAGGGCGACCTGTTGTCTCTCAGAGCGGCAGGTTCGTCTCAAGCCCATCGTCGTGATCGTTGGCCCGACTGCTGTGGGGAAAAGCCGTGTCGCGATCGAAGTGGCTAAGGCTTTCGAAACCGAAGTGCTCACGGCAGACTCCCGACAAGTGTATCGTGGGATGGATATTGGGACGGATAAGCCGATTCCGGATGAGCGACAGGGAATTCCCCATCGACTGATCGATCTCGTCAATCCAGATGAATCGTTTAATGCGGGGTTGTATCGACGTCAGGCGCTCGATGAGATCGAGCGCCTCTATCGAGACCGCCGTCTTCCCCTGGTAGTGGGCGGGACAGGGCTGTATGTGAGGACTCTCCTCAGGGGCTTGTGCGGCGCGCCACCGGCTGATCCGACCCTGCGCGAGACCCTGCGACAGGAGGCAAAAGAGCAGGGGCACGATCGCCTCTATGCTCGACTTGTGGCGGTTGATCCTACGACCGCGGCGCGGTTGCATCCCCGGGACGAATCGAAAGTGATCCGTGCTCTGGAGGTGTACCAGTTATCCGGTCGTCGGATGTCGGAGTTTCAACAGGAACATGGGTTCGATGAGCAGCCATTTTCCGCCTTGATCATCGGTTTGAATCGGGGTCGTGACCTGCTGTATCGACGTATTGAGGGCCGGATCGATTCGCAATTGGCGGATGGATTAATGGAAGAAACGAAACAACTCCTCGACCAAGGGTACCGTCTCGACTGTGCGGCCATGAAGGGCTTGGGGTATCGCCATGTGGCGGCGTACTTGGCCGGCGAGTATGACGCAGCTGAAATGGTTCGGCGATTCAAGCGCGACACGAGACATTATGCTAAACGACAAATGACGTGGTTTCGAAAAGAACAGGGGATTCAGTGGTTGACGATTGAGGAATCAGAAACCGCTCAACAGACGGGAGCCCTGGTGATCGGGCAGGTCGATCGGTTCCTCGCCGCCCTTGGGGGCCAGGGATGACAGGGCAGGGGAAGGCAGGATCTGCAGATATCGGAATCATCGGCGGCAGTGGGCTGTACGAGATCGAGGGGCTCCGGAAGGTCAAGGAATTGGCCGTTAAGACTCCCTTCGGGGCTCCTTCCGACAAGGTGCTGCTTGGCGAGTTGGACGGGACTCGTATTGCGTTTCTCTCGCGGCATGGACGAGGCCATCGGATCAATCCTTCGGAAATCAACTATCGCGCGAATATCTACGCGCTCAAGGTTCTCGGGGTCCGGCGGGTGATTTCTGTGAGTGCGGTCGGGAGTATGAAGGAGTCGATCAAGCCTGGGGACGTGGTGTTGCCGGATCAGTTCATCGATCTCACCAAGCGGCGGGTGTCGACCTTTTTCGAGGGAGGGGTCGTGGCACATGTGGCGTTCGGCGATTCGGTCTGTTCCTCGCTCGGTGCGGCAATGTTGGGCGCGGCCCGTACGGTCGGCGCCACGGTGCATCAGGGCGGCGTCTATCTCTGCATTGAAGGGCCGCAGTTTTCGACCAAAGGGGAGTCACGGCTCTATCGTCAATGGGGCGTGAGCGTGATCGGGATGACGAATCTTCCTGAGGCGAAGCTTGCACGGGAGGCAGAGCTCTGTTACTCCACAGTGGCCTTGGCGACGGATTACGATTGTTGGCATGAGACGGAAGAGCCCGTCACCGTCGAGGCGATCTTGACCACGCTTCGTCAGAATGTCACGCTGGCTAAGCGGCTGTTGCGGGCGGCGCTGCCTGCAGTGGCCGACGTGAAATTGTGCAATTGTCAGCGCGCGTTGCAGGATGCCATTATTACGGCGCCGGATCGGATACCGGCTTCGCTTCGACGGAAGCTGGCTCTGTTGATCGATCGGGTTCTTCCGGCGAAGAAAGGGATTCGTTAAGACATGGGAAAGCTGCTGGTAGTTGGATCGGTCGCATTAGATACGGTGAAAACACCTTTCGGAGAGGTCAACGAGGTGCTTGGAGGTTCGGCCACCTATTTTTCAACCGCCGCCAGCTACTTCACCAGCGTCGACCTCATCGCAGTCGTGGGGGAGGATTTTCCCTCGCAGCACTTGGCTTTCCTCAAGAGCCGCGGCATCGACGTAACGGGGTTGGAGCGGAGACCCGGAGCGACCTTCCGATGGAAGGGAGAGTACACGCATCAGTTGAATGAAGCCCATACGCTCGATACAAAACTCAACGTGTTCGAAACTTTTCGACCGAAGATACCCGATGCCTATCGATCTCCAGATCTATTGTTCTTGGGCAATATCGATCCGGAGCTACAATTGGATGTGTTGCAGAAACTTTCACGCCCGCCCTTGGTCGCATGCGATACCATGAACTTTTGGATCAATGGCAAGAGGGATGCGTTGTGGCGGGTCTTGGAACGAGTGGATATTCTGATCATTAACGACGGAGAGGCTCGGGCACTCGGCGAAGATTCGAATCTGGTGAAGGTTGCACAAAAAGTGCTTGCGCGCGGGCCCAAGCACCTCATCATCAAGCGTGGGGAATATGGGGTTTTGATGTTCACAGAGAAGCAGGTGTTCGGAGCCCCGGCCTTTCCGCTCGAAGACGTGCGCGACCCCACCGGTGCAGGCGATACCTTCGCCGGCGGCTTCCTGGGATACTTGACGGCTACCGGTAATCGTTCGATGGAGGCCTTCAAACAAGCGATCATCTTCGGGAGCGTCATGGCCTCATTTACCGTAGAAGCCTTTAGTCTTGACCGTTTGCGAATCCTGGACTACAAAGAGATTCAAGAACGGTTTCGAGCCTTTAAGCAGTTGACCCATTTCGAGGACATTTCGTGACGCGGATTCATTTCCCCGGTTCGATTGTTCAGGCACTGGCGCGGTCGCTGCTTGCTGTGTTCTTGTTCGCCGGATGGTTGCCCGGCTGTGCGACATCGGAAGGTTCGGTACAGAAGTCAAAGGGGTATTACCAGGAAGGCCTTGCGAGTCTGGACCAAGATCAGCAAAAGGCTTTTGTGTCGTTTCAGAAAGCCGTGCAGCTCGACCCGCGCAACAAAGAGGCGCGATACGGGCTCGGTCATATTTTGGCGCAGCAGGGTAAATTGTCTCAAGCCGAAGATGAATTGAAAGCCGCAACGGCTCTCGATGAAAGTTATTCTGAAGCCTATACCTATTTGGGCCAGGTCTTGGAGAAACAGGGGCGGTGGACAGAAGCGATCGCCGCATTCCGTCAGGCTCTGACCAATCCCTTGTATACGACCCCGGACTTAGCCCGGTTCCATCTCGGGCGGACCCTGGCCCACGAGAGTGACTACCAAGGTGCGATGGAGGCGTTTGAGGATGCCCTCGTGATCAATCCACCCAACGTTCCTCCGGCGTTATTGCACTTAGAGTTAGGGCGCGCCTATTACAAGTTAGGATTCGAACGACGCGCAAAAGAAGCGCTGACGAAGGTGACGACACTCGATAAGGGCGGCGAGTCTGCCGCAGCGGCGAAGGAACTCTTGACCAGGATCAAGCCATAGAGAGATACCCATGGAACCGATCGGCGAATTTTTCAAGCAAGTTCGAGAAACGAAGGGCCTCACCATCGACGAAGTCGCATCCAAGACGCGAATTCGGACCGATTTTGTCAAGGCCTTGGAAGATGGGAACTTTGCCAAGTTGCCCGATCAGGTGTTCGCTCGAGGTTTTGTCCGGTCCTATGCCCGGTCTCTTGGGCTCGATGAAGAGGATGCAATCCATCGATTCGCTCAGTCGGCCGGTACCTATTACGATAAACAAGCCGAGCGGGAACGTTTAAGAGTTAGGCAAGCGGAAGAAGAGCGGAAACGTCAAGTCAATCGAAAGGCCGTCGCAATCGCGATCGGTCTTGCGGTTCTCACGCTCATTTTTCTTTTAAGCCGCGAGCAGTCGTCGCTCTTGGTCCGTCGTTCGAGCACAGAAGCTTCCCCTTCCTCATCCAAGCGACCCGTTCCCACGACTCCAGAGACCCAGGACGCGCCGCCAAGCAAGCTGGCGGAAGAGATCCTTCCGGACCCCAAGACGAAGCCGAGCGAGTCCCCTGTCGTGGCAGCTGAGGCGCGTGTGGAACATAATGTGGAGCCGGCAGCCAAGCCGGCAGCCACAGCTTCGACCACGCCGGCACTCGCGGCTCCGAGTCCTTCGTCGCTGGGGAGTGACGGGCCGTTGGGAGGGATTTCACTCGAAGGGTCTTCAGCGGCAGAGGGCCAGTTGGCGCTGGAGCTTGAAGCGATCGAGCTGAGTTGGGTCGTCGTTCAAATCGATGGAGGGAGCCCCCAGGAGGTTTTGCTGAGACCCGGAGAAAAGTCGACATGGAAAGGTCAAGACCAGTTTACCTTGACGCTTGGCAATGCTGGGGGCGTCAAAGCCGAGCTCAACGGTGTGCCTCAAAAGCCCTTCGGTCCGAGCGGCAAAGTCGCACG
>JABFSG010000055.1 GCA_013140715.1 Nitrospiraceae bacterium
TGATTTGGTTGATGAGTCCCGGCTGGCGTTTGTTTTGTGCCTGCATTTGATAGCCAAAATCCATATTGAACTGTTCCGTGAATTGGCGGTTCATCCCGAGGAAAAATCTGTTTTCATCGAATCCTGAGTCAGGACCATTTCCCACGGAGTTCACATTCACGAAAAATTCATCGAACACGACGATCGCCCATTCTGGGGCATCCGGTAGCGGAAAGTCACCGCGCAACATCGTTCGTGATCGCACGGAGACACCATCCGTATGTTCTATGAATCGTTCTTCCAGCCTGGGTCGAATGAGAACTTTAACGAATGGATACTTGCGAGCGTAGAGCAGTTGCTGCCACACGTAGTTTTCTTCGGTAAAGCGAGGCTGATAATTTCCGTACCATGCGTACCCCTGCCACAGGGAAAGCTGATCAGTGAGTTTGTAACCGACAGCTGGGCGAAGAACGAGTTGAGTTAATGTCGATACGTCATTTCCAAATCGGGGGCTCACCTCCATGTACCCGATGAATGAAGGTGAAAGGGGAAAGGTCAAATAGACCGGCGACCACAGACGGAAGTCCTGGTTCACGGTTGAGTCAGCCTGGACTACCGAAACGGTGCTGCCCGCCAGGCTCCATGCCATCATGCCAATCAATACGCACGTGAGACCCGAAAGCGATCGCCTCTTATGAACTGAACCAAATCTTCCCAATCCTCACTCCGATGCTTAGCGAGCCCGCCCCTTTATTGGCTTTGGTCCCATTTCCGAGACGGTTCTTAACTAGAACGGACGGTGTCTTTGGCGGCCTGGATCACCTGACCTTGTTCAACAAACTCATTCGGCGTCAGGTGGCCGAGCAAGCTGTGACGGCGGTGGTGACTATAGTCGAACCGCAATTCTACTTTATCAGATCGTCCTAACGCCATTCCTCAACGAACGGAAAGTCTTTCTTTAGGGGATAGCCTAGTTTTCAAGAACTCCCCTCGTTGTGTTCTAAAGGGACCTGTCATGTGATGCCTGGGCCAGAGGGTTCCGTGCTCGAAGGGAATTCCTCGGTCTAGTTTTCGCGCATGTTTGAGTGAATCCCCTTCCATCGATTTTTTCTACACTCAGAAGCCGAGTGTCTGTCGTTGGGCTTCTTCACCCAGTTGAAGCAGTTCGAATAAACTTGGGACACTTCTAAGAACTATGATAGTTAATCCGCAAGAAAAGAGGAAAAGTTGTAGGGAGGGGCGCTGTACTCGTGAGAGGGACGGGATGTTGAGCTTTACGGATCACTGGATAGGCTACCTGGCATTAGCGGTGTTTCTGGCCGCCTATGTGCTGGTGATTGTCGAGGAACATCTTGATCTGCGGAAATCCAAACCCGTCATGGTGGCGGCAGGGGCGATCTGGATACTGACGGCTATCGCCTATGCCTCTCAACACCAATCCCATGCCGTTGCCGAAATCCTGCGGCATAATCTGTTGGAATATGCTGAGCTGCTGCTGTTTCTTCTTTCCGCCATGACGTTCATCAATACCATGGCAGAGCGAAACATCTTCACGGCTTTGCGGACAGGCCTCGTTGCATTAGGCCTGTCCTTACGCACTGTGTTTTGGCTGACCGGCTTGCTGGCTTTTTTCATATCCCCTGTCGCGGACAATCTGACGACAGCGCTGGTAATGGGAGCCGTGGTCATGGCCATGGGCGCAGGCAACGGACGATTCATCAGCGCTGCCTGTGTCAATGTGGTGGTCGCGGCCAACGCGGGCGGCGCGTTCAGCCCCTTTGGTGACATCACAACCCTCATGGTTTGGCAAAAAGGCGTCGTTCAATTCGGCGATTTTTTCGCGTTGTTCGTTCCCTCGCTCATCAACTGGCTTGTTCCGGCGGCCCTGATCTCCATGACGATTCCACATGAGAAGCCGTCAGCCAGAATAGAACCAGTGGAGGTCAAGTATGGCGGCTATGTCATCGTGTTGCTATTTCTCATCACCATAGCCGGAACGGTGCTTCTGCATCATTTTCTCGAGATCCCTCCGTTTCTTGGCATGATGACCGGGCTGGGCATTCTTAAATCCTATGGTTATTTTCTCCGGCGCAAGGAGCTGGACGAATGGAAGCAAGTCCCCGAGTTCGATGGCGCCGTCAGCCTCAATGTCGTGTACAAGCCCGCAGTCAAGCCGTTCGATGTGTTCATCAGTATGAAGCGTGTGGAATGGGATACGCTGATGTTCTTCTACGGCATTATGCTCTGCGTCGGCGGGCTTGGCGCATTGGGGTATCTGGCCACGCTTTCGGATCTTCTCTATAAGGATTTGGGCGCCACAACCGCAAATATCCTCGTCGGGATTCTTTCAGCAGTCATCGACAACATCCCCGTCATGTTTGCGGTGTTGAGCATGAACCCGGAGATGAGCCTCGGCCAATGGCTGTTGGTGACGTTGACCGCCGGTGTCGGCGGATCGTTGTTGTCCATTGGGTCGGCAGCGGGGGTGGCGCTCATGGGGCAGGCACGAGGAATTTATACGTTCTCTTCACACCTGAAGTGGATCTGGGCGATTGCCTTGGGCTATGCCGCAAGTATCGCCGTTCATCTCGCCCTGAATGGCGCCCTCTTCGGTCCATAGCCCGTATGGTTCGTGGCGGTTCGTCACGAAGTAGCAGACTGCACGCGACAAGCACGACTCGCGTGACATATAAGCTCTTTTCCTACCTATCGCGCTTTTTTGCTTGTGTCGCCTGAGTCAAGCATCGGCTTGCCACAGAAGTATTCTTCAATAATGCGGGATGATGCTCAGTTGCTCAGCGGCGGCGGTCAGGAACACAGAGAATGTCGGAGCAGTGAGCTACCTTGAGATTGCCGTTGGTCGCATCGTAGTAGCTGATGAGGCCGAAGCGATCCGCTCCGATGGTCAGGGAGGTGTCTCGACCGACCTCGCCAGCACTGTCCAGGGTGGTGAGGGTGGCAGCAGTGCAGGCCCGGTTGGAGCAGTGGGCCACCTTGAGGGTATGGTTGGTCTCGTCATGGTAACTGATGAGGCCTAGGCCGTCGGCTCCAAGAGTGACAGCGGTGTCCTGACCAACCTTGCCTGCACGATCTAGGGTGGTGAGGGTGGCAGCAGTGCAGGCCCGGTTGGAGCAGTGGGCCACCTTGAGGACATGGTTGGTCGAGTCGTGGTAGCTGATGAGGCCCAGGCCGTCAGCTCCGATGGTCACGGAAGTAAATTGACCGACTTCGCCGGTGCTATCCAGGGTGGTGAGGGTAGCGGCGGTGCAGGCCCGGTTGGAACAGTGGGCTACCTTGAGGTTGCCGTTGATCGCGTCGTAGTAGCTGATGAGACCTAGGCCATCGGCCCCGATGGTCACGGAGGTGTCTTGACCGACGTCCCCGGCGCTATCCAGGGTGGTAAGGGTGGCAGAGCTGCAGGCCCGATTGGAGCAGTGAGCCACCTTGAGATTGCCGTTGATCACGTCGTAGTAGCTGATGAGGCCCAGGCCGTCGGCTCCGATGGCTACGGAAGTCGATTGACCGATATCACCGGTGTCGTCTAGGGTGGTAAGGGTGGCAGAGCTGCAGGCCCGATTGGAGCAGTGAGCCACCTTGAGGTTGCGATTGTTGGTCGAGGCGTAGTAGCTGATGAGGCCCAGGCCGTCGGCTCCGATGGCTACGGAAGTGAATTGGCCGACATCACCGGTGTCGTCTAGGGTGGTAAGGGTGGCAGAGCTGCAGGCCCGATTGGAGCAGTGAGCCACCTTGAGGGTACGATTGGCCACATCGTGGTAAGCGATGAGGCCCAAGCCGTCAGCCCCCATGGCAACGGAGGTGAACTGGCCGACGTCGCCTGGGCCGTCCAGGGTGGAGAGAGTGACTCCCCGATGCGCAAGACCGGTGTCGTCCGCTCCGATAGTGAGGGGCAGCCCGAAGCCCAGGAGAAGCCCAACTCCCAAAACAAAACAAGTGTTTCTGGGCATCGTTATCGTCCTTCTCGCCCGGTCTTCTCTTAGTACTGCTCGTATTAGCCGTTGGTAATTATTAAGTATAGACGAATCAAAACACATCTTCCAGCGATTCCCGTCACAATCGGGGTCAATTCATACCGGGTTGGTACGGAGAGCACGCTTCCTTTGCACAATGTTTTCTATTGTAAGGTCTTGCCAGACTGATAGTCCCTCGGTACTGGTCCATCTTTCCTAACATTACGTCTTCCTATCTGTGTGCGCCGACGATACATTTATCGGCTTGCTTGTGACCGTTGTCCCTAAGAGTCCCTAACTGTCCTAAGCAGGCCTAAGTAGGGTACTTCCCATCATCATCTCACACCGGTATGGTCAGCCCTGTGCTGAGCCGGACCGAACGAAAGGACGGGGCATGAAGAAGGATGTGCTCACGGTGAAGGAATTGGCGGCGGAACTCCGCATGAGCCCGAAGTCGATCCAGCGAGCCTATCGCAAGGAGGAGATCCCCGTAGAATGGTTAGGTCGTATGGCCCGATTCAATCTCGCGAAAGTCCGGCGGGCGATGGAACGGAACGGACGCAGCCGCATGCGGCGGCTTAACGGCAACAGTGGAAGTGCGGGCGCGACTGCCGGCCAAGGCCGGCGGCGCGGCCCGAAGAACAGCCCCCGCTCGGTAAAACGGGGGCGGAATTTCCAAGGTTCCACACGGAGGGTCTCATGAGTGCATGGACGTGTTCACTCGGCTGGTTCCGCTTTACCGTGTCTGACTCGACCGCTGATGAGGTGATCGCACGTGTGGGCGGGGAGTGGATCAAGGATAAAAAAGGCTTTCTGGGCTACCGGCAAGGCTGGTTGTCCCGTGGGTCTGCAGGAGGATTAGGCCGGATCGGGACGGCAGCCACCTGGGCCCCGCGTGAAGTGCATGTCGATCTCTCGCAAGAGTTGATCAGTGACTGGATCTATCAGAAGTTTCACGACGTGGCGACGTGGGTCTTTGAAAAGAAGGGACATTTCGGGCGCATTGATGTGGCGCTCGATGATCGGAACGGGGTGATCGATGTGGATCGCATCTATGCGTCAGTGAAGGCAGGTAACTGTGTCTCGCACTTCCGTCAATCTCGCTTGATTGCGGGCCTGGATCTGGGCTCGGGCTTGGACACGGGCAAGACCCTGTGCATGGGGTCCCGCCAGTCGGACACCTATCTCCGGATCTACGACAAAGCCGCGGAACAGAAATCGAAGGATCGACCGGTTGAAGGCACCTGGATCCGCTGGGAAATGGAATGGAAGTCAGAACGTGCCGATGCCGTGGGCATGGCCTTGTCCGGGCTCGATCAGGACCAATTCCAGAAGTACATCGTCGGGGTGTTTCGGAGTGCCTTGGATTTTCGCGACTGTACACGCGCCGATGATCCGAAGGATCGGTATTACGCGCCGTTGTTGGACTGGTGGAAAGTCCTGACAGAGGGGATGCAGCGGGCCCGGTTGGAGATCGCGAAATCCGTGCAGAAGATCGAAGACGTGAAACGGTGGGCGGAAAAGAGTTTGGCTCCAATGTTGGGGCTGCTCTGTGCGCATCCAGAGGCGGGGGAGCAGTGGTTGGTCAGCATCATGGTCGAGGGGGTGGAACGATGGGGAGGCAAACACCTGGGGTTGCTCGCCAGCGGTCAGGAAGCGCGACGGCTCCGAAAGAAGTTGCGGGAGTGGAATCCCAGGAACGGATTCTCTGCCGCGTCTGCCGAACCGGCGAGCTAAGGCTGTACATGTGCGGGCCGCGATGTCGTGGCCGGTGTCAAGCCTGCGGCACCGTGTTCGTGTTTCTGTGGTCCTGTTATCGACAGGGCTGGTTTCAATGGACGAATGAAAGGGGGAAGCATGTCTAAGTTTGTTGCCAATTGTGTGGTCATGGGGGTGAAGTCGAAGCCGAGCCAGGATGGGACGCGGACCTATCGGACCGCGATGCTCTACTTCGATGAGGATACGACCAGCCTGGAGGGCAGTATCTCCGACGAGCACGAGCATCTCTACAAGCTGATGGAGGCGAACAAGATGAAGCCCTGTCACCTCACTGTGAATCTTCGGGAATACAAAGGGCAACGGTTCATCGATGTGACCGGTTATTCCCCGACGGGTGCGGTCTCGCTTCCGCCGGCCAGTAAATAGAAGAGAGAGAGGAGAAGGGGACGAACGATGGTCTGGACCGTACTCACAGTCGTCAATCAGTTGGAGTTTGCAGCCTTGTTCGTCCTCTGTTTCCTGATGGGGATCGTATGCGGAAAGTTCTAACCACGTGTGTCTACGTGCTCTTGACGGAAATGATCGCCATGTACTTGGTGGTCAATCCTGTCTATGCCTTCAATGTGGCGAATTCGACAACCGGTTATGTTCGAGTGGCAAGCCAAACTTCACAACTTGCCTACATCGCTGTCCAAAGAGCCTCACTGATATCAACACTCGCGCCCGTAATTACTGCGCCAACGGCAGCATCAGTAGCCATAAGACTAGTAACAGGGCCAGTGGGTTGGACAACCCTAGGTGTGGCTGCAGCCATAACACTGGCTCAGATGTATTATACAGCCGCTGAGATCCAATCAATAAAGGATGCGACGCACCAGGTCGGTGGATGGGGATATACCCATAATGGAGTCACGACTCAATTTGCTCAGAACCAAATAGCAGTGAATAATGCAGACATTCCGGGTCATCCAGGAAATCATTGTAACGGAGACTCAATACGGGGTGAGCCGAATGTATTCACTCCTCCGCAAGGAATAACGGGAGTGACGCTGCATCCGTTTTTCAAATTTCACGATGGGTGGTGGTGGTGCCCAAATGTCTATGGCTCAGTGTCGGCGTTACCAGCAGGCCCAGCGACGATCGCGCAAGTTCAAGCCTATCTGAATAACCTCCCTTCTTCAGATCCAAAGTCAATAGAATCGAACACGCAGAGCGTCGGGCAAGATCAGACAGCAACACCCGCAGATAATGTAACAACGATACAGGTGACGCCAACAGAAATACCGACGACGGTGAAGCCCGCAACCCAAGTGACAGGCACTGACTCAGTAGTAGACCCGAATGCGACTGCTCCAGCAGGGCCACAACCGGCGGTGCCCTCCACGCAAACCACGACGACGACCACCACCACGACAACCAACCCGGATGGATCGGTCACCCAGCACGAGGACTCGACCGGCTCGGTGTCCTGCTCGGCGGGGAATCACGATCAACGCACGTTTGGATCGGTGTTGCAGGACCATATCAACCAGTGGCAAGGATCGGGACTGTTGAGTGCTCTGAACCTGCTGAAAACTCTGACCTGGCCCACGGCCATTCCGACTTACTCGTTGCAGTCGAATCTGTTGGGCACCTTCACGCTGGACTTCTCGGCCTGGTCCGGGATGTTGACCGCGATTCGATCGATCATCATTGCGATCGCCGCCTTCGTGGCCTATCGCATTGTCTTTGTGGGGAACGCATGACTGCGATCCTCAATCTGATCTATTGCTTTCTGATGGACATGATCCAGAGCTTTCGTGATGTCTGGGTCATCGGGTGGGACTCGGTGCTGGCTCCTGTCGATGCGCTCGTCGCGTCGGTGGGGACCGGGGGGCTGACCGTGCCGGCGATTGCCAACGAATACGCCTGGATCCTTGGCGCGACCGGCATGAGTCAAGCGGTGGCGATTGTGGCGGGGGCGATGGGGGTGCGGTTTCTGTTGCAGACGGTGCCCTTTGTCCGGTGGGGGTCATAGGACGTGAAGCTGCTCACCGTGGTGCTGCAGGAGTCCCAGTATGAGTGGCTTGTGGAGATGGGACACGAGGAGAAGCTGATGCCGTCGCAGGTCTTGGTCGCGATCGTGGGGGACTATCTCAAGTTCCGGCTCGCGCTGTGGGAGATTCACCAGGTGGGGATACGAGGCAAAGGATGATTGAACTGCTGGAGGGGGTCCCAGGATCCGGCAAGTCCTACTACGCGGTCTCTGAGCGGTTGCTCAAGTGGGTGCGTGCCGGTCGGCGCGTGTATGTATTCGTCGATGGCCTCTATCTGGATCGGCTGGCGCTGTTTGAAGGGATGGAGATGTCTCAGCTGGAACAGCAACTCACGCTCTGGATGACAGGTGAGGACGTGAAGGCCGGTCTCCTGCACGTAGAGCCGGGCTCTGCGGTGTTGATTGACGAAGTGCAAACCGTGTTTCGCTCGAAAGACAAAACGGACCCCGCGCTCTTGCGGTGGCTCGAAACCCATCGGCATCGGGGCATCGATCTGGTGCTGATGTGTCAACAGTATGGGCAAGTGACGCTCGGGGTGAATCGGTTGGTGGAAGCGACCACGAAGTTTCGCCGGCTGGATCGGTTCGGGTTGAAGAATCGGTATCAGGCCTCCGTCCGAGGTAATCCCGAAGAGCTGGAAGTAATCCGGATGTTCTCGGGCAAATACGACCCGAAGCTCTACGCCTATTATTCGTCGTATTCCTCAGCCACGGTGCGCGAAACGGCGCGCGGAGGGTCCATGTTGAAGAGTCCGACGGTGCTCATCGGGGGACTGGGTCTGGTTGTGGCGGTCGGATGGTTTGCGTTTGGCGGGTGGCTCTCCGGGGCGAAACCTCCACAAGCGGCTGCCGTCTCGACGCTCCCGCCTCCTCCTCCACTCACTGCGGCCCAAGGGCCTCAGCCGGTGGTGGTTGCGGCTCAGCTGGTCTCGGAGCCGGTCGTACAGCCTGTGCGGATTCAGGGGGGTCTGTTGACGGAGGTGCAGGGTGCGCCGCAGTGGCTCTATGTCTCGGAGTCTGGCCGAATCATGACGGACGAAGAGATTGCGATGGTCTCAGGCGGAATCGTCAATGCCCGGATGGATCGCGGGGTACGAATCCTCTCAGGTTCCGGGGTGGTGTGGGGCGGAGACGTCTCGACGCCAGCGGCATTAATTCCGACGGGTGGTGGAGTGGTGCCTGCTCCCGCAACCGCGACCATGGGAGCAGAGGAGCGGGCATCGGTGGAGGAGGCTCCTCCGGTGCCTGCTGGCTACGGAACGAAGGATCCCTTGGCCACGCCTCCGGGGTTGCTCGCGTCGCCTCCGGGCTTATTGGCGAGCCCACCGGACCTGCGGTAAGAGGGAACCATGGATCAATCGGCTCTCGATGCGCTGGTGTACTGGGCGGGTGCGTTTTTCCTGGGAGGCTTTGCGGTCGGTGTGATCGTGAAGCTGTTGCTTGGGAGAATAAGTTGAGAGGGGGTGAGGAAGGATGGTGAAGAAAGTTGCAGTAGGGGTACTCGGGCTGTCCGTCATGGCGTCTTCGGCCATGGCGCAGGTGTTTCCCGTGGATGCCGCGACGACCACGACGATTTCCAGCGTCAAGGGTGACATCGTGGCGTGGGGCGTGGTGTTCATTGGGGTGGCGCTGACGATTTTCGCGTACAAGCGCGTGAAGTCGTTGGTGCGGTAATCGGGCTGATGGGGCGGTAGCCTGTGCACGGGCTGCCGTCTTGTCGTGTGAAAGGGGGGCGTCGATGGTACTCGCGACAGTCGCAACGGATCTGCATCAACTCGGCAACGCGCTTGCGGCGGATGTGATCGGATGGGGCGCGGCAGTGCTGGGGCTCGCGCTCACGGCGTCCGCGGTCATCTGGGTGCTCCGGTTAGTGCGGGCCTAAGCCCTCACACGCCGGGCCAGCCCTGATCGGCGAAGCTGTAGCAGCGCTCCTCGGTGAGGATGAGATGATCTAAGAGCGTGATGCCGAGCAAGTCGGCACCTTGCCGGAGTCGGCTGGTGAGCACACGATCCTCTTGGCTGGGCGTCACATCGCCGCCGGACGGATGATTGTGCGCACAAATCCAGGCAGCGGCATTCATCAGGATCAACGGTTTGAACACCTCGCGCGGATGCACAATGGCCAAGCTCAGAGAACCGATCGAAACGACATTGACCCCGATGATGGCATGCTTCGCATCCAGCCCGCAGACCAGGAATTGTTCGCGGTCCAGTCCCGCAAAGAGCGGTCTGAGAAGAGCCGCAGCGGCGACCGAGGTGTTCAGCGGTGACGAGGGCGGGACGGCTCGGTTCTCGCGAACGAGCGTGACCCGGTATCGAGGCACCGCGTATTCGTGGCTCGGCTTCGGCTGCCGTCGCCCGTTCAGCATGTCCTGGGAACCGTGAATGGCCATGTCCGCCTCCTTCTTCAACACAATGTTTAGCCCCACCCTTCACAGCACAGGGGTGGGGCGTCGAAGAAGCAGGCGGGCTGGCGCGCTCGCGGGGAACAGGCCTGAAGGGCATCCGGAAGGCGTGGACGCTGCTCTTCAGCGCCAGCTCGCATCCACTGAGCGTTCAGTCCGAATCCGACGCCGGCGGTTACGCGGGCGCATCATGGGGGGATGGGGGTGTCGTCAGACTCCCCCGGTTCGTGGCGATGGAATGGTATTGACGGTAACGGATGCTCTTTTTTTCCGGGAGGACCATGCGCAAACTTTTGACAATGAATGAGGCATCGGAGTATCTAGGCATATCAAAATTGACTCTCTATGGTTGGGTATCTGAACGGAAGCTAGGTTTCATCAAGGTCGGACGGCTCGTGAAGTTTAAACAAGAACATCTCGACAGGTGGATTGATCAACACACAGTCAAGGCGCGGTCTGTATCGCAAGAGCGTGTAGATGTTTCCTCAGAGCACTGATAGCAGCGTCATAGCTTCTGGCAGCTCGTACAGGTTAGTAGGGAGATAAACATGGGACTTACCAAACGATTTGACAGTTACTATGTGGAATTTCGCGTCATGGAAAGCGAAGACGGAAAATCTCTCGTTTTGGCGAGCGGGGTGCCTGGAGCCAGAAAGAAACGCTGGAAGGTCGGCTGTCTGAACAAGACGGCCGCACGAGATATGGAATCGACAATCAGAACGCGCCTCCTTCTCGGTCAGGAACATAGTGAGCGGGCCAAGCCAACACTCTTTAAAGAGTGGGCTAAGACGTACCTTGAGTTAGAGGAAGTGAAGTCACTCCGGTCCTTCGTCGGTCGATCGCACAGCGTTGAGCGGCACTTGGTCCCTTTCTTCGGAGGGAAGATACTCTCAGAGATCAGACCGCAGGACGTAGAAGCCTTCAGGGGACAGCGAAAGAAGAAGGACGGCAATCCAGCTAGCGTGCAGACGGTCAATCACGATCACATTGCCCTGAAGCATTGTCTGAACGTGGCGATCCGGAGGGGACTGCTTCAGAGTAATCCTGCATCAAAAGTTCCGATGCCCAATCCGGAGAACGAACGCGATAGGGTATTGAGCGATGAAGAATGGAGCAAGCTGTATCAGGCAGCTAAGCCGCATTTGCGTCCTGTTCTTCTCACGGCCTATCAGTTAGGGCAGCGGTTCAGTGAAATTGTCGGCCTGACATGGGATCGGGTCGATATAAAGCGAGGCTTCATCACTTTGCGGTCCCTCGATACGAAGACCAAGACTGCTCGACAGGTGCCTATGACTCCGGATGTGAAGGTGGCACTGCAACGTCTTGCCAAGGTTCGGACCCTTACGACGGCGACGACCGAAGCTGTCTCCCGTCATGTCTTCACTTATGAGGGCAAACCTCTCCAGCGTGTGAGCCGATCTTTTAAAACTGCTCTGAAGGATGCCGGCATCTCAGACTTTCGATTCCACGACCTCCGCCACTGTGCCTCCACAAATTTACGAAGGGCAGGGGTGGATACAGCAACCGCCATGAAGATCGTTGGGCATAAGTCAGAGAAGATGTGGAAGCGATACAATGCGATTGAGGAGCGGGACTTGACGCAAGCGGCTCAAAAGGTTCACAAATACCTCCAAGAGAACACTAGGGGAACACTAGCCGAGAATATTGCTACCTACACTGCGCGCAAGCGCACGTAAGTGATTGAAAAAGTTGAAGGCGCCCGTAGCTCAGTCGGATAGAGCATCAGCCTTCTAAGCTGAGGGTCGCTGGTTCGATTCCAGCCGGGCGCACCACAGAGCTTTCTATCCATGCGCTGGTTGCTTCGTCCATCCGGTCTTGGAATCCTTGCTTTGGGCTTGGTGATTCTCTATGCCCTCCTCGGGTTTTTCCTCCTTCCGTACCTGATTCAGACCTACGCGATTCCTGCCGTTGCTGAGAAGCTCAAACGTCCTGTGCTCGTCAAAGAGATCGAGCTGAATCCCTTTGCCCTTTCGCTCCGGTTGACAGGTCTGGAAGTTCGAGAACCGGATCAGTCCGCCTTGCTCGGGTTCGACGAGTTCTACATCAATTTTCAGGCAAGTTCTCTCATTCGCCGGGCCTATGTCTTCGATACCATCCGGATCACGGTTCCCTATGTGTCTGCGCGGGTCTTCAAGGATGGGCGCATGAATCTGGCGGAGCTTGTGCCGCCGGACGATGCATCGCAACCGGTCACGCCGCAGCAAGCCGAGAAGGCTAAGGCCGAGGTGCCTGCGATCGAGATCGGTGAGTTCGAGATCACGCAAGGGATTGTCGAGTTTCGCGATGAATCGAAATTCAGGCCCTATGAGCTTGCGATCGTTCCAATCCATATTGTGTTGAAGAATTTCCATACCAAGCCAGGCGGCGACAATACCTATGCCTTCACAGCAGAGTTGGGTAAGGGCGAAGCTCTCTCATGGACCGGCACTATCTCGCTCGAACCGATTCAATCTTCCGGCATGGTCTCCCTCTCCGGCGTGAAGCTGCCAGGCCTGTGGCAATACCTCCATGACCGATTCCGTTTCGATGTGACCGACGGCACAGTTGCGGCCGATGCCAAGTACTCATTCGATTCCAGCGTTACTCCCGTCAAGTTTCAAATTTCACAAGGGAATGTCCATGTCGAAAATCTCGCACTCAAGGAAGATGGGAGTCTCGACCCGGTCATCACGATTCCGGCGCTGAACGTCGAAGGTGTGGACGTGGACCTCGCGACGTACGAGGTCACGGTTCGGAACATTGCAGTTGAGCGCGCGTCATTCACCGCCTGGTTGAATCCCGAGGGCACCGTGAACTATCAACAGATGTTTATCTCAGCCGACTCCGTCCAGCCACCGCCTGCTTCCGGCAACGTTCCTCCAAAGCCCAACGATGAAAAGCCATGGGCTGTGTGGCTCAAGGAGATCACGCTCCAGGACCATTCGATCGATTTCGACGATCGCACCTTGCAGACCCCGGCCCATATCGAGGTGCGGGCCTTGACTGTCAAAACCCACGACCTGCGAATTCCGATCACAAAGGCTCTGCCGCTTGAAGTCGGGCTGCAGCTGAATGAAACCGGGACTATTCGTGTGAATGGGGCTGTGTTGCCCAGTCCGTTTCAAGCGGATGTCGCGTTGGTGCTAAAGGACATTGCGATCAGGCCGTTTCAGCCGTACTTTGAAAAATTTGCGAAGATCGACATTCAGTCCGGTTCCATCAATTTGGATGGGAGGATGCACCTTGCAACGGAACATCCGAACGGCCCACTTTTGTCCTATGAAGGCAATGTCGGTGTCGAGAAATTGAGCGTAGCCGACCGCGATCAGGGTGACGAGGTGGCCTCGCTGCAAACCTTGTCGCTCAACACGATTCGTATGACCCTCGATCCCACCACGGTCTCGATTCAAGAGGTGGGTCTCCAGCAGCCCATGGCGCATCTCGTTGTGCTGCCGGACGGGGGATTGAATCTCGGTAAGCTCGCCGCTGCGCCTCCGCCGTCGGCCTCGGCGGATGAGGGGTCTGTGGCGCCTCAGAAGGCTAAGAGTCCCCCGGTTCCGGTGACGGTCGGTGTGGTGAAACTGGGAAGAGCAGCCGTGACGTTCCGGGATACCTCGGTGCAACCTGCTGTCCAGACCGGACTTTCAGACCTAACCGGTACGATCAAGAGACTGTCGTCGAAGCAGCTGGCCAGGGCGGACGTTGACATCACCGGTCGTGTAGGTAAGGCGGCGCCGCTTAAGATTGCAGGGACCATCAATCCTTTAAGCGAGGATGCATTTACAGATCTCACGATTACCCTTGGGGGTATGGACTTGACCGCGGAAGGTCCCTACAGCGGCAAGTATGTCGGCTATGGATTATCGAAGGGGAAGCTCTCGCTCGATTTGAGGTACAAGGTTTCTCAAAAACAGCTTGAGGCGGAAAACAAATTGGTCGTCGATCAACTGACGTTCGGGGAAAAGGTCGATAGCCCAGATGCGACGTCGCTGCCTGTTCCGCTGATTGTGGCGCTCTTGAAAGATCGCAAGGGGCGCATCGACATCGATCTACCCATTCGCGGCGACTTGAATGATCCAGACTTCAGGTACGGTAAGGTGGTCCTTGCGACCCTGTTCAATCTACTCACGAAAATTGTAGCATCTCCGTTTTCGCTGATGGGAAAGCTCATTCCCGGCGGCGGCAATGAGGAAGATCTACAGTTCATCTCGTTCCCTCCTGGGAGTGCGACGGTGCCGGATGGGGAGAGCAAGAAGCTTGAAGCCTTGGCGAAGGGGCTGGAGGAGCGGCCGAGCCTCCGGCTCGAAATCGCAGGGACCGCCGATCCCGTCCGCGATCGACAGATACTCAATCGTATGAAACTTCAGGCGGATATCCAGGCTCTGTGGCAGCGCGAGCGGGGAAAGCCTGCAGCAAAAGGAGAGGCGGTACCGACAGATGACGAGCAGCGGCTTGTAGGAGAACTTTACGAAGCGCATCAGAAAAAGGCGGCTTTGTCCGCTACGCCGCCCCAAGCGGAGAGTCCTGCTAAACCACCGACGATCGAAGAGATGAAGCAGGTGTTGGTAACTGCCATGCCTTTGGATGAAGAGGCGCTTCGCACGCTGGCCCGTCAGCGCGCCGACCAGGTTCTGGAGCAATTGACCGTTGAGGGGAAGCTGGCCGATGAACGTGTCTTTCTGCTGGACGTTGATCCAAATGCATCAGGCCATGAGCAGATACGAAGTAGATTAGCGGTTGCAGCTGTACCATGAGCAGTACTTCCTTCGAGGTCTGACGATCCTTCACTCTATTGAAACTTGAGATGCTCGTCCCTCTTGAAGTCTCCCTAGACGGCACTGTATCGTAGATCAATCAGGGCCGTAGATCTCTATTTTCACTGACGTATATAGAACGGAGGGTGCCATGGCAGTACGATTGGGAGATGAAGCGCCGAATTTCACGGCAGAGACGACAGAGGGAACCATCAATTTTCACGAGTGGCTAGGTGGGGGATGGGGGATTCTTTTTTCGCACCCGAAGGACTATACCCCGGTCTGTACCACCGAGCTGGGAACTGTCGCGAAGATTACGCCGGAATTCAAGAAGCGGGGGGTTAAAGTCATCGCCGTCAGTGTCGATCCATTAGATTCCCACAAGGGTTGGATCAATGACATCAATGAGACGCAACAGACGACGATGAATTATCCAATCATTGCCGATCCTGATAAAAAGGTTGCGACCCTTTACGATATGATCCATCCGAATGCCATAGACAACATGACGGTCCGATCGGTGTTCATTGTCGGGCCAGATAAAAAGGTGAAGCTAACATTGACCTATCCTGCTTCATGTGGCCGTAATTTCGACGAACTGCTAAGGGTCGTTGACTCCCTTCAGCTAACCTCTAAATTCAAAGTTGCGACACCAGCCAATTGGAAGGATGGAGAGGATTGCATCATCACACCAGCGGTGAACAACGACGAAGCCAAGACTCTGTTCCCCAAGGGCGTTAAGATTGTGAAGCCCTACCTGCGCTATACCCCACAGCCGAACAAGTAATAAGCCGGGTGGGTGATTGATATGGAGGGCGAGAGAGGCTCAATGCTGCTCCCGCCCTTCGTATTTCTAGCAGGATGCTGCACGCCATCTTTTTGCATATTCTGCTTCTAGACGAGTAGCAGGCCGGCGTTGCGAACTTTTTTCCAAGAGGGAGTCTTGAGAAAAATTTCGAATTCCTGCGCGGTTCCCGGAAATGTGGTTTTCGTTTCCCGGAGCAGAGGGTAGGGATTTCGTAGGTGGTTCTGTGGCGTGGACTGTCGGATCAGACCATCAAGCCACTGAGCCTGTGGCGTAGATACTGTTACGGCGTGATCAGCGGTATGTCCCGGCAGGATGAGTCGTGTTTTTTTCCCGACCGGTTCACAGACTGGTTGTCCACCGAACCAGACAAATCGTCGTTCAGCTCGTAAATCATTTTCCACCATTCGGCCCTTGATCAGACGACGTGCCCAGGTGGAGGAGACTCGATGGCCTGGTACGGGATGGTCGAACCACTGGCGGACGTCGAGCGTGAGTCCCCGACCTTCGAGATAATTGAGTAACGACCGCCGCAGTCCTTCACCAAGCCATTCCGGCGTCTTGCCACGTTCATCCTGGTGGTGGAGATCATTTTCTGCGAAACCCTGAAATGCAGGCCCAAGGATGCGTAATCCATGAGCGGCTGGCTTGAGTCCGATCGGACTATGGGCCGTAGCGGTGAAGCGATGCCAAAAAGCGGATTGAATCAGATCTGCCGCGAACAATTGCCTCACTCGTTCAAGCGAGTCGACTGTTTCTTGGACCGTCTCGGAAGGACAACCGTACATGAGATAGGCATGGATAAGAATGCCTGCGTCTTTGAAGGCCGCTGCGACAAGCGCAGTCTGATCGACGGTAATTCCTTTCTTGATTTTCTCTAGCAGCCGGTCCGAAGCAGCTTCAAGTCCTGCCGTCACGGCAATACAACCGGAAGCAGCCAGGAGACGGCAGAGGTCCGGGGTAAAGGCTTCTTCAAATCTGATGTTGCCCCACCATGAAATGATAATGCCCCGTTCCAGTAGCGCCAAGGCGAGCGATTTTAAGGCAGCGGGCGGTGCGGCTTCATCGACAAAGTGAAATCCACGGCAGCCTGTCTCGCCGATCAGCTGCTCGATCTGTTGAATGAGCCGATCGGTCGGCGTCATTTCATAGCGGCTGATGTAGTTGAGCCCGACATCGCAAAAGGTACATTGTTTCCAATAACAACCATGGGCGACTGTGAGCTTATTCCAGTGGCCCTCCGACCAAAGTCGATGCATGGGGTTCGTGCTATCCAAGATCGTGAGATAGCGATCCAAGGTCAAGCCGCTATAGGTTGGACAGCCGACTTCGGCCATACTGAACTCCCGGTCGGACGTATCATTCGCGTAGATGACTTGCCTCTTGTCTCGATAGAAGGTGCGGCAAAGCCGCGCGCGTGGCCTGGTTCCTGCCAGATATTCAATCAATGAAAGCAACGGCCGTTCCCCGTCGTCGAGCGTGACGTAATCGATATAGTCGAATACGCGGGGGTCCGAAAGACGTCGAAGCTCCGTGTTGGCATACCCGCCGCCCAGGGCGACGGTGATGTTGGGACGTCGGCTCTTAATCGAATGGGCTATACGAAACGCGCCGTAGAGATTTCCTGGAAAGGGCACAGTCAGACAAACGAGCGACGGATCGAAACGGTCGAGATGTGTCCACATGGATTCAAGCATGAATTGATCTGTCAGGGTCGGAGCAGCGACGATCGCGTCGATGATGGTATCGAAGGACGATGCGGCTCTGGCGATATGTTCGGCATAGCGGCTGAGGGCAAAATGGGGAGACACGGTTGTCTGGATCAGATCGGCTAGGTCTTCGAGATAGAGGGTGGAGAATCGTTTTGCGCGGTCCTGTTCCGACAAGGCACGAAGAGTTGAAGCGTTTTCCTGTTGGCCGGCGAATCGGGGGCCTTGGGGAAGGAATCCCGGACGGGCAAGGAGCAAGGCCAATGAAGGATTGCGCCCTTGCAGAAATTCAATGACTGGGTCGATGGCGTTCAGATAGGCCGGTTCAACCGCGAGCATCTGTCTGGCTTCGCCGGGTAAGGTATCTTCTTGCTTGCGCAGGAGTTCAAATATCGTTTGGAGTCCCGATCGACAGAAGACCCGGAGGACCATTTCAATGCCGATGTCGGCTTGGCAGGCTTCGATCTTGCGACCGCGGAGAAACCCCGTGAGATAAGCGGTGGATGGGTAGGGAGTATTCAGTTGCGTGAGCGGGGGGATGAGCAGCAGTACTCGTGGGACAGCCATGGGCTCGACATACCATACTGATCGAACAGAATGCTACGCGGCATGACGCCGATTATCAGGTAGCTCCAGGAGGATCCTATCCAGGTTTCAATTCTGAGTACTCAGCGAGTAGCCCTGCTTGCCCAATCGACATCCTATCGGACGATTGACGGGGAGTCTGACCCCAGGCTTGCACAGTCGTTTCATACTAGGGGCTGGATTCAAGAATTCAGACAGCTCTGCCGATAAGGTAGGGCTGAATGCACCTAATACTTATTGGATCTGATCAGTGGCAAAACGGACCATTCCTCTTGCACGACTGAAAGTCGGGATGTACCTGATCGGCGTAGACCGATCATGGTTGCAGACGCCGTTTCTTCGCCATAAGTTCAAAATCAAGGATCAATCGGAAATCGATGCGCTTCGGCATGCCGGGATCGCTGAAGTGACGATCGATACTGAGCAAGGGATGGACGTTGTCGACCATGGATCCTCCCACTCAACGTTGTGCGAGACAGTGCTCGTCGAAAATTCCCCCGCCGCGAGGCCCGAGACTTCCTTGACCGGTTCATCTTCGCAGGTTCCTGCGGCCATGCTGGCTGAGAATCTAGCAAAGGCCACGCAGCGTCGCGCCGAATGGGTCCATCGTCTGAATGGTCTGTTTGAGCAGACCCGTATAACCGGGCTTGTACAGTACGATGCCGTGTGCCAGGTTATCGATGAGATTATCGGCGACGTTCTCGATCGACAGGCCGCCTGTTATGCTGCAATAGGACTACGACAGTCCGACCCAACACTTCACGAACATGGTCTGACCGTCTGTACCCTATCTGTGATGCTTGGGCAGGCCTTGGACTATTCTCGTGAACGGTTGCAGCGGCTGGGGATCGCAGGGTTGCTGCACGACATCGGGCTCACGCGTTTACCCCAGAACATTATAAAGCGACCGGCTAAGATGTCGCCGGCTCAGCAAGCTCTCTACGAAAGTCACACGGCTCAAGGGGGTACGATTCTTGAAAAGAGCGGATCGTCCGACCAAGAGGTGCTTGCCATCGTGAAGGGGCATCATCATCTTACTGCGCAGATCGGAGAGACAAGCGTATCGTCAGCGGGCCATCGTGAGTCTATCAGCTTGGTTGGAATCATCGACCAGTACGATGAACTGGTCACCGGACAGGCAGGCCTCACTCCGATGTCATCGCATCAGGCGCTGACGCAGCTCTACAAACGGTATCGGACCGATGAAGATCTCTTGCAGATGGTGTCGTGCATGATTCGAGCGATCGGTGTCTATCCTCTGTACAGTGTGGTCGGGTTGAGTTCAGGAGAACTCGCCGTCATCGGCGCGATCACGCCGGGGAAATCCCACTTGCCCCTTCTGTATATCTGTAAAGACCAGTCCGGCAATACCTGTCTCCCACCGGTTCCCTTGGATTTGGTCCATGAACCGGAGGGAGGAAGGACGATTCGCGATGTGCGAAATGCTGGTCGAGAAGGTCTCGATGTCGAGGCTATTCTCAGACAGGCGGCCGCATGAGCCTGTCTTTCAGCCCTCCCCCCGATTCTTCCCCCAAAGGGAGTCTGTCCTGGTTGCCCAGTCGTGAGGATATGTCCCTCATATTCGAGTCGTCGGGAGAAGCGATGTTTGTGACGGATCGGGCCGGCCTGATCTTGTCTCTCAACCCTGTGGCGCAGCAGCTTATCGGTCGGCATCAGAACGTCATCGGTACCGTATTTCACGAGTTGGTGGGATGCATTGCCTCCGGGGAGGGAAGCTGTCGCGGTTGTCCATTGGATCACACCGTGCGCACCGGTGAGGTGACCATGGTCTCGCCCCATCAGTGGATCCGAGCCAATGGCGCCGGGATTGAAATCGCTGCGACGTTTTGGCCCAGGTATCAAGGCTTGGAACGTGTTGGAGCCATTGTTGTCTGTCGCGACCTGACGGTGGAACGGGAAGCGGAACGAGACGTTCAACGAGTAGCCCGGCTTGCAGAAGATGCCCCAAATCCCATTGTAGAGTTCGACGAAGAAGGCAGCATGCTCTTTGCCAATACAGCCATGGTAGAACTCCTCAATTACGGCGTGTCCATTCAAGGACGAGTAGAGGCCGTATTCCCGCCGAATTTGCCGGATCTGCTGAAGGACTGTCTTGAATCGCAGCGACCTACTGTTCGATTGGAGCATCAGGTCGAAGACCTTGTGCTGGCCTGGTCTTTCTTTCCATTGGGGAGTTCGAAGCAGGTGCGAGTCTATGGAGCGGATATTACTGCAGACGTGGCGTTGCGCCGTGCGAAGGAAGCGGCAGAAGAATCGGCGCGTGCAAAAGCCATTTTCCTGGCCACGATGAGCCACGAATTACGCACGCCGATGAACGGCGTGCTGGGATGCACCCAACTCCTTCAAGATACGTCCCTCACCGACCAGCAACGGCAGTTACTGGAAACCATGCACCGGTCGGCAGAGTCGCTCCTAGTGCTCGTCAACGATATTCTCGACTTCTCGAAGATCGAAGCAGGGAAGATGACGTTGGAAGTCGCCGACGTCGAGATCCGTCCTCTCATCGAGGATGTGATTACGTTGACGTTGGAATTGGCGAAGAAGAAAGGGCTGACCGTTCAGGTGCAACTGGCGCCGGACATCCCCTCTGAGTTACGCGGCGATCCGATCCGTCTGCGGCAAATTCTGTTCAATCTGGTCGGTAATGCCATTAAGTTTACCAAGCAGGGCGGAGTGTATGTCTCTGTGAAGACCGTACCCTGCAATCAGAAGAACTCCGACGCCATTGTGCTCTACTGGACGGTCAAGGATACGGGCATCGGCATTACAGCAGAGCAGCAGGCGCGATTATTCGGGGCCTATTCTCAGGCAGAATCCTCGACGGCCAGGCGATATGGAGGGACCGGGCTCGGGTTGATGATCTGTTGCCAATTGGTCGAGCTCATGGGTGGCGCGATCATGGTGGAGAGTAAGGCGGGCGAGGGCAGCGCCTTTTCCTATACCACAAGCCTCCTGCCTGCGATTCAACGCGAGACGTCTGCTCATGTCGGCAAGGCGTCCGTGGCATCGATTGCGGATCGCACAGCACCGCTCCGGATTCTTGTCGCCGACGACAATGAGATCAATCAGGTGGTGGCGTGCAAATTTCTGCAGAAGCTTGGCTGCCAGGTGGAGATCGCGAGAAATGGACGAGAGGCGGTGGAATCCATTACTCACGCGACCTACGATGCTGTGCTGATGGATTGCGAAATGCCGGAGATGAACGGCTATGAAGCGACAGGAGAGATCAGGAGACGGGAACAGGCCACGACCAGGCATTTGCCCATCATCGCCCTTACCGGGCATGCTTCGTCGGAGGATGCAGAGAAATGCAGACAGGCTGGAATGGATGACGTCGTGACAAAACCCATAACCCTCCCGATCCTTCGCGAAACCTTGGAGCGTCTCCTCGCACAACCAGACTTCCGCCATCGCTAAACCAGGCCCCTTGACAGCCTTTCCCGATAGTCGCTATCGTTCGTGCGCGGCAGAGCCATTTCCATGGACGGTCACGACGATTTGCAGGATTTATCGGGAGAGTATAGAGCATGGTCGAGGCACAGACCCTTCTGTATAGCGATTTCAATTGTCCATTCTGTTATGCGATGCACGAACGGCTGCACGAAATGGATTTGATCTCTCGCTGTCAATGGCGCGGTGTGCAGCATGCGTCGCATCTGCCTCGTCCGATGAAACCGTGGCAGGGCTCGTTGGGCGCTGAGCTGCGCCACGAAGTGGCGGTTGTGCAGCGGTTGGCGCCTGGTCTGCCCATTGCGCTTCCTCCCGGGAAGCCCAATACGAAACCGGCAATCGAACAGGCGGTGGCGCTTTTACAGCGCGATCGTTCACAGGGGATGGCGTTTGTGCGCGAGACCTATCGGGCCTTCTGGTGCGGAGGTAAAGACATTTCCGATCCGGGAGTGCTGAGACAATTGGTCGAGCAGACAGGCGGCTCGGAGACTGTGGGCCAGATCGATGACGAGAATCGCCAGGTGGCTCACGAATGGGAAAGGGCCTGGCACAGAACGGGCCAGGCCGGGGTTCCCCTCATGGTTTCGCCGGAAGGTGAGCTCCTCGTCGGCTGCGCACCAGCAGAGCAAGTCCGCACATTTTTCGATCAACGAGGAGGAAAATGAAAGGTCGAGGCTGAGCCTCAACCTTAACCTGCGATATCAGGCTGCCACATCCAAATTCATTACATAGTGCTGCAACTCCCGCCGATGTTCCTCTTCCATGTTCTTAAGGCTTTCGATTTCCTTGCGCAGTTTCTCCAGCTCGGTTTCTTGCTGGTCCAGCTTCTTGACATAGCGATTATACAGCTCAGAGTTCTGCTGGAGCCGCTGCATGTTTTCGCGGATGCGGCCATGCTCTGCCGTGATCTCAGCGGTCCGCTGGTCCAGGCGCGTCCGCTGGGTGTGGGTGTCGTCCAGCTTGCTGCGCAACTGCGCCACGCGCTGCAGGGCCTCCTTCACTTTCAGGCTGACTTCCTTCGCTTGCTGGTAATAGACGATCTGGTCCATACCGCTATCCATCAAGAGGATCGATTCCTGAATGGGCAGCGTTTCTTTCACCCGGATCGTCGAGCTCTTCCCTGGATCGACTGCCACGCTGAACCGGTACATGTCCCTGGTCCGTTCCGCCGGTTCTTTGGGTTCGGCTAGTTTCCAGTCCGCCCGGTAGGCCTGTTCGATGAGGACGGTTTTGGCCTTCGTATCGCGGTTCTTGACGAGATAGGTCCGGTCTTCGATTAAACGGCGTGAGATGAGCATCGTGCCCTTCTTGATCGAAACGGTTGCGAGTTCTTGTGTGCCGCCTTGGAGGGTCGGCTCTATTTCGGTCTTGAGGTCGAGAGCATAGCTGATGAGCCGGTCTTGCCCGGGAGGAAGATCCTCGATGCGCGCATCGCCCGCATAGGTGCCGCTGTCGAACAGGGTGATTGGCCCCTGCATAAGGTGGAGCGAGGAGGTGTTCTTGAGCCGATATCCATTCAATGGGTGTTTCGCGTTGACGTTCTGATTGTAGAGCGAGACCTTCTGCCCCTGGAGCGATTGGCCGATGATGGGCAAGAGAGCGCTCTGGTGTTTGGCCAGGGTGATTGGCTGGTCGATACGATACTCGAACAGCTCGCCCTTGTCTTCTGCCATGGCCATGGAAGTCACGCCATCTTCCAGGCTGCCCATTCTCATCTCGGCAGTGACGTCGGATTCCGCCAGAGCATTGGCTCGGCCGCCGGCTGCCGCTTGGGTCATCTTGCCGAGCAAGCGTTCTTTCTTCGGCTCGTTGCGGGCTGCAGGGGCTGCCGCCATCGGCGTGAGTTCGTCCATCGCGTCGCCATAGGTCTGGGGTCTGAGGTTGGCATAGAGCTCGGGCTGCACAACTGGACGCGGATTGTAGAGCGGTTGATACAGATCCATTGCGAAGGAAATGGGCCGTCCCGAGACAAGGGAAAGTGTGACGTTGCGCCAGTCCTGGGGGGTCTGATTTTCCACAATGGCCCAGCCTTGCAGATAGGGGGCTTTGCCCTCGTCCAAGACGAGTCGATAGGTGGTTTTCCAAACTGGAGTTTCCGTCAGGTAGGAAACCCTGGCCTGGCGGGTGCCGGTGCCGTCGAAGGCGATTGAGACCGTTTTTCTCTGGGCATCGTGATTCGTGGCAAGGGCTGCCAGCGCTTGCTGGAGTTCGGCATTCAAGGCAGCATTCGTGAGCTTGATGCGTTGGACAGTCGCCAGCGAGAGTGAGCGGAATCCGTCTTCTGTCAGGAGCGTGACATACTCGTGCTCCACGATTCGGTGCTGCGAACTCTCGCCGATGGACTCTGTTTTTTTCTCCACGCCCAGCAGGGTGCCGACGATAGAATTGGGCGCAGCGACTTCAACCGTCTCGCCACGAACTTGAGTCAAAATCTGTCCCAGAGTCGGATGGCCGTTCAAGTTAATCCCGAAACTGCCGAGTGTTTTAGTAAGGGGATCGCGCGAGCCGTAGGTGACGGTCGCGACTCTGCCGCCGTCGAAGTCCTGTACGACCAGGCTTTTCAGGATGTCGTTGATCTGGCTCGCTTGCAGGCGCAGGTCGAGCTGGGTGCGATTGTTCACGGTGCCGTCATGTTGAAAGTACCCCATGCCGCTGGAATAGAGGGAAATCTTGGAGAGGGGAAGTACGGCTTCTTCCTCCGCCAGGACAGGCCAGGGGAGTAGCAGGAAAGAGGCGAGGATCAACTGCCGCAGGAGGGTGTGACCGGAGCGAACCGACTCTGTGTGCATGGAGGCCTCCATCATAGGATGTTGTCCTGGGCCGGGATGACCAGGGTGATATGACCTATCCTGGTCATGTCGTCAAGAAGCAGATCCTTTCAATGCAGTTTTTATGAAGGGTTCTCGCGGGGCTGGTCGGAATTTTCATCTTTGCGAGTCGCGCCTATCGCGCACGTTTCGCTTGTCTCGCTCACAATTTGTGGCTTGACGGGCCGTGACTGCTTTTGATACAAGTGCCCGTCGTTCCGATAGACCGCAGTGCACTTTTTGGTGGAGCGGTTCTTTGCAGCATCCAGATTCCTGGTCTTGGACTCGCCGATCTCTTCTAAAAACATCCGTTGCCGGGCTTCTGCTGCTCGGTGGCAGGCTGTTGTTGCCATCAGTCGCGCATGCGCGCGGACTCCCCGACGGGGAACTCACCTTTTTCAACGTGCACACGAACGAACGGTTGCAAGTCCAGTATCGTGATAGCGAGGGTCATTACGACCTGACGGCGCTGGACGAAGTGAACCACATTATGCGCTGCCATCACACAGGAGAGGTTGCCGCCATCGATGTGCGCATGCTGGAACATGTGAATCTCGTACAGAAAGCGGTCGATAGCGGGGGGGAGATCCACGTAATTTCCGGCTATCGAGCGCCCGAGTATAATGCGCAGCTTGTGAAGCGGAGCCGGCGAGTCGCGCAGCACAGCCTACATGTCCAGGGACAGGCTCTCGATTTCTATATTCCCGGCGTCACGATTCGCGAGATGCGCCATGCCGCATTGAAGTTGCAGTACGGTGGTGTGGGGGTTTATCCGCGCGCGAAGTTCATCCATCTCGATTGCGGTCCCTTCCGGTTTTGGTAGTTCCCTCCTCGATTCAAACCCGGTTTATTTAGTTTGTTTGGTTTGTCTCGTTTGTTTGGTTGAACCAAATAGACAAAACGAACCAAATGAACCAAACAACGTTCAATCAGGTCCGCTTGAAGAATAACACCGAGAGAGGTGGGAGTGTGATCGCAAGCGAATGGGGCATGCCGTGGGAGGGAACTGGGTCCGTGGGAAGGCCTCCGAAATTTCCCATGTTGCTTCCCCCGTAGACCGTGGAATCGCTGTTCAATAGTTCACAGTAATAACCTGCGAGCGGGACGCCGACTCGATAATTGTAGCGGGGAATAGGGGTGAAGTTGCAGACACAGACAATCTGATCCCCTTGGTCCTTGGCTTTTCGGAGGAAGACGATGACGGAATGGATCGCATCGCAAAAGTCGATCCACTGAAACCCTGGCCAGTCGTGATCGATCTCGTACAGCGCCGGTTCGTGGCGGTAGAGGAAGTTGAGGTCCCGCACGAGGCGCTGCAGCCCCACATGCCGATCGAAATCGCAGAGATGCCATTCCAGGCTCTGGTCGTGATTCCACTCGCACCACTGTCCGAACTCGCTGCCCATGAACAGCATTTTCTTGCCCGGATGTCCGTACATGAAGCTATAGAGGGCGCGCAGATTGGCAAATCGTTGCCACTCGTCGCCGGGCATTTTATCGAGCAGCGACCGTTTCCCATGCACCACTTCATCGTGCGACAGGACCAGGACGAAGTTTTCGTTGAAGGCATAGAGGAGCCCGAACGTAATCTGATTTTGATGAAACGGCCGGTGCACGGGATCGTGGCCAAAGTATCCCAGCATGTCGTGCATCCAGCCCATATTCCACTTGAACGTAAAGCCCAGTCCCCCCGCATAGGTGGGACGTGAGACTCCTGCCCAGGACGTGGACTCTTCGGCGATGGTCATGGCGCCGGGGAAATCACGGTGTACCAGGACATTCAAGTCCTTCAGCAATGTGACGGCGCCGATATTTTCGTGCCCGCCGAATCGATTGGGAATCCACTCTCCCTCCTTCCGTCCGTAATCCAGATAGAGCATCGAGGCAACGGCATCCACACGCAATCCGTCGATGTGGTATCGATCCAGCCAGAAGAGCGCGCTGTTCAGCAGAAAGTTCCGAACCTCGACGCGATCGTAGTTGAAAATACGGCTATGCCAGTCCGGATGGTACCCGAGTCGTGGGTCTGCATGGTCGTAGAGGTGTGTCCCGTCAAATTGTGCCAGCCCGTGCGGATCGTCCGGAAAGTGTGCTGGGGTCCAGTCCATTAACACACCGATTCCAGTCCGATGGGCGGTATCGACAAAGGACATGAAGTCGTCGGGAGATCCATGTCGACTGGTGGCAGCGAAATAGCCGGTGGTCTGATAGCCCCAGGACCCATCGAATGGATGCTCTGTAATGGGGAGAAGCTCTACATGGGTATAGCCCATATACTTCACGTAGGGGATGAGCTTATTGGCAAGCTCAGAATAGCTGAGCCAACGATTGTCTTCTTCGGGAATACGCATCCAGGAACCGAGATGGACCTCGTAAATTGTGAGGGGCCTAGCGAGCGGATCCTGTTGTGCCCGAGCCATCATCCAGGACTGATCGTTCCACTGGTAGTGAGAGAGCGACCGGACGATCGAGGCAGTCCTGGGGCGAAGCTCCGATGCAACCGCGTAGGGATCGGCTTTCAGAAGCGGCGCGTCATGGTGGCGCGAGAGAATTTCATATTTGTAGAGCGTGTTGTCGGTGAGTTCAGGAATAAAGAGTTCCCAGAGGCCGGTTGCACCGCGGCTGGTCATGGGGTGGCGGCGACCATCCCATCGATTGAAGTCGCCCACGACGCTGACACGTGCGGCATTCGGCGCCCAGACGACAAAATGGACTCCGGCGATACCCTGGACCGTCCGGAGATGGGCCCCCATGGTTTCATAGGCTTTGAAGAAGGTGCCTTCGGCGAAGAGATGCAATTCAAAATCCGTCAGGAGGGGTGGAAATCCATAGGGATCGTGCCGTTCCGAGACCTGCCCCTCATAGTTTGTGATGCGGAACCGATAGGGACTGGCACTGAGCGGTCCTTGGACAATCGCTTCGAACAGCCCTGCTTCATGCAGGCGCGTCATGGGAACGGACAGTCGGTCACGCTCACTCAGAAGTAGCGCCACAGTTTTGGCTTCCGGCAGAAAACAGCGAATGGCAACAGTAGGGGAATTGCCCTGGTCCATCGGATGGGCACCAAGAATGGCGTGGGGGTCCCAATGGCGACCCTGGACCAGTTGATCGAGTGGCAAGTCCGACATGCGTGAAGATTCCATAGTGCGCACAACGTATCACAAGGGGGAGGAGATAGGAATGGAAGAGAAGAGCTTTCGAGGTTGTGGCCTACGGTCGCAATACCATGGAGTTCACAGAGTCTTCAATGAGAAGGGAATTTTCGGGGAAAAGGTTATTCGCAATTTACTAGTGATCCAGAAACAGTCTGCTAGACTGTGACACGTACAAGGGCTTGTAAGGGGGGAAGAAGTCTCGTTTTTCTGATCTATCTGGCCGGTTCCGCTTAACCAAACAGACAAGGCAAACCAAATAGACCAGATAGATTGGTTAAGGCTGCACGAACAGGATAGATGTGCCCAGAGGCTTGCGGGTGCTTTCAGCAGCCCTCTGCAGGATGGGAAAAGAATGGTGGAATGCACGCTCACAATCGTTACTTAACGAAGGAAGGGGCCCATGTCTATAAAACAAAAAGATGCTAATGGAACTTCCGAAGCTTCCAAACCGGCGGCGACCGGTCCGGTCGTTAAATTCGACGATGCGGGCATTATCAATGCCTATGCGAATGTGTGCAACGTCTCCAGTTCGCGGGAAGAAGTCGTGCTGGTTTTCGGCATGAACAATGCGTGGGAGCGTGACGCGTCGGAAGTGCATGTGAAGTTGAACTCACGAGTAATCCTCAGTCCCTTTGCCGCAAAACGACTGGCGCTCTTGTTGAATTCCGTGGTGCAACAGTATGAAGCCCGTTTCGGCGTCATGGACATGGGTGCGGCGCAGACGGAACGGACTCCGGCGAAGTAAGGCATCCGGATACAGATGGTCAAATCGCGCGGTCATCGCAGCCATACCCACTGAGACATTGCTATGGATCGATACGTCGAGTCTGAGTCTGAACGAGGCGCGTTAGGTCGAGGGACCGAGTCTGCTTCTGCTGCTTCCGTGGCCCCGACCGAAGGCGAGCAGGATTCGGGTCTCTGGGCTCGGTTCGCCCATGCGGCGAGCATCGAATCCTTCTGCACGAGCTGGCTCGAACTCCAATGTCGCACGATAGGTCCGGTAGAAGCAGGCATGATCCTGCTGGGGCCGGCCGATCGAGGCCCCTTCCGTCCTGTCGCGACCTGGCCTGTGAAAGGGCACTTTCTCACTCATCTGAGTAAGACGGCTGAGAAGACACTGAAGGAACGGCGGGAAATTGTCATGCGGGGCGGGGACGGGCTCGTCTCCACCGAGTCCGGGATCGGGCGGTACGCGATCGGGCGTCCGATCGAAGCCGGCGGAGTCATTCACGGGGCCGCCGTTTTCGAAGTCCTGTCCAAGAGCGACGAAAATCTGCAGGCCATGATGCGCCAACTCCATTGGGGCGCGGCTTGGCTGGAGTTGCTGTTCTCGCGAGAAGCGGTGAAGACTGAAAAGGAAACTCGTGAGCGTATTCAAGCAGCCCTGGATCTGGTGGCCACCTCTGTCGGCCACGACCGGTTCTACGAATCGGCAATGGCGCTGGTGACTGCCCTGGCCACGAAGCTGCAGTGCGATCGTGTGAGTGTCGGGTTTGTGACGCGGGGCCGCACGCGCGTGTTTGCCGTGTCGCACAGTGCAGAATTCAAGCAACAGACCAATCTCATCCGGAGTATCTCCGAGGCCATGGACGAAGCGGTGGATCAGCGGGAGACCATTGTCTTTCCCAACGGGTCGCCGAAGACGGGTGTGATATCGCGCACCCATACAGAGCTGGCCCGGCAACATGGGTCCGTGGCCCTCTGCTCGGTTCCGCTGGAAGCGCTCGGTACGCCGATCGGCGCCTTGATGCTCGAACGGCCGATGGATCGGCCATTCGATAGCAAGGCGATCGAACTCTGCCAATCGGTCGCGGCCCTGGCCGGTCCGATCCTGGAAACGCACCGGCGGGACGATCGTTGGCTGATCACCAAAGCGGCGGACTCAGTCAAATACTATCTCGTCTCCTTGGTCGGCCCGCGGCATGTGGCGTTGAAGGTCACGACCGCAGCGGTCGTGGGTCTCGCGCTCTTTTGCTTCCTGGCGAAGGGAGACTACCGTGTTTCGGCTAAAACAGTCCTGGAGCCGATTGTCCAGCGCGCCGCTGCGGCGCCGTTCAATGGGTATATCCGCGAAGCGCCGGTGCGGGCCGGCGATCTGGTGCAGGCAGGCCAGATGCTCTGCACGCTGGATGACCGGGAACTGAGGCTGGAGCGGCTGAAATCGCTGAGCAAGCTTGAAGAGTACCAAAAGGAATATCACAAGGCGATGGCCGAGCGGGAAGCGGCCAAGGTGGAAATCGTGACCGCGCAGATGCACCAGGCGCAAGCGGAAATCGCCCTGCTGGACGATCAGCTTGCTCATACCAAGGTTGTCGCGCCTTTCGACGGGATCGTCGTGACCGGCGATCTTAGCCAGCAGTTGGGCGCGCCGATCGAAAAGGGGAAAGTACTGTTCGAGGTTGCGCCGCTCGACAGTTACCGTTTGGTGATCGAAGTCGATGAGCGGGATATCGCGGATGTCGCAGTCGGGCAATCGGGCTCCCTCTTGCTGTCGGCCTTTCCGACCGAGGAGATCGCGGTGACGGTGGAGAAGGTCACGCCCGTGTCCACGGCGAAGGAGAACAGGAATTTCTTTAGAGTTGAAGCGCGGTTCGATCAACCGCACGATCGCCTGCGTCCCGGGATGGAAGGAGCAGGCAAGATCGAGATCGATCATCGTTCCTTGGTCTGGATCTGGACACATCAGATTGTGGATTGGATGAGGTTGGCCGCCTGGTCGTGGCTTCCCTGACAGATACCGGCTGTGAAGCGTGAAACGTCAATCGTGAAATGATTCGAGTTACGAGTTTCAGCGGCAGATCGTTTCTGAAATTCGCAACTCGCAACTAGAAACTCATGAGCGAAGCCCTCTTTAGCCCTTCCTGGTATCGCGTGGCGACCCTCTCCCCACGCTTGCGCAGCCATGCTCAATTGCATCGGCACCAGTATCGCGGCCAGACCTGGTATGTGCTCCAGGATCGGTCGAACGAACGGTATCATCGCTTTTCTCCTTCTGCCTATGCCTTCATCGGCTTGATGGATGGGAAACGCACGGTCCAGGAGATCTGGGACCTCGTCTCCACGAAGCTGGGCGACGATGCTCCGACCCAACCTGAAGTGGTGCAGCTCTTGAGTCAGCTTCACTCGACCGATGTGTTGCAGTGCGATATTCCCCCCGACATTGCGGAATTGTTGCATCGACATGAGCGTACGCAACAGAAGAAGTGGCAGCGCAAGCTGATGAACGTCTTTGCCTGGCAGTTTCCCCTCTTCGACCCGGAACGATTGCTGCAAACATTCGCGCCCTTGGTCCGTCCATTTTTCGGGTGGGGCGGCGCGGCCTTGTGGCTCGCAATCGTAATTCCCGGTCTGCTGGTCGGGGCCACACATTGGTCGGACCTGACGGCCAACCTCATCGACCAGATTACGACTCCACAAAATCTGGTGATGCTCTGGTTCCTGTTCCCGATCATCAAAGCGCTGCACGAGTTCGGCCATGCCTTTGCGGTCAAGGTGTTCGGCGGGGAAGTACACGAGATGGGGATCATGTTGCTGGTATTCTCGCCGGTACCCTATGTCGATGCCTCGGCCTCGTCGGCCTTTTCCAGTAAGTGGCAGAGGGCGGTCGTCGGCGCAGCCGGTATGATCGTCGAATTGATGATCGCCTCGATCGCCATCTTTGTATGGGTCAGCGTCGAGCCGGGCCTTGTCCGCACGCTGGCCTATAACACCGTCATGATTGCGGGGATCTCGACCGTCATCTTCAACGGCAATCCCCTGCTCCGGTTCGATGGGTACCACATGCTCGCCGATCTGACCGAGATTCCCAATTTAGGCCAGCGAGGCAACAAGTACCTGGGCTACCTGTGCGAGCGGTATCCCTTTGGCCGGACGGAGGCCCAGGTGCCGCATGCCACGCCGGGAGAGCGAGTCTGGTTTGTCGGCTATGCAGTCAGCGCCTTTCTCTATCGAGTCTTTATCGTATTCGTGATCCTGATGTATCTGACCGATAAGTGGTTCGCGCTGGGCATGCTATTCGCCGCTATCACGGCGCTCACCTGGTTCGTGATTCCGCTGGGAAAGGGCTTCAGCTATCTCTTCACAGGCCCGCGCCTCCGCCGTGTGCGTGGCAGAGCGATCGCTGTGACGGCGGGAGCGGTCGCAGTCGTCATCGTGGCACTCTGTTTGACTCCTGTGCCATTTCGCACGCGCGCGGAGGGGGTCGTGTGGATTCCGGACGAAGCCGTTGTGCGCGCAGGGGCCGACGGATTTGTCGAACAGGTGGTAGGTATTCCGGGGTCGAGAGTGTCGCAAGGCGATGTGTTGGTGGTCTGTCGCGACTCCGTGTTGACGACACAGCTCGCAGTGCTCGAGGCGCAGGTTGAGGAGGTCGATGCCCGTATTCGCGAGCAGATCCCAACGAACCTGGTGAAGGCAAAGATCCTCGAAGAGGAAAAGCGGTACATCGAAGAGAAACTCGCCCGCACGAGAGAACGGGTTCGCGATCTCGTGATTACCGCGAAGGTGGACGGCACATTGGTCGTCTCGCGTGTGGAGGATTTGCCCGGTCGATTTGTGCATCGCGGCGATGTGCTGGCCCACGTGGTGGACCTCAAGACGTTGACCGTGCGCACCGTTGTGGATCAGACCGATATCGACTTGATTCGTCACAGTACGAAGCAAGTCCAGGTGCGTTTGGCCGAACGGATCCTGAGCCCCATCGACGCCGGGGTGACGCGGTTGGTACCGGCGGCGAGCGATGAACTGCCAAGCCCGGCGCTCGGGAGCGCAGGAGGAGGACAGGTGCCCATGGATCCAAAAGATCCCAAGGGTCAGAAGGCCTTGCGAAAGGTCTTTCAGATGGATCTCCAATTACCTGTCGATCTGGGCATCGTGAATGTCGGCGGTCGCGTGTATGTGCGTTTCGATCATGGATGGGCGCCGCTCATGGCCCAGTGGTTCCGTCAGGGACGACAATTATTCTTGTCGCGATTCAATGTTTGATATCGCCAGCCAACAGACTGCGCTGCATAGCGCCTATCCGGAACGGGCGGTGCCACGCGAGAGCTGGTTCGACCGGCAGGGGGTGAAGTTGGCGAGTCCCATCATGCGGCGCTTCCGTGAGCGCACCGCCATGCGGACCGAAGTGGTGGAACCGGTCAAGGAACAGGGCCGCACCCTCTCGGCCTTGCGCGACGACCAGCTGCGTAAAGAGATCGTGCAATTGCGCGAGCGGCTCCGGCTCGAGGGTTTCAGCAACGAGCTGGTGTTTCGGTCCTTTGCTCTGGTGCGGGAGGTGGCCCATCGAACGATCGGCCAACGGCACTATGACGTGCAGATCCTCGGTGGGTGGGTCTTACTCAACGGCTGTGTGGCAGAGATGGCGACGGGAGAAGGGAAGACCTTGACCGCCACCTTGGCTGCGGCGACTGCAGCTCTGGCCGGCGTGCCGGTGCATCTGATTACCGTGAACGATTATCTGACGGCACGGGATGCGGAAGAGATGGGCCCGATCTACGATATGCTGGGCCTCTCGGTCGGGGTCATCACCCACGAGCAAGGCCCTGTCGCGCGCCGCGCAGCCTATGCCTGCGATGTGACCTACTGCACGAATAAGGAACTGGTGTTCGATTATCTGCGGGACCGCCTGGTCGTGGGACGGCAACCCAACCGTATTCAACTGCAGCTGGAGAAGTTGTACGGCGATGCGACAAGACTCCGGAATTTGGTGCTCCGGGGATTGTGTTTCGGCATTGTGGACGAAGCGGACAGCATCCTGGTGGATGAGGCGCGAGTCCCGCTCATCATCGCCAACAGCGGCGGGGAGGTGCCGGAAAAGCCGATCTATGAGACGGCGCTGACGCTCGCGCGGGCACTCACACGCGGATCCCATTTTGAGATCGATCTGCGGGAACGGAGCATTCGCCTGACACCGGATGGACAGGGTCTGTTGACGGCCCGCGCAAAGGGTCTTACCGGCTTCTGGTCTGGGCCTCGGCGGCGGGAAGAACTCGTTCGGCAGGCGCTCACGGCGCTTCATTTGTTCAATCGCGATACCCATTATCTCGTCAGGAACGAGAAGGTCCAGATTATCGATGAGTACACCGGGCGCATCATGGAGGACCGGTCGTGGGAACAGGGGCTCCATCAAATGATCGAATTGAAGGAAGGGTGCCCGCTGACGCCGATGCAGACGTCGCAGGCGCGGATCACCTATCAGCGGTTCTTCCGCCGGTATTTGTGGCTCGCCGGCATGACCGGCACGGGACAGGAAGTCGCTACCGAGCTGTGGCAAGTGTATCGCTTGGCTACCGTGACGGTTCCCACCAATCGTCCGATACAGAGAAAGTCGACGGGGGAGTGGCTGTTCGCGACGGCGGATGAAAAATGGGATGCGGTCGTCGAACATATTATGAAGCTCCATAAGCAAGGGCGGCCTGTTCTGGTGGGGACGAAATCGGTTTCCGCATCCGAGATCCTGAGCGAGAAACTCACTGCGGAGAATGTTCCACACGTCGTCCTCAATGCCAGGCAGGACAAAGAAGAGGCCGATATCGTTTCCAAGGCCGGTTTGCCGGGGCGTGTCACGGTGGCAACGAACATGGCCGGTCGTGGCACGGATATCAAGTTGCTGCCGAAGGTGGCGGAGGCGGGGGGGTTGCATGTCTTGGCGACAGAGCGGCATGAAGCCGGGCGCATCGATCGGCAGCTCTATGGCCGCAGCGGTCGCCAGGGGGATCCGGGAAGTTTTGAAATTGTCGCATCGCTGGAGGATGAGATTATGGCGACATCGCGGCGTTTGCTGTGGCGATGGACGGCTCGGGCGCTGGTGAGTCGAGGCAGGCCGCTGCAGGGTAAGCAGGCTGCGTTTCTCGTGCGGCAGGCCCAGCTGTCTGCCGAGTCCCTGCATGCGAGGATTCGCCGTGAACTGTTGCAGCATGAGGATTCGCTGGAAACATCGCTCGCCTTTTCCGGGCGACTGGAATGAGGAAAGTCATGTCTCTACTTAGGTGGATAGGCTGAAGGTTGAAGGTGTCTTGAGCGGTTCGCAAGTTTGGACAAATAGAATAGGGTGATCGAAATGGATATGGTACCGAAATTCGCTGAGCCGAGACTGGCACAACAATTCGTGCTGCCAGGGCTTGGCATGATGAGCCTCCTGATCGCTTCTGCTGGCCTCTATACCCTGACGGCGGCGCCGGTGTCGGCAGCGGGAATGGCCTGTGTAATCACACCCTATGATGAGATCTCCATCGGGATTCCGGTGGAAGGGCTGATTCAAACGGTGCCGGTGGACCGAGGGGACTGGGTGAAGAAGGGGCAAGTGATCGTGACGCTCGAATCGAGTATGGAAGAGGCGACAGTGGCCTTGGCGAAGGCCAAGGCAGAGGCGGAGGCGGCGTTGAAGAACAGCCAGGTGAAAATCGGTTTTACCAGTCGGAAGCACGAACGGGCGCTGGATTTGCTTAAGAGCAACTCGATTGCCCAGCACGAGGCGGATGAGGCCCAGATGGAAAAGTCCTTGGCGGAAGTGTTGCATCGAGAGGCGTCGGAGAACAGACGTGTGGCAGAGCTAGAATTGAATCGAGCCTCCGTTGCCTTGCAGTTGCGTACGATTCGAAGTCCCATCAATGGCGTGGTCGTGGATCGACTGCTGTCTCCCGGAGAATTGGCTCGCCAGCAGACGCCGGTGATGAAACTGGCGCAGATCGATCCGCTGAGAGTGGAAGTCTTCGCGCCGATCTCGCTCCTCGGTAAATTGAAAACCGGCATGAGAGCCGATGTGCGTCCGGAAGGAAAGGGACAGCCTGTCTATCAGGCAAAGGTCATGGTTGTGAACAAGGTCGTCGATAGTGCCAGCGGTACGTTCGGCGTTCGCTTGGAAATGCCGAATCCGAATAATGCGATTCCTGCGGGCCTGGCTTGCACGGTGGATTTTCACCACTCGCCGGGAGAGAATCAATGACCGATGGTTTATTTGGTTGATTTGGTTCATCTGGTGCGTTGAGTTCAACCAAACAAACGAGACAAACTAAATAAACGAAATAACGATCTTCTTGTAGTGAAGGAAATGTGAGCGTATGCGACTCTACACCGGCGTGACGTTGGCAATTTTTGTGGCAGGCCTTCTCTCCGCAGGACACAGTCCAGCCGCCGAGTTGTCGTCGCAGGTTCCGGAGAAGGAGCCGGTGCTCAAGCTGAGTTTGAGGGACGCCATCGAGGCGGCGCTGGACAAAAATCCCAACGTGCGTTTGTACAAGGAACGGATCGAAGCGGCGCGTGGAGTCACGGCTACGAATCTCGGAGCTTTGCTGCCGAACCTGGCCTCGTCCGCCCGGTACAACAATCAGACCTTCTTTCGAGGGTCGATTGCCGGCTCGCCGACACGCAGCCAACCATTCGATATCACCGATGCCCGGGGCACCCTGTCTCAGTCGCTCTTCAGTTGGAGCTTGATCGAACGGTGGCGCGCGTCGCGTGCAGCCTTGGCCGTTGCCGAGGGAGAATCGGACACGACGCAGAACGATACGATGGCGACCGTGGCCTTGAATTATATGGAAGTGTTGCGGAACCACGAAACGGTGGCGGCTCGGGCGGCGAATGTGGAACTGTATAAAGAACTCGTATCGTATATCAAGAGCCGGCAGAGCGGTGGAATGGCCACGGGTCTCGATACCGCGAGACTGGAAACCCAATTGGAAAACGAACGGCAACGATTGGAATTGGCGAAGAGCGATGTCGAGCGGACCAAGCTTATACTGATCAATGCCTTGGGGATTAACTTCGACTCGAAGCTGGTTCTGACCGATGAGCTCAAAGCGCCCGAGGAGCCGATCCCGACTCAGGAACATGCCACGGAGGTAGCGTTCAGCGAGCGACCGGAAGTGAAAGCCCAGGAGCAGAGGGTTCAGGTATCGACCCTCATGCTGAGTTCGATCAAGGGGGAGCGGCTACCGTCTCTGCAAGCGCAGGGAGATTTCGGGCTGATTGGGAACAGAGTCGACAGCACGCTGAGTACCTACAATGTTGGGCTGACCCTGTCGATCCCGATTTTCGACGGGGGTCAACGGGAGGGGCGGATCGGCGAGGGCCGCAGTCGTCTCCTGCAAGAAGAGATTAAGATGAACATCGTGACCCGGCAGATCACGATGGAGTTGCGGGAAGCGCTGGTCACCCTCACCTCGGCAAAGGAGCAACTTAAAATCGCGAAGGACGGACTCAAGTCGGCGTTGACCGAAGTTCAGCTCGCCCGCGAACGAGTACGGGTGCTGAATTCGAACAGTTTGGAGTTGTCCAACTCGCTGCTGTCGCTGGTGCGGGCGCGCGATAACATGATCGACGGATTGTTTCGGGCCAATGCGTCGCGTGTGAATCTGGCGCGTGCGATGGGACAAGTCGAAGAACTGCGTTAGGAAAGGTTGAGCGGGCACATGTTGGAGGTTAGAGGGGGGAGGCGGGCCGGCCTCAAGCCTCTCACTGCAAACCTCCTATTTTCTGACCCTCCAACCTTGATCTCTCCCACTCAAGGGTTTTCCTCTCCCTGCACCAAACAAACCAGATAGACCAGACGAACCTTCCCAGTCCCCTTCCTTCGGGGGACAACCTCCGGGGAATGTGCGCTTCGTGGCGCCGTTGTATAACTATTCTATACAGTGGGCAATGGCCCTATCGGCTCTGGTGGGGCGGAGCAAAACACAACGTCTGTCTTCAATCAGAATGTTGATGTCCGTATAACCAAAAGGGAGATCCCGCATGAAGTTCAGGAAACTGTTCGGTCGCGAGAAGCAGCATCGCCATGCGCCCCGCGCCAATGAATTCATGCTGGAGTCGCTGGAACCACGCCTGTTGCTGTCGGCTACGCCGGTGACGGCTGCCGTGGTGATTACGGATCATCTGGATTATGCGCCGGGCGAGACAACGGTGATCACAACCTTAAACCAGGCCGGCGGCGGTCTGAAATTTTCGGCAGGTGAACTCATCCGCTTCCAAGTCAGCCGCACTGACGGCATAGTGGATTATGCAGGCACGACGGCAAGCGTCGGACCGGAAGGCAACCAAGCCTGGTATGTTATCGACGGCATCGGCGGGTTTGTTATGCATCAAGAATTCGATGAGACTGGTCAGGCAGTCGACCGTGACGGCAATGGCATCGCCGATTGGATCGCGCCGGACAACGACCTTACCGTCAACAGCAGCATCAGCACGACTTGGTTTGTGGAAGAGCAGTACCGGCATTCGTCTCTTTTAGTCACGGCTGCCGCACAGGAGTCTGGGGCAGTGGCGACACAGTCCTTTACGGACGCAAAAATCAACACGACTACCGCGGTCTCTTCGACTATTGCCACATCGTCATATGGCGATACGGTGACATTTACGGCAAGGGTTACGCCGGCGGTTGGAAGTGCCAGACCGGAAGGCTCTGTTGAGTTTTTCGATGGGACGAGGTCACTAGGGATCGATTCCACCGCCGACAAAGGCAGTGGCGCGACTTCGATCTTTACCATCTCTCTGTCGGGTTTCACTGCCGGTATTCACTCAATCCACGCGGTCTTTACTGGAGATGCGGGGCATGGGTCTGAGCGGGCAGGATCTGATGGAGACCACGGACCGGACCATCGGGATCGACACCGAGATCTGGATGGTCATCGACATGATAGAGAACAGGAAGAGAGCCATCGGCGAAGCGGTCAGGAACGACACCACCACGGCCATGCTGACCATGATGAGTCAGGAAAACACTCCCAATACAATAGCAGCATCTCGGGAAATCTTGCTCAGACGGTGAGCCAGAAGAGCCTCGCCGGCAGTTTTACTGTTGCGAACAAAGCATATGACGGCAACGCTTCTGCTACCGTGCTGACTAGGGCGCTTGCGGGTGTGCTGGGCAACGACGACGTGAGCTTGGTCGGCGGGACGGCGGCTTTCACCGATGCGAATGCCGGCGCCGGCAAGCTTGTGACGCTCACGGGCGCGATGCTTACCGGCACAGCCGCGAGCAACTACAGTCTGACATTGCCTGTGACGACCACCGCGACCGTCGCCAAGGCGACGGCGACGATCACGGGAGCTGATCGGAACGGGAGCGGTTACTTCGGAACCTACGATGGGCAGGCCCATGCGGCGACGGCAACGGTGATGGGTGTCGGCGGCGCAAATCTTGGGACGGTTACGAGTGCCACGATCCATACGAATGCCGGGACATACAGTGATACGGTGACCTTCCTGGGCGACGGCAATTACAAGGCGGTCAGCAAGACCGTGAAGAGCTACATCCTGCAGGCGACGGCGACGATCACGGGAGCTGATCGGAACGGGAGCGGTTACTTCGGAACCTACGATGGGCAGGCCCATGCAGCGACGGCGACGGTGACGGGTATTGGTGGCGCGAGCCTCGGGACGATCACCAGTGTGACAACCCATGCGAATGTCGGGACGTATAGCGATACGGTGACGTTTGCGGGCGATGTCAACTATAAGGCATCCAGCAAAGTACTCAAGACCTATATTCTACAGGCGACGGCGACGATCACGGGAGCTGATCGGAACGGGAGCGGTTACTTCGGAACCTACGATGGGCAGGCCCATGCGGCGACGGCAACGGTGATGGGTGTCGGCGGCGCAAATCTTGGGACGGTTACGAGTGCCACGATCCATACGAATGCCGGGACATACAGTGATACGGTGACCTTCCTGGGCGACGGCAATTACAAGGCGGTCAGCAAGACCGTGAAGAGCTACATCCTGCAGGCGACGGCGACGATTATCGTGAGCGGTTACAACGTGGTCTTCGATGGGAATGCGCATACGGCCACAGGCACGGCAACCGGTGTTAACGGTGAGGATTTGAGTTTCGGCTTGAATCTGAGCTTCACGACGCACACGGCCAAGGGGGTATACCTGAGCGAGGCAGTGACGTTCACCGGTGGGATGAACTACAAGGATGCCATCAAGTTAGTGAGCAGCAGAATCAGCTGAGTGCAAAGGACTCTTGTCGGGTACGCCTAAGGCGTACCCGACAAGCAGGTGCCGCCTCCACGATTTAATCTATAAGCAGCTTCGTAACACCCTCCTCGCTCCCACTACTCATGAACACGTCTCCCGCACTCGGCTGTCCATTGACAGATTTCCATGGAGGGGCCGTCGCTCGTGAAACGTGAAGTGTATCTCGTGCGGAGGTTTCTAGTTTCAAGTTTTCGGAAGCTTCTCCGCCAGCGCGAGACTCGCGAGAAGAGCGGGCTGAGCGGGGTAGAAGTTAGAGCTCTGAGTTCTGGGTTTTCGGACTTTAGGTCTTCAGCCTTCCGCCTTCGAACTCTGCCCAGCGAACCTGGGAATTTCTCTCGCTCGTTTCAAACTCAGCACTCAGAACCCAGCACCCAGAACTCCGGGTCCCGCTCGCAAGGGCCTCCCTCCTTTGAGGGGCTACTTACGGGGGGTAGGTCTGCACTTAAGGTGGATAGAACTCTCTTTCGTATAAAGCGTACAGCTATCCCACCAAGCGGCAGTGCTCCTGCCGTTTCTGGCCGATTAAGAACGACCAGCTGTCGATTGCAGTCAATGTGAATGGGGAACCAGCGAAAAACGACATTCGGAAATATATCCAGCGGCTCATATCACCAACAGGAGATGCCAACATGAAGTTCAAGAAAATGTTCGGTCGCAAGAAACAAAATCGCCGTGCGCCGCGCGCCAATGAATTTATGTTGGAGTCGCTGGAACCCCGCCTGTTGCTGTCGGCTACACCCATGACGGCTGCAGTGGTCACCACCGATCATCTGGACTATGCGCCGGGTGAAACAGCCGTGATTACCTCCTCAAGCCAGGCCGGCGAACTCGTGCACTTCCAAGTCGACCGCACTGACGGAATGGCGGATGTCGCAAGCACGACGGCTGGTGTGGGACCGGCCGGCAACGAAGCCTGGTATGTCATCGATGGCATCGGTGGGTTTACCGCCCATCTGGGGGCCGATGTGAGCGGCGACGGCGTGGCTGACTGGATCGCGCCGGACAACGACCTCACAGCCAACAGTAGCATCAGCACGACGTGGTTTGTGGAGGAACAGTATAGAAACTCGTCTCTCTTAGTCACGGCGACCGGTCAAGAGTCAGGGGCTGTGGCGACACAGGCCTTTACCGATGCGAATCTCAATACGACCACGGTCGTCACGTCCAGCGGCGCTTCTACCTATGGCGATTTTGTGACCTTGACGGCCACCGTCACGCCTGCGGTTGGTGGAACAACCAACCCGGTCGGCTCGGTCGAGTTCTTCGATAACGGGGTGTCTATAGGGAGCACGATCAGCGCTGGCATCGGGGCCGGCTCAAGCTCGACCTTTGCCCTCACAGTATCGAGTCTGACCGCCGGTTCTCATGCCATCACCGCCGTTTTCACCGGTGGCGCAAATGTATCCGACAGTTTCAACAATAGTGCGTCCGGGATTTTCACCCAGACGGTGAGCCAGAAGGCGCTCGTAGGGAACTTCTCCGTAGTCGACATTTCGAATCCTCGATTCTATGACGGCACCACTAATGCCACCGTGACCTTCGCGGATCTAACGGGACTTATCGACGGCGACTTCGTGACTCTGGACGGTGGCATTGCGACCTTTGACAATGCAAATGCCGGCCTCAACCATGTCGTGACACTCACGGGGGCAACGCTCGGCCAACCGGACGCGAGTAACTACTTCCTGGCGTCGGTCAACACATCCCTTGCAGACATCGACCAGGCAACGGCAGTCGTCACCGTGAACGGCTTCACCGGGGCCTTCGACGGTCTACCGCACGGGGCGACGGGAACGGTGGTCGGGGTGGACGCGGGCGGCGCGGCTCTGGGTAGCACGCTGGACCTTGGCGCGCAATTCACCCTCGTCGGCACATACGTTATTAACTGGGTCTTCGACGGCGGCACCAACTACACCAATCAGACTGGCAGCGTGGCCATCGTGATCAGCGATGCGGTGACTACGACGACAACGACGGTCTCTTCCAGCGCTGCGACCTCCACCTACGGAGATGCCGTAACGTTCACTGCGACTGTCAGTGCCGGAAGCGGGATTCTCGCTCCGACCGGCACAGTCGCCTTCTTCGATGGCGCGACGTTACTGGGGACCGACAGCGTTGTGGACAGCACCGGGGTTGGTACCTCCACCTGGAGCTTCACGACCGCAAGTCTGAAAGCGGGGGCGCATGCGATTCACGCGGTATACAGTGCCACGGGGAGCTTTAGCGGTAGCCAATCAGCCGACATCTCTCAGACAGTGAACCAGAAGAGCCTCACGGGCAGCTTCACGGCGGCGAACAAGGTCTATGATGGCACAACGGGAGCGACGTTGACGCGGCTCCTCACAGGCGTGCTGGGTGTCGATGCGGTGAACCTGACGGGCACTGGGACCTTCGATACGAAGGATGCCGGCACGGGGAAGGTTGTGACGATCACGGGCATTGGGCTTACAGGTGCGGATGCGAGCAACTACAGTCTGACGGCGAATAGCACAACGACGGCGAATATCACGGCCTTGGGGCTCACAGGCAGCTTCACGGCGGCGAACAAGGTTTATGACGGCACGACGGCGGCGACGTTGACGCGGCTCCTCACAGGCGTGCTGGGTGTCGATGCGGTGAGCCTGACGGGCACTGGGACCTTCGATACGAAGGATGCCGGCACGGGCAAGGTCGTGACGATCACGGGCATTGGGCTTACGGGCGCGGATGCGAGCAACTACAGTC
>JABFSG010000016.1 GCA_013140715.1 Nitrospiraceae bacterium
CTCTAAGTAATTGAATAGTAACGCAAAAAGTAATTCATGATTGACCGCTCAACACAAACTCAATTTTTACGACTGGGTATTTACTGTATCGCACAACCTATTGGCGAGCGCATTTTATAATACAACTAGCGAATAAATCAACACTTTATTCAAACTGCCTGCCTGTTACATTTTGGTAGCGTTTCTTGAATGATGTAACGAAGGTAGCAACTGCCGATACGAATCAAGTGTTATTAGAGAGCTTGACAGTCTTGTTCTCTCATCAGTAGAATCCCACCCCTCTGACCGACTGGATCGAGCGGGAATAGCTCAGTGGTAGAGCATCGCCTTGCCAAGGCGAGGGTCGCGGGTTCAAATCCCGTTTCCCGCTCCAAATTATCCCCCCCTCAAAATTTTCTCTCTATTATCCCTGCAGCGTCGCGGCAGATACCACCACGCCTACGGATGGACAATCGGCGAGCTGGATGCGTCAGGGATTGTAGGCGCCCCAACTGTTCCGTCGCACGAGAGAGATCGCTTTGAGTAAGCGGAGTTCGACTAAATCGACCCTGATGATAAAGAGCAGTTACCTCTGCCACCAGAGGGCTGGCTAACTTCCATTCCCGCTCAACCAGTCTGGCAAATTCACCGGCCGTAGCAGTTGGCGGTTTATTCACTCCACGCTGTTCCACTATGCGAAGCATCCGGGTATAGAGTTGGGCAATCGCGATCTGGGGATGCGATGTGGGTAGAAAATATGTGGTTGCCCAAAACCCTATCCTGTCTCGAAGGATGAGGAGCAGCAAGGATAGGCCGACTACCATCACTCCCGTGACGAGTCCCCACATCCCAGGATGAAACATCCGAATCTTGTTCGTCAGACGACTGAGAGCCTGAGCTATCGGAGCCGTGAGCGACGAAACCCAACGGCCTGTCCTTTCACGCACCACATCGCTGCCTTCTCGTACTCCGTGAACAACCGCCAGTTGATCCTTCGCACTGTAATGCACAAACAGGCGATCCCATTGGAGCCAAACAGATTCCGCGAGCCTGCTGAGAGGTTCCCAGCGAGAGGTGGCAAGTCCTGCGTTACTGGTCGGGGTGGGATCCATGGTAATCCAGCCCGAGTGAGGGAAATAGACCTCGACCCAGGCATGGGCATCCCGTTGACGCACAGTGAAATAGCCTCCATACTCATTCCATTCCGTAGCTAGAAACCCAGTCACAAGTCGAGCGGGGATACCGACAGTTCGCAGCATCACGACCATGGCAGTCGCGTAATGCTCACAGTATCCCGTCTTTCGCGTGAATAAAAACTCATCGAGCGGGCGATCGAGCGCGACTGCGGCGCTTTCAAGGCTGTAGCGGTAGTTCTCCAAGAGGTGTCGCTGAATCGCCAGCGTCTGATCAAAAGGAGTCGCGGCCTGCTGAACAACGCGATGTGCGAGGTCTGCAACCTGCTGTGTCTCCGGGGGAACTTGAAGGTAGTGGGCACGGATTGCGTCGGGGTAGGCCAGGATCGATACAGTTCGTTCACTTGCGGTGATCTGCGGAATATGAGAGGTGACGGAGTAGCGAATACGGGAAGAGGGAGGGGATAGCAAGTGGAGCCCGCCCATGGCATCGGCCTGTAGAGCGGGAAACTCCCCACTGACAAGTTCAGCGAATGGCGCGGCAAACAAAACCGCGGTGTCGAGTGTTTCCAGCAAGATATCTTGACGAATCGTTTCCGGCAGGCCGTCCGAAGGACGATGGCCGAACGGGCGAGCGAGGAATGTTCCATCAGCGACGAGATTCAACGAGCGCCGACTGCTTCCACTATGGCTCCATGACTGTCCATTGTACTGATCGTAGGCAAGACCTCTCAGGTAGAAGTGGTCTTTTCCGACAGCGGATTGGCCCCTTAGTTCGACCCGCATGACGATCTGTGGGTCTTGCTTCACCGATCCGATCGTTCCCAGATCGACCCGGTCTGAAAACCCCGTCGTTCGCACTGCTTCTCCGGTTGTCTTCTGCAATACCCCCGCACCGATGCGAGGGATGAGAAAGAAAATGCCGAGTGTCAAGGTGATCGCCAAGATGGCGATACCGTTGGTCAGCCAAAAGAAACCGTGAGTGACTCGGTTCGGAAATATCGTGTGACAAACTGCGGTACTCGAAGGTGCGGTGACGGCAGGAACTTCTCTCGTGTCCTGAGTCAAGTGATACAGCAAGAGCGTCCAGACAGCCGTGAGCAAATACAGCAAGAAGACCGGAATATACCATGCCTCGGTCGTAAGCGCCGCTGAAGCCAGGATTGCCATAAGACTAATCGCGTAGAGATGCCGATAGTCGCGCCTCTGCTGAAGGGTGAGCAACTTGATGCTCAGCAGCACAACCAAAAAGTGGATGCCGGCTGGCAGAAGATCTCGCGATACCACCGTGAGATCAATCAGCAAGATCACAAAGGCGCAGATCAACAGGATATTCCACAGAGTCGCTGAAATGGTGATCTGTGCCATCGCCCGTCGAAGGAAGGGCAGCCCTCCTGCGTGAAACAGCGAGGTGATAAGAATGCTCGCTGTAGGAAGGGCGAGCCAGAGGGGGACGCTTTGCGCCAGCAGGAGGCCACTAAATGCCGTGGCAGCAAGGAGGACGGAGCTGAGGGCAAAGGCCCGATCAAAAGGCATGTGTCAACTCTTCAAGTTGTACGGCATGAAGCACCCGATCAGCTTGCACAGTCTGCGTGGGTGCCCCCTCTCCGGCCCATGGTATGACCGCTACCGTGTAGCCTCGTTCTCCTGCACAGGCGGCCACTGGAGGCTCGGCCTGAAGATTGATTTCATCGGCTGTAGGCAGCTGCCGTTTGCATTGGGCCAACATGCGCAGCATGGCCATCAGATGAGGGTGTCCGGAGCCGAGCCCTGAGTCATCCGTTCCTACGATAAGCCGCACCGGGTGGACTCGCTCGTTCAGTTGCCAGAGAAGCGATGCCACGAACGTCACACTGCGTTCGAATAGAGGTTCGCTTTCTTCGGGAGCCACGATTGAAAGGACGACTGTGACGCGTCGTTGATCCTCTGCTTCGGTTTCCCTCACGATGAGCTGAGAAGTGCGGGCGGTCGTCACCCAGTGGATGGCGCGCGAGTCATCGCCCGGTTGATACAGTCGAAGGTTATACAATTGGGTCCCATCTCCTCGTCGTGCGAGAGCGGTCCCTTGCCCTTCGCTGACCAATTCATCCACGAATCGCAAGGAGAGCGGCTTGATGGGAGGGCTGACGAGCAGAAACGCTTCTGCAAAGTACCGCCCCTTCTTCAGGAAGAGCCCAAAGGGAAATAGTGTCTGTGCCCCGATGCCTTCGAAACGGATCCACCCCCTTTTCGTGGCAATCAACGGATAGGACAAAAGCGCCGAGCCCTGCGGAGGCAGGAGGTGGATCGCAAGGCCCCGGTCGACATCTTGGCCTTCTGCGACGTCAAAAAGGCGTAAAGAAAAACTGGGCAGATGCCGGTTTCGGTTGGTGACTGAGATGGTGAGGGTGGTCGGCTCGTTGGCCATGATAAGGTCCGGCACATGCCGACGAAACTCCAATCGCCGAAGACAGTGTTCAGACAGTAACCCCGAGATCACAATCAGACTGAGCATCATCGCGAGGAGTAAATAAAACAGATTGTTGCCGGTGTTAATCGCGGCGAGCCCGATCCCTAATGTGAAGAGAAGAAATCTGGTCCCTTCAGGCGTAAAACGTACCGACCGCCTCCGGGACAGCCCTCGGACGAAGGTGAAGACAGTGGATGCGCGGAGGTTGAAGAGTGGGGACTTCACGCACGTAGCTTATCCAGTTGACCGGACCATCTTCGACTGGCTACACAGGAACGGGAACAGTCTCGACGATGTCGAGCACCATGCGCTCCGCCTGCTCGAAGCTCTGCGTCCGCATGCCGTGGGTCCGATTCAGCATGACGCGGTGGGACAGCACGATCGGCGCCAGTTCCTTAACGTCGTCGGGAAGACAATAGTCGCGTCCGCGGACAACCGCCAATGCCCTGGCCGCCTTGCTCAACCCCAGAGCTCCGCGTGTACTGACTCCCAGAGATAAGAGCTCGCTTTGACGGGTCGCCTGTACGATCGCGAGCAGATAGTCCGTCAAACTCTCTTCCATGTGGACTTGATCGACCTGGGCCTGTAATGCCAGCACCTCGTGGGCCGACAACACCGCTTCCAGCATTTCAGCGGGATGCAGCGAGTGGGGACGGTCGAGCACCTTCCGCTCTTCTTCGAGCGCAGGATATCCAATGCAGAGGCGCATCAGAAACCGGTCGAGTTGGGACTCTGGAAGAGGGAACGTCCCGTGATATTCAGCGGGATTTTGCGTAGCGATCACCATAAAGGGCTGCTCAAGGGGATGAGTCTGATTGTCGACGGAAATCTGCGCTTCACTCATTGCTTCCAAGAGACTGCTCTGGGTCTTCGGCGAAGTGCGATTAATCTCGTCGGCCAGCACGACATTGGCGAAGATCGGACCTGGTATAAACTCAAATCCCTGTTTTTGTCGGTTAAACATGGATATGCCGACGATGTCGGACGGCAAGAGATCGCTGGTGAATTGAATACGCTTGAACGAGCAGTCCAGCGACCGGGCCAAACTGTGTGCCAACGTGGTTTTCCCGACTCCGGGAACGTCTTCAAGCAGAAGATGACCGCGCGCCAATAGGCAGACCACCACCATCTCGATCACATGGGTCTTCCCCTTGATGACCAGGGCAATATTATCCTGGATAGCCCGGATGGTGTGAGCTGAACTCATGTTGGGATTAGTCGTCCTGGAAGTTCAGAAATACATGGTGATTTGGCACGATCGAAGTCTAACAAAGGGTCTGAAGACGGTCAATTTTCGCGTGAATTCTTGCATTGATCAGGCTGCAAGTGGCGATTCGTATGGACTTGCGGCGAAGAGACAGTCTCGGTTCCGGTCTATTCCGGCACGAGAATCAGCATCCAAGGGGGGCTCTCTTCCACCATGTCAGAGAACCGTCTGGCAGTACTACTGGCAGGAAGGCCGGAAAAGATGGCTCCGCGACGGACCTGAATGGAACGGAACCGATAAAAGGGTTCCTGTGCCGAGAGCAAGGGAAGGACTCGCGGAATCTGTTTGCGTAACGAGCCGCAATCCGACAAGCTCATGGTCTCACCCAGCGTAAGACGAGAAAGCCTCTCGAATGTCTCTCCAAAAATCGTCCGGAGATTATCGGAAGTGAACGGTTGATTACTCGGTCGATAGCGTTCGTCATCGAGGAGCTGCGCCAGGATTTCCCAAAAGACCTGGGTGTCGACGGCGCCAAGGACACAAAGATGGCCTCGACGCGCCAGCAGATCGAGTAGTGCAAGAGGGCCACGAATCTCGAACTTCCATGCCGGAAAGAGGAGGGCGCGGTCTCCATGCTGGACCTCTAGTGCCAGTTCGCCTGAAAAGCTGGCCTGTCGAAACGTCCCTTTAGTTCGATGAAGCTCTTGAGTGATAACCTGATCGGATAATCTGGTCGGTTCATAAGCAAACGTAGGTGTCGCGGGAGCCCAACAGGTCGCAATCGTATAGCGAGGTGCGAGTTTTCCGGTCAGGTCGAGCGTACCCAATTCGAACATATCCTGATTCCCGTAGAATTGGAACGAGAGTCCGGTTCGAGATCGGAGGCTGTTGAGGCGCTCCCGTTCCGGATGAAGTGGACCGCCCAGCTTCGATCCTGGCTGAAGCCGATCGAGACCATGAAGAATCAACTCCCTCTGTCGCTGTTGAAGAGGGGCTACGTAGAGATCCACGAGTTCCGTCGCGAACGAGAGGTCGCCGGCTCCCAGATCGAGCAGTGAGGCCACGTCTGCATCGAGCAGCAAGTCAAAGGGATTGGAGTGGGTACGGGTGAAGGCCTCAATCTCCTCGCTCTGCAGGGATGTCGCCGGCCACTGAGCCATCGGGTCCTGGACGACGCCGAACCATACACAGAGGGCCCTCACGGCTTTGGTCGGAGGGAGGCCCGTAAGCTCCTTGAGTCGAGAACCTGGGAGATCTTGAATTCGTGCGGCTTCTGAACCGCCCAACGCCAGAGTGATCGCATCACGGACAACGACGGGAACATCGGCGCGATGAGCTTCTACAATCAACCGTCCCAATGTTGCAGCAAGCTGCTTCGCCTCAACAAGCTTGCGTGAGGCTTCCCACTCTTTGTCTCGTTCCTGCAAGAGCTGGGTGACCTGCGATCGAAAGTCTGCAAGGACCTGTGCGGTGGAGTTCATGAATCGGTCACTGCGCGGGCGTGTGGAGGAACTGATGTTATCCAGTTAGTCAATGGGTAGAAGCATAACGACCCCGCCCACCAGCGTCAAGGTTGCCGTCTTGCCCATTTCGAGAAGCCTATGTTAGGTAGAAGCTATGGCCACAACACAACTGCTGTTCGCAACACGAGCAATCCTTGTTCGATGCAACGTGCTGGTAGTCATTACGGTCTTATGCCTCACCGCAGCCTGCGCAAGTAGCGGGATCGTTCAACCTTATACGGCCTCACAGGACGGGCTTCATAGCCTGTATAAGGAATGGCAGATCATTGATACGGCAACAGGACAGCCGGTCTCCCTTGACCAATGGACCGCGTCGTTACTCCAACAGGACATCATTTATCTCGGCGAGGAACATCACAACCGGTTCCATATCGATGCTGCGACGACCGTGCTGCAGAGACTGAAGGCGGAGGGGCGTAGACCGGCCTTAGGTATGGAAATGTTCGGCTGGGACGGTCAGGCAGCACTTGATCGGTACGTTCTCAATTCAGAAATGACCCGCCAGGAATTCCTTCAGGCCGTCAAGTGGCACCAGAACTGGGGTGGTCCGTTCGAAGATTACGAACCGCTGATTCGGCTGGCAAAAGAACACCAGTGGACTGTAGACGCCATGAACCCTCCGAAGCCGTTGGTGCGGATCGTCGCCAAAAGCGGCTTGGCTCAGGCGTTCCTCGATCCCATGATGGCGCAATGGGGCATGAAGGATGAAGTGATTCCCGATGATCCGACTTATCGGACACGCATCCTTCAGCAACTTCAAGCCTGTCATGGTGGGTCTGACAGCCTCTATGAGACCATGCTCGAAGCCTCCATGGTTCGCGATGAAGGGATGGCCAAGACCTTGGTCTCCCGCCTCAACCAGATTCGCTTGGGAACCGATAGGATGGCTGGACCGGTAGTGAGCTATACAGGGGCAGGTCACATTCAATATAACCTCCCGGTTCCAAATCGAGTGGCCCGCAGAATGGGCAATCAGATCCGCCAGGTGAGCATCTATATGACCTCGTTCGACGTGGGGCGCATTGAGGAATTTCACGAGATGATCCGCGAAAAGATTGCAGACTACCTCTGGCTCACCCCGGTCAGTGCAAAGGGGCCGCCACGCCGATGTTGAGATAGTGGTGCGGAAGCCCGCTGCGCCATAGCTGTATCTCCACAATCCTCGCAAACTCGTAATGTGAGACACCGGGCACAGTCTCTTCGTGTGAACGGAAGAAGCCCGCAGGCGACTTTTCAACCGCCCGTTGAAAATCTTTGAATTCTTGACAGTGCCGCTGGTCTGTTTCAGACTGCCCTGAAACAGCCGTGGGAGTCATTTTCGATTGGGAACGCAGCGTATGAGAAATAAGATCCCCTGCTCCGCTGAACGGTTGAGCCTTCTGGATCCTCCGATGATCCAAGCGGTAGTTGATCGCAATGCTTTTCATATCGGCAATCAGTACATTTCTGAAAATCGTGTGCGGATCGTTGAGGCCGACGATGCCCAGATCTCATCCGCCGTCATCGGAAACTCCGGCCTCTACGAACAGACGATCCGCCTCAAGGAAGGACACCTGATCTCAAAATGCAGTTGCGCGCTGCCGGAAGAGCCAATGTGTCGCCACTGCATTGCGGCGCTCTTGGAGTATCATCGCTGGGCACAACCGAAGAACGGTCAACAGAAAAAAACAGCGCCATCCTCTGCTCCACCACAGGCACAGGCCTCTCCAAGTCGCGATAGCGCACCTCCGCCAAATCCCGGTTCATCGACCGACCTGAAGCTGGGCGAGGTGATGAACTTCGTCGAATGGCTGCAACCTGCCATAAAGGCATTGGAGCGCGGTCAGCCGTTACCTGATTCGCCAAAACTCGTCGGCGATCTCGCTCCCTGGATCCAGACGATTCGCGGTCTGGAGGAACGCAGACGGGAGAGCGAAGAAGTACGGGCCAACCTGGAATCCGACATGCGAGACCGAGAAGCCTATGTCGGTCGACTCACACAGCAGGCCCAGATCTCCATGGAGGAGATCAAGTCTCTCCAAACCAGCTCCTTGCAGCTGCGGCAGGAACTGACTGCTTGCAAGGAGATGATCGCAAAGGTTTCCGAGGTTGCCTCAGAAGTCGGGAGCTACGATAGTCAACTCAAGTCTCTTGCTAGCGAAGTGATGTCAAAGGGATCACAACTCGATAAACTCGCTCATTCTTTCAGAGAAGTCTCGTCTGCACTAAGGGCTCTGGCTAAATCTCCTTCTATCTCCTAGTCCTGTTCCCACCCCTCGCAGGATCGACCACCGTCACGCAAGCAACCCATCGCAACAGGTCGAAACAGCAGCTACAAGACTGACCTTCCCCCGTTTATTACACCAAAGCTGAGGGAGTGAACTCCTGTGTCATCTGAGCCCCGGTTTGATAGTTGTGAATGAACTCCTGGGGTGCCACATCCCCAATGGTGCTGTGCGTCCGCTCCTCATTGTATTTCCGCCGCCACGCTTCAATCACCAGCTGCGCTTCCTGTAACGTCAGAAACCAGTGCTCGTTCAAACATTCATCTCGAAACTTGCCATTGAAGCTCTCGATAAACGCGTTCTGCACCGGCTTTCCCGGCTGAATAAAATGCAGGTGCACACCATGCTGGGCGGCCCCCAGGCATCCAAGGCCGTCCCGGCGAATTCGGGACCGTTGTCCAGCATCAAGGTCTCTGGCAGCGGGCGAGTGAGAAACAGCCGATCCAGAATCCGACACACGCGCGCCCCACCAATCGACACATCCACCTCAAGCACCGGCACCTCTTTCGAACAGGGATCAGTCATCGTCAAGCACTTGAACCGCCGGCCCGTGACGAGCCGATCATGGACGAAGTCCATCGCCTAGCAGCGCCCAGGCTGCGTGGGTTTCGGCAAGGCGACCCGAGGCACCGCCGCGGCCTTCTTCCGTCGTCGCCGCCATAACGACAGCCGTTCGTCTCGATAATAGAGCCGTTCAACCTTCTTATGGTTCACAGCCCATCCCTCTCGGCGCAACTGCACATAAATCCGGGGACACCCATAGCGCCGCTTACTCTCGGCAATTTCCCGGATCCGTGTCCGCAGAGCCGCATCGTCCTGGCGCCGACTGCGATACCGCAGTGTGTTCCGATCCAGGGCCAGTACGCGGCACACCCGACGCTGACTGAGCCCAAAGCGCTCGGCCATCCACTGAGCGGCCGCTCGCTTCGCCTTGGGCGCTACCAGTTTTTTGCGGTGACCGCTTTCAGCGCCTGCATGTCCAGCACTTGCTCCGCCACCATCTGCTTCAATCGCCGGTTTTCGTCTTCCAGCTGGCGGAGCTTCTTCACGTCGCGGACTTCCAGTCCCGCATACTTGGTTCGCCACTTATAAAACGTTGCGTCCGAAATGCCGTGCTTGCGGCAGAGCTCTGGGCCCCCGAACCCTGGCTGGGCATCCTTGAGTACGGCAATGATTTATTCCTCCGTGTGTCGTTTCCTGGTCATGGCCCCTCCTGTGGGACCCATCACAGCACAAGCGGACTTCCAAGCCAATGGTCTAGTTTTCAGGGGAAAGGTCAAGACGATGGGAGGCGTGGTCTGGAGAATCCTCTCAACAATTTTTCAGGACATATGAAATCTGGGCGTTTTTGAGTGAGGAATGCAAGGGTGCTGAGGAGCATATCTTGCGCAATGGAAGAATTATCCGCTCATAGCCCGTCACTCACCGGATAACTGTCAGACAGGCGTGGTCTGAGCGATCCCTTCAGCATTCCAGTCTCTTCAATGCCAATGAGCCTGGCGGAACCAGGCACATTCATCGTCTGACCCAGCAATCGAGGTCGCCCCGCGCGAAGCGCCTTTGTTCTTTTGGGGAAGGGGCATTGACGGAATGATTCCATCTCTGTGAGCGAGGTCCGTAGGGATTGAGCGATAAGCCATGCGAGCGTCAAGCTTGGGCTCCAGTAGACTGCATCACGAAGGCGATCGACAAGATCACTGGGAAGACTGACAGTTAACCGAACCGTTCGAGATTGGGGTCGTTCGGCCTTGCTCGGTCTGGATGGCGGACGAGCAACCATCTGATATTCATGTTTAATCGAGACGCTCCGACCGTCCTGATCAGTCTGTGACATTGTCTGCCTCCCAGGTTGTTCTGAGATTACATAACCCCACGGACATGGTCTGATTTCATTATCCAGTCTCCAGCACCCCTGCTTGATTGAAGGGCCGCACACTGGTGAAGAAACAGGGTGCGACCCCGATGGCGGAAGCTTGTGGCGGTGGGAGGGCTCTGGATGGGCACAATCCAGAGATGGTTCCACTAACATGAGAGGCGTTAACCTCGTGAGTGGGACCCACCGGCGTTTCGCTTCGCCAGTAGTCTTTTAGTTTCCGACCAGCATTTTGTGTCCTCTATTTCACGTAATGAAAGGGCTGCATCCATACAGCAACCCCTGTACCAGATCATTCGCGGTATCGATATTCTCGATCTATGTCGTAAGTCGTTGAGTGAATGTGGTTTGGTGAGTCAATGGGAATGAGAGGTCTCTAAGACAGGGGCGTATCTTATACGGTACGCCCTCTACTCAAGAAGATACAGGCATTGGGGGGACAGCATGGGGCAGAAGAGAGCGCAAGAGACTGGGAACACTTTATTGGTGGAGATGTTTCATCGCAGCAGCGCAGAGTAGGATCAAGAAACCTATCCAAAGCGCAGCCTGTTGGAACGGAATCGCTTCGTAGGACTCTTCTTCCCCTTCTTCTGCGTCATCGGACTTGAAGACCATCGTGTAGAGAAAGAGCGTGAGAAGACAGAGGACGAGAAACAATTTGACAAAAAAGACGGTCAGGTATTTGGCATGGTGTTGAATCCCGCTCCCCGTTTGAGCGGTGATAAGCTGATTGACGTAGTGGACATTGATACCGCCGGTAAACAATAGAACCAGGAGGAGAATACCTGCGACTTTCTTGTAATGTTGATAAAAGGCATCGGTAATCGGCTTGATCTGTTCCTTCGCAACCGCCTGTTTCAGCCCAGGGGTCACAGCTATGACGAGAAATGCGAGTCCGCCGATCCAGATGACCGCCGATACCAAATGGAGCCAATGATTGACGATCGGAATCAGTGTACTAAAGTCGGTGGCGAGGCTTTGAGGCACGTCCATGCTTAGGTCGATGGTACAGGGTGAGGGATAGGGAGTGCGGGAGCAGAAGAAACATAAATTCTCGGAACTAGTGTTTCTACCCCGTTACCCCTTACCAGTTACGTCAAAATTGAAGACTGGCGCGTCGTTCCCGAATCGTTTCTTGCGGAGCTCTTCCATCAATTCAATGGTAATCACGGGAATATTATTCTCGCGTGCGTGTTTTTCAACGCCCTTTTTCACCATGGCGCGCAAGAAATAGGGAATCCGGTTGAGTCTGGTTTCTGAGTCCTCATTCCACGCTACCTGGCTTTCTTCCGGTGTATTAAATGCGACTTTGATCTTTTCTCCCCCCTTCGGGGTATAGAGACACCATTGATCTTCATCCAGCCAATCGCCGTGATCGACGTAGGGACGTGCACGGCAACCTCCGCAGATGTCTGTGTACTCGCAATCACCGCATTTACCTTTCAGTTGCGGATAGCGGAAGGAATTGAAGACGTCGGACTTTTCCCACAGATCGACAAAACTTGCCTCTCGGATGTTCCCGGCAGACAACGGCATGTAGGGACAAGGGGTCAGCTCGCCATTAGGAGTCACGCGCGCGTAATTCGTGCCAGCCAGACATCCGCCGCCCATATAGCCCGTCGCTTTAGTAATAGGGGAGTTTGGATCTTTTTCGTACGCGAGCCGTTTGAAATGCGGCGCACAGCGAGCCCGGACGAGCATACCCTTGTAATTATCCTGACAGTTGACCAGGTAGCCAAGAACCTCCTCGTACTGGGCCGGGGTGATATCGGTTAATTCCTCGCCGCGACCGGTGCAGACCATGAAGAAAACATTGAGCACCTTGGCGCCAAGCTGATGCGCCCAATCGATCACTTCTGGCAATTCCTGATAATTCATCGGTTGCGCGCTGAAATGTACTTGAAAGGCCAATCCATTCCGCTTGCAGGCCTCGATACCGGCGAGTGCCGCTTCCCATGCACCAGGCACACCTCGGAAGCGGTTATGCTTGACGGGATCCAGTGAGTCGATGCTGATACCCATGCCCATCACGCCGATTTCGACAAGTTCCTTTGCCATCCGGTCATCGATCAACATACCGTTGGTCCCAAACACCACCATGAAGCCGAGCTTCACAGCGTAACGCGCGATGTCGAGGATGTCAGGACGGACGAGCGGTTCGCCGCCCGTGATCACCAGAAGACAACCCCTATTGACCTCGGCAATCTGATCGATGAGTCTGTAGCATTCTTCGGTCGAGAGTTCGTCGTCCCCGCCAGCCGACTTCGTCGTCGCATCGAGATAACAATGGTCGCACTTGAGATTGCAGCGCTTTGTGAGGTTGAGTGCAATGAGATAGGGCTTGAAGTCATCGACCGTTCGGCCATCATAGGGCCCTTCGCCTTGAGGGGTAGGCGTGAGAAATTGCGTGACCTGCTGTTGAAAAGCCCCGATCACTCCGCTGAGTAAGGGACCGTTGAAGATTGGTAGCGATTTACCCATGGTCTAGAAGAAATGTGAAACTCTAAATTAAGGACGTAGAATGGGTGGTTCTGGAAAGTCGGCTGTCCGGTCAATTTCACATTTCACATTCATCATTCAAACTTTCAACGGGACGATTTCGTCTTTCCGGTCAGGTTGGCAATCATGTCCTTCAAGTTGCCGGTCTTCATGGCTTCCGCCATATAATCCTTGGCCTGCTCGATACCCTCGTGCGCCACTTCAGCCGTGATGACCGTCACACCGATCTTATCGGCATGTTTTTCGATCAGGGCACGGGTACAGTCTCGCATAAACCCTTCAGGCGCCCGTTCAAGCCGTGATTGCGCCTCCGGCGTCCAGGCATAAGGAGAGACAGGGGCTGGTTCTTCCGCATGGCCATTCCCATTTCCATGACCATTCCCCAGGGGGGCGGTCACGCCAGTGGCGAGGTTCGTTGCAGCAGAAACGGTAGCCAGTGCTTCGGTCGAGGCGCCGGTTCCCTTATTCGCAAAGATGGGGGTGTAATCCTCCGAGGCTGCTTCCTGAATCATCGGCGCTGCATACTCCAGCGTGATTGTGGTCATGCCGAGTTTACGGGCAGTCTTCTCGATTTTAGCCTTGGCGCGCCGGCGTTGGAACCCGGCCGGCACCGCGCGGATTCCTTCTTTGGCATCTTTGGTCCATTGCATGGGAACGTCATCGTAGGCCAGGTCGGTTTCGAGGGCTCCTTCGGCATGTGCCGCTGCATCGAAAAGCGTTTTGTCAACCAGTTTGAAGCGGTCGCCTCCGGCGGCGCAGACGGGGCATTTCACAGGCGTTTCGCCCTTTCCGATATAACCGCAGCCGTCGCAGATGAAGTAGTTCTGGGTCATCCGGTCCAGGTAGGCTTGCGTGGCGGCGCTGACCGTCGGTTTTTCTTCCACGACCTCGGTCATCATGCCGCTGAGCGTCGAACCCATGAGATCCTTCAAGACAGACTCGTCCGCCTGCATCTTGTCTCGGTTAATACCAGCGGCATCCAAGTTGCCCCCGAGGGCATGCATCGCTTCCATGGCACCCTTGGGCAAGATGTGCCCGACAGCCGTATCGACCACGGTATTACTGATGATGGTGTGACCCTTTTCGATGGCATAACGATGGATGGCTGTTTTCGCCACCCCTCTGGCAAATATCGGGATCTTTTCCATTCGGCGGAGGGCTTCTTCAGTCCAGGCGATTGTGTATTCCGCCAACGTATCGATCGGTGGGACATATTTCCTGTTCGACACGAGGATATTGCAGGGTGCAGACCGTAAGAGATTCTCCGTATTGCTGCCGATATCCATATCCTCGTCACTATGCACGCCGATCCGCCCGACGATCAGTAGTGCCGGGATATCCTTCCGCACATATTGGATGATCTTTTCGAAGGCCTTGCCGTCCAGCAGAGTAGTCTTGACGTCGGTTTGCTCAGCCTGAGCGATTTCACGGCAGATATCGAGATGCGATTGGTAGATCTTCGCGAGGCCGCTATCGATGATTTCCTCATGGAGCTTTTCCTGCTCCTTGAATCGGAACACTTTACCCGCTTCCTCGTTGAGAACACCTGAGATACTGTGAAAGGCGGCATAATGGAAATAGGGATCGAAGGCCGAGATGGCCTCCACCGGCATGTTGAAGGCCTTCCCCAGTGCTAGGCCGGTCATAAGTCCGCCGAAGGAATAGGGGCTGCCGTCCACTGCTACCACGATTCTCCCGCCGGTCATAGGCTGGGTTTGCTTGATGATCAGCATATCCGAACTCCGCACGCGACGAAGCACGCGCTCGGTGTTACTGCCGATCACACTGTCTTTGACTGCGCCGACACCCAAGGCGCCCATGATCACCAGATCGTAGGCATTGGTATTGATGTCTTCGGCCAGCACCTTCCAATTCCGGCCTTCGAGCGAACGACGCTCGATCGGCAGGTTGTTTTCCGCGCATTTCTTGTCGACATAGTCGAGGTAGGAATCGGTGATGATCTGGAGACCACGGGTAATCAGCGAATCGTGGATTTGGCGCTGCCGGTCGAGTTCTTTCTCATCGTGGTACTCTTCGGGTAAGCCCGCTTCCATCTGTTTGAAGCGCTTATCATGCATTTTGGCTGCATAGACGTGGCTGCCCACGATCTTCGAGCCGAACGCCTTGGCAAAGTGAACGCCGACGTCGACGGCTGTATTGGAATGGTCGGAATTATCGACCGGAACATAGATCGTCTTATACATTGAGATATCTCCTCAAGATGCCCTCCAGGCCAGAGCGGAAGAGAGTAATTGTCAAAATTTCCAAACGGTTGACGTACTTTTCCAGCCTCAAGGAACGGACATGCTAGCACCGGTCTGAATTCGAATGCAAGGTATCGACGGAGGCGAGAGACAGGGAGCTAGGACGCCGGCGTGATGACAGATTTTTAGCCTGGATCTTTTGCGGAGCGAAACGAGGGTCGGAAACGGAGAATTTCCTCCAGGGACAGAAGGGCGTCGCGTCCGGAGTTCTCTTCAATCCCTCGGATCAAGCTCTTGTCAGCATAGGGACCTGATTCTTTGGGGGATTGGGATAGAGACCCCGTCCACTTCCGTGGGTCCCGGCTTCCTTCTTTCCGTTCCCAGGCTCTAAGGCAAGCCTTGCAATGAACGAGTTCAGCGGCGCTGCATAGACAACATCACACTCGTAGGGACATTGGCATGCACTGCCCGAAACATGCCAAAGCGACACAGCCCTGCCCCAAATGCCAGACGCATTAACAGGAACGTGGGCACTTCTCGCAATGATTTAATCACCCCGATCATGCCAAACCGAACAATCCCTGCTGGACGGACAACTCCCTGCCAGATGGAATCGAGCCATGAGGGTAAGGTTTCAGCAGTCCAATCTGCTGTGGTGACTTCACCCGCCACCAGTCCAGTTGCCTCCAGTAATTCTGAAAACCCTTCAATGCTGGAAAACGCCGGATGAGACCACTGATCCAGTAGTTGCCGCATCACTGGCTTTTCCCAAAAATTGAGTGGAATCTGGCGATCGTCCCGCTGATTCCAATCAGCCACAATAAGAACTCCACCCGGTTTTAAAACGCGCATGAGCTCTCGAGCAAATTGTGCCTTATCCGGCATGTGCGGCCCTGCCTCGACCGACCAGACCACATCAAAACTGGCATCGGGGAACGACAGGGCCAGCGCATCATCGACCTGAAAGTGGGCAGTCACCTCTGGGGGGGTCAGTTGTTGAGCACGTCTGACTTGCTGGGGGCTGAGGGTGATTCCTGTGACGGCAAAGCCATACTCCCGCGCCAGAATGCGACTGCTGCCGCCAATGCCACAGCCCACATCCAAAACCGTCATACCGGAAGACAGCTTGTCTAACCCACCCCAGCGCACCATTTCATGCACAAAGTCTGACTTGGCTTTGAGAAAATCCTTTTTGCGGGGTGGAGAGCCATAGTGTCCCAGATGGATATGTTCGCCCCAGTAGAATTCGAGAATGCCGTCAGTCGTCCAGTCATCATAGGAATTGGCGACAGAATCGGCAGACTGATACTTCCTGGGAAATAGCAGGTAAAGCACGAATCCGATCAGCAGTAAGACCAGGAGAAGGATGATCGCCAAGATGAACATGTTCATCGAATGTCTGAATTACCGTGATGTCATTCGCATTAGGGACAATACAAAGAAAGTGACACGAGTAACCTAGGGAGCACCCCACCCCTTCCCCATTATTAATGTGCCAACAGAGGCGAAAAGTGGTGTAGATTAGCCGCGGACGTGCTGCTAAGTCAATGCGAAGGGTATTGGAATCTCAGGCGAATCCCTCATTTTCTGGGAGAGTGATCAACAGAAGAAAGCGAAAGCCAAGCCCGACTTGAACGGCTGCACATTCGCCCGCGAGGATGCGGAGCAGATTCCCTATGAGACCGATCGGTTCGACCGGTATGTCTCGGCCGGCAGCCTCGAATATTGGCCAGACCCTGCGCAGGGTATTCAGAATGTGCTATTTGGTAGCTGTTCCCAGAACCCTGTTGCCATGAGAAACGAGAACGATATCGAGTTCCGGTCTCTGAACATCATCTAGCCAATGAACAAGGAAATGATCGAAACGGACGTAGCGATTGTCGGCGCGGGCGGCGGCGGTGCCGTCTTAGCCCTGGCGCTGGCAAAGCAAAACATTCGCACAGTGGTAGTAGATCAGGCAGGCAGTCCGTCTAAAAGTTTGCGGGGTGAGATTATCCAACCGAACGGGCAAGAAGTCCTTGACCGTTTGGGCGTCTTATCGTCATTGCCGGCCGATGCCACGCTGTCCGTGCGCCATTTTCATTTTTGCCGGGCCGGGGGCATGCGTCTTTGCACCTTCGACTATGGCGACTTGCCGGCACCGTACAACCGTGCCATCGTGACCCTCGCCAACGTGGCCCACCATGCGATCATCGCGGCTATACAGCAACAGAAGAGCGTGACACTTCACTATGGTACCTCTTTCACAGGACTCATACTCGAGGACGATCGGGTTGTTGGATTATCGACGAAAGGACAGGATGGCCCGCTCACGATCCGCGCAAAGGTTGTCGTCGGTGCTGACGGAGCATTTTCGAAAGTGCGTGAAGCGCTCAAGATCCCCGTCGATCTGCATCTCTATCCTGATGGATATCTGATTGCGAGCCTGGAGTCGGACGATCAGATAGTGGAATCGTTCTTCTACGTTGGAGACAAGACCATCTTGGGACTGTTTCCGGTGGCGGGAAAGAAGGTGTACATTTTATACATGATTCCCAAAGATTCGATGGAGGCCGTGAAGCAGCAGGGGATCCCTGCGCTCCAGCAGACATGGAGTCGGATCGCACCGCCGTTTACCGGGCTCTTTCGGAATCTGCATGATTGGAGTCAGGTCGCATATCTGCCGACGGGTCGGGTGCGCACGCCGAGATGGGTGGCAAATGGAGCCGTCCTGATCGGTGATGCCGCCCATGCGATGAATCCCCACGCATCGCAGGGGCGCATGCAGGCGATGGTCGATGCCATCGCGCTGTCCGATCTCATACCAAGTTGTCTCGCCGACAAAGACTATTCGGCTGCCAGATTGAGTGCGTTTGAACGTGCCAGGCGACCGCAAGTGAACATGCTCCAACGCTTGGCCGATCAACAAGTGTTCTATTGGGATACGGGGAATCCGGTGATGGCCTTCATCCGCGATCGTGTGTTTCAGACACTAGATCGAAACGCACGGCTACGTTATCAGGTCCTATCGACGACGGCGGGGTTGCGAACCGTGTCGCCATTTAGCGGGATCGATCGAATCATTGCGGCGGGGTTATTTCCCGATATTCGCTCGCACGAACGATCTCAATAGTCGATCTCGTCATGAGCGCTTACTCTGGAATAACGTCCCATGACAATGCGCTGCCGCACCTCCGGCTTGCGTCGATGAATGCAATCGGCGAGATAGGTCAGACCTTCTTACAGGGGAGAAAAATATAGTGACATGGAGCTTATACAACTCGTGAATGGTGAGGGGTCGAAGACTTACGTTCAGCCAAATTCATCCGCACTCGTTGAAGAGTGAATATTCTATTTGGTGGCGATATGGATCGCAACGATTCCGCCGGACAAATTGCGATAGGTGACCTGTTGGAACCCTGCATCGAGGAGCATCTGTTTCAACCGTTCCTGGTCCGGGAAATTCCGAATCGAGGCAGGGAGATATTCGTAGACGCCGGTCGTGTCATGCGCCACTTTCGTGCCGATCCAGGGAAGAAGCCTGAATGAGTACCAATCGTAGAGGGCTCGCAGCCACCCGAAAATCGGTCGGGAAAATTCCAGACAGACAAATCGCCCGCCCGGTTTCACAATACGGTGAATGTCCGAGAGGGCTTGCCGGAGATTACCGACATTTCTCATACAGAACCCCGTGGTCACGGCATGAAACGTCCCGTCAGGAAAGCCCAAATGCTCGGCATTGGCCTCGAGGCAGGTAATCTTCTGGCCCAACCCACGCCCAGTGACTTTTTTCAGCCCCTCCGCCAGCATGGCATGGTTGAGATCGGAAGCAATGACACGACCGCCTACTCCCATGCGCGGTTCGAGCAAGAGCGCGAGATCGGCTGTGCCGGAGCCGACGTCAAGTGCTCGCCCCCCTGTCGTAACAGGCACATAGGAAGCGGTAATCTTCTTCCAACGGTAGTGCAGCCCGAAACTCAAGAGGGTGTTGTTTAGATCATAGACGTCGGCAATGGCCGTAAACATCCGCTGGACTGCGTCCTCACGGGCCCTGCCGGACCAGGTCGAAACAGCGAGCGGAGCCGCTGGAGCGTCGGTCCCCTTCTCAACTGGGGGTGTATCCACATGTACCATGAGAGCTTGGTAACACCGGCCTTCCTGGTTTGTCAAGATAGCCTAGCCCTCATGCTATAATCCCGCCCCTGATGCATAGCTCGATTATCATTAAAGGGGCGCGGGAGCACAATCTCAAGAACATCGACGTGACGATCCCACGCGATCGCCTTGTCGTGATCACGGGGTTAAGCGGATCGGGCAAATCGTCGCTAGCCTTCGACACCATCTATGCCGAGGGGCAACGGCGGTATGTCGAGTCGCTCTCGGCCTATGCCCGCCAGTTCCTCGAACAGATGGGCAAGCCGGACGTCGATTCGATCGAAGGCCTTTCGCCGGCCATCTCTATCGAACAAAAGAGCACCAGCCACAATCCCCGGTCCACGGTCGGAACCGTTACGGAAATTTACGACTATCTTCGTCTCCTCTTCGCCCGGGTCGGACGTCCCTCCTGCTTTCAGTGCGGTGAAGAGATCACCGCGCAGACTGTGCAGCAGATGGTCGATGCCATCGGCGCACTGCCCGAAGGCAGCAAGTTTCAGGTGCTCGCTCCGATTGTTCGCAGCAGAAAGGGAGAGTATCGGAAAGAACTCCTCGACATGCGCCGAGCCGGTTATGTCCGAGCCCGCATCGACGGCAAGCTCGTCGATCTGGGTGAGGACCTCACCCTCGATAAACAGAAAAAACACACGATTGAGATCGTCGTTGATCGGTTAATCATGAAACAGGGCGAAGCGCTGACACGACGGTTGGCCGACTCGGTCGAGACCTCTTTGAAACTCGCCGGTGGGTTGGTGGGGGTGTTGACCGACAACGGAAACCTGACGCTCTACAGCGAGAAACTCGCCTGCATCCGTTGCGGCGTCAGTTATCCGGAAATCACGCCGCGCGTCTTTTCATTCAACAGCCCCCATGGAGCCTGCCCAGCCTGCGACGGCATCGGCTACGCCATGACACCAGGCTCCGAGGACGATGAAGACTTTACGTTGCTGGAACACTGCGAAGTTTGCAAGGGTGCTCGGCTACGGCCCGAGAGCCTATCCGTCAAGGTAGCCACACAGTCGATCGCGGAGGTGACGCATCTCTCCGTGCGAGCGGCTGCCAATTTTTTCAATTCACTGAAATTCACAGAGCGCGAACTGGTGATCGCCCATCGCATCTTGAAAGAAATTCGCGAGAGGCTCGGGTTTCTGGTCAATGTTGGCCTGGATTACCTGACCTTGGATCGGGCAGCCGCCACTCTATCCGGCGGAGAGGGCCAGCGCATTAGGCTTGCGACACAAATCGGGTCCGGCCTCGTCGGTGTCCTCTATATTCTCGACGAACCGTCGATCGGTCTCCATCAGCGGGATAATCGGCGCCTGCTCCAAACCCTGCTCCGCCTCCGAGACCTGGGAAACACGGTGGTGGTAGTCGAGCACGATGCAGAAACCATGATGGCGGCAGACCACCTGCTGGACATGGGTCCTGGCGCCGGGACTCATGGGGGCCAGGTCATTGCCCAAGGCACGCCGACCGATGTCATGGGGAATCTGGACTCGCTGACGGGGCAGTATCTTCGCGGCACGCAGATGGTCAGCCTCCCTCGCCGCCAACGCAAAGCCAAGGGGCTGCTGTCCATCGTGGGGGCCACGAAACACAATCTCAAGGGGATGACCGCAAAAATTCCTCTCGGGCTGCTCACCTGTGTGACCGGCGTGTCTGGGTCCGGAAAGAGTACGCTGGTCCTTGAGGTACTGTTCCATTCCCTCTCCCAATTGCTCTATCACAAAAAACCCAAGATCGACGGCTGCAAGGAGCTGTTGGGCGCCGACGCGCTGGACAAAGTGATCGACATCGACCAGTCTCCGATCGGTCGGACTCCTCGTTCAAACCCGGCAACCTATACAGGCCTATTCGGTTTCATTCGGGATCTCTATTCGAATCTACCCGAGTCCCGCGTGCGAGGGTACAAGCCAGGCCGCTATAGCTTCAACGTGAAAGGCGGCCGCTGCGAGGCCTGCCAGGGCGATGGGTTGATCAAGATCGAGATGCATTTCCTGCCGGATGTCTACGTGACCTGTGAGGTCTGCAAGGGCCAACGGTACAACCGCGAAACAATGGAGATTCACCACAAGGGAAAGAGCATTGCCGACGTATTGAATATGACGGTGGACGATGCAGTGGAATTCTTCGAACATATCCCCTTCATCAAACGGAAGCTCGACACACTGCACGATGTCGGGTTGCACTACGTGAAACTCGGCCAGTCTGCCACAACCCTGTCGGGGGGCGAAGCGCAACGAGTGAAGCTTTCACGCGAACTCTCGAAACGTCCGACCGGACGCACCCTGTACATTTTAGATGAACCGACGACCGGGCTTCATTTCGCCGATGTACAGCGTCTTCTCGATGTGTTGGATCGCTTGGTCGAAGCCGGCAATACCGTGCTGGTAATCGAACATAATCTCGATGTCATCAAGAATGCCGATTGGATCCTCGACCTCGGGCCGGAAGGTGGCGATCGAGGCGGTGAGATTGTCGCCGAAGGGCCGCCAAAAGAGATTGCAAAGGCAAAGCGATCCTATACGGGACAAGTGCTGAAAGAGGCGGGGATGGATAGGTAAATGAAGTTGATGGTACCGCTCGGCCCCGATGAACTCCCTCCGGTTCTTCCCCAGAATATCGATGACCTACCTTCGTGATCAACGGCACACCACAGGCATTGAAACTGACCATCGATTTTCAGGTACATCTCTGATTTCGAGGAAACACCGTGGATCCTGAGTTAGTCACGCGAATTGCGAACAATCCGAATTATCAAATACTGAAAGCCAAGAGAACCAGCTTCGGCTGGTCGCTGACCCTGGCGATGATGATCGTCTACTACGGCTTTATTCTTCTCGTGGCATTCAACAAGAGTTTTCTGTCGCAGAGACTTGGCGCCGGCGTGATGACCCTGGGCATCCCGATCGGTTTTGGCGTCATTGTGTTCACGATCCTGATCACCGCGTACTACGTAAATCGCGCCAACCGCGAGTTCGATGCCTTGACCGAAACCATTGTCAACGAGTCACTGAAATGATCGACTTGCATCGCAAGTATTCCCATGCAGTACGTTTCGGGCTGATCATGGCTGCGTTGCTTGCTGTAGCTGCATCTGTGTATGCCGCAGGCCCGGATGTCGGTCAGACACAGATGCAGGCAATCAATTGGACGGCCATCGGCATGTTCGGTGTGTTTGTATCGCTCACGCTCATCATCACGAAATGGGCGGCGGCTCGAACCAAGTCGGCCGCTGATTTTTATACAGCCGGCGGGGGCATTACTGGTTTCCAGAACGGTCTGGCGATTGCCGGAGACTTCATGTCTGCCGCCTCGTTCCTGGGTATTTCGGCAGCGGTGATGGCCAGTGGCTACGACGGCCTCATCTACTCGATCGGCTTTTTGGTCGGCTGGCCGGTGCTCACGTTCCTGATGGCCGAACGCCTGCGCAACCTCGGCAAGTTCACCTTCGCCGATGTCGCTGCCTTCCGGTTCAAGCAGGCGCCGATCCGCATCTTCGCAGCCTCCGGCACACTGGTGGTGGTGTCTTTCTATCTGATCGCGCAGATGGTCGGCGCCGGCCAGTTGATCAAGCTCCTATTCGGCCTCGAATATTGGGTGGCGGTGATCCTCGTCGGCGCGCTGATGATGGTCTACGTGTTGTTCGGCGGCATGACGGCCACCACCTGGGTGCAGATCATCAAGGCTTGCATGCTGCTGGGAGGCGCAACCTTCATGGCCTTCATGGTGCTGCTGAACTTCGGCTTCAGCCTGGAGGCGATGTTTGCCAACGCAGTCGAGATCAAAGCCGGCTTGGCCCTGGCCTCGGGCATGCCGTCGGCGGAAGCAGCGGCTGCCGGTCAGTCGATCATGGGACCGGGCAACCTCGTCAAGGACCCGATCTCGGCGATCTCGTTCGGCATGGCGCTGATGTTCGGTACGGCCGGCCTGCCGCACATCCTGATGCGTTTTTTCACGGTACCGAACGCCAAGGAAGCGCGCAAGTCGGTGATGTGGGCGACCGGATGGATCGGCTATTTCTATCTGCTGACCTTTATCATCGGTTTCGGCGCCATCACCTTCGTGCTGACCAACCCGGAGTTCCTCGATGCCAACGGTACGCTCAAGGGCGGCAGCAATATGGCGGCGGTGCACCTGGCCAACGCGGTGGGTGGCAATGTGTTCCTCGGCTTCATCTCGGCGGTGGCATTCGCAACCATCCTGGCGGTCGTGGCCGGTCTCACATTGTCCGGTGCGTCGGCCGTGTCACACGATTTGTACGCAACGGTCATCAATGGTGGCAAAGCCGACGGCGCTTCCGAGTTGCGGGTGTCGCGCATGACCACGGTGGCACTGGGAATCCTGGCCGTGTTGCTGGGTATCCTGTTCGAGAAACAGAACGTGGCGTTCATGGTGTCCCTGGCATTCGCGATCGCGGCATCGGCCAACTTCCCGGTATTGTTTATGTCAGTGTTGTGGAAAGACTGCACGACCCGCGGCGCGGTCATTGGCGGATTTCTCGGGCTGACTTCATCGGTCCTGCTCACAATCGTATCCCCGTCGGTGTGGGAAGCGGCCTTGGGCTATCCGAAAGGCAGTGCGTTATTCCCGTACGCCTCACCAGCGCTGTTCTCGATCACAATCGGCTTCGTGGGCATCTGGCTGTTCTCGATTCTCGACCGAAGCAGCCAGGCGGCAAAAGACCGTAGCGGTTTTCTGGCCCAACAGGTACGCTCGGAAACAGGCATCGGCGCCACAACCGCATCCAAGCACTGAATCCAGGCTTCCGGGAGTTTCAGGGCGACAGGCAAATAGCAAACTACCTGCTCGATCGGTTTGTCGAAGCCGGCAGCACCATTGTCGTCATTGAGCATACTTTTCTTGAGCGTCGGTCTTACCGTTAGCTATCAGCCACATACTCTTTCCGAAAGGACCCTATGTACACCATCGCACTGCTCACCATCTCCAACATTTTCATGACCATCGCCTGGTATGGACACCTCAAGTACAAGGACTCACCGCTGTGGATCGTGATTTTGGCAAGCTGGGGGATTGCTTTCGTCGAGTATTGCTTCCAAGTGCCGGCGAATCGCATCGGACATTACCAATTCAACGCCGCGCAATTGAAAACCATCCAGGAAGTGATTACCCTGGTCGTGTTTTGTGTCTTCTCGGTGGTCTACCTGAAGGAAGAACTGAAATGGAATTATATTGCCGGTTTTGCCATGATGATTGGAGCGGTTTTCGTGATCTTCAAAGAATGGTGAGGGAGGCGGGCGCAGGGGGTTAAGGAAAGGAACCGAATCATGGCCACAAAGAAGAAAGACTCAGCTACGTCGAGTGAACCGGCAAAGGCATCGGCTTCCGCAGCAGGCGGGAGTACGGCTGAAGATTTTGAAAAGCTCGGTGTCTTTTATCTCGGACGGCCCTATGACTTGGTGGCCAAACAGCCAAAGCCTGGTTGGTTGCTGTACGATTCGAAAGATCTGGTCACCCATGCGGTCTGCGTCGGCATGACCGGCAGCGGCAAGACGGGTCTGTGCCTCTCACTTCTCGAAGAAGCGGCGATCGACAACATTCCCGCCATCATTATCGATCCCAAGGGCGACCTTGGGAACTTGATGCTGACCTTTCCGAGCCTGAAGGGCGAGGATTTCCAGCCCTGGATCAATGAAGACGATGCACGCAAGAAAGGATTATCACCGGCCGATTTTGCGAAGGCTCAGGCAGAGCTATGGGCGAAGGGATTAGGAGGCTGGCAGCAGAACGGCGCGCGCATCCAGCGTTTGCGCGATGCAGCCGAGGTCGCCATCTATACGCCGGGTAGCAACGCAGGCTTGCCTGTCTCCATTTTGAAATCGTTTGCCGCGCCGGCCGCTGACGTACGCGACGATGGGGAACTGTTCCGCGAGCGCATCGGCACCACCGTGACCAGCCTGCTCGGTCTGCTCGGCATTGAAGCCGACCCGATTCAAAGCCGCGAGCATATCCTGCTTTCGACGATTCTCAATCACACATGGATGAAAGAAGAAGACCTCGACCTCGCCGCGCTTATTCAAGCGATCCAATCGCCACCGGTCTCGAAGATCGGCGTGATGAATGTCGATTCGTTTTTCCCATCCAAAGATCGATTCGCATTAGCGATGAAATTGAACAACCTACTCGCAGCTCCCGGATTCCAGTCCTGGCTTGAAGGGGAGGCTCTGGATATTCAGTCGCTCCTCTACACACCCACAGGCAAGCCGCGCTTAGCCATCTTTTCTATCGCGCATCTGAACGACGCCGAACGTATGTTCTTTGTCACGCTCCTGTTGAGCCAGATGGTCGGTTGGATGAGGGGGCAATCGGGCACGACGAGTCTGCGGGCCCTGCTCTATATGGATGAAATCTTCGGCTACTTCCCTCCGGTGGCCAATCCTCCGTCGAAGTTGCCCCTGATGACTCTGCTCAAGCAGGCGCGCGCTTTTGGACTCGGTGTCGTGCTGGCGACACAGAATCCGGTCGATCTTGATTACAAAGGACTCTCCAATACCGGCACCTGGTTTATCGGACGGCTACAGACAGAGCGCGACAAGGCACGTGTGCTGGAAGGATTAGAAGGAGCCTCCTCCAGCGCCGGAAAGAAATTCGATAGGGGACGGATGGAACAGACGCTGGCAGGGCTTGGCGCCAGAATTTTCTTGATGAACAATGTGCATGAGGATGAGCCGATCGTGTTCGAAACCCGCTGGTGCCTATCTTACCTACGTGGTCCCCTTACGAGAACGCAGATTAAGATGCTCATGGATCCGGTGAGACGTGAGGGGTTAGGGGTGAGGGGTGAGGCGAAGGAGAAGACGGCTTCTTTGGCTAACACCTCACGCCTTACGCCTCACACCTCACGTCCGATGTTGCCCCCCGACGTCCCGCAATATTTTGTACCGCTGCGTAGCTCCAAACCGGACGGCTGTGAGTTGGTCTATGCCCCGATGCTCTTGGGATCGTCTCAGATCCGCTTCTCCGATACGAAAAGCGGCGTCGATACGACGCAGGATATGGCGGTGCTTGCACCCATGACCGACGGGGCAGTGACCGTCGATTGGGACCATGTAACGGTTGCGGACTTCGCCGTGGCTGATTTAGAGCAGGGACCTGAAGGCGACGCCCAGTTTCTTCCGCTTCCCACCGGCGCCGGCAAGACCAAGAATTATACGGACTGGACCAAGGATTTCAGCGGCTGGATCTTCCGCACTCAGAAAATGGAATTGTTCAAGAGCCCGAGCACGAAGGACTGCTCCAAGCCTGGAGAATCCGAGCGGGACTTCCGTGTGCGACTGCAACAATCCGGACGTGAAACACGAGACAAACAATCGGACAGCCTGCGTCAAAAGTACGCGCCGAAGATCGCAACGCTCCAAGATCGCATCAGGCGAGCCGAACAGATGAAGGAAAGGCAACAGGCTGAATCGCGTTCCAGCCAGATGCAGGCGGCTATTTCAGTCGGAGCCTCGATCCTTGGGGCCTTTCTCGGGCGCAAGACGATCAGTGCGTCGAACATCGGCCGAGCGACCACGGCAATTCGCGGAGCCGGTCGCGCGATCAAGGAATCTCAAGACGTCGGCCAAGCCGAAGAAAACGTCTCGGCGCTGCAGCAACAACTGGCCGACCTCGAAGCACAGTTCAAAACGGAAACTGATGTGCTCGCAGCCGCGACCGATCCGCTCAACGAAAAGCTTGAGCTGATTTCGCTGAAGCCCACCAAAGCCAACATCGCCGTGAAACTCGTAGCCCTCGCCTGGATGCCTCACTGGCGCGACTCGGGTGGCACAACGGTACCAGCCTGGTCCTAATTGGTGAATTGTGAGTGGGACAGGCAGGAAAGGAAATTCTGAGTGCTGAATTCTGAGTTTCAAAAACCTCAAACTCTTTTCTATCACGGCTTTCTTATCTTCCTCTAACTCAGCCCCAGCACTCAGAACTTCTTCGCGAGTCTCGCATGAATGCGAGGGGCCGCATCGGCTGATAGGGCTATTCGTCTCTATAGCACTGTCGCTGCCGAATTGAGTACGGTGCCTATGCTCTAACAAAAAGGTAGATTTTGATCGTGACACCAAAACCTTCCTGCGAGTCCGCAAGACTCGAAGCACTCTATCACTACGAAATCCTCGACACATTGTCAGATCCTGCATTTGACGATCTGGCTCGGCTAGCCTCATACGTCTGCCATACGCCGATCGCGGAGATCTCCTTCGTCGATGCTGAGCGCCAATGGTTCAAGTCCGTCGTGGGGCTTGACCACAAGGAAACACAGAGAAAAACGGCTTTCTGTTCCCATACCATTCTGGGAACCGACTTCTTCATTGTGGAAAATGCCGATACGGACGAGCGGTTTAAGGATTATCCCTGGGTGATCGGACCACCGGCATTGCGATTCTATACCGGGGTTCCGTTGATATCGCCGGATGGCTATGCGATCGGGAGCCTCGCCGTCATGGATATGATCCCGCGGACCTTGTCCTCGGAGCAGAGGGCTTGCCTGCGCACCATCGCGAATCAAGTCATGGCCCAGCTGGAACTCCGGCGACCTCCCCGGTTGGACAGTCGGCAGGAACGGGATCGCCGGAAAGAATCAGAAGACCAATTACAAAAAATACTGGAACGGACAGCCTATCATGCCGGATCGGCATACTTTGCGGCGCTCGTCCAGGAGCTCGCGACTGCGACGGGAGTCAACCATGCCTTCTGCGCGAGGGTACTTCCCGGGGGGATCCGGGCACAGACGATAGCGCTGTGGAGTGGCGGGGCTGCTCAACCGAATTTCGATTACGATCTGGCAGGAACCCCCTGCGAGCAAGTCAGTGACGGTACACTGTGTCACTACCCGACCGGCGTGCAGACGCTCTTTCCAGACAGTACATTGCTGCAACAGATGGGCATCGAGTCCTATATGGGCGTTCCGCTTCTTGGATCGCGGGGAACACCGGTTGGCTGGATCTCCATTATGGGGGCCGGGACGATTCAAGCGCCCACTCGTGCAGAAGCCATTCTTCGGCTCTGCGGAGGGAGAGCCAGCAGCGAACTGGAACGGATGGAAGCGGAGGTTGCGCGACAGAAATCCCAACAGCTCCTGGAAAACATCGTCGAGAATATCCCTCTGGCCGTCTTCGTCAAGGACCCCGAAGATGAGTTCCGTATTCGATTGTGGAACCAGGCAGCGGAATCCATCTTCGGAATTCCGCGCACGGACATGCTCGGGCGCAACGCCCATGACCTTTGGCCTAAGCAGCAGGCCGACTCCGACCTGACCAACGACCAGCGGTGTATCGCTGAGGGCGTCGCTCAGGATATCCTCGAAGAGCCCGGCATCAGTCAGAGACGCGGGGACATAGCGCTTCACACCCGCAAAGTTCCGTTTTTTGATGAGGCCGGGAGGGCCACCCATCTTCTCTCCCTCTGCGAGGACATTACGGATCGTAAACGGACCGAGGAGGAGCGGTCAAAGCAGGAATTGCTCATCAGCCTCATGTTGAGCACGGGCCCCGGCTGCATCAAACGCGTCGCAGCCGACGGCACCTTACTGCATATGAATCCGGCGGGGCTGGCGATGATCGAGGCCTGCCGGGAGGAAGATGCGATTGGCCTTTCGGTGTTCGACCTAGTGCTCCCCGAGCATCGCGCTGCGTTTATGAGCATGCATCAGGACGTGATCAGCGGAGCTTCGCGAATCCTCCAGTTCGAAATCCAAAGCCTCCAAGGCAACCGTAGGTGGATGGAGACCCATGCGGCCCCCTTCCGGAATCCCGTCACCGACAGCATGGAACATCTAGCGGTAACCCACGACATCACCGAGCGTAAACAGGCCGAAGAGGCACTGAAACAAAGCGAAGAGCGCTATCGGGTACTCTACGATGAGACTCCGACGATGTACTTCACGCTGGCCACGGACGGCACGGTGCGCTCTGTCAACCGTTTCGGATCGACGCAGCTCCTGTATCAGGCGGAAGAATTAATCGGACATTCCGTACTGGACATTTTTCACGAAGAGGATAGGGAGGCCGTTACCGCGAGTCTGTCGGAATGCCTCGCGACACCGGAGATGACGAGACACTGGGAGTTTCGAAAAGTACGGAAAGACGGGAGCATCATTTGGGTGCAGGAAACGGCCCATGTGAGTCGGTCGTCTTCCGGAGAGACAGTCGTATTGGTGACCTGCGAGGACGTCACTGCACGCAAGCGGACGGAACAGGCGCTGACGTTTTTTCGAACCTTGCTCGACTACGTCGATGATTCCATCGAGATCATCGATCCCCACACCGGGCAATTCCTGGACGGCAATAAAGGGGCCGCGTCGAACCTCGGTTACACGCGCGACGAACTCCTCACGCTGACCGTGCCTGACATCGACCCGTTGGTCACAGGGCCGGTCTTCGCAGGCCTGATGAAACAGTTGAAGGACACACCCGACCCGATGATCCTGGACAGCCTCCATCGGCGGAAAGACGGCACGACGTTTCCCGTCGAGGTGAGCGCGCAACTGATCCGTCTGGACAAAGACTATCTCGTCGCGATCGTGCGCGACAGCACCGAGCGGAAGCAGACGGAGCAGGCGTTGCGGCTTGCAAAATTCTCGATGGACCGGGCCGCTGACGCCGTATATTGGGTCACTGCGCGGGCCGAGATCTTGGATGTGAACGAGGCGGCCAGCCTGATGCTGGGCTACTCGAAAGAAGAATTGTGCGCCATGACCCTCCACGATCTGAATCCCGATTTTCCGGCGGATATGTGGCCAGGGCTTTGGGCCGAAACCAAACGGCGCAGGACCATGGTGATGGAGACGGTCCATCGGGCCAAGAATGGCCAGCTGATCCCCATCGAGGTGAGTGTCAACTTTCTGGCCTACGAAGGACAGGAATACCACTGTGCATTTGTGCGCGACATCTCTCTACGGAAGAAGGCTGAGGCCTTTGCAGAGGGTCAACGAATCGTGCTGGACCTGATCGCGAAGAATGCGCCGTTACCGGACATCCTATCTAGTCTTTGTTTGGAAATAGAGAAACAGAGCGACGGCATGCTCTGTTCAATTCTCCTCTTGGAGGGGGTGAAGCTGCGGCACGGCGCCGGGCCAAGCTTGCCTGACGAATACAATCGCGCGATTGACGGAATGACGATCGGCCCCTCGGCCGGCTCGTGCGGGACGGCTGCATACACGAACGAAACCGTGCTCGTCGGAGACATTGCCACCGATCCTTTCTGGGCCGACTATAAAGACCTGGCGTTGCGCCATGGATTGAAGACATGTTGGTCGACACCGATCCACGATGCAGCAGGAATCGTCCTGGGCACCTTTGCGGTCTATTATCGCACTCCTTCAATGCCATCTCCCGCACACCGTGAGTTAATCGCCACATCGGTCTATTTCGCGGGAATTGCCATCGAGCGCAATCTGGCGGAGGAGGCACTGCGGTCTAGCGAGGAACGGTTTCGCTTGGTGACCGAGGCGACTCAGGATATTTTATGGGATTGGGATTTGGTCACCAACGAACACTGGTGGAGCCCGAATGCCCGGGCGATGTTCGGGTACGATCCGAGCACGGAGCCTAGCATCGAAGCCTGGACGAAGCGGCTGCATCCTGAGGATCGGGACCGACTCCTTGCGCTGGTGAAGGATGTCTTGGCCTCGGACCTGCGCGCCTTTACAGAAGAGTATCGATTCCGTCTCGCGGACGGCTCCTATGGTCATTTCTACAATCGAGGACAGATCGTGCGCGACCCGTCAGGGAAGCCGACCCGCATGATCGGAGCCATGATCAACCTCACCATCCCAAAGCAGGCCTTTGCCTCTCTCCAAGAAGCCTATGGCCGGCTGCAGGCGATGTCGAACGAACTACAGACGGTCGAGTCCAACGAACGCCGCCGGCTATCGCGGGAACTTCACGACGAGGTGGGCCAGCTTCTAGCCGCCCTAAAATTCGATCTGGAATCCGTCAGGCGAAGAGGAATCGGCAAGAAAAAGTTATCGCCGACACAGGTCACAGAACGGCTCACCCGCGCACTGGAGACGACCGATCTCCTCTTTAGCCGTCTCCGGCAGATCGTGCGAGCCCTGCGCCCTCAGGTGCTCGAAGAACTGGGTTTGAAAGCGGCGCTGGAATCCTTGACCGCTGATGTGCAAGCCCGCACCAGCCTGTCATGCTCAGTGGTCATCGAGGGAGACGACCGTCAACCTGGCCTCTCGCCGACCCAGGAGACGGCACTCTATCGGATCGCCCAAGAACTGCTGACCAACGTGATACGGCATGCTCAGGCCAAGACTGCATCCGTCAGTCTCACGGTAGGCTCGGATCACTGGATTCTCACCGTGGAGGATGACGGGATCGGATTCGATCCCACAGCTCTGCCGCAGACCGGCGGGATCGGGCTTCGTGGGATACGGGAACGGGTTGAGATTCTTGGCGGACGTATCGACCTTACCTCACAGCGAGGACAGGGGACATTGGCCGTCGTCTGGATTCCAGTTATGGCGGAACCGACTTCTCCTACCGCCCGCAAGCCCAGACTGACACCATCGACACGCCGACGCGGCCGAGAGCAAGCACTATGACTAAATGCCGTTGTCTACTAGCGGACGATCATCCTATCGTGCGGCGCGGCATCCGGGATCTGCTCCAGATTGAACAGGTCTGTTCGGAGATCCAGGAGGTGGGTAGTGGAGAGGCTGCGCTGACGGAAATCCGCCGTCAATCGTGGGATCTTTTGATTCTCGACGTCGCACTTCCCGACAAGCATGGCCTGGAAGTATTGAAAGAGGTCAAGCTGCTCCAGCCTCGACTACCCGTTCTGATGTTGAGTTTGTATCCCGAGAAGGAATTTGCATTGCGCGCGATCAAGGCTGGCGCATCCGGATACCTCACGAAAGACCGCGCACCGTCTGAATTGATGGCTGCGGTGAAACGGGTGCTGCGGGGCGGCCGCTACATCACCGAAGATCTGGCCGAACAGCTGGCGGTTATGGTGGAATCGGGAAAAGACGAACCGCTTCACTCCAGCCTCTCCGACCGCGAGATGCAGGTACTGCGCCTGCTGGGAAAGGGCAAGACCGCATCTGCAATCGCCAAAGATCTCTGTCTTTCTATCAAGACGATCAGCACCTACCGCTCACGCATCCTCCACAAGCTCTCCTGCAGGACGACCGGCGAACTCATGCGTTATGCGATCGAACAACGCTTGATCGACTGACCTCCTCCCGCTCAGAACGTAACTACTCAGGTATTCAGGCTGAAGTTGGTTTCTGCCCCGAAAGGCCTTCAACCGATCTACCCGAGCGGTGCTGTCAGAGAAACACCGACAACACATTCGGAGTTTATCCGATACGTTCATACAGCCGATAGGTCGATACTATACAAAGAGTGTCAATGCCGTCCGTTCGAGAAGTCAATCCTTGGAGAGGATGATCTGTGGCACGCCGGTCTCCAATTCGAGTGCTGTTGGTCGATGACCATAGCTTGGTCAGAATCGGCATCAGGGAACAACTGGCGGGTTGCCAGGATTTTTCTGTCGTCGGCGAGGCTGCGTCCGTCAAACAAGCGGTCGAACTTGCCCACAGTCTCACCCCTCAGGTCGTGATGCTGGATCTGAACCTTCCCGACGGGTCCGGGATTCAGGCCTGTCGCCGAATCCTCGCCGATGCACCGGACATGCGCGTGCTGATCATGACAATCTGCGACGATTCGGCAGCGGTGCGTGCGGCCATAGCGGCTGGCGCCCATGGATACGCGCTCAAGGACATCAGACCGGACATGCTGGTAGAGGCGGTGCGGACGGTCGCGACCGGGATCTCGTTCTTTCATCCCCGTTCGATGTGCGCAGTTCTGTCCGCTTCCTCTGCGGTTTCCGATCCGGAAGCACTCTATGGGCTGGGGGAGCTTTCCCGGCAAGAACAACGGATTCTTCCGTTGCTGGGGGAAGGCAAGACTAATAAAGAGATCGGCTTCGTACTAGCTCTCTCTGAAAAGACCGTCAAGAACTACCTGTCAAATATGTTTAGAAAATTGAAGATTTCGCGTCGCACACAAGCCGTGACACTATACCAGCGACAGCAGCAGCGTTGCGACCTTTTGAATGTCTGACTCTGAGCGTAACGCATGAGCAAAGACACACCGTTGATTCTGGTCGTCGATGACGATGTTCAAGCTGGGAAATGGACGCGGACTCTTCTGGAAGTGGAAGGAGGGTACGAGGCTCTTGAGGCGAAAGACGGGAACGAAGCTCTTGCTCTGTCTACCCTCCATCAACCGGATCTGGCCGTGATAGATGTTCACATACCGGGGGAGGAAGGCCTAGAAGCGATCCTGTTGATGAGGAGACACTATTTACGCGTCAAGATTCTCGCCATCTCTGGCCATTTCCACGAGGGTGACGATGCGGGCAGAATAGCGAAATCTTTCGGAGCCAACGCGATACTATCGAGACCGTTCAGCACAGAGGAGTTATTGAACCACATAGAGACCCTCCTGAAAACTGACTAGCCGTTCGCCGTCGTAAAACGGTCAATGTCGGACAGTCTCCCACAGCATACATGGCTGCCTGAGTCATTCTCCCTTACCGACAGCGTTGGCTTATGGGGTCGAGACTGGCGCATCTCTTGGCTCATCCTGATCATTCGCAGCGATAGCCGACGTCACCTCACTTATCTGATAGTAGCAGAAGCCTTCGTGTTCGATAAGTTTCTTCGCGATCACCCCTGCGGCTGCTTCAAGGGTGGCAGCGAGCGTCTCGTTTTGGGTACTGAAGACACTTCCACCGCGCACCGCTTTCCCCACGAGCGAAGTCACAGCGGCCTCTGCGCGCAAGGCGTCACGGGTCACTCGGGCCAAGGCCTCTAGGGGGATGGTCGGATGATCGGCATCGAATTCAGGGTAGGGCGATTCCTGGAAGCTCCCTCCCACTTGTAATGCAGTGGCGCCATGTACGGCCGGTACGCGAAAGGCCGTGTCGAAGAAGGCTTCCAGAAAAATGCGGGTGAGATCGGCGCTGACACGTTGGGAGTCGACTGTGCCGGCTGAGATACGCAGTGATTTGGCAGGACTCACCTCTATTTCAGCCGAGAGCCCCGGAAACAACAAAATGTTGCCGCTTCGATCGACAAATCCTTTCGAGACGACTTTAACGATCCCGCGAAGGCTGCTTCCTGTGGAAGCCGATCTCGCTGTGAAGCTGAGGTCGCCAAAGTAAGCTTTGTTATAGGTCAGCAGCGTCCGAGCGAATCGGGAGGAGTCCTGCTCGAGTTGATCCTCATCCAGACCCAGATGCCCATGCCATCGTCTGGCCGTGTCGATCACCTGCGTGAGTTTATCCAGGTCTATGCGCGCAGTCTCGTCGTTCGCCATTTCAATGAGAATATCGGAAAGGATGGAGAGGGAGGTTCCCTTTTCATGATGCCGTCGGCGAATCGCATCGATAACGATCCCCAGGGGACGGACACTCGTCGCATGCGCCTCCAGGGAATCCGGGGATGGAGATTCGAACGAGGCGCCGGAATCACGGGGCTCGCTCAGCGGTTCGTCATGGGCTTGCTTGGTGCAAGCCAGAAATTTCGCCGCCAGTTCTTTCTTGTCAGCCAGCTTCTGGCGGAAGTCTCCGCGATGGAGATCGAGTTGCCTGCGAAGCTCCAGGACCGAAGAGCTGCAACCGGCTTGTAGGAACAGAATGGCCAGCAGGGGAAACAGGAAATGGGGTAATCGGTTCATCATTGCCTCCTGTCAGGCGGACTAGGCTGAAGGCTGTTAGGAGCAGAAACCACCTTCAGCCTGAATACCTGGGCATCGGCACATTGGGTCAGTGCTTGCGTTCTTTCTGCATGATCTTGTCGGTCCAGGCCAACAGAATGGCGGATCCAATGAAGGTCATGTGGATAAAGATCTTCCACTTGATGTGCTCGAGATCTTCATTCGCAATGTTGACGAACGATTTCAGGAGATGAATGCTGGAAATGCCGATCAACGAGGCGGCAAGTTTAATTTTAATGGTGCCAGGGTCGATATGAGTAAGCCAGTCCGGTCGATCGGGATGCCCCTCTAAGTCCAGCTTACTCACGAAGGTGGCATAGCCGCCAATGATCACCATCGTGAGCAAGTTCGCCACCATTGTGACATCGATCAGCCCCAGGACGCCCAGCATGAAGACGGTCTCTTGTTGCTGATTGACGTGCCAAACCATCTCCCACAGTTCGACGAGAAATTTATACGCGTACAGCAACTCAGCCACGATGAGGCCGCCATAGAGTGGCGCCTGAATCCACCGGCTGGCGAACACGATCGTTTCAAATACGTGCTCGACGCGGCTGCCAGGAGAGTGGGGCTGTTTCAAGGCGGCGGTTTCTGAAAAATTGGAATGACTCACGGCCCGTTATCCTAGTCGGCAAGGGAACGAGCTGTCAATTCACGCGCCGGCATTCAAGTCGCGGGAGATGCGCAGGATCCGCGTGAGTCATCGGTTGGACTATTCCACCAAATGACGGTCGAAGGCGTACCGAATGAGTTCAGCGGTGGTCTCAAGCTGCAACTTGTCCAGAAGACGGGCCCGATAGGTACTGACGGTCTTCACGCTGAGAGTGAGGAACTGTGCAATGTGTTTGATCGACCGGCCCTGCGCGAGCAGAACAAGAACTTCAAACTCTCTCTCAGACAATGGCGCATGCTCTGGACCGTCAGAACTCTTCTCCAGACTATCAGCCATCTGCCCTTCGATGGAGGATGTGACGTACCGATGGCCGGTCAGAACCTGCTTGACTGCCCTGGCCAGCTCTTCCGGTGCAGTGTGTTTGGTGAGATAGGCCATAGCTCCGGCACGAAAGGCACAAACGGCATATTGTTCCTCCGGGTGCAGGCTCAACACCATCAGAGGGAGCTTGGGCGCTGTTCTGTGTAGCTCTTGAAGGAGTTCCAATCCGCTCTGGTCGGGAAGACTGATATCCACGATCGCCAGATCCCACGACCCCCGCCGCACTTCAGCGATCCCCTCCCGCGCAGTCTCCACTTCGCCGATCTCAACGTACAGGAAATTCTCCTCGAGAATCTGCTTCACGCCCCGACGCACGATCTCGTGATCGTCGATGATGAGAACTTTTAGCGACTCTGTCGCAATCATGAGATGAAACACTCCGTAACCGGCACGGAGACGCCAGCCGTGGTTCCGACCCCGGAGCTGCCTAGGATATGAAAGTGGCCGCCTATGAGGGATGCTCGTTCCTGTATTCCTCGAAGCCCAAAGGAGTCCGGCCTGTCCACCCTCTCGCGAATGAGGCCTTTCCCGTTGTCTGTTACTTCCAATCTGACATAGCCGTCACTCTGATAAAGCCGAATGCGCACCAGTGAGGCGGCAGCATGACGCATCACATTGGTCAGCAATTCCTGCGCGATTCGAAACAAGGCAGTAGCGGCTTCGGAAAGCAAAGTGGTGGACGACAACGCCGGGTCCACATCGATGGTGCAACGAGCGCCCGTTCGAATCTGAAACGTCGTAGCGAGAGTTTCCAACGCCGGAACCAGGCCAAGATCGTCCAACATCGCAGGGCGCAGAGCTGCCGTTGTTGCGCGAAGGGACCTCAAGAGTGCGTCGACCGATCCAGACATGGTACGGGCTTTGTCCTGTAGCTCCATGCCGTCCGTTGGAAAAGGCGATTGCGCCAGCTTCCTGCCAAACCAAGCCAGATCGAACTTTAGGCCGGTTAGGGCCTGTCCGAATTCGTCGTGCAACTCCCGTGCGATCCTACGCCGCTCCTCCTCTACCGCCTTCTGAGCCAAGCGAGCGGCCTGCTTCAAAGAAGCTATTGAGTCGGCTTGGTTGCTCCTGCCCCTCCCTCGACCGAGAAGGTTCGAGGATGAGGCCGCAATGCGATAGGTGCGTGAGTGTTTCATATCGTCGTGAGCACCGGTTCAAGATAGACGTCAGCGGTGATGCATGTCCCTCGGCCCACCTTGGATTGGATACTCAAATGACCGCCGATCTTCCGAACCAGATTATCCATCTGTGCGAGTCCAATGCCCCTTGCCTGCTCATGAGTGATTTTGAAGCCACATCCGTTGTCGCAAATGCGCAGTCGTATCCGCGAACCGATATGCCGAAGGACGATCACGACTCGGGTGGCGCGAGCGTGATGGACACAATTACTCAAGGCTTCTCGGGAAATTGCGACAAGTTCATGCGCCTCTTCGCCGGTCAACACTTCCTCTGCCGCGGGGGAGACCACCACCCGAATCCGTAACCCGCTTACCCGTTCGCAAGTCTGGGCAAGAGCTTGTAATTCATAGACCAACCTAAAGGGATCCACCCTGTCGGATTCCACCCTCACGATCATGCGTCGGATGTCTTGGATGAGCTTGTTGAGCTGGTCTGTCGCATGACCTTGAACATTCTGCAGAGCGGATGGCGCCTCTCTGCACGATTCAGGGGATTGCACACGGCTCACCGCGATCGCATAGAGGGCTTGCAACACTGAATCGTGCAGCTCCCTCCCAATTCGGCTGCGATCGTGCAGTAAGGCGCTTAGCCGCTGCTCTGAGGCCTTGAGGGCTGCGGCAAGATCGCTTCCGACCTGTTCACGTACCAGGAAAGGAAGAGCCTCCGTTGTATCGTAGGGAATCGCTTGAGCGAAAGCAGCTCGTTGCTGTGCCGGCTTTCCCGGTGATTGCCGAAACCCGTCGAGAATCTGGAACCCCCGTCGGTCCATCATCGGTTGAACCATCCTTTCTAAGTCTGCGCACGAAACGTCAACGGAGTTTTTTGTCTGTAGGAGATCCTAAGTTTTGAGGAGCTCTACTAGTACGCGACTGCCGTCCATTCCGTCACCTGGCGGTTCCGCCAGGTGACGGAATACGTAGATTGTGAAAAACAATGCACGGAAAACGGTAGGGCCTGGATGTGCTTAACGAAAGGGGACAACGGATGCGGGTAATGAACGATGTCGAGTTCAGCGAAAACGGCTTTGTCGTAAAGACCTTACATGGGGAACAACTTGCCCAATCCTATCGACTTCGACACAAAGTGTTCGCCGAGTCATTGAAGTGGGTTCCCGAAACGGAAGACAGGCAGGAGGTAGACCTCTACGATTTATGGGGAACAACCGTTGGCCTGGTCAGGGATGATGGAGCAGTGGTTGGGGTGGCTCGACTCCTTCCCTCTTCCGGGCAATTCATGCTCGAAAAGGAGTTCGGCGCCCTGCTCCCAAATGGCTACCAAGTCAGAAAAAATTCAGATACCGCCGAGATCACCAGGCTTGCGGTCGATCCTGAAATCCGCGACAAAGGACTCTCGTCCAAGATGATGCTGGCCCTGCTGAAAGGCGTCTATCAATGGGCCGTTGCGAACGACATTCGGTACTACTATCTTGAGGTCGAACACCGATTCTTCCGAACGCTTCGAGCGCTAGGGTTCCCTTGTGAGATGATAGGCGAGCCGGTGATGCTTCCGCCCGCGGGAGCCAGTTCCGTGGCAGCGCTGTATGACATGGTTCGATTTGACGAAGAGAACGCGATCAAAAAACCACAGTTACTGAACTGGATGTCCTCAATTGAGACGCTACAGGGTGAGATGATTGTGGGTCGGACTTCTGCCTATTCAAACCGTGAAATCTTGGTGCCAGAGGCTGCAGCAGCGTGATGAACCGTCGACGGTGATCGATACTGCCGAATGTGATCACACGACATTCGGCAGGCCATGCTCAAGAGCGGTCGCAACAGCATGGGATCGCGAGGTGACGTCCAGCTTCGAAAAGATGCTCTCAACATGGAACCGTATGGTCCGTTCGGTCACACCCATGATTTTGGCGATCTCCCAGTTCGTCTTGCCGTTTTTCACCCAGTTGAGGATCGTCATCTCACGCAGCGTGAGTTCCCTGACGCAGGGAGCCACCGCTTGCGAACTCTTTGGAGCGGTCCGTAAGAGCGCAAGATGGATGTGATAGCCGAAGTATTCGACCAGCGGTATATAACGTTTTGCATCCACTCGTCCTGCAGAGGCGAATGAACAAAAGGTTGCGACCCCGCATGCGGAGTCCGATGTTCCCGTTGTGATCCCATCCCCTAGACCGAACTCCTTCGCCGCTTCCATAAATTCGCTCTGTTTGTCCGAGCTCCCGGCCTTGTACGTGGATTCCCAATGTTGAGTCCCTGGTCTCTGTAAGGCAGTCTGCAAGACCGGGTCGACGTCAAAATACCCCCTCTGCCAGTAGAGGCGGATCCACTCCTCGGGATAGCTGACATTGAGCACGTTGGTAAAGCCCTCAAATCCTCCGGTGCGGCTGAGTTTTGCAAGCCCGCCGATCGTCCTGGTAAAAGAAAACAGCGCTTCAAACCGAGCCAGCACGTCTTTGACATCTTCGACGTTTTCCGATTGCGCCGCATAGTGAAGGATCTCGATAAAACTTTCACACTCCGCTTTGGTGAGCTGGGTAAAGAGAGCTTTGGGAAAGGGGCGTTTCATTTTGACCTGTGCCATAGATTGCCCTCCTTATAGTATTGGAATGTACGAAATCTACCATAGAACGAAGGGGGGTTGCGATAAGCATTTTAGCCCTAGCGAGTTCTGGTCGATTCAGCTATATAGGTCGGGAACATCGAGAAGTTCCGCTGCCGTGAGGAATGCATAATCTTTGAACTGTCAGAAAATGATGACATCATGTAGGAATCAGGCATGAGAGGCCAGCAATGGCTCTTGGCTCTGGTGCTGTTTTTTATCCTGTGCCCGCAGCTTGGACATGCGCAGGGGGTTCGGTTCCAGCCACAGGGAGCAACGGCGGCCGGGCAGGGCAATGCTTTTGCGGCGCAGGCCGATGATGCCTCCGCCATTCATTACAACCCTGCCGGGATGACCCAACTTTCCGGCATTCACATGCAACTCAATACATTCTTGGTCGGAGGATCCGTCAAGTTTACGAATCCAGCCGGCGTCAACACCCAAGGGGATTTCGGCGGTAGTATCGCCTGGCCTCCCCCAACTCAATCGTACTTTACGGCCAATCTTCGAGACCTAGGATTCCGCCATGTGGGCAACACCGTCATTGGTCTGGGGCTCACGACCCCGTATGCGCTGCAGACACATTATCCTCTCAATGGCCCATTTCAAACGGCTGTCACATCGGCCGCCCTCCCTCTTTTGGACATTAAACCTACTGTGGCGTATCAAATAAACGATCAACTTTCCATCGGTGTGGGAGCGGATATTTATACGTTCGCCAGTTTCATCGGGGAAGGCCACCTCGAACAAAAATTCAACTGGCCTGGGGGCGGAAGCATTCTCGCCGGCACGCCGGTCGAAGTCAACGGTAGCGGAACGGCGCTGGGCTTTAATCTGAGTCTTCTATACACTCCGTTCCGGAACCAAGATGGGAAGCCGCTTGTCAATGTCGGCCTGCAATATAGAAGTCAGGCCAGGACGGAGTTAACAGGGCAATTTCTGGTGAACGGAGCCCTGGAGGCTGATACCAGAATTCCCGTCACACTTCCGCAAATATATACGCTTGCTGTCGCTCTCTGGCCGGTGCGGGACCGCGACCACGAATGGAAGATCGAGTTCGATGTCGACTATGTCGGGTGGAAATCATTCCGATCCCTCGATGTTCATCTATCGACAGGCGGCACGCTCCCTCAACCACAAAACTGGCGCAACAGCCCTGTCTTCATGCTCGGGACGGAATACAAATGGTTGCATCTGGACGTGCTGCCCAATTGGGAAGCTGCCCTGCGCGGTGGCTATACTTACACGGAAAATCCAGGCCCAGACAGTACGTTTACTCCTGCCGCAGCCACGTTGAGTAGTCATGGTATGACTCTTGGGACTGGCCTCCTGTGTCGACCAGGTGGTCATTTTCTTGGACTCATTCCCTGTGGAGGGGCCGAGGGCCAATGGTACTTCCCTAAGGCCATTGGAACCTCGGTTGCGTATCTCTCGTATATCCATGAAGCTCGGTCTGTCATGGGTAATAACAATCCCACCGTCGACGGGACCTATCGACTGTGGTCCCACATGGGGACCTTCAACCTCAATCTGATCTTCTAATCCAGCGAGTGCATTCCCGTCATCTTGCCGCCAAGCGCCAGCTCGGCATAGCGCCGGATCTCGGCAACGTATTGCGTCTTCTCGTGGTTGTCCTGCGTCCCCATGCAGCGATCCAGCTTCTCAATCCTGGTCAGGGTCCGGTCGCCGTCCCGTACTTGGGCACGAAAGACCGGCGTGACCGATGCGCTTTGGATCAAGGTCGTCGGCTTGCCGCGATACGTTCCCTTGGCGAACGACAGGTTCAGAATGGCGCTCAACACGAGGTGCGGTGCAGTATACGACCAGAGCAGGCTTCCGAGCGAGTACGCAATGACCGCAACCCGGTCCGGGTCACGCTGTGTTCGGTAATATTCCACCGGCTGGATGACATGGGGATGATGGGCAATCAGCGCATCGACCCCCCATTCGATCAAGGTATGCGCGATGTCGATCTGTCGTGCGCGCGGAAAGAATTCGAATTCATAGCCCCAATGCAAGGACGCGATGATCACGTCACATTGTTGTTCCCGGCAATGATCGATCTGCCGTTTCAGCAGTGACAGATCGGAGGGGCCCCGCTTCGGGAGCAGTTTCGCAACATGGATCAGGTACGCCTGGTCCGGCGCCGGATTCCTGCCGTTCAGCCCGAATGCTGCGGAAATGAATCCGACCTTGATCCCGTTCCGTTCCAGGATCCTCCCCTTGCCATATTGTGATGGTTCCCGATTCGTGCCGATGTCGACAATGCCGTCCCGCGCGAACTGATCAAGCGTCGTGTGCACACCCTCTGCCCCCATGTCGAACATGTGATTGGAGGCCGTGTGGATGACCGTCAGGCACTTGCCGTTGTGACCTTTCATGACGTCGAACTGCTCCCGAGAACAACACTCGATCGGGCTTTCCTTCTCGCTGATCACCTCTGCTTTCCGTTCCTGGTCGGTAAGCGGAGCTTCGAGGCTCGCGTAGGAAATTGTTCGGTCGAAGATCAGGTCGGCGACATGCTCGTACAACACATCTTTGGACTGTTCAAGCCCGCCGCTCGGTATCAAATCCCCCACCGCGGCGAGACTGATGGAGCGTTCCGTTTCGAAGTCTTCTGGCAGTTGGATCATGTTGTCGGCGCCACACAGGGCGCCGACGGCGGTGCCGCGCTCCGGACGAATGGTCGGGTGTGCGCACTTGTAGACCCAGTATATCTTGTCCAGCAACGTCATTTCCTCGAATGCGGTTGCGGCTTTCGTGAACGGCCGATCCCAATATTTACAAATCTCCGCCGACTTGCACACGGCCCGCAAGAAGAATCGAAGCGCCCCGGAAGTTTGAACCGCATCTGCGGGTGTCGCTGCTAAATCTTGAGACATGCGTGTCCTTCAGCGGCAACCGGTCGGACAATACGGAAAAGATTCATTGGTCTTGCCAGTCAGAATATCGTCACGATTAAGAATACACAGGGGAGCGACCACTTCTAACTGAAGGTACAGTGAGCTGTCAATTATGGACGTAACGAGGTGTCGACTTGGTTCAATGAAGCGAAGCGGAATCGAGGGGCTGGGATGGAAACTTGAACTCGACGTGGAATATGTCGGATAGAAATCGAATCGCAACCTTGACGTTCATCTCTCGTCCAGTGGAACTATCCCACAACCGTAATAATGGAAGACCGTCACGGTCGTAGCCGTCGGCACCGAATACAAATGGCTCAACTCCTCGTGGTTGCCTTATTGGGATGTGGCAGTCCGATCTGGGCACACCAGGACCGAGAATCCCGTTCCCGATATCACGTTCAACCCGGCGACGATTTCTTTATCTGCCAACACGCTGTCCATCAGGGCTGGCTTCCTATGCAAAGGCCCGGCTAGGTTTCTAGGCCTGGTGCCTTGCGGAGGAGCCTCCGCCCTGTGGCCGAAGGCAATTGGGATCAATGCAGCGTTTCAGGAATGGTTCTATGAGTCACGCACGGTCACCGGCAACCTCATCAATCCAAACGTCAACGGGAACTACCATGCCCATATCCATCTGGGAACCTTCAGCTTCAGATTCATGTTTTGAGGTGAGACACGGGCCGGCACATTCAACTCTGAGAGGAAGTAGGTTTTGCAAGCGCTTCTCGTATCTCTGAGACGGCCTTGCTATCGAGACCGGCTGCCGTCAATTCGTCGTCCGTGGCGGCAGCGATGTTTGCCACGCTGCCATATCGTTTGAGCAGGCTGGCCCGCTTGATTTCGCCGATACCGATCACCTGATCCAATCGCGAGGCCATCAGGGCCTTGCCGCGCAGCTTGCGGTGGAAGGTGATCGCAAATCGATGGGCTTCGTCGCGGATGCGCTGCACGAGATGGGTGGCGGGAGAATTCGATCGAAGCACAATGGGGTTCTTTCGTCCTGGCAGGAAGATCCGCTCGTCCTTCTCGCCGCGCGCCTTGGCCAATCCGATAATCGGCAGATCCCGATGACCGACCTGCTTCAGACCTTCCATGGCCGCAGCGAGTTGGCCTAATCCCCCATCGATCAGGATAAGGTCCGGACGTGCCAGCTCTTCGTTGTCTCCATAGCGGCGCGTGACGACCTCCTGCATGCTGGCGAAATCGTTGGCCCCGGTCACGGTTTTGATTTTGAACCGGCGATAGTCTGATTTCTTCATCTGGCCGTCTTCCCAAACGACCATGGACGCGACCGATTGGTTGCCCATGGTATTTGAAATGTCGAATCCTTCGATACGCCGAGGCGCAACGGCTAATCGCACGAGCCGTTTCAGCTCTTCAACCGCTTGCCGTCCAACTTCTTCGTCCCGCAGGTGATTGGCGGCAGCGGCTGCCGCATTCTCTTCCGCCAGAAGGAGCAATTGGTGCTTCACGCCGCGCTCAGGTGCGACAATACGAACCGTGTTCCCGCGCTTGCCCGAAAGCCACTCTTCGATCACCGTCACGTCGTCGAGGTCGGTGGGAATGAGCAGTTCTTTGGGCGGCTGACCGTCTTTGTTGTAGAACTGTTCGATCGCGGACCGCACAAGCTCCTCATCGCTTGCGTCGGCTGAATTGGGCCAAAAGAAGTCTTTGCGTCCGATCAAAAGGCCCCCGCGCACAAAGAGGATCTGAAGATCGACCGCCGTTCCTTGCCGCGCCAGACCGATCACATCCTGATCGGTCGTCGTCGTTTGGGTGATGCGCTGTTTTTCGAGCGTTCGTTCGATGTTGAAAAGCCGATCGCGCAAGCGCGCCGCTTCTTCGAATTCCTCACGCGCCGCCACCGTTTCCATTTGCGTGCGCAAGTCGTCCAGCAATTCATGGTCGCGTCCTTCGAGAAACTGGCGAACTTGCGCGACAATGTGCCGGTAATCCTCTTTCGATTGATTGCCGGTACAGGGGGCCATACACCGTTTGATTTCAAATTCGAGGCAGGCTCGCTCAGCCTTGCCGTCGATCTCGATCGTGCAGGTGGCCAAGGGAAAAGCCTTCTTGATGACTTTCAACGTCTCCCTCAACGCGCCGGCCGGCGTGTAGGGGCCGTAGTAGAGTGCGCCGTCCTGTTGCACACGCCGGACGATGGAGAGACGTGGAAAGTCTTCTTTGATCGGCAGGCGAAGGTAGGGATATTGCTTGTCGTCACGTAGCACGACATTGAAACGGGGGCGATGCTGCTTGATCAGATTGCTTTCGAGAATAAGCGCTTCAAGCTCGGAGCGGGTGACGATCGTTTCCAGATCTGCGATGTGGCTGACCAGGACGATGTTTTTCGGAGAGTGGTCTGTGCCCTTCTGAAAGTAAGACCGCACGCGGTTGGACAGGACTGCGGCTTTCCCAATATAGAGCAATTCCCCCTGTTCGTCCCTGAATAGATAGACACCGGGCTGGTCCGGAAGGTGGTCGAGTTTGGATTGAAGGGCAGCAACGAGATTCATGGTCAATGGCAAATGGTCAATGGAGAATGACCGATAAGTCAAGAAGAGTTCGATTGAGGCTCGACCTTGATCTTTCCTCGTTGGCGGATCTTGCGTTGAATGCTCGCAATGAGATTCGCGAGTTGCACGAGAGCGTTGTCATATCCTTCTGCCAATGCCTGTCCTTTCTCGTCCGACAACTGCTTGATCGCCATTGCGTAGCGCACGTGTGTCATCGTTTCCCGTCCTTCACGACGGCATCGATACAAGGCCTGAAGATATTCCGTGCTGTATTGGGAATAGAATCCTTCGGTCATATTCGCACAGACCGACTCAGATGAACGCGCATCTGCCCACGAAGCCATTTGAAGTCAACCGCAAAGGCACGCCAGTCTTTCTCAATGCTCAAAGCTAACGCGAAGCAGGCATGTCTTCGACTCGTTCCATTTTCCTCTTTTCCACCTCTCCTTGGTTCTCTGCATTTCATATTTTCCGCAATCATCCATGAACCATTACCCATCTACCGTCGATTCTCTCATCGGAGCGATCTCACAAACGACGGACTCAGGGTTCCCCTGGCTACTTCTGCAACAGGGCCCTTCATAGTCAGGCTGAAGTCTGCAGCAACTTCGATGTTCAGCTGGCCCCCCGGCATTTTCACCGTGACAGGGCTTTTCACCAACCCGAGCCGGACTGCCGCACTCGCAGCAGCGCAGGAAGAGGACCCTGATGCCTGGGTTTCACCGGCTCCTCGCTCCCAAATCAAGATGAAGAGTTCCTTTGGGCCGGCTGGTACGGCCAGCTGCACGTTCGTTCGCTTTGGGAACAGGACATGGTTCTCTAATGCCGGACCCAGTTTCAAGAGATCCTCTCGCAACCAGGACTGTCCGACTGGTTTGAAGACGACACAGTGGGGATTCCCCACACTCACTCCGGTGAAGGTGAGGGATTGGCCTGCGGCATCGATAGACTGCTCGATCAATTCGTTGACCGTGAGGGTGCAGGGGAGCGAAGCAGGCTGGAACGTGGCCCGACCCATTTCGACTGTGACAGAACTCGCATCCCCATGCCGGTCCACATGGAGCGCAATCGTCACCAGTCCGCCCTTCGTCTCGACAGTGAATTGTTTTTTCTTCGTCTTGCCTGTGGCATGGAGATAGCGCGCGAAAATGCGCAGGCCGTTGCCGGACTTTTCCGCTTCGCTCCCGTCAGGGTTGAAGATTCGTAGCCCGAAGTCCGCTTTTTTTGACGGAGCCAGAGCAAGAATCCCATCGCTGCCGAGGCCCCAATTGCGATCACAAATGGATCTGATTCTCGATGGGGTGAGCGAGAAGGACAGTTCTTTGGGGTCCATCACGACATAGTCATTACCCAGCCCATGCCCGCGAAAGAATCCATTCTTCATCATCGGTCTCCTTCTGGTATCTCGTCGTTCGTGAAGCGCGGGGAACAATACTTGGTCGGTCATTACCGGTCAATAGTCATTGAGGAAGAGGTAACGTCAAAGACCGACACCCTGTGGCTAGACAATCTTGACGCCGGCAGGCCGTTCGATGAGTTCGATTTCGTAGCCGTCCGGCGCGTCGATGAAGATGAAAGAACTGCCGGAGGAAGTCCGGGTCGGGCCATCGGTGATCTTTATGCCTTGAGCTTTCAGTGAAGCGATTGTGTCGTCGAGACTCTCCACTTGAAATGCGAGATGGACGAGATCTTCTTGGACTTTTACTGGCCCGCTGGGGGGGAAGCTGGTGAGTTCAATGAGCTCCTCGCTGTTAGGGACTTTCAAAAATGCGAGCTGCGATCCGCGAGGGGACGTTTTTCTCTCCAATACTTCGAGCCCCAACACAGTTGTGTAAAATTGGATTGTCTGATCCAGATCGCTGACCCTCATGCGGGTATGCAAGAGCTTGGTGACTCGCATAGAGACTCCAAATGGTGAATGGATAATGGTCGATGAATCGAGAGCGTTTCCATCGTCTTTCACCATTACCCATTGACCATTATCCATTTACCATTCACCTTCGACCATTCTCATTTACCCTTCGCTGGCCCGCTGGTCTTGCGCAGCAGAATCTCGGAGCTGCCTGAGACCAGAAAATTCGGCAGGGGGCCGATCTCCTGGTAACCCTGTTTCTGGTAAAAGCGCCTGGCCTGATCGTTAAAATCCGACACACAGACGAACAGGTTTTTCGCCCGCTCGAAGACTACCGCTTCGACGTGGGCGAGTAACAGGCCCCCTAGCCCCGCTCCTCTCGCCCATCCCGCCACTCCCAGTAACTCCACATAGTCTCCGAGCAGGAATTTCTGACGAAGGACTGCGATGCCGGCTACTCTGCCGTCATGATCCAAGACGTAACTGTCACGTCCCTGTGGGAGCGGTGCGAAATAACTGTCCCAGTCGTTAACATTGTAGCCCAACCGTTTCCAGGGATCGGAGTCGGCAAGCCATTCGATGACATCGGCCCGATCCTCCACCTCCATAGGCCGAACGATTGGGTTGCTCACTGAGTCGCCTGGCCATTACAGACCAAGAGGTCGCTCATCGTCATGGGGGTGAGATTCCGCTGGGGCAGAAACTGCCGATGCAGACCTTGCACGACTTCATGTGTATGTCTGCCCTTCCCGTTGGCATGCATTACAATCACGCTACCCTTCTTGACGGTCCGCTTCAAATGGTCTTCGATTTGAAGGGTCGTAATCGTCGGGTCGGGATCGCCGGATACGACATTCCAGAGAATGAATTGAAGGCCGAGGGCGCGAGTCACCTCGACCGTGACATCATTGAACTCTCCATAGGGGGGACGAAACAATGTTGCGTCATGGCTGTACTTGGCTTTGAGCATGCGAACCGGGCCGAGAATCTCTTGTTTCTGCTCCTCGGCTGAATGGAGCGGCAGATGGGCATGAACATCGCCATGGGTGCCGATTTCAAAGAATGGGATCTGCAGAAGGTCTCGTACTTGTGGGTCGTGTTTCGCAATCCATTTTCCCGACATGAAGAAGGTGGCTGGGATCTTGTGTTCAATCAAATAGTCGATCAACGCTTGATCGTAGCCCGCTCCGTTCCGCACCGGGCAGAGATCGAACGTCAAGGCAACTCCGGGGCATGAAGCCGGGCCTGACTTGATCACTTGGGCCTGCGTATAGAGCGGCATAACTGGAACAAGCAGGACTGCGAGGATAAGGCACAGCATATATGGGCAGTAACGCGGCATGGTGGCAAGTATACCTGATTCCGCAGGCTGCTCAAAATATCCGCCTACCAAGGCCCCACCACCTAAAGAAGGTTGAGTGTCGATGAGACTCTTGTTTTCTCAACCTTGGCCTCAGCCTTCCCATACGCTGGCTGGATTTTTCAGCAGCCTGCTATAAGACGAAGCCGAGTTGACGCTCGAATTCCTGCACTGCTACGGTGACGCATGGCTTTGCCTCATTGGAAAATCGGCCGTGCACTCGGCATCCCGATTTACGTGCATGCCTCTTGGTTTGTCGTATTTCTGTTTGTGACGTCATCTCTAGCGACAGGTTATTTGCCGGACATGCTGCCAGGCCTGTCAACTCCACGCTATTGGGGGATGGGTGGCATAGCGGCCCTGTTGCTGTTCCTCTCTGTGTTGCTCCATGAATTGGGCCATTCTTATGTAGCGCTGCGCTACCAGATCCCGATCAGACAGATCACTCTCTTCATCTTCGGCGGGATGGCCCACATGGGGAAGGAGCCACCCAGTCCACGAGCCGAATTTTTGATCGCAATGGCTGGACCGCTCGTAAGTTTGATCCTTGGGGCTGCTTGTCTCGGTGGAGCCATGGCAATGGATCATCTGTTCGCACGACCTGGACTTCAAGGACTCGCCGTCCTTGGGAGCTTGCTCGGCGTGGTGAATGTGCAGCTCGGCCTGTTTAACCTGATCCCGGGGTTTCCACTAGATGGAGGACGTGTCTTACGGGCAGGACTATGGGCCTGGAACAAGGATTTTAATCGTGCAACCAGTCAGGCATCGCTCGCGGGATTGGGATTCGGCATAGCTCTTGGGTTGATCGGTACAGGCCTGATGGTGGGGAACTGGTCCGGCGCCTTGGGACAGTCTCTCACAACGAACGGAGGCTGGCTCATCTTTATCGGCATCTTCCTCTTTTCGGCAGCCCTGGCAAGCAGACGGCAGGCAACCCGACAGACCGCTCTGACTTCTCTCACCGTTCGCCAGGTCATGGTTCACCGAGTCGTGACGCTGTTACCGGATATGACTGTTCAAGATGCGGTCGATCGCTACTTTGTCACACAGGGATTTGGTGGATTCCCCGTATGCGAAGAGGGACAGCTTCTCGGTGTGGTCACAGTGCGAGACGTACATGCACTTCCCATCGGGCTCTGGCCGTTACGCCACGTTCGCGAGATCATGCGCCAAGCATCGCCGGCCCTCTGCATCCCTCCGGACTGGTCCGTCACGCAGGCAATGGATCGGATGGCCCAGAGTGGGTTGGACCGTCTTGTGGTGATCGAGAACGAAGAAATCGTGGGGCTTGTCACTCAATCGGCCATCGCTCACTTTCTCCAGCTTCGCGGATCGGAATCGTTAAGCGTGAGGCGGCAGAGGTAAGGGGCCGTTCTCTCCATGCCCCTAACAGCTCATCCCTCACGCCTTACAATTAGTCGTTCATGCGTGCAATGGAGATGTTTTGCGCAATGGCAATACGCACAAGATGGACCACGAGGAGAAATCCGTAGACGACGCAGAAGAACTTGAAGGTAGCCCGGTAAAAGTCTGTGAGGAGAATGGGGAGACAGAGAGCAAAGAGCAGGCTGACGATCAGCGTCATGAAGGTCAATCGTTTGCAGAACTCATGGGAGGCTTCTCTTCCAATTTGTTTCAGCGCCCGGGCGTAGCGTTCAGCCCGTTGAAGCCTGGCTGTCTGCAGAGCAGCCTCGCCTATCCCCCAATGCCGCAGATAGACATAGCCGCCCAGAATCAACAGCCAAGGCAGAGCCCACAGAGGCCAATAGGCCGCACTTCCGTAGGCTTCTCCGCTCAGGAGCGCGGCGAATGGGAGAGCATAGAGCAGTCCCAATACCAGGGGCAGGATACGCTCATCCTTTGGACGTTCCCCTTCCGGCCCGCCCTGGATCAGCTCCCGTTCAAAGAGGGGGTAACCGTATTTGAGGACCACCAGCGCAATGGCGGCACTCATGGTCTTGTCCGGAATGTAACGAATCCAGTTCTGAAACCAATTGACGATCCACCAACTCAGACTCTCTCCCCAGGTGATCCCGAAAAGGGATTCGAGGTAGAGTCGCACGGCCTGTTCCCATTGGAGCACGCGCTGGCTCATCGATTCTGCAACTTCGGGATTCAACGCAAAGGCTGTTTGTTCATGCAGTGCTGACTGGACGAAGGTTCCGGGCAGACTCATGACCAGCGCACTGCCGACTCCGAAAATATAGAGGAACCAGGCATGGGACAGGGCGGAACTGCGTCCCGTCCTAAGATATTTTTGAAACCCTGTTTGCCTGGCCATCCAACCCCAATAACAGGCTCCGACCATACTCACCAGCGACCAGGGGAAAATCACCACGTCGCCTCCGGTTTCCGGGTACAACAGCCAATTCACGACAGAATTCGAGAGGAGGGCGGCGATGGCTCCCCACCAGGGACCCAAAAGAAAGGCAACCAACGCTGTGCCTGTCATGTCGAGAAATAGAATGCTCTCCAGATGGCGGCTCAACGTGAGCCCGATGTAGTTGAGGATCAGGCCTGCTGCAATAATGACACTGGTTTCGTACAAGAGGAGATAGGAGATCCCACGGAATGGCTTGGACGAAAAGAAGTCGATCGAAAGAGAGGAATCAGCGGCTTGACGCTCAGGAACGGAGGGCGACTTTCGTTCCTTCTTCGATGTCATCCGATTGCGAAAATCCAGCAGCTTCTCCAGGACGGACAACAGGGCCGCGATGAAGCCCACCACGGTGCCGCCGAGCATGAACATGTCTTTGCCGAATTCCCCGAGCAAGTCGAGCATGAGACGATCCCCTTTTTACACCGCTTGATATTCTAGCTGCGAAGGGATATCCCCGCCAGCAAAAGCCAGGAAGCCGACAGCCTCAATTGGTTCATTTTGTTGGTCTGGTTTGTTTGGTTTATCTGGTTAGTTTCATTCAACCAAATGCACAAAACAGACCTGATGAACCAGATAAACCGGTTTTCTTATACCGGCGGGCCATCCGGGGATGTTGAGATTGAAGGGAGGGCTCCTGCGGCCGTAGCTGACAGCACCTGCTCCTGCTGTTGGAGATGGTGGGCGACTTCGGCGCCGATCAGCAAGAGGGCCGCGGAGTAGTAGACCCATAAGAGCAGCAGAATGACTTCCAAGAGAGATCCGTAGAGATGGGCATACACGCTCGCGTAGGCGCTATAGGTTACGAATAAAAGCTTGGCTGCGACCCAGAGCAGGCTGAACGTCAACGCACCGATCATCGCCTCACGCCATTGAGGCCGTCGCCGTGGAACGAATCGATAGAGCCCCGTGACCGCGAGAAAGGCCAGGGCGAAGGGGAGCGTGTAGGTGAGAAACAGGTCGTGGGCTGCGAGGGCCAGGAGATCGAGCCCCCAGAGGGTCGGAACATATCCCGTCAGGATGTTCACGATGTGGGTCGCGCCGTAGGAGAGCAGCATCGCGAATTCCGTCACGGCGAGCGAGGCAACGGCGATACCGGTTGAAATGAGAGGATGCCGCCGCCAGGTACTCTCGAATACGACGTTCAAGGCATAGTCGAGTTCATAAAACACCAATGTGCCGAACCAGACGAAGGTTAGAAACACCGCCCATCTGACGGTTTCCAAGCCGCCCACCCGGTGTAGTTCCTTGGCGACGAGTTCTCCCATCGAGGGGAGAAAGCCCTCGAGAAAATTAGGGAGCACCTGTTCTCCGATAACTTGCTGACTTACGACGAAACTCAGTCCGTAGAGCAGGAGGAAGCCGAGCGGAAAGAGGGAAAGCAGAGAGAAAAATGCCAGAGAGGCAGCCAGACTGGCGCACCCATGGCGCAGAAACGATCGTACGAGGTCTCGGAGAACACGAAAGGGCTGCATAGGACACGATGGGTGATGGGTGTGCTACCACCGTAGCATGAGTCGCCCTCTCCTGCACCTATTCAGGCCCTTATCGGACGCGAGAGTTACTTGAAGGTCAGGACGGACTGGAGCGCGAAACTGACAAGCGGGTTGGGAAAAAGGCCGAATAGAATCACACCGGCGACGGCACAGGCCAACACGAAGGATAGGGCCGGGGAAGTCACGAGTCCAGGCGGCGCGACGGAAGAGGGATTCGGATCGCGCATATACATCACCATCACCACCCGCATGTAGTAGTAGGCCGATACGGCGGCGAAAATCAGCGCAACGGCAGCGAGCCAGGCCAAGCCTGCTTCGACTGCGGCCATGAACACATAAAACTTTGCGATAAAGCCTGCAGTCGGCGGAATGCCGGCGAGCGAAGCCATGAAGACCAGCATCAAAAAGGCCGCGAGCGGCTGACGTTTTGCGAGGCCTGCAAAATCCTCGATTTCTTCTCCCTCCATCCCGCCTTTTCTGAGCATGCCGATGACGGCGAATGCACCGAGCGTCATGAACGAATAGATGGCAAGATATATCATGACGCTCGCGAGGCCCGGTGTGCCTCCTGATGCGCCATCCCCGCGGCCTGCAGCCACAAAACCGACCAATACGTAGCCTGCATGCACAATGCTGGAGTAGGCCAGCATCCGTTTGATGTTGGTCTGCACGATGGCAACGACATTACCCAATACCAGAGTCAGGATGGAAATGATCAGGAACAGAATCGACCAGTCCGCCTTGAGCCCCCCAAGCCCTTCGACGAAGACACGGATAAACGCGGCAAAACTGGCGGCCTTTGACGCCACCGCCATGAAGGCCGTAATCGAGGTGGGGGCGCCTTGATAGACGTCGGGCGTCCACATATGAAACGGCACCGCGGCGAGCTTAAAACTAAAGCCGACTGCAATCAGAATCGTCGCGATCAGCACAAGGGGATCATCCGTCCCGCGCGTCCCAATAGCGCCTGCGATCGATGCCAGCTTGGTGCTGCCGGCCAGACCGTACAGCAACGAGATGCCGTACAACAGAATTCCCGAGGAAAAGGCGCCGAGGACGAAATATTTGGCTGAGGCCTCCAGCGAGCGCGGCTTGGAGCGATTGAGGCCTGTCATCACATAGAGCGAAATGGACATGAGCTCGGTGCCGAGGTAAATCGTGAGCAAGTCGACTGCGGAGACCATGACCAGCATGCCGGAAAGGGCGAGGAGGATGAATCCATAGTATTCGCCGAGGTGTATACGCTCGGCCTTCAGATAGGGCAGCGACAGTACGATGGTTACGCCGGTCACGCTATAGAGGAGGATTTTCCAGAATCTGGCATAGGCATCGATCGCCACCAGATCGCTGAAAGCAGACACTCGAACATTTTCCACGCTGATCTGCCAGCCGGTAAGCCCAAGACAGAGGGCGAGGGCGCCAACGCTCAGCCAAGCCAGGAGGTCTCGTCGCGAGGCGGGAGTGATCGGGTCCAACGCAATGACGACACAAGCCGTGACGACGACAATGAGTTCTGGAAGCAAGGCCAAGAGGTCGGTACCGTAGAGACTCATCGCGATCCGCCTTGGATCTCCAGCTGTTCGTCACTGTCCACCAGCAACGGCGCTGTCCCACCGGCAGAGGGGTGGGCAGTCGGTGCCACCTTCTCGCGGGACATGGAGGCAAGGGTGTTGGTCACGCTCTCGTGCATCCGGCTGACGATCGGATTCGGATAGAACCCGATCCAAAATATCAGCAGGACCAGCGGGACCAAGGTGACGAATTCCCGTTGGTCAAGGTCCCTGAGAGTCGGAAGATGGTGCGGCGACGGAACCCCGAAGACCACTCGCTGGACCATCCAGAGGAGATAGGTAGCGGCGAGAATAATGCCCAACGATGCCACGGCAGTTGCGATCTTGCTCCAGGAAAACGTGCCAACGAGGACTAGGAATTCTCCGACAAAACTATTGGTGCCGGGAAGGCCGAGCGAAGACAGGGCAAAAATCACCAAGAAAGTTGCATACTGCGGCATCGGTGCTGCCAGTCCGACATTGTCGGCGATCAGCCGGCTGTGGGTGCGCTCATAGATGATCCCGACACAGAGGAACAGCCCGCCGGTCGTAATCCCATGGTTGACCATCTGAAGGACAGCGCCTTCGATGCCCTGTTGGTTTAAAACAAACAGGCCCAGGGTCACAAACCCCATGTGGCTCACACTCGAATAGGCAATCAGTTTCTTGAGATCGACTTGGGCCAGCGCCATATAGGCGCCGTAGATGATCGCGATGATGGAGAGGACGACCATGATGGGTGTAAAAAAACGGCTGGCATCCGGCAACATCGGCAAGCTGAATCGCAGAAATCCATAGGTGCCCATTTTCAACAGAATGCTGGCGAGAATGACGCTCCCGGCGGTTGGGGCTTCGACGTGGGCGTCCGGGAGCCAGGTGTGAAAGGGAAACATGGGAACCTTCACGGCGAAGGCTGCGAAAAACGCGAGAAAGAGCCACATTTGCAGCTGAGCGGGGTAGGTGCCTTGGCTCAATGCGAGGATGTCGAACGTATGCCCGCCATAATAGTACATGACGAAGATGGCCACGAGCAGGAGCATGCTCCCTGCAAGGGTGTACAGAAAGAACTTGATGGCAGCATAGAGCCTGTTAGCCCCTCCCCAGACTCCGATGAGGAGGTACATCGGAATCAGCATGGCCTCCCAAAAGACATAGAACAGGACGAAATCCAAGGCGGCAAAGACCCCAATCATGGCCGTCTCCATGACGAGCACCATGGCCATGAAGCCCCGAACTCTCGTGGTGATCGCATTCCAGGATGCCAAGACGCAGAGCGGCATGATCCCGACGGTCATCAACACCAAGGGAAGACTGATTCCATCCAGACCCAGACTGTAGTAAATGGGAGGAGCGTTGATCCAGGCGACGTGTTCGGTGAACTGCATCTGACTGGTCTGGGGATCGAAGAGCCACCAGAGCGGGAGAGCGACACACAGATCGGCCAGGGTCGCGGCCAACGCAATCCATCGAGCGGTTGATTCCGGCACGAACGACATCGCAATGGCTCCCGCGAGGGGAAGCACAAGGAGCAGCGAGAGCCATGGGAAGGAATTGGTCATGGATCGTTGGTCACGAGTCACGTGTCGTCGTCGAGAGAACAAGCATTCGTTGTTCCCGCCATCCGACGACCGTCGCCCGGTAACACTCCTTAAAGAAAGAAGTACATCGTAAAAAGAACCACCGCCCCAAGCGCCATCCCGAGCGCATAATGTTGCGCCTGCCCGCTTTGCGTGAGCCTCAGGAGCCATCCTCCCCAGGCAATCGCGCGGGCAACACCGTTCACTGCGCCATCGATCACGTTCACATCCACACGCTTCCACAGTTCGCTCGCGCCGAAAAAGGTCGGTCGGACGATCGTTCGATCATAGGCCTCGTCGACATACCATTTGTTCAGCGACGCCCGATACAACGATTGCCACTGGCTGGCAAGTCGATCAGGCAGGGCCGGGTTGACTACATAGAAGTAATAGGCACCGGCAATTCCGAGCAACCCCATACATGTGGCCGCCACCATGATGCCGATGGCAGCTCCTCCCTCGTGAGTCGCCTCGGCTGCGCCTGTCTCGAACAGAGGGTCAAGAAACTCCGGAATGCCGAGATAGCCTGTCAGGATGCTGAGCATAGCCAAGACGATGAGCGGCAAGGTCATGGTGTTCGAAGGTTCGTGGACGTGGTCTGCATGGTGTGGATCGACATGCGAGGGCCCCCAAAACGTGACAAAGACCAGCCGGAAGCTGTAGAAGGCCGTCATCAGCGCCGTCACCAGGCCGAGCAGGGTCAGGCACTGACCGAGGGGACCGGCTGACCAAGCCGAGACGAGCAGATGGTCCTTGCTGAAGAATCCTGACGTCAGGGGGAATCCTGCAAGGGCAAGAGAGCCGACCACGAACGTCCAATAGGTAATTGGCAATTTATGTTTCAGCCCGCCCATGCGCCGCATATCCTGTTCGTGATGCAGGGCGATGATGACGGACCCGCAACCGAGAAACAGGAGGGCTTTGAAGGCGCCGTGCGTCAGGAGATGGTACATACCGGCGGCATAGGCGCCGAGACCGCAGGCCATGACCATGTAGCCGAGCTGGCTGATAGTCGAGTAGGCAACGACGCGCTTGATATCGGTCTGGGTCAAGGCAATGGTTGCCCCCACAATCATCGTGATACCGCCCGTGATCGCCACGAGCGTCATGGCGGTGGGGGACAAGTTATAAAGAGGAGCCAATCGTGCGACCATGAACACGCCGGCAGTGACCATCGTAGCGGCATGGATCAACGCCGAAATAGGGGTCGGACCTTCCATGGCATCCGGCAGCCAAACGTGGAGGGGTACCTGCGCCGATTTGCCGACTGCGCCGGTGAATAATAAAACGCAGATGAGTGTGAGCAGGGAGACGTCCCAGGTTCCTCCAAATGGGCCGAGGACATTGATGACCTCGCCTGCGGACTCATGCGCACGAACGAATATTTCGGAATAGTCGAGCGACCCAAAGCTGTACCAGACCAACAGGAGACCGAGCATGAAGCCGAAGTCGCCGATACGGTTGACGATGAAGGCCTTCATGGCGGCGGAGCAGGCAGCCGGACGATCGTACCAGTGACCGATGAGCAAATAGGAACAGAGACCGACCGCTTCCCAGAATACGAAGAGCTGAAGCAGGTTGTCTGCCATCACCAACATCAGCATCGAGAAGGTAAAGAGGGCGATATAGCTGAAAAACCGGGCATAGCCGGGATCTCTGTGCATGTACCCGATGGTATAGATGTGGACGAGCGAACTCACGGTCGTAACGAGTAACAACATCACGGCGGTGAGCCGGTCGATGGAGAAGCCGATATGGATATCGAGCAGACCGGAGGTGAGCCAGCTGTAGAGTGGGAAACTCGTCTGGTGGCCACCGGCTACATCGAAAAAGACCATGAGCGCGAGCAGCCATGACACGACAACCGCCGGGACGGCAACGAGATGGGCCTTGTCCTTGATCCAATGTCCGAAGATCCCGAGAATCAGGAAAGCGGCGAAGGGAAGCAATGGGATCAGTGTGTACGTCATCATGAGCTAATAGCTGCCGGCGTATGGTCTATAGCCAAGAGTTGCTGGCGGACGAGAGACATGCTGTAGCTTGGTGTCGACTCATTCCCACGCGCTCTGGCTTTCTCTCCCGGTCCGAGCCATACGCTATGGGCCATCACCTCTGTGATCCGTTCTACCATTTCAGCAACTGAAATTCGTCGATGTTGATCGTGGATTTGGTTCGATACAGGGCAATGATGATGGCCAACCCGACTGCGACTTCCGCCGCAGCGACGGTCAGGGTAAAAAATACGAACACCTGTCCTGCTACATTGTGGAAGTACTGAGAAAAGGCGACGAAGTTGATATTTGTCGCGTTCAACATCAATTCGACCGACAGCAGAATAATGATGATATTTCGGCGCAGGAGCACCCCGACGACTCCCGTCAGGAACATGATGCCGCTCAGTACAAGATAATAGGACAACGGGACCGTCATGAAACCCTCGTGAAGCGCGCCTGGTGAAACGTGAAACGTGAAACGTGAAACGCCGGAAGAAGGTAACGACTCGGGGCCTTTAACGAATTACGATTCACGCTTCACGCTCTCCAACGTCTTTTTTGGCCAGGACGATCGCCCCGATCATCGCCACGAGTAGAATCAAAGACGCCACCTCGAAGGGAAACAAATAGGTGGTATAGAGCACGTCGCCTATCGCCGCCGTATTTCCTGCTCCGCCGATTGCCGTTTCTGCGTCGGTTGCAACGGCAGGAGTCGTCGAACCCTTCATCGCCGTCAAGATAATAGCTTCGATCACCAGAGTCGCTCCCACCGCCGCGGCCATGGGCCATTGTCGATGGTAGCGGACATCCTGTTTCAGATTCAGCAACATGACGACGAACAGATAGAGGACCAAGATGGCGCCGGCGTAGACGATAATTTGAACGGCTGCGAGGAATTCAGCATGAAGCGTGACATAGAGCCCCGCCACGTGGAAAAACATGACCAGAAGCGCCAGCGTACTATAGATAGGATTGCGCAACGCGACCACGAGCACCGATGTTGCGGCGATCACACAAGCAAAATAGAAAAAGAATGCCTGTTCCATTACGCGTGTTCCTCTAGACTGCTGCCATCTTGCCCGCACGAGCGGCGAACCGAGCGAGACAGGCGACGCACCAGATGCCACACCCTGTTCCTGCCTGTCGCGCAGCTCACGCCCATCTACGCCAGTCTTGCGCAGTTATCCGGCGTGGAGATTCAGTCAGGTTTTTGCGGCAGGTGCTTGAATGCGACGTTGAAGAACGCCACATTCGGATGCTGGAGCTCCAACTGCTTCTCGCGAACCGGGAACGACCGGTCGCCGATGGCGAGCAATTGTTCCTTATTGAGGTGCAGTTGCCGCTTGTCGTATACCGACCACTCGTATTCGCGCGTCATGCCGAGGGCATCGACCGGACAGGCATCGACGCACAGGCCGCAAAACAAGCAGCGGGTCATGTCCATGTAATACTCTTTCGAATAGCGCTTCGTCGGCTCGCCCGGCACTTCCGCGCTGACCACGCGAATCACACGAGAGGGACAGGCGGCTTCGCACAGGTCGCAGCCGACACATTTTTCCGTCCCGTCGTCGTACCGCAACAAGGACAGCATCCCGCGATAGTTATCCGGCAACGCCCGCTTTTCATGCGGGTATTGCATGGTGATCGGCTTGTAATGCAGGAGATGCGACATCGTCGCTCTCATCCCGACGACAAGCTCGTAGAACGTGATGGTTTTGATCCATGCCTTGAACGTCATGTCTGTCTGGTTCGTCTCGTTGGTTTGTTCGGTTTCTTTGGTTTGTTTAGTCGTTCTGCATTGTCTAGATGGAGTTAATACCTGCGCACCCTCCTCAATTTCGATCCTGCCAACCAAAGAAACGAAAGAAGCCGAACAAACCCAACACCGCTTCAGCCCCTCGGAAATAAATACACGGTGACCGCCGTGATGATGATGTTGGCCAAGGCAATCGGCAATAGAACTTTCCAGCCAAACCGCATCAATTGATCGTATCGCAATCGAGGCAACGTGGCGCGCAACCAGATGAACATGAAGAGGAAAAAATAGACTTTGGCGGCAAACCAAACAATGTGCTCTATCCAGGCCAGCTGTTCGAGGCCGATATACTCGAAGATTGTGCCAGGGTAGGGCGCGTTCCAGCCACCCAAGAACAACGACGCGGCGACGCAGGACACGAGGACCATGCTGGCGTATTCCGCGCTGACGAAAAAGGCGAACTTCATACCGCTGTATTCCGTGAAGAACCCCGCCACCAATTCGCTTTCTGCTTCAGGAAGATCGAAGGGGATACGATTGGTCTCGGCCACGCCGGCAATGACAAAGACGACAAAGGCGAACACTTGGGTATGGATGGGAAAGAATCCATCGGGGCGCGCCCCCCAAACGAACCAATGCCAAAAACCGCCTGCCTGGGCTTCCGTAATCTCCACCAGGCTCAAAGACCCCGACAATAGCAGCACGCCGACGATAGCCAGCCCGACGTTCAACTCGTAGCTGATGACCTGGGCCGCAGAGCGTAAGCCTCCCAGCAGCGAATATTTGCTGTTGGACGACCAACCTCCCAGAATAATGCCGTAGGCACCGATCGAAGCAATCGCCAGGATGTACAAGATCCCGATGTTGATATCGGCGACGACGAACGGTTTAATCGTCAGCCCACCGATGTCCAGAGTCATGTCCGGGCCGAAGGGAATGACGGCGAATCCGATCATGGAGACGACCATCGTCAGCATCGGCGCCAGAGCGAACATGGCCTTGTTCGCGCCGGCTGGCACAATGTCCTCCTTGAAGAACAATTTGACTCCGTCGGCGAGCGGTTGCAGGATGCCATAGGGGCCGACTTCCATCGGTCCCATGCGGTCCTGCATCCAGCCGAGCACCTTTCGCTCGGCCAGGGTCATGATCGCGACCGTCAACATCACGATGCTCATCTCTGCCAATATCTGCACAAAGGAAATTGCCAGTCGCAAGCTTAGCTCAGTCACTGCCGCACTCCCTGATGACAAGTGAAAAATACCATCGGTTTCCGTCCGTTCACGTTGCTTTCAACACGGACACAATCGCCGTCCGAAAGGACGGGACTTTCGTATCCGGATCGATGACACAGTCGAAAAGTCGCAAGGCCTCCTGCGCGAAGTGATCGGGGAGCCAGGCCAACCCCTCAGGCACCCGCTCGAGCACTTTCACCGTAGTGATGAATTGACCACGGTTGTTCGAAAGACGAACTCGATCTCCCGATCCGAGAGAAAATCGAGCGGCATCTACTGGATTCATCTGCAACAACCCGCTCGGTTCGATCTGCAACAGTCCCTTTGAGTGGGTCGACAGTTTCCCTGAATGAAACAGGCTCTGGACCAGTCCAAGCTGGACCGTGCCTTCCTGCCGCACGGCTCGCGGAGGCAGTGTATACCGAATCGCCACGTCATGGCGATATCCCTCGGTTACGTATCGGTCGATTGCGGAAGGATCTGCAGTGGGAGCGATCGGCGAAGGCCCGAGGGAGCCATAGCCTGGAATCACCGACCGAATCTCTTTGAGGATCTCTTTGGCTTCGCCGTATTCCAACGGCGCGCCGAGAAAGACCGAGAATGCCGACAGGATTTCCCAGTCGGGGCGGCTGTCGCCCACCGGATCGATTGCGGGCCTGACAGCCTGGACATGGCCCTCGGTATTGGTGAAGGTCCCGGCTTTTTCCATGGCCGAAGCTGCGGGAAGCACGACATGGGCAAGCGCGGCTGTTTCCGTGAGAAACAGCTCCTGGCATACAAGAAAATCGAGTTTGCTCAGCGCTTCTTTGGTTCTGATCTGGGAGGGAAGGCTCCCAACAGGATTCTCTCCCACGACGAAGAGACTCTTAATGATCCCGGCGCTCGCTCGGTCGATCATCTCGATGAGAGTGCTTCCCGGTACGAGAGGAATCTCCTCTTTCCAGGCGCGAGCCATCCGGTCGCGCGAGTCCTGATCCGTCAGGTCGAGCGCTCCCGGCAGCAGCTCCGCAACCGCCCCCATTTCAACCGCTCCCTGATCGTTATTCTCTTCCGCCAAGGGAGCGAAGCCGCAACCGGGCGAGGTCAACTTTCCAGACAAGAGAAGCAGGTCGAGGAGATTGAGGCAAATGCCGTAACCACCCTGGCTGCGCAACAGGATCTGTCCGGCAAGGACCACGACACGGCGCCCCCGAACCAGAGAAGCGGCCATCTGGGAGAACAAGTCGCGCGAGATCCCCGTGTTCACGGCAAGATCTTCCCAGGCTATTTGCTGAACCGCGTGAGAGAGGACCGAGACATAGTCCGGCGCCCGTTGCCGGATTCCAGAATCGACATGGTCTCCTTCAATCACAGCCTTCAAGAGGCCGAGAACGGCTGCGCCGAATTGGGACGGGGCGACACAGACATGTTGCCGGGATAGATTGGTAATGTTGCTGATCGTGCCGACCGCTGGCTGAAGCGCCTCGATCGTCAACAACGTCGCCTCGTATTTTTTGACGGCTTCTTTTACTTTAAGTCCCGTAATCGGATTGGCTTCAGTGATATTCGTACCGACCAGGAGCAGCACGTCCGCTTGCACGATGTCCTCGAACGTCACGGTCCAGCGGTGCGTGCCTTGTACCCGTCGCATCGCCTGTACTCCGTTGACGTGGCCGTACCGCGCGCTGCTGTCCAGGTTATTCGTCCCGATCGTGAGGCGCATAAACTTCTGGAAGAGATAGAGTTCTTCGTTGGTGCAGCGGCCGGAGATCAGCCCACCGAAGGCCTGTGGGCCATGAGCCTGCTTGATCCGGTTGGTCTGTTCGGCCACAAACAGGAGCGCCTCCTCCCACGTGGCCTCGACCAGCGTGCCGTTCCGTCTGATCATCGGATAGGTCACTCGGTCGGGATGACTCGTCGCATGAAATCCAAAATAGCCTCGCGCACAGAGGTCTCCGTTGTTCCGGCCGCCGCTATGGGCGCTGTTCACCTCGATCAGCTCCTGATCCTTGGTTTGCACCGTGATCTGGCAACCGTCGCCGCAAAACGTGCAGATCGTATCGGCGCGTTTGAGCATCCAGGGACGGTACTCGTACATCGAGAGCCGGCTGGTGATGGCGCCGACCGGACAGATCTGCACGCAGCCGCCGCAGAACTCACAATCCAAGGGATGGTTGCCGAAGGACTTGATCTCGGTCATCGTACCTCGCCCGATCGGGGCGAGAGCCTTCACGTCCATGACCTCGTCGCAATAGCGGACGCAACGCAAACATTGGACGCAACGGTTCATCTGCGTTTCGATCAAGGGGCTGAAATATTCTTTCTGAAAAATACGCTTGGTCTCGGCAAATCGGCTGGTCGCGGTGTATTGATGGGAAAAATCTTGAAGGTCGCACCTACCGCCTTGGTCGCAGACCGGGCAATCCAACGGATGATTGGCCAGAATGAATTCGAGCACCGACTTGTGGGCGTCATTCACGACCGTCGTGGCCGTCCGAACGGCCATGCCTTCGGTTGCCACGGTGCTGCAGGAGGTCTGGAGTTTTCTCACTCGTTCGATCTCGACCAGACACATGCGGCAGTTTGCATCCGGCTTGAGTTTCGGATGGTAGCAGAAATGCGGGATCATCACGCCGGCCTGACGAGCGGCTTCGATCACCAAGGTGCCTTTCGGCACCGAAATGGAAATGCCGTCGATGGTCAAGCGGACAGTTTCTGTGGTCACATTAGCCATAGGTTCGTCTTCAAGTCAGAACGTCCGAAAGTCTTCACGTCGAAACGTTCGACCATTTTCAATGCCTCGCTACCGTCGGTTCCAGCCTGATGAGATTCGCCGTTTCTGCTTCCTGAATCAGCGCCACGTACTCAGAGCGCCAATATTTGAGCGTGCTCATAATCGGCGCCACTTCTGCATCCCCGAACGCGCAAACCGTTCTACCTTCGATGTTCTTGCATAGATCGACTAAGGTTTCAAGATCTGCCATCTGTCCCCGCTTCGCGACGATTCGACGCATGGTTTGGACCAGCCAAGAGCTTCCCTCGCGGCAGGGGCTGCACTTACCGCAAGACTCATGATAGAAAAATTCCATCAAGCGGAGCGCGGCCCATACCATGGGAGTGCCCTCTTCCATCACCGTGACCCCTCCGGAACCGAGCATGGAGCCGGCGGCTGCAACGGACTCAAAGTCGAGTTTGACGTCGAGGTGGTCCGGCGTGAGGAATGGTGCGGACGCCCCTCCCGGAATGAACGCCTTGAGCGGCTTGTCGGAACGCATGCCTCCTGCTTCCCCGTAAATCAATTCACGGAAGGTGATCCCCATCGGCGTTTCGTAGTTCCCCGGCCGCTTCACATGGCCGCTGACGCAGAAGACTCTGGTTCCCGTGCTTTTCGGCGGAGAACCGATCGATGCAAACCATTCAGGGCCACGGGCGATAATGTGAGGAAGGTTGGCTAGGGTCTCGACGTTGTTGACCACAGTCGGCTTGTTGTAGAGACCATGTGTCGCGGGGAAGGGAGGCTTGACTCTCGGTAAGCCCCGCTTACCTTCAAGCGACTCCAGTAATGCCGTTTCTTCTCCGCAAATATAGGCGCCAGCGCCCCGGTGTACCCACACATTGGCGGTAATGCCTGTACCCAATATGTTGGATCCGATATAACCGGCGGCCCGTGCCTCCGCAATCGCCTGTTCCAATATCTTCGCCGCGAGAACCAGTTCGCCTCTGATGTAGATATAGGCGGACTCGGCTCCGATCGCGTAGCAGGCAAGCACGATGCCTTCCAGGAGCTGATGGGGATCTCTCTCCATGAGCTGGCGATCCTTGAACGTGCCTGGTTCGCTTTCGTCCGCGTTGCAACAGAGATAGCGTGGGCCTTGATAGTCCTTGGGCAGGAATCCCCATTTCACCCCGGTCGGAAACCCTGCGCCGCCGCGCCCTCGCAGCCCCGATTTCATCACCGCCATGGTGACTTCGGTCGGCGGCACCTTCCCAACGACCTTGCGGAGCGCCTGGTAGCCACCGGCCCGCTCGTATTCTTGAAGCGAGCCTGTGTAGCCGGACTGCATCATGTTTTTGAGCAATATGAGTTCGTATTTTGGCATTGTCCTAATCTCGTGAAGCGTTAGCAGTCTCAGATCTCCGTTTTGCGAACGACGAGATACGCGTCACGTTTCACACCCCCGGCTTTGCCGGGGCCGGTTCTGGCCACATAAATGGACCGGTCTTGAGCGAACTGCTCCCGTCTCTCTTGAGGTCGTCCAGGATTCGGTCGAATGTGTCTTCTGTAAGCCGCTCGTAATAGTCGTCGTTGATCTGCATCATCGGCGCAGTGCCACAGGCAGCGAGGCATTCGACCGCGCTGAGGGTAAAGAGTCCGTCGGTCGTTGTCTCTCCCGGTCCGATTCCGAGCTTCGTCTTGACCCATCCAATAACCGTATCGGATCCGGCCAGGGCGCACATCAGGGACTTACAGACTTGGAGATGAAACTTTCCCACGCGCTTCAGATTGATCATCGTATAAAACGTGGCCGTTTCATAGACTTGCGGCGGAGTCAGATGCAAAAGCCCCGCAATTTCCTTCATCGCCCCCTCAGATACGAAGCCCTCCTCCCGTTGCGCCAGGTAGAGCAACGGAATCAACGCCGAGCGCTTCACCGGATACCGGCTCAACAACTCTTCGATTTCTGTTCGATATTTCTCGCGGAGCATTCTGTCCTCTTCCAAACATTCTTCGTGAGGGGTGAGGCGTCAGGGGTAAGGGGAACGAAGAACATTGGTCTTCGCGCCTCACGTCATCGGTCACATTCCCCCATCACCACATCGTAGGTCCCAAAGATCGTAATGACATCGGAGATCAGGTAGCCCCGCGCCATATGGTCGAAGGCGCCCATATGGACAAACGAAGGCGAGCGAATCTTCAGCCGATAGGGGCGAGCGCTGCCGTCGCTCACGATGAAAAATCCCAATTCGCCCTTGGGAGCCTCTGTCGCACAGTAGGTCTCGCCCTTCGGCGGCTTGATGCCCTGGGTATAAATAATGAAATGATGGATCAAGCTCTCCATGTCCCGCATAACCAGCTCCTTGGGCGGCGGAATGTACTGCGGCGCCTCAGCCATGATCGGCCCCTCCGGCAGCTGATCGAGACATTGTGCGATGATCCTGGCGCTCTGCCTCATTTCTTCCATGCGTATCCAATACCGGTCGTAGGTATCGCCGTTCCTGCCGATCGGCACTGCCCACTCGACTTTGTCGTATACACCGTAGGGCTCCGCCTTACGGATATCGTAGGCAACGCCCGACCCGCGCAAGACCGGCCCGGTGCACCCGAAGTTGATCGCGTCCTCGGCCGAAAGCAGCGCCACGTTTTTCGTGCGCCCGAGCCAGATACGATTGGCCGCGATGAGCGAATCGTATTCCTTGACCTTCTCGGGAAAGACGTCGAGGAACGATTTCATCCGCTGAACCAGCTCCGGAGTGAAATCGCTATCGACTCCGCCGATGCGATAGTAGTTCAAGGTCAGACGGGCGCCGCAGAGCTTTTCAAACATGTCCAGCAGTACTTCACGCTCCCTAAAGGTCCAAAAAAACACGGTCATGGCGCCGATATCCAGAGCCTGGGTGCCGAGCCAAAAGAGGTGCCCGATGATCCGCTGCATCTCGGCCACGATGGTCCTGACGTATTCGGCTCGGATTGGCACGGTGATCTCGAGGAGCTTTTCCACGGCGCGCACGTACGCGTAGTTATTGGACATGGCACAGACGTAGTCGAGCCGGTCCGTATGCGGAATCATCTGCATGTAGGTGAGACCCTCGGCTAATTTCTCGACGCCTCGATGCAGGTAGCCGAGGTCCGGCGTGGCTTTCACAACCCGTTCGCCGTCCAACATGAGCACGACCCGCAATACGCCGTGGGTGCTCGGATGCTGCGGCCCCATGTTCAGCAGCAATTCCTCTTTCCTCCCGGAACCCGGCGCACCAGGTTCGGTTCGAAAGGTATCTTTCTTCTCCTCGGAAATCTCGCTCTCAACGATGTCCAGCGGGGCCTCGTCGAAACTCGGAATGAAGTCGAACTGGCTGCGCCAGCCTCGGCCTTCCGCCGGGAAGTCTTTTCTCAAGGGGTATCCCTCGGCATAATCCTCCGGCAGCAAAATGCGCCGGAGATCGGGATGGCCGGAAAAGCGAATGCCCATCATGTCGTACACTTCCCGCTCCAGGAAGTCGGCCCCCTTCCAGATTCCCGTAACTGACGCAATCGCCGGATCCTCTTCCGCGATACGCGCCTTGAGGCGCAGGCGCTGCTGAAGCGGAAGCGAATGTAAGTGATAGACGACTTCAAACCGCATCTGATCTTCCGGATAATCGACCGAGCAGATGTCGGTCAGATGATCGAAGGCCGCTTCCGGCGCGTCGTGCAAATAGCGCGCAATATCGAGCAGACGCGCGGCGGCCACGGAGACAGAGGTCTCGGCCCGCGCGGCGTCGACGCGAATCGCGAGGATCGCGTCAGGAAATTGCGTTTTCAGATTGTCGAGCAGAGCTTTCATGGTCGCCGTGAAGCGTGAAGCGTGAAGCGTGAAGCGCAAGAGAACTTGGCCTATTTATTCCTGCGATTCACGTTTGACGGCTCACGTCATTTTACGAACACCTTCTCCCGCTGAATCTTTTCCTGCAACTTGAGTATTCCGTCGAGCAACGCTTCCGGACGGGGCGGACAACCCGGCACATAGACATCGACCGGAATGATCTGGTCGACACCCTGAACCACCGCGTAACTATTGTAGTGATTGCCTGAGGTGGCGCAGGAACCCATAGAAATGACATACCGTGGTTCCGGCATCTGGTCGTAGATACGGCGGATCACCGGCGCCATCTTGCGAGCCACAGTGCCGGCGATGATCATGAGATCGGCCTGCCGCGGTGAGGCCCGAAAAACGCCGGCGCCAAAGCGATCCAAATCGTACCGTGACGACACCGTCGCAATCATCTCAATGGCACAGCAAGCGAGACCGAACGTCATCGGCCACAAAGCCGACTTGCGCGACCAATTCACAACTGCATCCAGATTGGTCGTCAGAATATTCGCCTCAAACTGTCGCTCCGCAAAGCTCATGGTTATGCCGTTATTCGTTAAATGTTATGCGTCAATCGCAAGGAATGTTTCCGTCCGGATGTTTCACAGTTAACGATTCACGTTTAACGTCCTTGCTAGTCCCATTCCAACGCCCCCTTCTTCCATGCGTACCAGAATCCGGCCAGTAGAATACCCAGAAACACGAGCATTTCGATGAGTCCCAACAGGCCGAGCGATTGAAACCTGACGGCCCAGGGGACCATGAAAATGACCTCGATATCGAAAATGACGAACAGCATCGCGATGATGTAGTAGCGCATCGGAAACTGGATGCGCGCATCGGAAAACAAGGGACTTCCGCTTTCATAAGGGGCCAGCTTGGCTCGGTAGGAACGACTCGGTCGAAGGAACGAGCCGACAAGCAAGACGCCGGCGACAGAGACCCCTGCAATGACGAAAAACAAGATAATCGGTATGTAGTTCTCTGGAATGGCTGCGTTACCCATATAGAACCTGTGAAACATGAAGTGTGAAGCGTGAAGCGCAAGGAGTCTGTTCCGATTTCATCGACCACATCATTTGGGCACTCATGCTACAGAATGCGCCGCCAGTGCAGAACCGAAGAAGGGCTTGAATTTCAAACCGTCCAGCTCCGGACAACTCAATCCCTTATGTTGCATGAGCACCTTGAACGTGCTGCCCATGCCGTTCGGCTTGAGGAGATGAATCGCGGCCTGAAACTCTGGGCTCTCAGGCTCCAACTCTCCGATCATCTCTTCAACGCCAAGCCCCATGAGAAAACTCATTTGGTTGGTGAATCCCGTCACATGGAGTCCCTGTTCTTCACCAACGGCAGCCAGGGACGAAAAGTCCACGTGGGCTGTCATATCCTGCTCGCCGACCCGCATGAACGGATCTTCGTTGGTCAGCTGCTGGAAGTAGCAAAGGAATGTGCCGTTCTTCCTCTCTGGCCCATAGAGATCTTGCGCCGTATGGCCATAATCGATAGTCACGACAAAACCGCGATCGATCTGCTGAGCTACCTGTTCCATCCAATCGATCGCTTGCAGATTCACTTCGGTTCGATAGCCCTCCGGCAAAGTCGTCTGCAGTCTCTGCAGATACTCGGCGATCCGGATCGTCGAGAGGGGCATCGGACATTCCACAAACCGCCCATCTCGATAGTCCACATAGAGTTCATCGGTTCGCCCGGCCGTGACTTGAATCCTGTGCACGGGAAAGGCATCCACCAGCTCATTGCTGAGGAACAGACCGGTCACAGTCTCCGGAGCGAGTCCATCGAGACCTTCCACCCAAGTGACGAGACCAGACTTGCTGAGCCACGGAGCCAGGTTTCGACACTGCAGTTCCCGCATAGCGGGACTCCGTTCGATCAGGATATAGCGCAGACGCGATGCAAAGCTGTCTCCTTGACTATGGATTGCCGTCAGGACATCCCGAGCTAATAAGCCTTTGCCTGCGCCCATTTCGACAATCGTGAATGGAGTGGGGCAACCCAATAATTCGTCCATTTGCCTGGCCTGCGCAGCCAGTGTGCGACCGAGAATCATCGGAAACACATCGGAGCTGGTGTAGAAGTCACCGGACCAGCCTATACGTTCATGGCCTATGCCGTCGGGTCGGCGCATGTAATAGCCGAATTGAGGGTGATAGAGCGCCAGCTCCATGAACCGGACGAAAGGAATGGGGCCTGAGAAAGCGATCTCGGACGCAATGGCAGAGATAAGTTCAGGGTGCCCAGCCGTCACAGACACAATTCCCTTCCTCCGCTTAACCGGCCTAAGCGGGAACACCAATGCTCCATAACGGGTAAAATCCACCCATCATGATTGGTGTAAAAAATAGCTTAGGTTAGACTCTGATTACTCCCTAAGTCAAGGTGAAATAAGGAAGAAAGGTTTCCGTTGACCGAACACACAAGGCTATTCCTGCCTCAGTTCAGCAACCCAAGCCGATCGGCTCTGAATCTCGGGCAAGATCTCCCAAATGAGCACGATTCATCGCCCCAAATCCCGGCTTTCATCTCGGCTCGGCTGGAAGGGCTATGGACTGAGGCGTTCGACATGGCGTCGGCAATAACTGAGGACGCACGGCAATCCACGCACGACGACATTGCGACGCTTCGGCACAGTTTAGACGAGTACGTGGTGACTATGTGACACGGTTAGTAGCGGTGGAGGCGCGTCGCATCATGGCAACGCCGAAGTTCCATGCCCTTGGTCAGTCGAGCCTCTTCACATCCCCTGACACTTCTTCTAATTCTCTTTTGCATTCCCCTAGTAGGACCGCTGCGCGCGCTCGACCTGCGCGGCAATTCGGGCACCGTTCTATCGAACAGTTGCGGCTCGCTGAAATCGAGTACTGCCGATGTTCGACGTTCCGTTCATGCGTAGCATGGAATGGAACAAGTTTCGGCAGCAAACAGCTGTGAGATAGAGAACGGTCGAATTGACACTCGGGAGAGAGGCGGGCGCAGTGATCCTACACTACACTCCGTGGCACTTCTTGTATTTTTTTCCGCTGCCGCAGGGGCAGGGGTCGTTGCGGCCGACTTTGTCGTCGTTTCGTTGAGCGGTCTGGGACGCGACCGGCTCTTCTCCACGATTGAGGATCAGTGGAGGAAGGGGACGTGAAATGACAGGTGGGGGAGGTGGGGGAGCTTCCGGCTGCGCCTCGGTCCTGACCGCCTGCACGTGGAACAGCCGATCGAGCGCGTCGGACTTAACCCGTTCCATCATGCCGGCAAAGAGATCATACCCTTCACGCTTATATTCGATGAGCGGATCTTTTTGCCCGTAGCCGCGCAATCCGATCCCGTCTCGCAGATGATCCATCCCGAGGAGATGGTCCTTCCAGTGATGGTCGATGACCTGGAGCATGAAATTCTTCTCCAGGAAACGCATCAAATCCGAACCCAGGTCCTGCTCTCTCCGATCGTACGCCTCACGCACCTGCGCGCGAAGATCTTCGAGCAACGCATCGCGGCCCACTTCACGAAGTTGCGTGCCTCCGTCGCCCTTGCCCTGGGTGACGTCGAGACCGAATTGGCTATGCATGATCTCAGCAAGCCCTTTAATATCCCACTCCTCTGGATATTGTTCAGCCGGGCAATAGACGTTCAGCGCGGAGTCCACCAGGGTGTCCATCATGTCGCGGAGTTCGTCCTTCCGATCCGCCCCACCTAAGACAGCGCGTCGGTGTTGATAGATCACCTCGCGCTGCTTGTTCATGACATCGTCATACTCCAGCAGCTGCTTCCGGACATCGAAGTGATGCGCCTCGACCTTCTTCTGAGCATTGGCGATGGCCCTGGTGACCATGCCGTGCTCGATCGGAACACCCTCTTCCATACCGAGCTTGAGCATCAGTTGGGAAACCCGCTCGGAGGCGAAAATTCGCATCAGGTCGTCTTCCAGCGATAAGTAGAATCGCGACGAACCTGGATCGCCCTGGCGACCGGCTCTGCCCCGGAGCTGATTGTCGATTCGGCGGCTTTCATGACGCTCGGTCCCGAGAATGTGAAGTCCTCCGGCCGCAATGACCTCCTGTTTGTTCTTCTCGCAATCGGCCTTGATCTCCTCGAAAATCTCAAGCTTGCGCGCATCTGTCAGATTCTCTTCCCGATACAAAATCTGTTTAAACATGAAATCGGGATTCCCACCCAGGAGAATGTCGGTACCGCGACCCGCCATATTCGTGGCGATGGTGACAGCGCCCTTGCGTCCTGCCTGGGCGATAATCTCGGCCTCTCGCTCATGCTGTTTAGCATTGAGGACATTGTGCTTTACGCCGGTCCGGCTCAAGAAGCCAGCCAGACGCTCCGATTTTTCGATGGACACCGTGCCGACCAAGACCGGTTGGCCACGCTCGTAACATTCCTTGATATCTTCGACGATTGCGGCAAACTTTTCTTTCTCGGTCCGGTAGACGACATCTGCATAATCTTGCCGAATCATGTTGCGATTGGTCGGAATTACGTTGACGTCGAGATTGTAAATCTTGGCAAACTCCGCCGCTTCCGTATCCGCCGTGCCGGTCATGCCGCTGAGTTTTTTGTACATCCGGAAATAGTTCTGGAAGGTGACTGAGGCCAACGTCTGATTCTCGTTAGCAATCTTCACCCCTTCTTTGGCTTCAACTGCCTGGTGCAACCCATCGCTCCAGCGACGCCCCGGCATGAGCCGCCCGGTAAACTCATCCACGATGATGACTTCGCCCTCTTTCACGACATAATCCACATCCCGTTTGTAGAGGGCATAGGCTTGGAGCGCCTTGACGACGTGATGAACCAGATCCATATGGTTGGGGTCGTAGAGGTTGTCCACGCCGAGTAACTTTTCGACCCGGACGTTACCCTCTTCGGTCAATGAGGCGGTCTTTGTTTTTTCCTCGATCGTGAAGTCGTGTTCCGCTTTCAGCTGGGGGATAATCGCGTTGATGCGGTAGTAAAGATCGGTCGTTTCATCCGTCGGGCCGGAAATAATCAAGGGCGTGCGGGCCTCGTCGATGAGGATACTGTCGACTTCGTCCACGATGGCGAAATTCAACTCTCGCTGCACACACTGGGCCAAATCGTTCACGACCAAGTTGTCACGGAGATAGTCGAACCCATACTCGTTGTTGGTACCGTAGGTAATGTCGGCCCGATAGGCTTCAGCCCTTGTGCAGGGGCGGAGGGATTGGAGCCGTTTGTCGGAGGCCTCATAGGTTGGATCGAAGATATATGAAGCATCGTGCTGAATGATGCCGACCGACAGTCCCAATGCGTGGTAGAGCACGCTCATCCACTGCGCGTCGCGCTTGGCAAGATAGTCGTTCACAGTGATGAGGTGCACGCCTTTTCCTTCGAGCGCGTTCAGGTACACCGGTAGCGTACCGACCAGGGTTTTCCCTTCACCGGTCTTCATTTCAGCGATGCGGCCTCGATGGAGAGTCGCGCCGCCCATCAATTGCACGTCGAAATGGCGCATATTCAGCTTGCGGCGGGACATTTCACGGCAGACCGCGAAGGCTTCAGGCAGGATATTGTCCAGGGTCTCCCCGGACTCAAGACGCTTCTTGAACTCTTGGGTCTTATCCGCGAGGGCTTGATCGGAAAGTGGTGTCAGGCCGGATTCCAGGCTGTTGATCTGCTCCACAATCGGACGGAGCGCCTTGATTTCACGATCGTTTTTGCTGCCGAAGATCTGGTTGAGTAGTTGCGTGACCATGGTACTGTCGTTCGAAACGAACGCCGATATCCCCTCAAATGTGTGTCGCAGTATACAACATCTCTTTGCTGAATCCTATAATAAGCGGCTGCCAGGTTTCAGTAGTGACTGGCTTGACAGGTCTAAGGGTATCCATTTAAGATCTGTACGACTTAGACTGGGTTTTCTTTACGATGAACCACGCAGTCCGAAAATTCGCGTCCATCCTCTTGGTGGTCTGTGTCCTATCCGTCGGCGGATTGGCTCAAGCCCAGTCGGTCGAACATGCAGGTCACCATGCCCAACATGAGGCCGCCACTCATGGCACCCCGCTCTGCTCCTGGATGTGTGCCGCCGGGACAGTGCTCGACACGGCAGCGGTCACATTCCAAACAGAACTCAGTCCGATAGCACTCGTCGCACTCCTCCATTCTGCGCAACCTTCGATCGAAGCTTGCAGGGTTTCTCCCAGCCGCGCTCCTCCGTCTCTCTCTCTGTAATTTTCGTTGCTCATACGGCTCAAGCAGAGCCGTATCTGTCTATCGCACGATCCATTGATGGGTTGTGGGGTAGCAGTTTAAACGATTGTTCATGGAGAGAAAGGACCAGCAGCATCATGGCGGGAAAACGGCTCATCCTCGGATCTATTCTCAGTCTTGCTCTCGGCTTCATTTCGTGGTCCGGCACCCAGACCGCACAGGCATCGTGCGGGTCGGTCACCTGTTTTGTCGTGATCGGGTCGCAACAACAGGTGTCACCAAAGGGCCTGCTCACCGTCAACGCCTTTTATAACTATACGCCTCAAGGAACGCTGCTAAGTGGCACAGACGGAGTGATACCCGCTGTCGATCTCGACAATCGACAACTGATTCTTGGCCACCACCGGGAGATCCGGACAATCAGTCAAATGTATACGCTGGATTTGAACTACGGCGTCACCGATCGGTTCGGAATCGAAGTTGCAATCCCCTACAAACGGGTCAGGCATCAGCACGTGGATGGATTGGGAGAAGCCAATGGCGGCGCCGGTGATCTCACTCGGTTTTCCGACAACGGCATCGGCGACGTCTTGATTAACGCGAAGTACAACCTGTTGCCCACATTGAGCAGCATGGTGGTCACAGGCTTCGGTGTCTATCTTCCCACCGGCGACCATAACCAGAAGACTGCCGGCCTCGATGGTCCTGAAACGATGGAACCGACTGCCCAGCTTGGGCGAGGCCAATTCGGACTTCAAGGATCGATCTATCAAACCTATGAAATCATTCCCCATCGGTTAAACCAATTCGCCTCTGCCAGCTACCGGCACACCTTCCGCAATAACTTCGGCTATCAATTCGGGGATCAATTCGATTTTGGAATCGGCGCGAATCTCGTCACGGTTCCCTGGCTGGTGCTGACCAATCAGTTCAACTACCGCTACATGGTCCATGATTCCTATAGCGCATCGTTGTCTCGGTCGCTGACTCCAGCCGATGCAGGATTCCCCGCAGAGGCACTGCTGCTCGATCCGAACATCACGCGCCGGGGGGTCCCGACAACCGGATCTACCTATTTTGCCTATACACCAGGCTTTCAACTCAATCTCGGCGAAGCCATCAAGACATCCTTGACGGAAAACACATCGTTGTATTTCTATTCACAGATCCCCATCGCCCGTGATTTCAATGGGAATCTGGCTCAAGGCGTGAGCTATGTGTTCGGCATCACGAAAATGTTCCAAGTCATGAACCCGTCGTAAAGAGCAGTGCATATTGTCATGAGGAGGCTACGATGAAACGTCTATCTGTTCTGATGATCGGTATGCTGATCGCCATACTCGGGCTCTTGCCGTTCGATGGCTGGAGCATGGGCTCGCGAGTCCCGACGGTCGGTATGCAGGCCGAGGATTTTCATCTAACAGATCTGGAGGGCAAGTCGCAAAGCCTCAGCCAGTATCGCGGCAAGATCGTGCTCGTGAACTTCTGGGCGACCTGGTGCAAACCCTGCACGACGGAGATGCCGGCGATGCAGACCACCTACGACAAACTGCGGGACAAGGGGTTTGTCGTACTGGCAATCAACGAACTTGAAGACGATGCCAAGGTCCGTGAACACATTAAGCAATACGGCCACACATTCCCCGTCCTGATGGATCGCGACAACAAGGTCGCGAACCAGTTCGGCGTGTTCGGATTACCGGTCAGTGTATTCATCGACCAAGAGGGGCGTGTGCAAGAATACATCAAGGGTGGGCTCTTGACCGAACAGAAAATCGATGAAACCGTCGCACGGATTCAGAAGCAAGCACCGGTCAAGGCGGCAGCTCTTCGATAACGACCTATGAATAGAAGGATTCGACAATTAGCGGTCGCAGGGTTCGCGCTCTGGCTTGTGGCGCTCAGCGGGATTGTCTACCCGCAACTCACTGCCCACTTGGAACAACACGACCATCACAACGCGGCGACTCACGCCACTGCATTGTGTTCATGGCTCTGCATCGCAGCCGACGCTGTCGAAAGCACAGCGGACGATGTCGCGCCCGTCCGATACGCGACGTTCATTGAACTGGTCTCTCCCGTTACTCCGCTTCATTTCTTCCATATCTCGCAACCACCTTCACGCGCACCGCCCCTCGTCTAGTTTCTCCATCCCTGGTGTTCTTCATCGTTGGATTGCTCTGATCCTCGTTCCTTCGTCTTTTTGAAGGAATTCGGCTGACTCCTTTGATGACCGGCACCTATGGCGACACCGTTCTCACCACTGTTCGCGCCGAAGAGAGGATATTTCACGATTGTGCATGTCAGACAATTCATCATCAGCCTTGAGGTGATTACGTGACGTTGAGCTCGAATGGGCAGTATCGCGCGCAAGGATGGGTAGTATCCGCACTCGTTCACGGACTCGCATTGACCGTGGCCCTTGGGTTCATCACACAGGTCAAACCGGTCCTGCCGACAGAAGTGTTCACGTGGGACGTTGCGTTAGTCGAGCCGCAACAGCATCAAGAGATGCATCAGGCCGAGATCAAGCCGGTTCAGGAAGCTGCCCAACCGGCTCCTCGCCCTGTAGCCCCTACCCCCATTCGGCCTCAACCGATCGCGCAAGAAGTGCAAGTTCCGAAGGTAACGACGGTTGTACCGCGCGAAATCCCCCAGGTGGTCGAGACGAGCGAGCCGATTCAACAGATGGTTGCAGCGCCGCAACCGGTAGGGGTCGAGCAGACCACTCAGTCGCTGGTTGAATCGGTGGCTCCTGCCGTTCAATCTGAAGCAGCGCCCGCCGAACCTTCGATCGCTGCAACATCGGCGACAGCTGCAATAGCCGACGCGAAACCGGCTGAACCAGTCGCGACAGAATCTGCGCCGCAAGTGGCGCCGGCAACCCGTTCGGTTCCCGCTGTCAAAGTCGATCATGGCTGGTTGGCCGAATCGCTGAGGCGGAGACTGGCTGAGCTCAAACGCTATCCGAGCGCCGCGCGCCTCAACGGATGGGAAGGGAAGGTGGTGTTGCGCGCAGTCATTCGAGCCGATGGTCATCTGTCGGAGGTGAAGGTCCATAGAAGCTCCGGCTATGAAACGCTCGACAATGCGGCCATGGAAGCCATTCGGTTGGTCTGCCCGCTGCATATGACGAAAGCGATGGATGCTGCCGAAGTCGCAGTCTATGTGCCGATGGTCTATAGCCTTGGAAGTTAGTCGAAGGAGTCGACGGTTGATGGCTCAGCGATCGAATCAAAAATTGAAGACGGTCCGAGCGGCGGCGATGTGCAGCCTTCTGATCCTGGTGGCTCTGCCGGTTTGGGCTGGAGAGAGGCAGGAGGCCATGGCCGAGCAAGAGCGGGCGGCACGGATTCAAGAGTTGCAGCGGGAGCGTGCAAAGGTTGAGCGGGAATTGCGTCAACTCCGCTCACAACCGGAAGGAACGACTCAGTCCACTGTTCCACGGTCTGAATTCTCGGATCAGCCGACGAGAAACATGAAGGAATCGCTAGAATCGCTACCGGGAGTGAGCGCGCAGCAAGGGTCAACCGGGCGCGACATCCACCTATCCATTCGTGGATCGAAGTGAGGCGAACCATGAACGTACGAAAATTCAGAACTAAAAAACTCGCGTGGATGGCCGGAATTGCGGTCGGTGCCGTCGCTCTCGCATCCACAGCTACGGCAACGCCTGAGTCGCCGATTGTGTTTGGCCCGAAACTGACGACCGACCACCAAGTGCGGGCTGTCGTAGGTCCCTCTGTCCGAATCGACGACGAGGGCCGTATTTCGCTGGCCTGGGTCGAGGAGGACAAGGACAGACGTACGGTATTCTATGCGAGGACGGAGCAGCCGAGGGGGCCGATCGGAACTCCGGTCAAGGTGAACCAGTCGACCGAGGCGCCCTACATGCGACAGGAAGCCCCGGCGCTGGCCGTGGCTGGAGACGACATATTCCTGACATGGGCCTTGACCCATCCGAAACTGACGACTGACAAGCCCTTCTCGAACGAACTGCGGCTGAGCCGATCCACAGACGGCGGCAAAACCTTCCTGCCATCCATTCTCGTGAACGACGACGAGCAGATCATCGGCCACAGTTTCGATTCACTTCACGTTGCGCCCGATGGAGTCGTCCACATGGCCTGGATCGATGGGCGGGAGGGCAAGAAAGAGTCCGGCACCTTCGTCACGCGCTCGACCGATCACGGTCGCACGGTCGCGAAGAACCTCAAGGTAGACGACAACACCTGCGTCTGTTGCCGGACGTCGATGACCAGTAGCCCGGATGGGACGTTGTACGTAGCCTGGCGCAAAGTTCTGCCGGGGGAACTCCGCGAAACGGTCGTCGCGCGGTCGACCGATAGGGGACAGACCTTCACCGTTCCCGTGATCGTGGGACACGACAAATGGCAGTTCCCCGGCTGCCCGCACCGACCGGCGTCGGTTGGGACGGATCAACTCGGACGGCTCTATGTCGTTTGGTATACGGAGGGTGTCGATGAGACCCCGTCGATCTTCCTAGCCTACTCGGACGATCGAGGGGACAGCTTCTCACCCAAGCAAAAACTCAATATCTCCAAGGGAACCTTCCCGGATCATCCCCAGATGGCGGTCGATCCGGATGGACGTCTCGTGATTGTCTGGGAAGAACAATCGCCCGTTCGGCGTGAAGTGGTAATGAGCGTCTCGCTCGATCGTGGGCGGACATTCAGCGCCCCACAAAAATTGAATGAGAAGAAAGGCCAGACGCCGTCTCTCTCGATGAATTCGAAAGGACTCGCGGCCCTGGCTTGGATGGAACATGCCATGCCCGTTCATCGCATGGTCGTGCAAACCGTTCAGCTACCGGCTGCGAAGGTTCTCGCGAGACAGGATCCATAACGTGAATCAGATACCAACCCGACCTGTAATTGCCGCGATGCTCGCTCTGCTATGCATCGTCTCGGCCGGTCCCTCGCTTGCCAGCGATCCCTTTGTCGCTCTCAAGATGAGCCGGTTGCCTGTCGGGAGCACAGCGGCTCCCTTTGAACTCACGACATTGGAAGGCAAGGTCGTGAAGTCGAGTGAGTTCGCCGGGAAGGTCGTACTGGTGAATTTTTGGGCCACCTGGTGCGGGCCCTGCAAAGAAGAAATGCCCTCCCTGGCGCGTTTGCAAAAGCAGTTGGATCCAGCACAATTTACCCTCCTGACCATCACGACAGATCTGCAGCGCCAAGGGATCGCACACTTTCTCACTCAGCTGGGAATCAGCCTGCCGGTGCTGTTCGATGAAGATCAGGACGTGTCACGGTCCTTCATGGTGCGCGGCCTTCCGACCACCATCGTAATCGCGAAAGACGGCGCGCTCGCCGGGCGAGCGGTCGGACCTCGCACCTGGGATAGTCCCGAGGCGGTCGCGATGATTCGGCAGGTCATGGAGAGTGGGAAATGAGAAAGTCTGTCGCCCCGCTTGCTCTGATTCTTACGGCGCTATATCTGACGTTATCGGTCAGTGCCGTGACCTGTCTCTTTGCACACGAGGGGCAGCAGCGCTCAACCCATCATCACACGGGTGGAGCGACGCATTCTTCTCTCTGCGCCTGGGCCTGCGACACGAATCCAACCGTCGATCTTCTTGCGGCCTCGTCACAGACACAGTCGCTTCACCTTGTCACGATATTACAGCCGGTCACTTCTTCCGCGCCCTCTTTGCTCTCCCAACAGTCGGCGCAGTCCCGCGCCCCTCCTCGGTCGTAACTTCGCATCCACTAAATCGTCATCCGTCATTTCCCTGCGCGGACAGTGCTGAGACCTTGCAGCCTGGAACCGGCTTGGGGAACAGTGTGTCATCGTCATTATCGCAAGAAGGAGTAGGATCATGGTGTCATTCAAGAGAGTTACGCACATCGTTGCGGCAGTCGCAATGCTCGGAGGCACTGCTGCAATAGATCACGTCGCATCGGCACAAGAGTCGGCGCAGCCGGCTGCCTCGCCGCGTGAAGAACAGTTACGCGAACAGCTGAAAGGGATTCTCCAAGAGCTGGATGATCTCCAAAAACATCGCGAGGGAGCATTGCCCCCCTCTGAACGGCCCAAGGTAGTGACTGAGAAGGTGACTCCAGAGCATTTGAAGGCCGCCGACGCGATTCCGGAATATGAGCTGAAAGACATGAGCATCGTCAGCACACGATTTCAAAAGCGTCCTGAGGGCCTTTCGTTGTCGGCCACGGATCCGACTGAAACGGATTCTCAGCCGACCAGAACGATGAAAGAATCGTTGGAATCGCTTCCCGGCGTGGTCTTGCGCCAGGCGAACGGACCGCGCGACTTCAGCATCATGATTCGCGGGCAAGGAGCCAAAACGACCTTCGCAATACGCGATATCAAGGTTTACGAAGATGGATTCCAGCAGACCCAATCAGACGGGCTCTCACGGCTCGACATCCAAGATCCCTGGTTTATGCGGAGCGTCGAAGTCATCCGAGGCGCCTCATCGTCGCTCTACGATAACTACGCCTTGGGCGGGATGGTGCAGTTCAGAACCAAACGCGGGAGCGATATCAATGGAATAGAAACGTTCCTGAGCGGCGGGTCCTTCGGCTACCATAAGGAGGCCCTCGCTGTCGGCCAGCAGTATGAACATCTCGACGCCTCGCTCTTCGTCAGCAACGTAGGAGAAGATGGATTCATCCGGCACAGCAACTACAGCACCCAGACGATCAATCTCAATCTGCGTTTCAGAATTGATGATAAGCAGACCTTCTACTTCAAGGCCATCACGAATTGGCTGGACACCTTCGTGCCGACTCGTTTGAATCAGGCACAGTTCACCTTCGATCACCGGCAGGCCGGCGGAACAGGAACCTGCACGGCCAATAACTGCAGCGACTCCGAAAGGCTGGCGCAACGGCGGTTGGATCGCCGCACCATCGTCGGGGGCATGTATGAGCGGCAACTCAACACCGATACACGCCTGACCCTCGAGGCGGACTACGACGTCAAAGACATCAATCAAACCTTTTCCCAGATCTCCGACAACGTCAATCCGAATTTCAAACATTACGCCAACATCCGGCACGAAGGAAAGTTGTTCGACATGCCGCTGCAGAGCAATGTCGGGTTCTTTCTCAATAATATGGAGCAGGAGGCGCAGACCTTTCAAAACCTCGCCGATGGCTTTGGCACGAGGGGGCGACTCATCCAGAATTCTCGTGGAACGATCAGGAATGTCGGAGCTCGCTTCCGGGAAGAACTGGAAATAGTCCCCAAAGTAATCCTCATAGGCGGATTGGGTTTTGAGCAATCGATGGTGAGTGTGCAGGCGATTAACTATAGCGCCGCCAACGTCCGCACTCCCATTAGCGCGAGCAGAACCTTCACCAATTGGGCGCCGGAAATGGCGCTGTCGTGGAAGCCGACCGAAGCTCAGCGGCATTGGGTTCGAGCCTCCACGGGATATGGAATTCCCGGTTTCGGCAATCTCCTTCGAGATCCTGTGACCGGTCAGCCAGGCACGAACTTCAGCCTGAAGCCGCAGAAGAACCTCAATTTCGAGATCGGTACCGAATCCAAACTGACCGAGACCCTGACGGTTCAACTCGTCGGGTTCTGGACCTTCTTCAAAGACGAATTGATCTCTCGAGCGGTGTCGGGAAGCAACGTGGCGACGGTGAATGCGGATTCGTCTCAATATCGGGGCATCGAAGCCTTCTACGACTGGCGTCCGATGCCAGGCATGCGCTTCTCCGGGGCCTATACACACACAGATGCCATGTACATCAATTTCTCGGATCAGGCCAATACGGCATTAGGATTTTTGGTGCGGGACGGCAAGAAGGTTCCCAATGTGCCGACCGATGTGTTCAATACCAAGTTTGCCTACGATCATGAGCCGACCGGATGGGGCGCTTGGGCCGAAGGCAGTTATTACAACAGCTATTTCCTGAACAACAGTAACACGTTCAGCATCCCCTCCTACGTGGTCGCGAATGTCAATATTCACAAGACCGTCGTGATCCAAAACTCCTGGTTCCGATTCGCCAAGTTCTATTTCGAGGTGGACAACATCGCGGATAAGAAATACGCCGCATCAGGCCAGGTGATCGGGGGCGAGACCGCCGGCGCTGCTGCTGGCAACCAGGCCTTCTTCGCCGGCTACGGAAGAGCCTTCTACGGTGGTGTGACGTTGGGATTGTTCTAGTGTTTGTAATAAGAAGAGGACCAAGGTTGAGATGAGGGCGCCTTTCGAGGTCCTTCATCCACCGGGAGTCCTCTCACAACGCAATAAGTCAGACGACTACACAAATGAGGTGCAAGATGAATAAGTCATTGCTTCGGGTCAATGAAGCAGCTGCGGTATTGAATGTGAGCCGCTGGACCGTCTATCGGTGGGTGGAGGAAGGGAAGTTAAACGGCACAAAAATCGGCAAACAGAGCTTGCGCGTGATCGGCAACTCGGTCGACAAGCTGATCTCCGAGAATCGGACAGATCACTGAGGAGCAGCGAAGGGACTGGCTCCGCCGTCTGCGGCGGTGCCTGTCCCGATCTGGCTTGCATCACGCTACACTCGAATCACGTCAGCAGACCCGTTTACGATTCATGCGGGTGGGAATATTTGTGTAGAAAGGACCGGGGTGTCTTCATGGAAGGACTCAAAGAACTCGTCGAGTATGGCGTCATCGGGCTCTTGCTGGGCCTGAGCTTCTGGGCCGGTGGAGTGGCAGTGGAGCGCTGGCTGTTCTACCGGCAGGTGGACGTGAAGCAGTTTTCCACGACGGATCTGTGTGAAGTCGCGTTGACTAGGAGACTGGTGGTAATCGGCACCGTCGCCGCCAATGCGCCCTATATCGGCTTACTCGGCACAGTGCTCGGCATCATGCTGACGTTTCACACCATGGGCACCTCCGGCGCGTTGGCCGTGACGTCGATCATGATCGGTCTGAGCCTTGCGCTCAAGACCACAGCGGCGGGGCTTCTGGTCGCCATTCCCTGCGTGGTCATGAACAACGTACTCCGTCGTCGGGTGAGCGAACTCCTCGCGCAATACAAGGCACAACATGGATCGTGAACTGAATCAGATCAACGTCATTCCATTAGTCGATGTCATGTTGGTACTCCTGGTCATCGTGTTGACTACCGCCACATTCATTACGGCAGGCCAGATTCCGGTCAATCTGGCTAAAGCTGCGGCAGCTAGCGACCGGCAGGACGCCCCGCTCATCATTACCGTCACGGCGGAAGGTGAATTATTCGTAAACGATCGCGCTGTCACCGATCAGCAACTCGACGCCACGCTCCTCACCTATCCCCGCGAGCCGGTGGTCCTGATCCGCGCCGACAAAGTGACGCGCTTGGAGCGATTCGTCACCGTCGTCGATCGCGTCCGCGGGCTCGGCTTTCGCCAGGTGAGTTTGGAGGTCATCCGCTTATGAGTCAAATCATCCGCGGCCAAAGCTCAGACTGACTCGCCATTAAAATTTCCACGGATCTCGGCGGCTAAGACCGGCTCGTCCCACCGTGAGAGCTGTAGCATCCGTGAGCAGGCGTCGGTAGACAAGCAGGGGATCATGGGCTAGAACCGTGGGCCTGTGCTCCTGTGTCTTAATGAATCGAGTCTCGGATTATGAAGTGGAAGATACTGACGGCCCTCTTTCTGCTGCTGCCGCTCTTCGAGTGGTACGGGCTGCCTCCTCTCCAGAGCACAGTTGAACTCGCGGAGTGTTTTGTACTCTCGCCTGAGGGGTCGCACTGTAACGAAATCTGTATACATCCCTCTCCCTTGATCGATTCGCCCCAGGAATCGGCTCCACTCGATATTTCCTTTGATGAATCTGCTCCCCATGAGCGACTCATCTCCCTGCTGCCTCATCCACACGCCGCGCGGGACCGACCGCCGTCTCTGTTGTGTTCGACCAACCACAGCCTCCGTGCTCCTCCAACGCTGATTCTCGCGTAACGCATTTCTGCGTCCATCGTCGGTCGTCTACCTTCCTTTGAGGGTCTTTCCCTCGGAGAGGGCCGATAGCGTATGAGAATTACCGAGGAGCATCATGAACGTGTCATCGATCACACAGGCCTGTTCCCAGCAACAATCTACAGTCATCATGAGGCGGGGTCTTTCAGTTGCGCTCGGCGCCGTCCTGATAACCATTGCCTTGACGGCCTGTATCGGGCCAGTCAAGCCGGTGCCGACACAGCAGAGTCAGGAGGCACCGCCTCCACAGACTGAGACAGCGGACGCGCCGAAGCCGGTTGCGTCGGCTCCGTCTGACGCGCCGCCGCCACCGCCAGCGACACTTCCTGTACCGCTCCCACCGATTGGGATGGGCCAGGCCACCGCACCGCAAGGGAAGGACGAGATGCCGGTGGTCGAGGCGAAGCCGGTGCTCGTCGTCGCATCCCGCGAATCATATGTTGTACAGAACGCCACCAGCGGCACCAAGACCGACACACCGATCATGGAAACGCCGTTAAACGTGCAGGTGATTCCCCAGCAGGTCTTGAAGGATCAGCAGGTCATCCAGATTGACCAGGCTTTGAAGAATGTCAGCGGTGTCACCACAACAACGAATGTGGCCGGCGGCGGCGACCAACAATTGTATTTACGCGGTTTTGCAACCAATACCCTCTTCCGTAACGGGGTTCGAATAGACAACAATTTGTTTGGTAATGGCCAGCAATTTGCCAACGTGGAGCGCATCGAAGTGCTGAAGGGTCCGGCGGCGATTCTGTACGGGCGGGTCGAGCCCGGCGGCATGGCGAATGTGATTACCAAGCAGCCCCTGGCGACGCCGTATTATAACCTCACCCAGCAGTTCGGTTCCTATGATCTATACCGCACCACGATTGATGCCACCGGTCCGTTGATGAAAGACGATACCTTGCTGTACCGGATGAATATGTCCTATCTGAACAGCAGCTCGTTCCGCGATCTGCTCACGGACAAGGATGTGTTCCTGGCACCGGTGCTGAAATGGAACATCAGCCCCCGGACCCAGGCGACCCTGGAATTGGAGTACCAACATCAGAATAACAGCTCAGACACTCAATTCTTGCCTCTTGTAAACAATCATGTGATCGATCTCCCCCATAGCCGGAACCTGGTGGAGCGCGATCCACAGAGAACCGACACCTATTTTGTGGGCCTCAACTGGGTGCATCAGTTCAATGACAATTGGTCCATCAAGAATCAGGTGGCTTGGAAGCGGCGGAACATTGGCGTGTGGTTTGCCTTTCCTGACAATATAGATTTGGTTAACCGTCAAGTGAATCGCACTGTGTACCGGAATAACCTTATCATCGATACGGTGACCCCTACTCTGGATCTGACGGGACACTTCAATACCTGGGGGCTTGAACATACCCTGCTGTTCGGCGGCGATTATTATTATCTTAACTCTTCCATTGGCGGAGAGAACTCTACGACTTCTTCAACGATCAATCTCGATAATCCTATCCATCCAGGTCCTAACCTAGGTACCGATCCGTCCACGAGATTTCAATTCAATACAAAGACCGATAATTATGGCCTGTACCTGCAAGACCAGATCAAGCTGCCGTACCACGTTCATGTCATGGGCGGCCTGCGCTACCAGTATGTATACTCAACAAGTGGGTTTGGATTCGTTAACGGTCCATTCACCCCAAACCCTACACAAACAGACCATGCCGTCACGCCGCGGGTCGGTCTGTTGTGGCAACCGCAACATTGGCTGAGCCTGTACAGCAATTATGCGGAGAACTTTGGCGCGAATCCGGGCCTCATTGGCTTTGGGAACACACTCTTACCACCCGAGAGCGCCCAGCAATGGGAAATGGGTGCCAAGACCGAGTTCTTCAATGGTCGCCTGAGAGCCACCTTGGCCTATTACAACCTGACCAAACAAAACATGGCCACGACGGATCCCGCACATCCAGTCGAATGCGGGGGCGGCCCGTGTTCTCTCGCAGTCGGCGAGGTCCGCAGCAAGGGGCCGGAGCTGGATATCCAGGGCGAAATTCTGCCGGGCTGGAACATGATTGCCACCTATGCCTACCAGGATGTCCGCGTCACCCAAAGTAATGACACGGCGGCATCGGGCAGCACCTTTCTCGTGGGCAACCGCCTGCAGTTCGTGCCGCGCAATGTGGGCAGTGTGTGGACCACCTACGAAGTCCGGCAAGGGCCGCTCAATGGCTTCAAGATCGGCGGCGGCGTGAACGGGCAGGATGGCGTGGTCGATGCTGCGAATGTGTATAAATCACCCGGCTATGTCCTGGTAGGGCTCATGACCGGGTACAGCTATCAGGTCGGCACGTCCAAGGTGACGGCGCGACTCAATGTCCATAACTTGCTGGACCAGACCTATTTTACCAATGTCACTCCGTTCGGAACGTTTGGCACTGGCACCTTCAGCACCCCGCGCACGTTTTTGGGATCAATAACTATTGAGTATTAGCGGGGGGCCGATTTTCTCAGTCCAAAGCGAGATAGAAGGGAGAGAATGGTAGCGATACCGAAAACTTTGGAGCCCCGGACAGGGTTGCGACGGGGTCTCTCACGCCTCCCTACTGCAAACGGCACAGTAATGAGAAGGGGAAGTAAAAACAAAACTGTAACAGTGGCGATTCACTGGTTCGCTCGCCCACGGCAATCTCATACGGGAGATCTTGTTTAGGCAAGGGCTCCCGGCTTTCGCCAGGTCAGCCTGGAGGTCATCCGCATATGATCCGGATCATTCACGACTGAAGTTCCGACGGACTTGCCATCACCATTCCCGGCGACCTCGGCGACCAAGCCCGCTTCGGCGCGCTGTACGGTTCCGCGCATGAACGGAAGCCGCTCGGTTCGTTGTGTCGCCCAGTGCTCAAATGCAGGGGAAGCAACCTCGCGGCACCTACCACAGCGTCTTTGCAGGCCCAGATCGACTGTGCTAGGCTGCCGCCGATCATCCGTACTCATCAGGCTTTGGAGTCCACGTCGCATGCAACCGGTCGCTGAACAGACGCTCCAACTCGATCCCATGCTGGCCGAAATGGTTCGCCGCCTCCAGGATGCCTTCCATCCTGATTCAATCTATCTGTTTGGTTCTCGCGCTCGCGGTGATGTTGGTCCGGACAGCGATTATGATTTACTGATGATCGTGGCTGGTTCAGCCCTTCCTCGTTACCGGCGCGAACAGGTGGCATTCCAGGCGCTCAGCGGTGTCGGGGCATCGAAAGATGTCCTGGTTCTCACCCGTGAAGAATTTGACCGCAGTCGACGCGTGGTGTGTTCGCTTCCGGCCACTGTCGAACGGGAAGGAATTCTTCTCTATGCAGCCTGAGACATTGGCGGAAGTGCGCGCCTGGTTTCAGAAAGCCAACAACGATGTGCGGGGAGCCGAGATCGACTTGGCCGCTGATCCGCCGTTGATCGAAGATGCACTCTTCCATTGTCAGCAGGCGGTAGAAAAGGCCATGAAAGGATTCTTGACTGCGCATGAGCGGATTTTCAGGAAGACCCACGACCTCGACGAACTGGGCCGCGCATGCACGGCGATCGACTCCACCATCAGTCCTCTTGTAGACATGGCCCGAGACTTGACGGTCTTTGCCTGGGAGTTTCGCTATCCTGGCGCAACCGAGGTGCCGTCTGCCGAAGAAGCACACCGTGCTCTGACAACTGCCCGTTCCATATCCAGTCAACTCCTGTCCCGTTTGCCGGCTGCTGTACAACCATAGATCGTACGCGCACTGAAGGCTTGATCGTTCACCAACCACCATCGCCTTGTCTCACTGAGACCATCTGTAGCATCCGTGAGCACCTGTCGGTAGACAGCTCTCCTGCCGTTTCGTAGAATAACGGCCTTCTTTCCTATGAGTATGTTCTGGTGAACGGCGCATTCCGCTTCATACACGCTTCTCGACGGTCTGGCCAGGCCCCACTGCTGTTGGTGTCGCTCGCGTGCCTGTTGGTCAGTATTCGTCTCCTGGCCGGTTTTATTTGTACGACCTGCTTCACCGATTTCGAGAAGCCCAAAACCCGCAATTTTCATCTCCATAGTGGGGGCGATCGTGATCCCTGCCATCATGGCCAGGTTACTACAGGCAGCCCGCTGGTTGCGTGGGCCTGTGTCGTAACAGGGGATGAATCGGCATTTATTCTGCCGGAGATTCCTCGACTGCCGATTATTGTGTCTCTCCTCGTGCTACTGGTCCTCCTCGTCGTCTCCTCTCCAGACCGGCCGCTGATTGCGGCCCATGGCCGTGGCCCTCCTCTCGACACGCTCGTCTTGTAGTTGACGTCACACAAATTATTCGAACATCCGCGAGCCCGGCGACGGCTGCGTCGGACATTACGCCTGTGCGCGTTGGGACTGGTGTCTCTGGATGCCAGAAGGGACAGGTCTGCATCAGACCATTCGCCCCTCCACGTCGTAGGCCGACGTCGGCACAGGTGCACCGGCTCTACAAGATTCTCTCACGCCGCATGCCGACGTGAACAGGAAAGGGAGTTATGTCAATGAAACCAGGATGGTCATATCGAGGAACTTCTCAAAAGTGTTCATGTTCCAGACGCGCCGCCTTCGCCGGACGAATCCTGGCCACACTCGTCTGCCTCACGGCGTTCACCGCCTGTATCGGGCCGATCAAGCCGGTGCCGTCACAGCAGAGTCAGGAGGCGCCGCCACCACCAACGGAGACAGCCGAAGCGCCGAAGCCGGTTGAGCCGGCTCCGTCTGACACGCCACCATCCGTACCAAGCGTTCCCGCCGTGCAGCTCCCACCGATTGGTGTGGGCCAGCCTTCCGCACGTCAAGAAAAGGAAGAGATGCCGGTGGTCGAGGCGAAGCCGGTGCTGGTCGCCGCATCGCGCGAATCCTACGTCGTGCCCAACGCCACCAGCGGCACCAAGACCAACACCCCGATCATGGACACGCCGCTGAATGTGCAGGTGATTGCACAGCAAGTGTTGAAGGATCAACAGGTGATTACGCTCGATCAGGCCTTGAAGAATGTCAGCGGTGTCACAACAAATACCACGAATAACTTTGCCGGCAATCTGACCCAATCCATCTTATTGCGCGGGTTTGCATCGCAAACATTTTTTCGTAACGGATTTCGTCTGCAAGAGGGGGCGGCCAGCAGGGCGATGGCCAATGTGGAATCGATCGAGGTGCTGAAAGGGCCGGCAGCGATTCTCTACGGCCTGGTCGAGCCGGGGGGCATGATCAACGTGCTGACCAAGCAACCGCTGGCAACCCCCTATTATTCGCTGAACCAGCAGTTCGGCTCGTACGATTTCTACCGCACCACTATGGATGCTACCGGCCCGCTGACCAAAGACGATACCCTGCTGTACAGGCTGAATGTGTCCTATCAAAACAGCGGCTCGTTCCGGGATTTTGTGGATAAAAAGGACATCTTTCTCGCGCCGGTGCTGAAGTGGAATATCGGTCCACGGACGCAGGCGACCTTTGAGTTTGAGTATAACCACCAAAAATCCGGCCTCGATTTTGGGTTCGTACCGCTACTCGATGGGAAAATTCTTAACATTCCGCGGAGTCGAAACTACGGCGAACGGACGCCGGTCACGACCCAAACATTTTTTGGCGGTGTCAATTGGTCGCACCAGTTCACGAATGACTGGTCGATCAAGCACAGTGTGTCCGTGAATCAGCAGAGCGTCAAACAACCCTCTCTGGTGTTTCCATTCGATGTAACGAGCGGCAGCGTCAGCCGGCTGCTGCAAAGCTTCGACACGAAATTCAACACCTACTCGACTAACGTGGATCTCATCGGTCATTTTGATACAGTTGGGTTCCGCCATACCCTGCTGATCGGCGGTGACTATTATCGACTCGATACAATCACGTCAGTGACGTTAGGCGATGTGTCGACGATCGATCTGTTCAATCCAGTCCATCCCGGCACACCGTTTTCGGGACCGCTCCAACCGTTGGCGCAGAATGCCAATCGTACCGACCAATACAGCTTCTATATCCAAGACCAGATCCAGTTGCCGTATAACATCCACGTCATGGGCGGCTTCAGATACCAACACCTGCGTCAAAATAACAACGAAGAGATCTCGCAGAGTTCGAATACGGCCGCACATGATGCGGTCACGCCTCGTGTCGGCGTGGTATGGCGACCGCAACAGTGGCTCAGCCTTTATGGCAACTACGCCGAGAATTTTGGTCCGAATGATCCGTTCGCCGTCATTTTCCCCGGCACGCTCCCCCCTCCGACAAGTGCCAAGCAATATGAAGGCGGCATTAAAACCGAGTTCTTCGGCGGACGGCTGCGCGCCACACTGGCCTATTACGACTTGACCAAAACGAACATCGCAACTCGCGATCCACTCCACCCAACCTTTTCAATCGTCACGGGCGCGGCGCGCAGCCGCGGGCCGGAGCTGGACATTAACGGGGAAATTCTCCCGGGATGGAATGTCATTGCGACCTATGCCAATACGGAGGCCCGAATCACCCGATCGAACGATGATAGTGCGTCTTCGCCCACCTCTGTCGGTAGCCGCTTCTTTAACGTGCCGAGAAATACCGGAAGTGTGTGGACCACCTATGAGGTCCTCACCGGCGAGCTCAGAGGCATGAAGATCGGCGGCGGCGTCACAATGCGAGATGGACAACCGGGCTGTTGCGATAAGCCGGCGGCCAGTATCCCAGGCTATGCCCTCGTTGATCTGCTGGCGGCGTATAGCCGCACTGTAGGGCAATCCACGGTCACCGCTCAGTTGAATGTCTATAATCTCCTTGATCAACACTACTTTTCAGGCCTGACGACAAACGGCGTGGGACTGAATGGATTGACAGGAGCCTATGCCGACTTTGGACAGCCGCGTATGTTCATCGGGTCAATCAAGATCCAGTATTAGCCGTATAGGGCATCGAGAAGAACTGCGACACGGGACTCAAGTTATGGATTACGCAACCCTGCGGACCAGAATCGAGCAGAATACACATGACACGTCATGTCTGAGTGCTGATCCATCGCTATGCCGGGCTGTTCATGGCCTTCTTCTAGATAGGCCGAAGGCTTTTAGGGGTTAGGCTTCTTACGCAATGAGGATTCATCTCTGGTTGAACCCAAGGCTCCTAGCAACCAACTTCAGCCTGAACACCTGAGTCGTGTCGAACACTGTAGCATCCGTGAGCAGCCATCGGTAGACACGCGGGAAAGCATGGGCTAGAACCGTGGGCCTGTGCTTTTGTGTCTTGTGGGTCGAGTCCCGGATTATGAATTGGAAGACACGGATCGCCATTCTCCTGGTACTACCAATCTGGTGGTGGTGCGGACTGCCGCCTCTTTGGAGCACGATCGAACTGGCCGAGAACTATGTGTTGTATGATGAGGGGGAACATTGCAATACAATGGTCCCGCATCCGACCTCCTTGGTGAACCAGCCTCAGGAATCGGCTCTGCTTGACGTTCCCTTGGATGCTCGTGGCCCCCATGAGTATCTCATCGCCCTGCTGCCCCATCCACACGCCGCGCGGGACCGACCGCCGCCTCGTTTCTATTCCACCAGCCACAGCCTCCGTGCCCCTCCTACGCTGATTCTCGCGTAACGCATTCGTACGCCCATTATCGGTCGTCTGTTTTCCATTGAGGGTTTCCCTCTAAGAGAGCCGACGACCTGTGAGAATCAACGAGGAGCATCATGAACCTGTCATCGACCACACACGCGTGTTCTCAGCAATACTCTACACTCATCATGAGCCGGAGCCGTTCAGCGATCCTCGGCTCAGTCATCCTCACGATGGCATTGACCGCCTGTATCGGACCAGTCAAGCTGGTGCCGACACAACAGAGTCAGGAGGCGCCGCCACCAACGGAAATCGCCGCCGCGCCCAAATCAGTTGAACCGGTTCCACCCGAAGGTGTTCCCGCGCCATCAGCACCGCCTCCAGTACCGCTCCCCCCGATTGGGATGGGCCAGCCGACTGCACCACAACGTGACGAAGAGATTCGGGGAAAGGAAGAGATTCCGGTAGTCGAGGCGAAGCCGGTGATCGTCGCCGCCGCGCGGGAATCGTACAAGGTTCAAAACGCCTTCGCGGCGACCAGGATGGATATGCCGATCATGCAGACCCCCGTGACAATCCAAGTCGTGCCGCAGCAGGTGTTGCGGGACCAACAAGTGATTCGCATCGACCAAGCCTATAACAACGTGAGTGGCGTCTATGCCGGCGACAACGTCAGCTCAGGGCACAACGACACCTTTACCGTCAGGGGGTTCTCTTCCGAGGAATTTGTGGACGGGGTCAGAAATTTTCAGGCGTTCGGTGCCGGTGGACCCCGCGAGATGGCGAACATCGAGAAAGTCGAAATCCTCAAGGGAGCCGCCTCCATTCTGTACGGGCGAACGGAGCCCGGCGGACTCGTCAACGTGGTGACCAAAAAGCCGCTTGAGACGCCCTATTACTCGATGCAACAACAGGTCGGCTCATTTAGCTTTTATCGAACCACCACGGATGCCACCGGCCCGCTCAATGCGAGTAAGACCCTGCTCTACCGTTTCAATATGGCCTACGAGAAGGCCGACTCGTTCCGGGAGTTGGTGAATAACGAACACCTATTCTTTGCTCCGACCGTCCAATGGAACGCCAGCGACCGGACGCAGGCCCTGTTTCAATTCGAGTACAAGCGATTCCGTGATCCCCTGTCGCCGGGTCTGGCCATTCCCGCCGTTGGAGATCGTCCGGCGAATCTTCCACGGGAGCGCAACCTGGGCGAATCGTTCGTCAAAATTCAGGGGGAACAGTACCGGATCGTCGAGTCGGTGAAACATGACGTGAACAGTCAGTGGACTCTGCGGCACCGGTTTTCAGCAGACATTGTCTATGCGAACGACCATAATCTGATTCCCGTGAATTTTACGTCTCCGTCGCTTGACCGGTTATTGTTCAAAGAGGACGGCATAGATTCGCGGGCTTATTTCGGCAATCTGGAGCTCACCGGCAAATTCGACACGGGAATGCTGGGCCATACGGTGTTGCTGGGTGGCGACTATCAAAATCTCCTCCTACGCGAGCGCTACGCTTTTAGCAGCACGCTCTTTCCCATCGATATTTTTAACCCCGTGCATGGCCTTGTCGATCAGAATGCCGTCGATCCCGCGACGCTCACCAAGTTGACGCGGACGGAAAGCTGGTACGGATTGTATCTCCAAGATTTGGTCAAGCTGCCCTACGGATTCTTCTTGCTGGCCGGCGCGCGATATGACAACGCGAAACTGGATATCGCGACTGATCCAGGAGGCGGGACGCCGACCCATAACGGACGAGTGAATCCCCGCGTCGCCTTGCTGTGGCAGCCCCGCGCAGAGTTGAGCCTCTATGCCAACTATACGGAAAACTTCGGTGCGCCCAATAGCTCCTTTGGCACGGTGCCGGTGAATAAGCCACAAGTGGCGAAGCAGAAGGAAATCGGCGTGAAAACGGAGCTCTTCGACGGACGGTTGCGTGGTTCGGTGGCCCTCTTCGAGATTACCAAGAACAACCTGGCCATTTTCGATCCGACCAATCCGCCGTCGTTGACGAGTCTTATCGGGGAAGCCCGCAGCCGGGGCGTCGAACTGGATCTGGCTGGCGAAATCCTGCCGGGCTGGAGCGTCATCGGGAACTATGCCTATATCGACGTCAGGACGACGAAAGATCAGGCTGACGATTTCGCCGGAGGCGTCACGACTGGAGCGCAGGGCAAGCGGTTTCCCGGTATTCCGTTGCACGGAGGGAGTCTCTGGACCACCTATCGGTTTGACGAACGGACGATGGTGCAGGGGCTGACCGTCGGGGCCGGTATGCTGGCCCGCAGCTCGCACCCTGCAGATGCGGACAATACGATCACGGTGCCGGGCTATGCGATTGCGAATCTCATGTCGAGCTATCAATGGAGGTGGGGCGGGACCCAGATGACGGCCCAGCTCAACGTGCAGAATCTCTTCGATACCGACTACTTCCAAACGGGATCATTCGGAAGTACCTTTATCTTTCCCGGGGCGCCGCGCACCTTCGTGGGGATGATCAAGATGGAGCTGTGGTGAGGATGGACTGGTCGCCCTGGTCACTACTCAGGTCAATAGGCTGAAGGTTATCAGGGGGCTGGCATATGAGTTGGCTGATGACGTCGCGATGTTGGGGGATTGAGTACCCGCAGGATTTCCGAACGAAGAGTTGTTGCGAGATATGTTGAACCTTCAGCCTGAACACCTGAGTCGTGTCGAACACTGTAGCATCCGTTAGCAGCCATCGGTAGACAAGCCGGGGAGCATGGGCTAAAACCACGGGCCTGTGCTCCTGTGTCGTGTGGATCGAGTTCCGGATTATGAACTGAAAGACACTGATCGCAATCCTCCTCCTGCTGGAATCGATCTGCTGGTATTGCGGGCTGCCTCCCATCTGGACCGGGGTCGATCTCGCTGAGCACTATGCACTGTTTCCTGAGGAGGTAGTCTGTAACGACATCTGTGTGCATCCCTCCCCCCTGATCGACCCACCTCAGGAGTCGGCTTCACTCGATATTTCCTCTGAGCAAGCTCCCCATGAGCAGCTCATCGCCCTGCTGCCGCATCCGCACGCCGCGCGGGACCGACCGCCGCCACTGTTGTGGTCCACCAGCCACAGCCTTCGTGCTCCTCCCACGCTGATTCTCGCGTAGCGCATTCCTGCGTCCATCGCCGGTCGTCTACCTTTATTTGAGGGTCTTTCCCTCGGAGAGGGCCGATGGCCATGAGAATCACCAAGGAGCATCATGAACGTGTCATCAGCCACACACGCCTGTTCCCCGCACAAATCTACACTCATCATGAGCCGAGCCCTTTCAGTTGCGCTCGGCACCGTCCTGATGACTATCGCCCTGGCGGCCTGCATCGGACCGGTCAAGCCGGTGCCGACCCAGCAGAGTCAGAAGGCACCCCCTCCACCAACAGAAACAGGCGAAGTGCCGAAGCTGGTTGAGTCGGCTCCGTCTGACGCGCCGCCTCCACCGCCAGCGACGCTTCCTGTACCGCACCCACCGATCGGGATGGGCCAGCCCAGTGTACTTCAAGGGGAAGAAGAGATTCGGGGGAAGGACGAAATTCCGGTGGTTGAGGCGAAACCGGTGGTCGTCGCCGCCAATCGAGGATCATACAGGGTGGAGAATACTACCACCGCCACCAAGACCGATACGCCGATCATGGAAACGCCGGTCAATATTCAGGTTGTGCCGCAGCAGGTGCTCCGTGATCAGCAGGTCGTGCGCCTCGACAAGGCGCTGCAGAATGTGAGCGGAGTCTACGCATTATCCCAGGGGTCCGATCTGTTTGTAGGCGATGCCTACCGGGTCCGCGGGTTTATCACAGGGCGGATTTACCGTGACGGCGGGCTGATGGCGCAACCATTCGGCGGCGGCAATATAAACAATGAGCTTGCCGATATCGACCGCGTCGAGGTCCTCAAAGGACCCGCCTCGATCCTCTACGGACGAATCGAGCCGGGCGGGCTGATCAATATGGCGACCAAGCAGCCGTTGGCGCAGCCATTCTATGCCATGGAGCAGCAATTCGGCTCATTCCGATTTTACCGAACAACAGTCGACGCCACCGGTCCGCTGAGCAAAGATGGGAATTTGTTCTATCGCGTCAACGTGGCCTATGAAAACGCCGGCTCCTTCGTCGATTTCGCCAGCAATCAACGAGTGTTCGTCGCTCCGGTGCTGCGGTGGGAGCTCGATTCTTCGACTCAGGTCACGTTCAATCTCCGGTATTTGAAGAACCGCGACCCGTTTCTCGAGGGGATCCCGGTCATTGGCAGTCCGCCCTCTATTCCGGCGCTGCCGCCGTCGAGGAACTTGTATGGAGATTCGCGGGCGAACCTTGAAGACCTGTCAGCAGGTTTCTCGTGGACGCATGCCTTCAATCACAGCTGGAGTTTGCGGCACAAGTTTGTCAGCGATTTCCTTATGAAAGGCATTGCAGATAATGCGTTTCGGATCGGACCTGTGGACGCGGACGGCTTTCTCCCTCGCGCAGCTTCGTCAAGGAGCCAGGTTTCCCATGCCGGGCTGTATCACACGTCGCTCGATCTCACCGGACATGTCACGACGTGGCAGCTCAAGCACACGCTGCTCATCGGCGTCGATTATCTCAACCAAAAGCTCGGAGCAACCTTTAACAACGGCAGCCCACTTCCACCGGTCAACATATTTACACCATCTCAGCCAGTTGAGTTTCCCCCCCCCACTTTCTGGAGCGTTCACTTTTCAAACCGTTCAACAGCGGTGGTACGGGGTGTATTTCCAAGATCAGATCGAACTGCCCTATGGCTTCCATCTTCTCGCTGGAGGCCGGTATGACCATGCCAGCATGGCGGCGGCTGTGGCTACCGACGATGGCTCGCCTCCGGGGAGCTTTCTGAGCCGGAATAGCGCGATCAACCCTCGTGTGGGCCTTCTCTGGCGCCCGGTATCTGAAATATCGTTCTATGGCAACTATGTGCAGAATTTTGGGCTGCCGAATTTCAGTTTCGGCGGGGCGGGGGTACTCCTGCCACCTGAGACCGCGCGTCAATGGGAGACTGGGGTGAAGACCGAGCTATTCGACCGCAAGCTCACGGCTAGTCTCGCATGGTTTCATCTCACCAAGCAAAACATCGCCACGCAGAATCCGTTCAATCCGAACTTGACCGACGTGACTGGAGAGGTTCTGAGCCGCGGTCTCGAAATCGATGTGGCAGGCCAGATCCTGTCGGAATGGAAGGTCATCGGCAACGTGACCTATACCGACACGGTGGTACTGAAGGATACCGTCGATTCCTCTGGCGCCCCGCTCGGGAATCAAGGGAAGCGCTTTTATGGCGTACCGCGGTTCGGCGGCAGTCTGTGGACGACTTACGCGCCGCAAGACGGCGCACTGCGCGGATGGAAGTTCGGAACAGGAGTACTTGCCTACAGCAATCGGGAAGGCGATCTCCCGAACACCTTCCAAGTGCCCGGCTTCGCCCTCGCAAACTTCATGGCGGGCTATGAATGGAATCAAGGGTTATTCAGGGTCAAACTCCAGCTCAACGTGGACAATCTCTTAGACAAGACCTACTTCGTAAACAGCGATGGTTTTGGGAACGTGTATTTCGGGTCTCCGAGAAGGTTCATCGGGTCCATCCGGATGGAGTTCTGATGTGCGCGGTACTCGTGCAACAGTCCATCGCGAGCCGTCGCACCTGGGTGCCCCTCCATCGCTATGCCGGGCTGTTCATGGCCGGCTTTCTCATCGTGGCCGGCCTCAAGGGCAGCATTCTCGCCTTCGCTGGCGAGCTCAACGGCTGGCTCAATCCGTCCCAGCGCGTAGAGACGCAGGGGCGGCCGCTGCTCGATCCGCTCGACCTGCGCGAGCGAGCGCTGGCGCTGATCCCGTACGGACGGATCAACACGATCAATTTGCAACAGAAATCTGATGAAGCCTATGCAGTACGCGTCGAGCCACGCGAAGACTCTGTTACCGGCCGACCCTATGAACTCATATTCAACCGCGTGACGCTCGATCCCTACACCGGGGCCGAATTGTTACAGGCCAGGGAGCCGGAGGGCCTTTGGCCGATCACACGGCAGAACGTGATTCGTGTCATCGTCGCGCTACATTACCGGCTTACGGTGTCCGGCTCGGGCCACCCCCATACGCCATTTGTAGCATCCGTGAGCACCCGTGAGCATACGTCGGTAGACAAGCCGGCGAGCTTGGACTAAATATGTGGGCATTGGCCTTTGTGTCTTTGGATCGAATCTCTGATATGAATTGGAAGACCCTGATCGCCATCCTTCTCTTGCTGCCGATGTGCTGGTGGTGTGGGCTGCCTCCTCTCTGGAGCACCGTCGAACTCGCCGAGCATTATGCAGTCTTTGGGGAGCACTGCGATGACCTTTGTGTGCATCCCTCCCCCCTGATCGACCCGCCTCAGGCATCGGCGTCGCTCGATATCCCCTCTGATGAATCTGTCCACCTTGAACAACTCATTGCGCTGCTGCCGCAGCCGCATACCGGGCGAGACCGACTGCCGTCTTTATTGTATTCGACCAGCCGCAGCCTCCGTGCTCCTCCCTCACTGATTTTCGCATAACGCATTCCTACGTCTATCGCCGATCGTCTGCCTCTCACCAAGGGTCTTTCCCTCGGAGAGGGTGTCGGCCCTGGAAAGAAACTTTCTGTTCATGACACGCCACTTCTGGGTTCTCATTCATCGCTATGCCGGGCTGTTCATGGCCTTCTTTCTCATTGTGGCCGGACTGACCGGCAGCATTCTGGCCTTCGATAACGAGCTCAACGGCTGGCTGAATCCGCCCCAGCTCGTATCGGTGCAACCACAGCCGATGCTCAATCCGTTCGACCTGCGCGAGCGAGCGTTGGCGCTGCTGCCGCAGGGTCGGATCAACACCATCAATTTTCCGCAGAAACCCGATGAAGCCTATCGCGTGCGCGTCGAGCCGCGCGAAGACCCGGCCACTGGCCAACCCTACGACCTAGCCTTCAACACCCTCACGCTTGACCCCTATACCGGCGCCGAGATCGAACGCGTCAAGACGCCAGACGGTTTCTGGCCCCTCACGCGGCAGAACGTCATTCCCTTCATCGTCGCGCTGCATTACCGGCTCGCGGTCCCCGGCTCCATCGGCACCTGGCTCTTCGGGATTGCGGCGGTCATCTGGACGGTTGATTGTTTCATCGGGTTCTATCTGACCCTGCCAGCCTTGCCTCGCAGGCAGACAGGTGGTATGGCCCCACACCTGGGTGCGCATCACTCCTGGTGGGTGCGATGGAAGCCTGCGTGGTTGGTAAAATGGCAAGGCTCACCCTATCGCCTGAACTTCGACCTGCATCGTGCGAGTGGGCTCTGGACTTGGGTCATGTTGTTCGTGCTGGCCTGGTCAAGCGTGGCGTTCAATCTGGGCCCGCAAGTATATGCGCCGGTGATGAAGGTGTTGTTCGACATGCAGGATCCCTACGGCGATCGGCCCGTCGTCCAGTCTCCGCAGCCGGATCCTGCGCTGGCCTGGCGCGAGGCGCACGAAGTCGGCATACGGTTCATGGCTGAACAGGCCCAGTTACGAGGCTTTACCATGCTGCGTGAGGAAGCCTTGTCCTATGACCGAGGGAAGGACTTGTTCATCTACAGCGTGCACAGTGACCGTGATATGAGCGACGAGTTTGGCGGAACCGCCGTGTTCTTCGATGCCACGACGGGCACGTTTGTCGGCCTGAACATGCCCTCTGGCCAGGATGCGGGTACCACCATCACCAATTGGATCCTTATCCTCCATATGGCGGCGATCTGGGGCGTGCCGTTCAAGATTTTCGTTTGCGTGATGGGCGTGGTTGTAGCGATGCTCTCCATCACCGGGGTCTATCTCTGGCTCAAGAAGCGGCGGTCGAGGGTCGTGGCCCAAGCGCGGCGTGCCCGACCAGCGGCGGTCTCGCACGCGTGAAGGAGAGCACTCACCCGTTGCTTGGTCCATGCCCATCCCCACTTGCTTTGTGTAGCATCCGTGAGCAAGCGTCGGTAGACAATGGAGGGCGCTAGATATAAATTCCCATCCTGTATGAGCCAATCAACCTCTCGCCGACGCTTTTTCTATCGCTATGTCGTCGTCCTCTGGCTGGCGACATTGTGCGCCAGCCTTGCGGTCCAAGACTTTCTGGGAATCTGGCTCGACACCGATGCCGAACGGCAGCGTCAGACGTTGGAGGTTGAGCTGTTCCAGCTTGAACCGCTCTCAACGCTCGCCTATGTTTCCGATACAGAGTACGAGCTGTGCGATTGGTATCCCTGGTACCATCCCTCCTCTATTGCGATCGCATCGTTGTCAAACGCCCTATCCAATCAGGCGTTTGACATGCACTCGCTCGCCAGCAGGTTCAACGTAACCCGGAACTTCCACTCAGCCTCGTTCGGCCGTGCACCCCCCGTCTATTTCTCCTAATCATCACATCAACAGCGCTCAACCACGTGTGGAGATCACGTCTTCGTGCATCGGTTCGTGCTTGAGGTCGGCACGCGTGTGCATCTCTCTCGAATAGACGTTTCGTTCCGAGTCGATAGCCGCGCCATTCCCGCTGTGTGGCGATAGGCTCGATGAACGGTGTCCCGTTTGAGGCCCAAAGCGTATTCGAGAATCACAATGCGGGTGGAAAGAGTTGTGGAGTTATGGGTAAGCGAGTCGTCTCACACGCCGTCAGGAGTGGCGTCACGATTGCCACGTTCACAGTCGTGCTGCTGTCTTTCATTTCGGTCTCGGCCGCAGAGCCACCCGGTGCGGAACCTCCGGAAAAGACCCCGACTGTGTATGCGCCGGAGGTCGTGTATAGCGCCACACGGACCCCGACGACGCTCGGCAGCTTGAACCAATCCGTGACGATCGTCACGGAAGAACAGATCCAACAACAGCTTGCAGTCTCGCCCGGCCGAAGCTTGGGACAGATTCTACCTAAGCTCGTGCCCGGCATGTCCCAGAACGACGGCTCGATGGATTCTGGCACGAGCCAAACCATCCGAGGTCGCCAGATCGCCGTCTTGATTGACGGCGTACCGCAATTGAGCAGCCCCACCACCCAGTTGGATCTCGCCCACATCGACCCCAGCGCCATTGAACGGATCGAGATCGTGAGGGGCGCGACGGCGATCTACGGCAACGGTGCGACTGGTGGGCTCATCAACATCATCACGAAACAAGCCGGAGAAGGGAAGACCAGCTTCTATACCGACGTGCAGGGCAGTGGGTCCTTGACCAGGGTGCTGCGAGGGCTCAGCGGAACCGTCGTGCAGGGCGTGCAGGGGAAAAAAGATTGGTTCGATTACAACCTGGTCGGCACATTTAATAACCAAGGCGGCATGTTCGATGCCGAGGGGTCTCGAACTATGCCGGGCACGAATGGCGTCGGCGGGTTTGCCGATACGAAGTCCTACAATATTCTGGGAAAGTTCGGCGCCACCTTCGGAGAACACCGACTGCAGCTCACGTTCAACCGAAAAGAATCCCGGCAGGATACCAACTATTTTTCCGACCCTGGGGTGGATGCACTCCCTCGCACCACTGCCAGATTCATCCCCGGTCTTGCGCTCGACGAGCAACCCAAGCTGACCAATTCACAGATCAGCGTGGACTATTCCCATCCGCACCTCTTTCTCGACAGCAGTGTGCATATCCAGGGCTATTATCGTAGTCAGCGGACCCGGTTCCCGACGTTCGACGTCAGGCCCTTCGGAGGCACCGAGGTGTTGCAAGGATTGCCGCAAACAGACGTGCTGGGTACGCGAGCTGAGATCACCACGCCGATCCCACTCTATGGCAAGCCTCAAGTCACGTGGGGCATGGATTTCTCCAGTCAGCATGGCGATCAACGGCAGAACTTGTACGATCCGGCCATTCTGGATGCGTCAGGAGGCCGCATCTTCAGCAAGATTGCGCAAACGCCATTGGTGCCCTCGCGTGTGTTTCAAACGGCCGCCGCGTTCGCGCAGGGCGAATGGACCCCGCTCGCCGCCCTCGTGCTGCGCGGAGGGGTCCGGTACGAACGGCTCGGGATTTCGAGCAGCGATTTCACCGACAGCGTGGGCAACGTTACTCCTGCCGGTTCCATCAAGTTTGACACCACGGTCTTCAATGCCGGCTTTGTGTACCATCTGATCGACCCCTTGGACCTGTTCTTCAATTTCAGTCAGGGGTTCAACGTGCCCGTTGGATCGATCGATGCGGCGTTGACCGGAGTGACGCCGGGCACCAACATCGCCCTCACCAAGTTGCAGCCGCAGCGCACAAACAACTACGAACTCGGTCTGCGAGGCAAATGGAGCAAGGTCCAAAGCTCGCTCTCTGGGTTCATCACCAAGTCGAGCCTGGGTCTCAATTTCGACCAGTTCACCAATTCGCTGCAGCGGGCTCCACAAAGCATCTACGGAGTTGAGGCCACGTTGGACGTGCAGCCGTATGAAGGTTGGCGAATTGGAGGGTCCTACACCTTCGTCGAAGGGGATCAGACCATCGCCTTCAATCCCGACGTGCGCACGCCCATCAACGGGTTCAACATCCAACCGCAGAAGATTACCGGCTATCTCGAGCATCTGACGGTGCCGGAATGGCAGTGGCGCAACCGCTTGCAAGTCTTGTATTCCGGCAGTCGAACTCGCTCGAATGTGGCGTTTGCCTCAGGACTCGATCCCATCGGAGACCCCTTCTCGATGACGGAATACTTTGTCGTCGACTTCATCGCCACCGTCAAAGCCGGGCCAGGGACGTTGCGGTTCGGCATCGAGAATCTCTTGAATCAGAACTACGTCGCCGCGTTCAATCAGATTTCGTTCACGAATAGCTTCAATTACGCCGCGCGAGGAACCACGGCCACGATCGGCTACAGCATCGCCTATTGAGTGATCTCGGTGGGTTATCGGGACGATGTCAGATCGAGAGGGGTAGGGTCGGTTGAGCAGCCGACTCTCGCACAGGCGAGAGTCGGCACACCTGAGCGAGACCGCGCATGGGAAACACACCGTCGCGTACAGTGTTCTTCACGCTCCACCAGTGGGTGGGGCTGGTGATCGGCCTGTTCGTCATCAGCGCGAGCCTCACCGGCTCGGCGCTTGTCTACTGGCAAGAACTCGACCATTGGTGGAACCATGATCGACTGACGGTGACGCCGGCAGGGACGCCGCTCCCGTTAGATGAACTCGTGCGGATCGCCCGCGCGAGGCATCCTGATGCGACCGGCATGAACATCCTGTGGTTCCCGCAGCGTCCCGACGACTCCTACGAATTTCGCCTCTATTTCGACAAGCACGATTATGGGATGGACGGCAACGCTGTTCTCAATCTTGACCCGTACAGCGGCACGGTCTTACGCGACGGGTCCCATCGAGATCCCAGCCATGTCATGCATTGGATACTCACATTCCATTATAGTTTGCATCTCGGCTTGACCGGGGTGCTGTGGATGGGACTCATCACCGTTGCGGTGGGAGTGTCACTCATCACAGGAATCTGGCTGTATCGCACACAGCTTCTCTCCGTGGTGCTGTGCCGGAAACGGATACATTGGGCCAACTGGCGGACGGCCGCCTTTGGTCTGCACGGCATCGTAGGGGTCTGGACGCTGTTCTTTGTGGCGGCGATCTTCTTCAGCGGCTTTCTCATGAATCGAACGGCCTTTGACCCCAATGCCTGGGCCACGACCACGTACCAGCCTGCTCCAGCCACAGGCGCCTCGTTGGACAGGATGCTGGCACAGTCGCGTGACGTCTTTCCTGGATTTGTCGTCCGATCGATGTACATTCCCTTCGTGACCGGTGACACAGTCCGCGTGAGTGGCGATGTGCCGGGCACATCGCCACTGCTGGGGCACGGTGCAAGTGCCGTCGCCTTCGACCCACTCACGGGTGAGGTGGTCGATCGTATCGATATCAACAACCAACCCATGTGGACGAAGTTCGAAACTGTCGCCTATGCTTTCCACATTGGGACATTCGCCGGCGAACCGTCACGACTCCTCTACGTGTTCGTCGGCCTTGCGCCGGCACTCCTGGCGATGACCGGCTTCGTACTGTGGTGGTGGAAGCGATAGGGGACCCCGGCGACGGTCGCGCATACGTGAACGGGAGGGCAATGGCCGGGATCTCGACACATCTTTGTCCAACCGCGAGCGCTGTAGTATTCGTGAGCATCCGTGAGCACACATCGGTAGACAATCCGCTCACTGTTGAGTAAAGTGATGCCCCTTTAATTCAATGGGTATATCCGGTGAACGACCCGCTCCACTTCATGCATACCGACCGACGAAGCGGTCAGGTTCCCTCGCTGGTCTTGCTTGTGGTCTGCCTGCTCGTTGGCATCCGGCTGACGGTCAGCTTCGTCTGTTTTACCTGCTTCACGGACCTCGAGAGGCCGACAAGCCGTAGCTTTCACCTCCATACCGGGAGCGACCTGAATCCATGCCACCATGGCCGGGTCGAGGCCAGTCCACTGCTGACCTGGGCCTGCGCCGTCACCCAGGATGAATCGGCGTTTATCCTGCCCGAGGTGCCCCGGTTGCCGATCATTGTCTCGTTGTTCGTCCCTCTGTTCCTGCTTGCGATCTCCTATAGAGACAAACCCCTGATTGCGGCTCACGGCCGCGGTCCTCCCTTCTTCCTCTCCTAATTCCAGTCACACGATTTTACTGAATATGCCTGAGCCGGCCAGAGGCCGAGCTCGACGAGGACCTGTGTCACGGGTTCGGCCACGCACGGCACCGGTTGGACCGGTCGCCTGATAGTGTTCGTGAGCGGGCTGGACTGGCCGGCGATCTACCTCACCGGCTTCTGCATGTAGTGTCGGAAACGGCGGATGAAAACAACGTCCAGACTCCGGGTGCCGGATCGATGACTATTTCGTACGCGCGAATGGGCGCGCCAATGATGGCGGTAGTGGTCGGTGTCCTGCTCGCGGGGGGCTGGCTTGGCGCACTGCCAACGGAGGGGGCGGACCTGTTCCCTGCGGCCCCCCCGCTGGTCGAGACCTCCGCCGTGACCGACTCCCTCCATCGTGTGCAGATGGTCAGGACCGCGGAGCCCCCGGTCATCGATGGCCGCCTGACCGAGGCCGTCTGGGAAGGGGCAGCAGTGGTGACGGACCTAACCCAAGCCTATCCTAACGAGGGCACTCCGCCAAGCGCCCGCACGGAGGTGCGGCTCCTCTTCGACGCCGACTTTCTGTACATCGGAGTCCGGGCCTTCGACGCCGAGCCGGAGCAGATCATCGCCAAGGAACGCCAGCGCGATATCGTGATGGATGGGGATGATCACGTGGTCGTGGCACTCGATCCGTTCCATGACTTACGCCGAGGGTATTATTTTGAGGTTAATCCGCTGGGCAATCGGCGTGATGGGCTCATTTCTCCCCACGCCGACCTAGAGAACGGCGGGTTGCAGATCCAATTTGAGTGGGACGGCATCTGGTATGCCGAGGCCGTGATTGATGCGCAGGGCTGGACCGCGGAGCTGGCGATTCCGATGAAGACGATCAGTTTCGATCCCGACCACACGACCTGGGGCTTTAACGTGGAGCGTGTCATCCCGCGCAAGAACGAAACCATCAGGTGGACCGCCGCCACCCGCACGAAACAAGTGGTCGCAATGGGCGATGCGGGACATCTGGACGGGATGACCGAGCTGCGGCAGGGCCTCGGAGTGGATCTGGTACCCTACGCCAAATATACGGGAAGGCGCGAGACCCCACGCGGCAACGATGAGTTTCTCTTCAAGCCTGGTGGCGATCTCTACTATAAAGTGACGCCTTCTGTCACGGCGGCGCTCACGATCAATACCGACTTCTCGGAAAAGGAGGTGGACGATCGGAAAGTCAATCTCACACGATTCCCGCTGTTTTTCCCAGAGAAGCGCCGATTCTTCCTCCAAGACGGCAACTATTTTCAGTTTGGCGGGGGCGCACCGACACCGCTGCCGTTCTTTTCACGACGCATGGGGTTGGGCGCTGATCGGACGCCGATTGATCTGCTAGGGGGCATGAAGGTCACCGGTCAAGTTGGCCGAATAAATATAGGGCTGCTATCGGTTCAGTCCGACAAAACTGACGACCTGATTTCTAAGAATCTCACCGTGGGCCGTGCCAGCGTGGGGTTTCTCGACGAATCGTCCGTGGGCGTCATCTTTACCAACGGGAATCCGCTCCGGAATGTCGAGAATCGCCTAGGCGGGGCCGACTTGACGCTGAAGAGTTCGAACTTCCTAGGGACCTCGCAAGTGGTCGAGCTGGATGCGTATTATATGCAGTCGGATGGGGAAGGGCAGTCGGGCAATGCATTTGGTGGACGGCTGCTCTATCCAAATTTTACCTGGGATGGGGGGCTCACATTTGGCCAATCGGGGACCAATTTCAACCCAGCCTTAGGTTTTATTCTTCAGTCCGGCACTCGCGACTATTCAGGATGGTTGGGGCGGTCCTGGCGGCCGGCAGGGCTCGATTCGGTGCGGGTTGGAGTCTTCGCCGTGGACAAAACAACACTCGATGGTCGGCCTCTCACCGGCGACCTGTCGCTCCCCGAAGTGACGGTGAAGTTGACCTCGCAAGACAGCCTCAATATCGCCCCCTTTGTGACGCGCGAGCAATACTTTGTGCCGTTTGAAATCGCGCCCGGTGTCATCATTCCTCCCGGAGAATATACCTGGCTGACCTATCACCTATTTCTGGAAAGTGCGAAGACACGCGCCGTGGGGGGGTCGATTCACTTCGATTGTTGCGCCTATCTCAACCAGGGCCACCGTATGAACTTGGATACGACACTGGTCTGGCGGCCCAGTTCCTGGTTCAATCTGGCGGCGATCTATAGTCAAGTCAGACTGGATCTGCCGGATGGGAAGTTTACCGTGCATATCGGGCAACTCAATCTCAATATGACTTTCACGCGAAACCTCAGTTGGAATCTGGTGGGGCAATACGACAACGTCTCGAACGAATTCGGCATGAACAGTCGGATGCGGTGGGCCGTGCAACCCGGCAGCGACGTGTTTCTCGTCTTCAATCACAACGCCGACACCGAACACGGCTGGCACTCCAAAGTTTCTGAACTGAGTGCGAAACTGGCTTGGACGTTTCGGTACTGAAGCACGCGGTCTGGCTGGTAACTAGTCAGATGTTTAGGCTGAAGACTAAAAGCCTTCAGCCTATCTACCTGAATCGTGACAAAAACTGTAGCACCCGTGAGCAGATATCGGTAGACAGGTCCCCCGACGAGGAGTACAAAATAGTTAGACTCGGTCTCTCCCTTTGGATTAGCTCGGACAGTTCGTATCGGCCCATTCACAATTGTTACGTATTAAGGAGGAATGTCCAATGAAGCAAGTATTGATGACGGTTATGGCAGTGGCGGTACTCGGCCTGGGTCTGAGCCTGCAGCCGGCGGTCTCGTTGGCGGGGAAAGGTCATGAACATGTCCAGGAGGTGATCAAACATGCCAAGGAGGGCATTCAGCACGAGAAGGAGGCCATCACCCATCTGGAGGAAGCAATAAAAGGAAGCGCCGATTCCCACGCCAAGGAAGCGCTTGAGCATGCCAAGGAATCTCTGAAACATGCGGAGGAATCGCTGGCGCATGCCGAAATGGCGGCGCAGAAACCGGAAGGAAAGAAGAAGAGCAAGTAGGGCACAGCATGAGCTCGGTGCTGCCGGCAGTGCAACGCACCGGCAGCACCGGCAGACTCCAGAACGGTCTTCCGCTGCATGCAGCTCGTTATCGGGCCTGTCCGGTTACTCTGGTATAGTCAACCGAACAGACCAGATAGACCAGATCAACACATCTCATTCCCCAGGCCAATCGCGTGTAAGCGATTTTTCTTCCTAGGAGGTAGTATGCGTCAGGCTTTCTTCATGTTGCTCATGAGCCTCTGTCTGGCAGCGCCGGCCCTGGCCGACGGCGGACACGATCACCATGCCGTGCCCACCCTGATGAATCAAACGACCACCACCGTCACGATGAAGGACAATACCGTGACCCTCAC
>JABFSG010000078.1 GCA_013140715.1 Nitrospiraceae bacterium
GGGTAGGAGTTAGGGGTAGAGGGGTAATTGCGTAGAAATTCACTCAAAACTGGGCGAATCGGAGCACTCATGGCAGGATGCTCAATCTGGGGTTGTAAATTTCACGTTGCGAGTTTCGAGTTGCGAGTGTCGAGTTTTCGAGACGATGTGCAGCATGAAACTCGAAACCAGAAACTCGAAACTGCCATGGCCGGCATCACATCGCAGATATTCCATTCATCGTATGCACACACCTCATAATAAAAGGAGCGTCACCATGAAGCAGCAACGCAACTCCTGTTTCTCTTCCAGAGTAGCCTGTATGGCGCTGGCCCTCTGTGGGCTCGGCGGATTCCTGGGTTTGGGATCGACAGGCGCGGCCCTGGCCAGTGCGCCAACCCTGTCTCAATCTATCGAAGCGGATTACACAACCAGCGTCAACCGCGGAACCACTGAACGGAAATGTCCACGCAGCGCCGATGGCTGCGAGAAGCCACAATCTTGCAAGCCCGGCATCCTCGTCTGCCGCGTGGCAAGTGGTGAGTAGGAAGTGGAGGATAGCGAGTAGTAAGTAGGTAGTGGTAAGCGGGCGGAGCGATTGCAGATGAAAAGAGAACTCGCAACCGGAAACTCGAAACGTTCATCGAGCGCATCGATTCGGAGAGAGTCATTGTCAGAGTCACGTGTCAGCTTTCACATTCATTATAAAGGAGCGGCATCATGAAGCAGCAACGCAATTCCTGTCTCTCTCCGAAAGTCGCCGGCGTCGCGCTGGCGCTGTTCGGGCTCGGAGGTCTCCTGGGAGCTCCGGGCGAAGCGAAGGCGCAGACCGCGACCTCGGTCATCCTCGATGGTGTGATCGACCGCATCACGGTCGATAATATTGCCGACCACTGGTCAGGCGGCGTCATCGAGGTGGGTGGGCAGAAGGTGATCATTCCGAAAAATCTTCTGATGGATCTGCCTGCCAATCGCCAGACCCTGCAAGAGTTCATGATACAAGCCCCTGGTCTCTGCCCTGCATTGGGACAGAGCGGCCTCGGAAGGGCAGACAGCCCCTTCTGCAACACCAGCGGCCAGCCTGGCTATGCCCTCATCCATGCCAACCGTACGAGCAATGGCAACGTCATCGCGGGCGACGTGTTCATCCAGAAGGGGATTGAAGCGATCCAAGGCACGGTGAACTATATCGACTACAACAACGGTTTCTTCAGGATGAACGGGATTCTGAACGATCCGTTGACCGGCGTGATGGTCAGGATCAACGATCCTGACAGCCGTCATACGCTCCAGTTCGGCCCCGGTTGTGTGGCAGGCCAGAGCAACTGCAGCGCCGATCCACGGTTTACACTCGACGGGGACAACTACACCAACGTATTTGTGACCGGATTCCCCCTCTGCATTCCGAGCCGGACGTCGCGCAGCTTTGTCGATGTGCTGGATCTGAACGGGAATGGGAATGTGGTGGAAACCATCGCGACGGTCGCTGCGGCAGACGGCACTGGCGACCAGCTTTGCCCCACGACCAATCGTACGGTCAACGCCGGCAAGCCTGTCGATGACTCTCGGCGCTTCGCTCCCATCATGCTGGGCGACACTGTGATGGCGGAGGGCAACTTCGAGAGGATCAATGGAGTGAGGTTTCTGTCTTCGCACTCGACCATGGTTGCGGCGGGGCTTACCACGAAGAACCTGCCGGACCAGCCGGACTACCTCTTCCTGGACGAAGTCTTTATCGACATGCCCGGCTTCCAGAATGAGCGGGTGCGGAGTTTGAACATCGGCTTTGCCACGTTGGCGCCGGAGGATGTCCTATTCTGGACCATACATTACGACCCGACGACCAACCAGAAGCATGAACTTCCCTGGAGCTCAATCCTGGGCTGTGATCTTGCGGGCGGAGTAGGTACCTGCGGCGGGCAAGGCATAGCCGGCCTTACCCAAATCTTCAGGATCCGCCACGACATAGATTTTCTTGCCGGAGCCAAGCCCAGGCTCAATCCCTGCGCCCACCTCATCGCTGATGTACGGATTCACAAGAACGGCATCATACCGTGCAACAACAATGCGAGCGATACCAACACAGGTGGTATGTTCGGCGTCCTAAGTCCGATTCCGCATGAAATCCAGGGACGCACGGGCCATGAGATGAACGATCTGTTTGTCGGTGGGGTAGATGGCGCTGCGCCTGGCCCGAGATTACTCAAGACAATTGATATCAACGGCAATGAAGCGACCCATGGTCAATATCTCTTCCCTTTCGGGATGGGCCTTGGGGGGATCGACATACCAAATTTCTTTGAGATTAACCTAGACGGGGTTGCGAGCCCCATCATGTTCTCCGGTATTCCCTGGAACCTAGACCGGCGGCTGAGCCCTGGCGGCTGTTTCCCTGAGGGAGTCTGCGGGAACACGCCACAACCACTTGACCCCTTCCCATTTGAGATTTTGGACCCGCGCACACAAGCGGCTATACCGCTCGGTGCATTTACCGATCCAGTCTACACGCAGACATCTCTCCCAAGGATAGCGGACCGTATCCTCTCTTATGTGGATGCGACCGGCAAAGCCAACGGCAATACGACGCGCCTGGCCTGGCCACCGGTGAATCCTCCTCCGTTTCCCATCACTCCTGTCGTCGATGTGCCGGCTACGAACTTGCCACCGACGATTACATCCGCTCCGGTTCTGACTGCGAGGGCGACATTCCCCTATTCGTATCAGGTCATTGCGACGGACGATGCACCAGGGCTGATCTATACGCTGAGCGGTTCGCCACCGGCCGGAATGGCCATCAGCGCAACCGGGTTGATCACCTGGACCCCCTCGCAGGCTCAAGCGCCGGCGCAGGGTGTGACCGTCACGGTGACGGATGCGGGCGGTCTCTACGATAAACAGGCCTTTGTCATCAGCGTGAATGGAGCCCCGTCCTTTGTGAACGTGCCGGCTCCTGCAACTGCCAAGGTTGGGATACTCTATGCCTATCAACCCTTCGCGACCGATCCGAATCTTCCCAACGACACCCTGATCTTCTCTCTGATTGCAGGGCCGACCGGGTCGATTCCACCGGCGGGCGTGATGAGCATCAACACGACAACCGGTCGGGTCACATGGACACCGATTGTCGGTCAGGTGGGTGCCAGGACGTTCAGCATCCGGGTGACCGATGCGCTCGGTGCGAGCGCGACCAGGACCTTCAACGTGACGGTAGCGCCGTAGGGCTTAGGGACAGGCTCCGCTGCAGACAGCGGAGCCTGTCCCAGTTTGAGAAGCGAAACAGAAGTAGAGCGGGGCCACGGAAACGTGGCCCCGCTTTTTTATGGGGGATTGTGAGAAGGGGACAGGCTCTGCCGTCTGCGGTGGTGCCTGTCCCGGTTTGACGGCTGCGCTTCAGTGCCGTGAAACGTGAAGCGTATTTCGAAGGGAAGTTTCGAGTTTCGAGGGAACGGTTGAGGCAGTTAGGCTGAAGACTGAAGGCCGAACGCAAGGCAGAGAGTAAACAGTTTATTCCTGCTCTATCCCTTTATCTCTCTACCCCTCTACCCCTTTGATCCTCTCCCATGAGCCTTCAGTCTGATCCCCCTTCAGCCTATCCACCTGAGCGGTTACATTCTGAAATCTAAAATTTTCGGCTAGAAACCTGCCACCGGAAGTCGCTCGCAAGCAGATCTGTATTGCTTGCAGCCGTTGTCAACCCCCAGTTGGTAGGGGGAATCCATACTAGTGTGGAATAGGTATCGATCACCCCTCTGTTTTAAGTTGGGGCGTCGGTATTTAGGGAATGTTTAAAAAAGATTTAGGTATCCTTTAGTATTTATTTGAGCGATATTTGATCGGATGGCCGGCCGGAGTCAGCCTGGTTTCTCCGGTTTGTTTGGTTCTCGGAGCGAAAGCAACTACATAGACAAGATACAGGACATTCACGAGATTAGGCCGGATAGACCGAGAGAGGCCGGATAGACCGAGAGAGGCAGGGAGTAACAGGTTCCATTTCTAAACCTCATGGCGATGACCTTCTGTGGCCGGATGGGTAGATATCGTCTGAATAGATGGGAGGAGGGTTTTTATGTCTGCGTATTTACCGCCCGATGCATCGAAGAGACGTGTGCGTGAAGCTCAGAATGCGAGGGACAATCGCGCGGAGATCGTCAAGGCCCTCTCCCAGGGCCAGATTACCAGGCGCGATCTGAACAAGTGGGGCCTCTTTACCGCCGCAGGGCTGCTGATCTGTAAGAACGGCTTGAGCCCCTTTGCCAATAGTGCCTTTGCTCAGGGTGCAACAGGTGTCCCGGCGACACCGCTGAATGGCGCGGTGCCCTTTACGCAGTCCTTTAAGCGCCTCGACTATGTGCCGCCGACTCCCCTGACGAAGCTTGTGCAGCCGAACGGCGAGTGGGACGCCATCTGGCCGGCCGGCGTCACGCCGGAGGCTCAACCGGCGGCGAAACGGCTTTCCTACCACACGGACTTCAGCGCGCACCAGGCTGGCAATACGGCGGCGAATCCCTTTATCAATCCCATCACCAAGCGGGGGCCGATGGAAGGCCGTCCGCCGGGCGAATGGTTCGGCCATCAACGCTGGAAAGAGTTTTTCCCACAAGTGGGCTATGTCCTCGCGATGGGGGAATGCGCAACTGGGACCAAGTTTCACCCTGCCTGGCCGGATCAGGCCGCGAACAAGGTCTGGCCCATGTATCATTTCGAGGGATGGGGGCAGAAGGGGCATGCGCCGATTCCCCTCTTGAAGGGGCGCTATGGGGAACCGATGGTCATGCGGTTCTTTAACAACGTGCCGGCGGATCGGACCAAGAACGGTGGGTTCGGGCGGAATGAGTTTTCCACCCATTTCCACAATGCCCACAACGGGGCGGAGAGCGACGGCGCCTCCAACGCCTATCACTTCCCAGGGACCTTCTACGATTACCATTGGGGGACCTGTCTGGCGCGGCACGACATGACCAATCGAGACGCCACTGAAAAACGCGCCTCTGGGCCGGATGGCCATGGTGGCTTGGTCCAGGTGCCGGGCGATTGGCGCGAGCTGCAGGGGACCCTCTGGTTCCACGACCACCGGTTCTTCTTCACCTCGGAGAATGTCTACAAGGGCAGCGCCGCGATGATGAACTATTACAGTGGACCGGACCGAGGCAACGAAGTCATCGACGACGGGGTGAACCACCGGCTCCCCAGCGGCTTTCTTCTGGATTGGGGGAACATCGACTTCGACCTGAATATCTTTATCTCAGACGCGGCGACCGACCTGGATGGACAGTATTTCTTCGACATCTTCACGACCGATGGGTTCGTGGGAGATCGTCTGCTCGTGAACCATGCGTGGAAACCCTACATGGAGATCCTGCCGAGGAAGTATCGCATGAGGCTCATCGATGGATCGATGTCACGGTTCATTCAATTGTGCTTGGCAGACCAGAACGGGAACGCTGTGCCGTTCCAATTCATCGGCAACGACGGCAACTTCGTCGTCAATCCGATCACGCTGACCCAACTGGACCAGCAGGGCACGGCGGAACGGTACGACATCGTCGTGGATTTCTCACGATTCCGGCCAGGCGACAAGGTGCATTTGGTGAATCTGTTGCAACAGACCGACGGGAGAAAGCCGGATGGAGCCCTGTCTTTGGCGAGGGCGCTGGCGCAGGATTCACCGGACACGGCTGTCGGGGCGATCATGGAATTCCGGATCGTATCCGAGGTGGAGAGTGTGGACGTGCCGGGCCACATCCATCGCGCCAGCGACCAAGACCAGAGCCGTGTGCCGCAGATTTTAACCGACCAGATTCCCATCGTGGCGCCGGTGCGCGAACGGCATGTCGACTTCGGACGATCAGGCTCGGGAGATTCGCGGGATCTCATCACAGGTCAGTGCATTCCCGAGTGCCAGGAGCCGGAGGTGGCCCCCTCCTTCCCCTGGACCATCAAGGTCAACGGGGAGACGGCGCATAGCGCGAACGGAAATCGCATCTCGCTCTTGATCCCGAAACCGGGCGAGGTCGAACATTGGACCTATCAGAACGGAGGAGGAGGCTGGGACCATCCGATCCATCTCCACTTTGAAGAGGGCGTGACGATGGAACGCAACACGCCCATCATTGCTCAAGAGAATCTGGTGCGCAAGGACGTATGGCGGCTGCATCCCAGCGGCTCGGTGAAGTTCCAGGTGCGCTTCGGTGAATATGGCGGGGCCTATGTGAACCATTGCCACAACACGGTGCACGAAGACTTTGCCATGTTGCTGCGCTATCAGATCCTGACGGATAAGGACAACCCAAACTCCTCGAACGTCCACGTGGACATTATTCCGACACCGCTGCCGACACCGGACGGTTGTACCTATATGACGCCGGATGTGCTGGCGGAGGGCAATCCATTGGGGAACCAGGTGACGGTCTCTGCCGCGCCGGTCATCAATTCAACGCCGATTCTGGCTGCGACGGTGAACGAAGCCTACAGTTACCAGGTACAGGCTTCGGACGCCAATGGCGATGTCTTGGCCTACAGTCTGGACTTTGCGCCGGTGGGGATGGCCATCAACGCTGCCACAGGGCAGGTCTCTTGGACGCCGACAGCGGCACAGATGGGACCCAACCAGGTGACGGTGCGGGCGGCGGATCCGAAATCTCTGTTCGCGACTCAGTCCTTCACGGTCGTGGTGGCGCAGATTGCGGTCACGCCGGTCATCACTTCGACGCCGATCCTGACGGGGAAGGTGGGCACAGCATACCGTTACGATGTAGATGCGACGGACGCCAACGGCGACACGTTGGTCTATAGCTTGGTGGCGCCGATCCCGGCCGGCATGTCGATCAACCAGTCCACTGGTTTGATCGCTTGGACACCCACAGCCAACGGGTCCTTCTCTGTGACGGTCCGAGCGACGGATCCAAGCGGTCTGTTTGCCAGCCAGTCGTTCAACGTGTCTGTGACGGCCAATGCTGCGCCGGTCATCGACTCGCGGCCGTCTACGACGGGAAAGGTGGGCGTGCCCTACAACTATAGGGTGCATGCCACGGATCCCAACGGGGATGCGATTACCTACCGTGGCAGTGGGCTCGGCAATCCCAATAACTTCTCGGTCAACGCGACAACCGGCGTCGTCAGTTGGACACCGACGCAGGCAGGAAGCATCCGAATCAGGGTCCGGGCAAGCGATACCGCCGGTCTGACGGCGGAGCAGGCCTTCTATGTGAAGGTATCGGCGTAGGAGTAGTAAGTGGCAAATAGTGAGGGGACAGGCTCCTGCCTCTGGCAGGTGCCTGTCCCCGTCTGAGGAGAAGGACTGGGACAGGCACCGCCGAAACGGCGGAGCCTGTCCCTTGCACAACTAGAGACTCGAAACATGAAACTCGAAACTCCCCAGCGCCTCACGCCTCACGTCTCACGCTTCACATCTGAGGTTTCGCGTTTCACGCTTCACGTTTCACGTTTCACGTCTGAGGCTCCACGCCTCACGCTCTGCGCGCTGCTTCTGTGGGTTTTCTGCGCAGCGCTCGCCGCCACTTCCGCGTCCGCCGGGACCTGGGATGGTTCTTATTTTCCGAACGTGCCGCTGGTGACTCAGGACGGGCAGACAGTCAAGCTCTACGACGACTTGATCAAGGACAAGATCGTCCTGATCAACTTTATCTATGCCGGCTGCAAAGAAGTCTGTCCCCTCGTGACGGCCCGTATGGCGCAGGTGCAACAGGCTTTGGGCGACCATGTCGGGCGCGACATTTTCCTCTACTCGATTTCGCTCGATCCTGTGCACGACACGCCGGACGTGCTGAAGCAACATGCCAAGGCCTTTCACGCTGGACCTGGCTGGTTGTTTTTGACCGGCAAGCCGGAAGACATCGCGATCGTTCGTCACAAGCTCGGAGATCGGGGCAAGGGCCTGTCGGACCATAGCAACGGCGCGATGGCGGGAAACGGCGCGACCGGCGACTGGGAACGTACCTCTTTGTTCGAGGATACGGGGAAGCTCGCTTTGGTGATGCTCAATATGGATCCGGCCTTCAGGGCAAAGAAAAACAACATGCCTGGCACGGCCTATGCCGGGATGTCGCCGGTGCCCTACGTGAATCAGCCGGGGCAAGCCCTCTTCATCAAGGCCTGTGCTTCCTGTCACAGCATCGGACAGGGAGACTTTGTCGGGCCGGACCTCCAGGGTGTGACGGCTCGTCGAGAGCGGCCCTGGCTCCTCAAATTTCTTCAAGCGCCCAATGTGATGCGCGCGCAGAAAGATCCGACCGCCGTGGCGCTTTCAGCCAAGTTCCCCGGTGTCATGATGCCTAATCTCGGTCTGTCGGAGGCGGATGTGGGAGATCTTCTGGCCTATCTGGACGTTAGAACGGCACGGTTGGCGGCGCCTCCCCATTCCGAGGCAGAACGACCTGTGACTCGTGAAACGTTAAACGTGAAACGTTAAACGCGAGAGGCAGAAGGCTAAAGACTGAAGTGTTCGGCGCTTCGAATCCCGAGGGGCTGGCTCCGCTGTCTGCGGCGGTGCCTGTCCCCCTTTGAGCGAAAGGGTCTTTTCATGCAACGGCGATCAATGTTGTTCAATTTGCTCGGTGCGGTGGGGCTGCTCGGACTGTTGGGCGGCTGTGGAAGTGGTGGTGGCGGGACCACGACCAGCACCGGCGGGACGACCAGTGGATCTGCGGCGGCCACCGGGACAGTCACAGGCTTCGGCAGCGTCTTTGTCGACGGCAAGAAGTTCGACACGAGTGGAGCGTCGTTCATCGTCGATGGCGAGGCTGGTGGACAGGACGATCTCAAGCTCCGTCAGCTCCTCAAACTTGGGATGACGGTCACGGTCACCGGTTCTTTCAACGGCAACAAGTGGTTGGCCGACACGTTGCTGCAGAAGGATGCAGTGGAGGGCTTGGTACAATCAATCGCGGCTGATGGATTGAGCCTGGTGGTGATGGGACAGAGGGTCTTGATCGATAGCACCACGCTGATCGACAAGAACATTCCAGGGCAAAACATCCTGAGCCTCTTGGCGGGGCAAGACTCTGTCGAGGTGAACGGGTATATCGGACCGAACGGCGAGATCCAGGCGACCTTCATTGAAAGGAAGGATCCTGGGGCTGTAACCCCAGAGGTGCGTGGGGTTGTGACTGGGCATCAGTCCGGGCTCAATACCTTCCGGATCGGCGCCCTCATCGTGAATTATGCAGTGGCGGACTTCAGCAACATGCCGAATCCGAATGTCACTCCTTGGAACGGGCTCTTCGTGGAAATAAAAGGAACAGACTCCAACAGCTTCGATCCCGTGACGAGGACCCTCACCGCCAGCAGGGTCGAGCCGGAGAATCGTGGGCTCGCTATTAATCGTATCGATCAATTCAATCTGCAAGGGGCCGTGACTCAGACGCAAGTTGATGGGACCGACGACTTCTTGATTGGAACGACCAGGGTTCGCACGACGGCCAGCACGGAGTTCGTTGGCGTGAATCTCGGTACTATCGCCGTCAATGCAAAACTGTCCGTCGAGGGCCGGCTGGCGAACGGAGTCATGACAGCGACGCATGTGACAGCCAACGCCCCCCCCGTCATCACCTCAACACCGACCTTCACAGGGACTCAGGGCGTGGCATACAGCTACGACGTGAACGCCACGGATGCGAACGGCGATACGCTGACCTATAGCCTGGTATCTCCAGTCCTGTTGGACATGACGATCGATCCGGCCACGGGCCTGATCTCGTGGACACCACCAGCCGCGGCAAACGACTATTCAGTGACCGTGCAGGCATCGGACGGCAGCCTCGCCGCTAACCAGTCCTTCACTGTGAAAGTGGCGGCGGCCGTTGCGCCAGCCGCACCAGCCTTCATTACCCCAACAGCGCTACCGCCGGCGATTGTGCAAACGCTCTATACCACTACCGTAAACGCCACGGATGCGAACGGCGATACGCTCACCTATAGCCTGGTGGCGCCGGTTCCAGCCGGGATGACCATCGTTCCCAGCACGGGAGTGATCAGTTGGACCGCGGCGGCAGGCCAGGTCGGGCCGCATGCTGTGACCGTGCGGGCGCAAGACAACAGTAGCAGCAGTCTGGCTGCCAGCCAGATCTTCACCATCAATGTGAATCAGGCCACAGCGGCAAGCGGCGTGGCTTTTGGGTTTGACGATCTGACAAGGGGTGGCTACAACGTCACGCAGCCAGGCCTCTGGACTAAAATTGGTCCGGATGCCTTCTCGACATTCAGTGGCTCGGCCATCATCGTGCGAGGGGATCTGACGGTGATCATAGACAGTAAAGGAAACCAGAGATTCAATAGCCCGGAGTTCACATTTTTAGGCGTGACCCTGATCGGCAATGCGACCACAGACACCACCTTTGTCGTCGCCGGCTACAACGGTAGTCACGGGGTCACGGATTTTTACTACACCACGACTGTGAAGGCCGGAGAACAGCCGATTACAGTTCAGAACTCTTTCCTCGACAATTTCAATAGACCGATGAACCTGTCGATCGACCGACTGGAAGTGAATGGAAACAGTCTGGTTACTCCTGATTTCGGGGTCAGCTGTCTCAGAGTCGGAACATCCGGAAGCACTCTCGCCTGTCCGTGAAGGGCGATCGTAAGGGGTAAGGGGTGAAGCGTGAGGCGCGGTCGGGGACTGGCTCCGCCGTCTCCGGCGGTGCCTGTCCCCGTTTTCCGACCGAACGAAACTCGCAACTCGAAACTCCGGAGAATAACCATGTCCCATCCATTCGATAGACGACATCTGCTCAAGTATGGTCTTGCGTCTCTAGGGGCGCTTACACTCGGCCATTGGCGGCCTCCGGTTCCCCTCTTGAACGGACCGTCGGAAGCATCGGCCAAGAGCAGCCCCTCGCCCAGCAAAAGCGGAGCGGTCTTCGGTTACAAACCATTTTCACAACCGCTCTTCATCCCGTCGATTGCCCAGTCCAGGCCGCGCGGCACCCTTTCGCCGGCCCCGGGCCAGTACCCACGGGCAGGAGGACCGAGCGGAAGACCCGCTGCTCCTCGCGGCAGGTTCGAAGACGTGGCCCACGGTATCGCCCCGGAATTCGATGGCCGGGTTCCGGGCTTCCCCTGTCAGGACTGGAACCGCTTCTCCAGCCATACCCACGAAAAAGAATATCGCATTGCCATCGAGGAGACAGTCCAATCGTTCTTTCCCGGGGTCGACACACCTATTTTTGCCTATCGCGATATCTATGCAGGAGGTCCGGGACGGACGCCGGGGCCGACATTTCTGACGCGCTTCCGTGAGCCGGTGGTGGCCCGGTTCGAGAATCATCGCACCAGAAATCGAGTCCCCATCAATACGACCGGCCACGATATCGAGAGCTCAGTCCATCTTCACGGCTCCCATGGCCCGGCCCATGCGGACGGCGCTCCGGACTTCTATGTCTTGGCAGGAGAGGCGCGAGACTATTACTGGCCCAACGTCGATCCTCGTCTGGTCCAACCTGATGGACGCGCGAGCAGTGTTGTCGGTCCGTTCGATCCGACCTGGACTCCTTCCACCCTCTGGTACCACGACCATGCAATGGATATCACAGGGTTCAACGTGAGCCGGGGACTGGCGGGATTTTATCTGATGTTCGACGAGCGGGAAGAGCAGTTGATCGAGGACCGAGTGCTGCCAAATTCGTTTCAAGGCTTCGATATCGGGCTGGCCCTGACCGATCAACGGTTCAATGCCGATGGGACGCTCTTCTACGATTTTTTCGACCACAACGGCCGTCTGGGCGATGTCTCCACCGTCAACGGGACGGTGCAGCCGTTCTTGCAAGTGCAGCGGCGCAAGTACCGGTTTCGAATCTTGAACGCTTCGAATGCGCGGATCTATCAATTACGGCTCAGCAACGGCCAGCCGTTCCTCGTGTTCGGGGCCGACACGTGGCTCTTCCCCAGGGCCGGTGTCGTGAACAGCTTCGAGCTTGCCATGGGCCAGCGCCATGACGTGATCATCGATTTCACCCATGCGCCAGACGAACTGTTTCTTGAGAACATCATGCTTCAAACGAGCGGCCGAAAAGGGGATGGGGTGGACCCCAAGAAACCCACGCCTCTGATGAAGTTTGTCGTCACCGGAGCCCCGGTGGCCAACGACGTCATCGTCGACGACGGCACGGTCATTCGAGATCGATGGGAACCGATTCCGGACCATGATGTCGCCGCGGTCCGGACCTTCGTATTCGATCGTTCCCTCGGGGCCTGGACGATCAACGGCCGATTTTTCAATCCACGACGAGCAGATGCAGTTCCCGAACTTGGCGCGACCGAACAATGGACCTTCGAAAACGGTGGAGGAGGCTGGTGGCATCCGATCCACACGCATCTTGAGGGGTTTCAGATCAAGTCGCTTAACGGAAAGACTCCGCCCTTCGAACGGTCGTTTAACAGCGATTTGGTCATGCTCCACGGGGGAGAAGTCGCCAAGATCTTGATGAGGTTCCGCACCTTTACCGGCCCCTATTCCTTTCACTGTCATAACGTCGAGCATGAGGATATGAGAATGATGGGGTTCCATGACCCCAGGCCCCTCGGGCAACCGAGCCCGCTCGATGGAGAGGCGAGGATCGATGCAGATGTCTCCGGGGTTGTGCCGGACTGTACGGAGCTGGAAGAAGAGCAGCGCATCTATTTCGATGCAGCAGGGGACCTGGACCGAGTGAGCGGACGAGGTGTCGGTTTCCCTGAGTGCGATTTCGATAACGACAAGAGAGGCAATCAATTGTGAACCTGTCGGCCATGTGCCGGTTGCGGGGAATTCTGGTCATCGCGGCCTGGGTGGGTCTCTGGTCCGTCTCCGCCTGTGCGTCGATCCATCCTCTCGGCGCGAAACCAGAGGTGTCCCCCGGTCCCACGACTTCCGCCCTTCCCAACATCCTCCTGCTGACGCAGGAAAACAAACAGGTCCGTTTCTACGACGACCTGGTCAAGGGCAAAACGGTCCTCGTGAATTTCATCTATACGGGCTGCGAGAAAAGCTGCAGCCCGACCACAGCGAATCTTGCGCGGATGCATGGGTTGTTGGGCGATCGTATCGGTCGCGATCTGGTTCTGCTCTCGATCTCTCTGGACCCGACAGTGGACCGGCCTGCAAAGCTCAAAGAATATGCGGCTCGCTTCGGGCAATTTCAGGGCTGGTATTTCCTGACCGGAAACGACGTGGACATCGACGGTCTGCGCCGGACACTGGGCCTGTACGACCTCGACGCAGCTATCGACGCAGACAAAACGCAACATGCCGGGATTGTCGTGATCGGGAACGACGTGACCAACCGGTGGTCTTCAATGCCGGCTCTGATGGATCCCAGGCAGCTCGCCCAGACGGTGCTCCGGATTGCTAGAAACGGCAGAGAAGTTTCTAGTTTCTAGTTGTTGGTTTCTAGTTTCTTCTACTTATCGAGTCGATAACTCGAAACGTAAAACTCGCAACTAGAAACTAGTCCCCCCATTCACAGGCATTTGCCATGCCCTGCCCCCCTACCTTTGGGGTCTATCCCGGTCCCTCGAACGATGGGTTCGTGCCCCGCCAGAGAGGGGATTGTGCGATTTACGAACCCCCCATACTATCGCTTATCGGCTTATTACCAGACCACTGATGCCACTGGATATTGTACTGGGACGATTAGGAAGAACCGGACCATTAACGTAAAGGAGCGACCATGGGAATCACTATGCCGCATCGCAACCATCCCCCGTACCGACGCAGGACGGAGGGGGGGTTCACACTGCTGGAATTGCTTGTCGTGATGGTGATCATCGGCCTGCTTGCCGGGTTTGTCGGGCCTCGATATTTTTCACAGATCGGGAAATCGGAGGCCAAGACTGCCCGTGCCCAATTGAACGCGGTGGAGCAAGCCCTCGATCAATATCGCTTGGATGTCGGTCACTATCCCTCCACGGAACAGGGATTGGCTGCCCTCATGACCAAACCGGCCGATGAAGCCAAATGGGCAGGGCCCTACTTGAAGAAAACCCTTCCTACGGACCCATGGGGCAAGCCCTATTCCTATAAGTTCCCCGGGGAGCACAGTGAGTTCGATTTATGGTCGTTCGGCAAAGATGCGCAACCGGGTGGAACGGTCGATAACGAAGACGTTACGAACTGGTAGGGGGTCATGCAGTACCACGTCAAGGCCATGCAGTCGCTGGATACGGTGGTGGAGCTGAACGTCGACTCCATCGATGCCGACGACGCTCGCCGTCAGGTCGAGCGGTTGGGCTACGAGGTGTTGGCGCTCCGTTCTAAACGGGCCGGATTGTCCGCCTATCTGAAGCGGCCGACGACCTTTCCGCTGACCCTGTTCAGTCAAGAACTGATCGCCCTGCTGGGAGCCGGCCTCTCGTTGGTGGAGGCCCTCGAGACGCTTCGCGAAAAAGAGCGCCATCCGGACTTGAAGCAGGTGCTGGAACAGATTCTCGCCAAATTGCGAGAGGGCCGCACATTTTCTTCGTCTGTCGAACAGTTGCCCTCCAGTTTTCCCGCGCTCTATGTCGCGACGGTTCGCGCCAGCGAGAAAACCGGCGATCTCCGCGAGGCCCTCTCCCGCTACATCGCCTATCAGGTACAACTGGATCTGGTTCGTAAAAAGCTCGTGAGCGCCTCTATCTATCCGGTCGTGCTGCTCGTCGTCGGCGGACTCGTGATGCTGTTCTTGCTGATGTATGTGGTGCCCAAGTTCAGCCGTATCTATGAAGACGCGGGCAAGGACTTGCCGGTGTTGTCGCAGCTATTGCTGGAGTGGGGAAAAGTGATGGAGGCGCACGGTCTCCTGGTCATGGGCTGCCTCGCGTTGGCGGGGGCCGTCTCCGCTTACGGACTTACGCTGCCCGCTGTGAAAGCGAGAGTCGCCTCCCAGCTTCGATCGATCCCCTCCATCGGGAGCAAGCTGCAGGTATTCGATCTCGCACGTTTCTATCGCACCTTGGGGATGTTGGTGAAGGGCGGTATCCCGATCGTGGCGGCTATTGAAATGGTCTCCGGTATTCTCCCCCTATCCTTGCGCGGTCCGCTTCAAGCGGCTGTGCGGGATCTCCGTGAAGGAAAGCCGGTTTCCCAGGCGATGGAGTCGCACGGATTGACAACCCCCGTGGCTCATCGAATGTTGCGTGTCGGAGAGAGGACCGGGCAGATGGGGGAGATGATGGAACGGATCGCGGTCTTCTACGATGAGGATATCGCGCGTGTGCTGGATTGGCTGACGAAACTGATCGAGCCGGCCCTGATGGCCGCTATCGGTCTCGTAATCGGGACGATCGTGCTTCTCATGTATTTCCCCATGTTTGAACTGGCGGGGAGTATCCAATGAGCCGCACCGAACAGGCGATCGCCGGTCAGGAAAAATTTTCGCCGAGCGAGTTGGCGCGCGCGAAGGCGGATGCCGTTCGCGCGAAGCGGCGGTTGATCGAGGTGTTGGACGATCAGTTTCAGCTGAGCCACGATGAGTTTGCCGCAAAACTGGCGGCGACCCTGCACTACCGTTGGCTGGACCAGAAATCTCTCCAAGCCTGTGAAGCAGATTTTAGCCGGATTCCCTATCCCGAGACAGTGGCGCACGAATGTCTGCCGTTCCGCGATGAGCAGGGCCTCCTCTGCGTGGCATTCTGCGACCCGTTCGATCCGGCCAGACAGGCCTGGGCGAATGAACAGCTGAGGGAATCCGCCCTGTGGGTCTTGGTCCATCGCGTAGCGTTGCTCTCGATGTTCGCGAAGTACGAGGCGGGAGCCCGTGCGATGGACGACGTGATGGCGCTCGACCCGGAGCGGCGCCGGGTGTCCGAGGCGATCGAGGACCTGTCGATCAAATCGATCAGCGAAGGAACCAGCCCGGTGGTCAAGCTGGTGCATTCGACGATTTACGATGCGTTCAAGCTCGGCGCCAGCGACATCCATCTTGAGGCGGGCACGTCGGATCTGACGATCAAGTATCGCATCGACGGGGTGCTCTTGAAAGTAAAGGTGGTGGAAGGCAAGGAGATGGCCGAGCAAGCGATCTCCCGCATCAAGGTCATGTCGGAACTGGACATTTCTGAGCGGCGCATTCCCCAGGACGGCCGGTTCAAGCTGGCGGTCCTCGGCCGCGCGGTGGATTTTCGAGTATCGGTGATGCCCAGCATCCATGGAGAAGACTCGGTCATCCGTATCCTGGATAAACAGTCGTTGTCGCAGCAGAGCCAGGGGCTTCGGCTGGATATGATCGGCTTCGACGAGCAGACGGTGACACAGATCCGCGGACTCGCTTCCGAACCCTACGGCTTGATGCTGGTTACAGGCCCCACGGGAAGCGGGAAGACGACTTCTCTCTATGCCGTGCTCAACGAGCTGAACCAGGGCCAGGACAAAATCATTACGATTGAAGATCCGGTGGAGTATCAGCTGCCGGGGATTCTGCAGATTCCCGTCAACGAAAAGAAGGGGCTGACCTTTTCCCGCGGACTGCGCTCGATCCTGCGTCACGACCCGGATAAGATCATGGTCGGAGAAATTCGGGATTCGGAAACCGCTCAGATCGCCGTCCAGTCGGCATTGACCGGGCACCTGGTCTTGGCGACGGTCCATGCCAACAACGTGCTGGACATCATCGGGCGATTCATCCACATGGGAGTGGAGCCCTATAATTTCGTCTCGGCCTTGAACGGGGTCATTGCGCAACGTCTCTTGCGCGTCCTCTGCTCCCACTGCGTCGATCCCTACCGCCCCGACAACAAACTTCTGGCCGCGTCACGGCTGACCGAAGCGGAGGCGGCGAACTTCAACTTTCGAACCGGGCGTGGCTGCAAGGACTGTTATGGAACCGGGTACAAAGGACGCCGGGCCATCGCGGAGGTGCTGCTGCTCACCGACGAGATTCGGGAGCAGATCGTCGCCAAAGAACCGATCCGCAAGATCAAGGACACGGCGCGGGCGACCGGTACTCGTTTTCTCCGGGAGTCTGCGATGGATCTGGTTCGTCAAGGCATCACCACGTTGGAGGAGATCAACCGTGTTACCTTTGTTGGCTGACCAGCTCAGCATCCTCATGTGCCCAGAGTGGTTGCTGGTGGCGCATCGGCCCCGCGGTTTTCGCCCGGGACCGATGACGACGACTACGGTGCCGGTGTCGGCATCGTCCGAGGGCTCTGCAGGCTGGGAGGCGGCTGCCGCAGCGTTGGAAGCTCTCTTGGCAGCCAATCCCCAGTGGCGAGGGGCATCGATCCGGATCGTTCTCTCCAATCATTTTGTTCGCTATGTCTTGGTGCCCTGGAGCAACGACTTAAGCAACGAGAAGGAACATCTGGTGCTTGCGCGGCGCCACTTCGCCTTAACCCATGGACCGGTCGCCAAAAACTGGGCGATCCGGATGAGCCTCGACAACCCTGGAGAGTGCCACGTCGCCAGCGCGCTGGACGAGTCTCTCGTGAGCCGCCTGACCCTGGCGGCAACGGCGAGCCATTTGAAGCTCACCAGCTTGGAACCATTGCTGATGGCATCGTTTAACCGATGGCAGCAGGACTTTCGCGAGGAGTCCCAGTGGTTTGTGACTGTGGAGAACGGCATGTTGTGCGGCGCTCTGGTGGGTCGTAACCGCTGGATCGCGCTGCGGCGTTGGCGGATACAGGACGACTGGGCTTCAGAGTTGTCCCTATGGCTTTCACGAGAACAATTGATCGGCGAGGAGTCCGTCCCGGTCGGGGCCGTGTATCTCTTGGCGCCTCCCCATGCGGGGGCCCATTCAATGGCTATGGGACCGCTCTTGAGATTTCTTTGTGAGGACGATCGCAACAATTACCGGAACGGGACGCTGGACCGAGGCGCCAAGGCTGTTGAGGAGGCGGGCTATCTCTCATGCATTCTTTAAGGCTCGACTATACCGACCGGGCGGTTCTGTGGACCAGCCAGGGGGCTGTTTGGCTGGCTGTCGGTCTCCTGCTGGTGGTCATAACCGGATCCTACTACTGGTACCTCGCAGAAGAAACCGCTCTCGTGGCGGAGAAGATCGAAGCAGCCAGGCAGCATACGGGGCGGGAGCGGATGGGAAAGGAAAAGTTGACGGAGGAACTGAAGACCTTTCGCGCCGATATCAAGGAATCCCAGACTGTGTTGGGACAGCTTACGATTCCCTGGGATCCGCTCTTCATCGCAGTGGAACAGGTCGGGGGCAGACATATCGACCGTATTGCCCTGATGGCTATTCATCCGGACGTAGGCGAGCAGCGAGTGGTGATTGAAGGCCGGTCGGCCGATTTCGATGTGTTGATGGACTTTGTGACGCAGTTGGCGGAATTCGACATCATCCGTCACGCGTACCTCAGCCGTCACCAGCGGGAAGATAAGGATCGCGATAAGCCTGTGCGGTTTTCAATCGTAGCGGAATGGAACGTACGATCATGAATTTCGGTAGCTTTCTCCGATCGACAGGAATGGGGACGGCGGTCGGTCATTCTACGCCGAAGTCCAAGCAGGCCAGCTTTCTGCGGCGTATGCCCAGCCAGTGGATCGAGATCCTGGTGGCTCGAGTCGCAGGCTCCGGGAAAACTGGACCAGCCGTTTCGCCAGTGGAGCGCTTGGGCTGGGCTCGTCGATTCTGGAAACAGCGGCCGGGGGGTTCTGGCATCAAGGGCATGGAGATTTCCAAGGCCAAGCCAAGCCTTCCGTCAGTGGGTCACCTGAGCTGGGCTTTGCGGCTCTGGGTGCAACGCCTCGGGGTATCTGGCGCTGTAGGTCTGGGACTTTTGGCGTTTGTAGCGATGTTTTACCTGTCTGCTGTCCTCACCCTCGAGGCAGAACAGGCGCAGATCCTTGAAGAGCTCGAGTCCTCGCTGTCGCATGTCAGGAAAGCAGGGGGTGTTCCCACCGTGGCTCCCCGGACTCCCAGCGAACAACTCTCGGACTTCTATGCCATTTTCCCTCCTGTCGATCAGGCGCCAGAAACACTGCGGAAGATCAATCAATTGGCTGAGAAGCAGCACCTGGTTCTACAGGCAGGCAATTACCATGTGATCGACGACCACACCGGCCGCCTGATCCGCTATGAAGCGTCGTTGCCGTTGGTCGGCTCCTACCCGAATGTGCGGCAGTTCTTGAGGACTGTGTTGGCTGAGGTTCCCAGTGCGGCTCTCGAAAAGGTGAATGTCGAGAAAAATATGATGGGTGGCGCTCAGGCCAAGACCACGGTCAGCTTCACGCTATTTATGAGGAGAGACAGCTGATGGTTTCCGTCGCTCCGAAATACGTGATGCTCGTTTTGCTTGTGGCGGGGCTCCTCGAGGCTACCAGCGGGTTCGCCGGCAACCAGGCGGTGAGCCCTCAGGGGAATCTCGGTCTCGATCTCGGAAAGCTGAATCAGCGGGTGACCAGGAATAACGTCTACGATATGTTTCCGGGGGGTATGAGACAAGAGGGCTCGTCTCAGCCTTCTTCTCCTTCGACCTCCTCCAAACAAGAGGAGCCTCGCTCGAAGGGTAAATTCAAACGGGGTGGGTCTCATGCTGTGTCCATGCCTCCTCTCCCGCTGCTAAGCCCTGCGGTCGTCGAGGAGATTCAGGCCGCCCCGATCGAACCGATTACGATCGAGCCGCTGCCGCCCGTCGTAATCCCGACACCGCCTTTCCCGTTCAAATTTGCGGGAGTCCAGAGGCAACCATCCGGGCAGACGATCTATTTTCTGACCAAGGACAACAGACTGTATACCGTCGAGGTCGGTCAAATCCTCGATACCCTGTATTCCATCGACGGCGAAGAAGGAGGGCAACTGACTGTGACCTACCTGCCGTTGGATCGTAAGCAAACCATTAGCATGGGGTTGGCAACATGACACTCTTCACTCGCGCAACGCTCGGGACACGCATCCTCGGCTGTGCCTTTCTCGCCGCTTCGCTGGCCGGCTGCAGCGCCAACCATCTTTTCAACGAGGGGATGTCGGACATCAATGCCGGACGTTTGGATGCCGGGTTGGCCAAGATCGAGGAGGCGGTGAGGAAGGACCCGGATAGTTCATTTTTGCAAACTCAACTGCGTATGAAGCGAGAATATGTGGCGCAGCGTTTCATTCAGGACGCGGATGCGGCCCGCGCGGCTTCTAATTTCACGGAGGCCCGCCGGCTCTATCAATCCGCGCTGGAACTGGACAGGGCCAATCAGCAGGCGTTGGCAGGCCTCGAGTCGACGAAGAATGCGGAGCTGAGTCAGCTCGAGATCCGGATGGCCAAGGATCTGATCGGTCATAACGACCTCAAAGAAGCTCAGACGCAACTGGCGCATATTTTAAGCACGGACCCGAATAACTTCGAAGCGAAACAGCTACTGAATAATATCCTCTCGCAAAACCCGCCGCCAGAACCGGCCAAGCCGAGACTGCGCTTGAAGGACGATCGCATCTCAGTGCTGCAGTTCCGCGAGTCTCCGCTGGGTATGGTGTTCGAGGCGCTCTCGCGAACCAGCGGCATCAATTTCGTGCTCGACAAAGATGTGAAGAGCGACGCCAAAACGAATATTTTTGTGAAGGACATGCTGGTCGAGTCGGCCTTGGACATGGTGCTGGCCCAACATGGTCTAGAGCGAAAACTCCTCGCCGACAATATCGTCCTGATTTTTCCCGACACGCCGGACAAACGGCGGCGCTATGAAGAGCAGATGGTCAAGTCTTTCCACCTCACGAATGCGGATCCGAAGCAGGCGATGAGCATGCTGAAGGTCATGCTGGACATTAAATCGCTGTTCATCGACGAGCATGCGCGATTGCTCGTCATGCGGGATACGCCTGAAGTAGTGCGTATGGCCGAAAAGCTCCTCGTCTCCCTCGATCTGGAGGACGCGGAAGTCATGATGGAAGTGGATATCGTAGAGATCACTCGCTCGAAGCTGCAGGAGCTCGGTATCAAGTATCCGAGCCAGGTCACTCTCAATGTGCTCGCTCCTACAGTAGCCGGCGCAGCCACAGGCGGAGCGGCCCAGGCGCTGAATACGCTTGGTGGCATTCGGTTCGGAGACAAAACCACATCGATCTCGAGCCTCGGTGCGACGATTAACCTCAAACGGGAAGATTCCGATGTCAATATCCTCTCCAGCCCGAAGATCAGAGCGAGGAATTATGAAAAGGCCAAGGTTCATATCGGAGACCGTGTTCCGGTCTTTACGAACGCTGTGACACCTATCATCGGCGGGACCGGCAGCGTGGTCACCGGCAGCGTAACGTATCTCGATATCGGACTGAAATTCGATGTGGAGCCGACGATCTATCGAGACGACGAAGTGTCCATGAAGTTGAACCTGGAAGTGAGCAGTATTGTGAAAGAGGTCACGTCCGGGTCGAGCTTGTCCTATCAGGTCGGCACGAGGGCTGCCTCTACCGTATTGCGATTGCGGGACGGCGAAACGCAGATCTTGGCAGGGCTGATCAGCGATGCAGACCGTGAGACGGCCAGCAAGGTGCCTGGACTCAGTAATATTCCGGTCCTCGGGCGGCTCTTCACGTCTGTGAAGACCGACAAGACCAAACAGGAGATTGTGCTGTCGATCACACCCCATGTCATCCGGCATGGCAAGCGCCCCAGCGCCTGGTCGTCTGAAATTCTGTATGGCACTGAAAGCTCGCGGGGCATTCCCATGACGATCAAGGTGGGTGAGAGCGAGCGCAAATCCCTTGTGGATGCCAAGGGCGCCTCAGCCGTATCCGTGCCCGCAATTGTGACGACGGGGGCGACCGTTTCAGGAAGTCCTTCCGAGGGCCAAGTTCGAAATGAGCCGATCCCAGCCTCAGACGTGGACAGCACGAGGAAAGGTGCCCGCCGTAAGGGCGCCGGCCAGGCTCCTCCTGTGACAATACTGGAGACGGTTCCAGGAAGTCCTTCTGAAAGTCCGGTTCGCAATGAAACAACTCCTTCTACAGACTCGGCAGGAACGAAGAAAGGCGTGCTGGAAGATCCCTCCGAGAGTCCGGCTCTAAATCAGCCGGCCCCAGCTGAAGGAGCAGAAAACGCGGGGCAGACTCCATGAACCTAGGGAGCAAATCCGAGCGAGGTTTTACGCTGGTGGAGATGGTCATGACGGTGGCTATCGTCGGAGTGTTGGCTTCGGCTGCCATGCCCCTTGCTAGCTTGGTTTCACAGCGCAGCAAAGAGCAGGAACTCCGACAATCGCTGCTGCAGATCCGTGAGGCCATCGATGCGCATCGGCGCGATTTCGATGCCGGGCGCATTGCCAAAGGCACGACGGATTCGGGATATCCCAAGACACTGAAGGATCTCACAGAGGGGGTCGTCGATCAGACGAGTCAAAAGAAGAAGCGACTGATCTATCTGCGTCGGATGCCGCGGGACCCGCTGCACATGGATCAGTCGGTGCCGGCAGAGCAGACCTGGGGACTCAGGAGCTACGAGAGTCCGCCGGATGAGCCGAGTTCCGGCAACGACGTCTTCGATGTCTATTCTCTCAACAAGGGTGTCGGGTTGAACGGCATTTCCTATTCGAAGTGGTAAAGGGTGATGTTGCGATGAAGCCAGTCGATCGAAAGGGCACAGAAGGATTTACACTCATTGAGCTACTGGTGGTCCTGGCCATCGTCTCGACGCTGTTGACCTTGGCCGTGCCCCGATATTTCTCCAGTGTGCAACGGTCCAAAGAAGTCGTCATGAGGGAGAATCTTTGGATCATGCGGGACGCTCTGGATAAGTATTTCGGCGACTCTGGACGGTATCCAGACCAGCTCCAAGATCTGGCTACTAAGAAATATCTCCGCGCGATTCCCATCGATCCGCTCACTGAGACGGCGACGAGCTGGCGCGTGATTCCGCCTGACGATCCTGAGAAAGGAGGCGTTTACGACGTCAAAAGCGGAGCGGAGGGGAGCGATACGGGAGGGAGTTCCTACAGTGAATGGTAACGGTCTGGGGGGATCGGCTCTGCGGAAGATGAGCGGCAACCGGCGTCGGTGCTTGTCGCTAGGATCGCAGGAAGGGTTCAGCTACATCGGGATCCTGCTTGTGATCGCCCTCGTCGGGGTTCAGCTGGGCCTGGCCGGAGTGGTATGGAGCTTTGCGCAAGCCCGTCAGAAGGAGCGAGAGTTGCTGTTTGTCGGGGGCCAGTTCAGAACCGCCATTAGCCAATACTTTTTGAATCCAAAAGGCCCTCAGAAGGAATATCCTCGTCGCCTGGAGGATCTATTGCAGGATCCCCGGTATCCCAGCACCGTTCGCCACCTGCGAAAAATTTATGCCGACCCGATCACCGGGAAGAAACAATGGGGACTGGTGAAACTTCCGAACGGCGGCATTGTCGGAGTCTATAGCCTCTCAGAAAAAGAACCGATCAAGACCGGCAATTTTCAGCCTGCAGACATATCCTTTACGAGAAAACAACGGTATTCCGAATGGAAATTCGTGCATGCGTTCGGGACATCGAACGTTGCTGCTCCTGGTTCTCCCGGCACACCCGCTGTTCCTGCTCTCTCGTCCGACCCTCAAATACACAATGGTGAAGACGAAGAGCAATAGCTGACCCCAAGTCTCATCAGATCCGTAGGATCTTTTCCCGCCCGATACGATCGCTCCACATTCCTTACCATCTTTTGCGAGCAGGCTGATTCAGCAGCGCTCAATACGCTTGTGTGATAACCGAAAAACCGCGATGCGTTCACGCCGCACATAGCTTGGCGACAATATTGTTTCGTTCGGTCTGCCTCCCGTAAGAACAGAAGGACAAGGCGTTTCGGCAGCCCTGTATTTCTACGCATACCCTACTTTCGTAGGGCTTACCCCCCTCCACTGTGGTGTAGGCACCGAACTTCATGCAGGCGTATAGATTGGCTACGTTTTTTAGAAATATTTTATCTGCCGTTTATGAATATTTTAGAAATAAAGGATTCTGAAACGAAGCAGCACGAGTCATGCCAAGGGGCAGGCGTTTTTGGGTGGTAACCACAAACAGATGGATAGGGCAGTGGGGAAACATTTTTTGTGTGATTGGAAGGAGGTGAGATTCTGATGCCGCTGAATTTTTGTGGCATCGAGATGCTCTCACTGGCAGGGGTTTCTGGGATGGTACGAGGGTATGCAGGAGAGTGGAGAAACCCTTGTGAACTTTGTCAGCAGGGCATCGAGTGATCGGTAGAGGCCAGTTTCAACAACATTCACACCGTAGGAGGGTATTATGTATTTTCTTTATGATTTGAGCCGTACCGCACGGTCACGGCCGATCAGTTTCACAAGACGGTTTTCCGCGATGGGCCTGCTCATCGGAATCTTGGCGACCGGGGTCGTGCTGAGCACGAACTCCTACGGCAAGGACGGAGGAAACAGTGGCAGCGGGGGCGGTGGCGTCGATGGAGCAAAGCCGTTGAGCAGTGCCAAGGTGCCTCTGCCAGCTGACTTGAGCACCTATGTCAAGGACAAGCAGGCGGCCATCATTCTTGGCAAGGCCCTGTTCTGGGATACACAGACCGGCGGCACTGGTAACCAAGGCTGTGCGTCCTGCCATTATAATGCGGGGGTAGATAATCGCACTAACAAGGGTACCCTTGCCGGTGGTCACAATGGGGTTGTGGATACCACCACATTCACCGCAGCGAGCTTCCCCTTCAATGCGCTACAGAAAGACGACATTGTCGGCTCCCAGGGAGTTCCGGCACAAGATTTCCACGGCCTTAACTATGGAAGCGCAGTAGACAACTGTGTAGTCACGGGCGACGGAAGTCTGCAAACAACCGGTCGCAATGCGCCGAACGCCATTATGGCGATCTTCAATCGTGACAGTTTCTGGGATGGGCGAGCCAGCCGAGATTTTAACGGAGTCAGTCCGTTCGGCACATTCTCTGACCCTTCGCAGAGCGCTCCCTCCACTGCTAAGATCTGGGTTAATGGGCCAGGCGGGCTTTTTGAACAAGCAGTCATCATTTCTCCGGCTAGTGCCGCGTCACAAGCAGTGGGTCCGGCCAATAATCAAGTGGAAATGTCTTGCAAGGGCCGGAATTGGGGAGACTTGGGCAGAAAGATGATTAATAACGGTCTCAGCCCCCTTGGCAATCAATACGTCGACAAGACTGACGGCGTACTGGGAGCCTATTCGAAGGGTCCGGGTAATAAAGGTATCACTGGCTCCTACGGGGCCATGGTTCGGGCAGCCTTCCACGATAAATTCACCACGGACATTCCGCTGCCAAACGGCTACACCCAGATCGAGCAAAACTTCTCGCTCTTCTGGGGACTCTCCATCATGTTGTATGAAAGCACCCTGATCCCCGATCAGAGCCGTTTTGACAAATGGGCCAGCGGACAGGGGACATTGACCTCGACAGAGCTCCTGGGACGACAGGTATTTAAAGGCAATGGGCGTTGCGATCAATGCCACGGCGGGGCTGAGTTCACCAACACCTCCATCAACATCGGTGGGGACAGATCATTTGCCAACGACGGCGTCAGGCCCGATCTCGAAGACGGGGGACGGCAGCCGGAGAACCTGTCGAAGTTCAAAGTCCCCACGTTACGGAACGCAGAGCTGAGCGGTCCCTATTTCCACAACGGCGGCGCTCTCACCCTCCGGCAGGTCGTGGATTTCTACAATCAGGGCGGCAATTTCCCTGGGAGGAATACCGACTCACAGATCAGACCGCTTGGTCTGACCGATACGGAGAAGAATGCCCTGGTCTCGTTTATGCTCGCGCTCACCGACGAGCGGGTAAAATGCGAGAAGGCTCCGTTCGATCATCCCTCGATCAATATTCCCCTCGGTCCTTCCATTACGGCTGTGGGTAGCGCGGGTCGTGCGGCACAGGTCAATGGGCAGTGCTTGACACCCTACCTGAATGCGAATCAGTTCCAACCATAGGATGACCGGGGTCTGCTAAGACTCCTTGTCACCGCCGGGACTCTCGTCCCGGCGGTGACAACCTCTCTTCTCCACTCGATCTTTTTCCATCCGCGGGAATAGAAGAACCACGAAGTATCCGCATGCAGGCGTTCCGATCGAACGTCGAACCTATCGGTAGCTCCAAGATCAATCGGGTAACTGATGGGGATCGATGGTGGGAGTATGGACGAGAACGGCGGCCCAACCTTGTGGTTGGACCGCCGTCCAGAAAGCTCTCATCGTATCTTCAGAGAGAGGGGCGGGGCATCGACTCCATCGGTCGATGCTCCGCCTAATACCGGTTATTGCGGAAAGCTGCTTGGCGGCGTGACATGCTTCCAGCCTTCGCCGGCCAGCGTGCGAAGAAACTGCACAAGATCCTGCTTCTCTTCCTTCGTCAATTCGAGCGGAAGGATCAACGGATCCTGGTGTGGGTTCTTCACACCGCCCTGATTGTAGAAATTCACGACTTCCTCGAGCGTTTTGAAGCGGCCGTCATGCATATAGGGTGCGCTACGGCTGATCTCCCGCAGGGTCGGGGTCTTGAATGCGCCGATATCTTCGGCATTCTTGGTCACCATATATCGCCCGAGATCCACTTTGTTTTCGTCCCAGCCGATGCCGAGATTGTGGAATTTTTCGTCGGTGAAGTTGAACCCGGAATGGCACTTTGTGCAGCGGGCTTTGTCCCGGAACAGAAGGAGGCCGCGTTGCGCCGTGGCTGGAATGGCTTCCGCTTCCCCGCCCTGATCAAATCGGTCTGCCGGGCTGTTGCCGGAAAGGACGGTGCGTTGAAAGCTGGCAATGGCCTTGCCCACGTTGCCGATCGTGATATCTTCGCCGAAGGTTTGGAGGAAGAGCGTTTTGTAGCCTTGGATCTTCTTCATCTTCGTGATCATGACTTCATAGTTGGGAAAGCCATGCTCGATCGGGTTGGTAAAGGGTCCGATCGATTGATCTTCCAATGTGGCGGCCCGACCGTCCCAGAATTGGGCGCTGCTGAATACCCGGTTGAAGGAAGCAGGCGCGCTACGGCCGCCCTTTTGGCCTCGGATGCCTGCGGAGACCGGTTGGCCGTCTGTAAATCCATATTGCGGCAGGTGGCAGCTTGCACAGGCGATCGTATTGTCGTTCGACAACCGTTTGTCGAAGAACAGGATCCGGCCTAACTCGACTTTTTGAGTCGTCATGGGATTATCGGGAGTAATGACCATGGCACTCTCTTCCAGACCCAACGGAAGCTTGAACTTGTACTCGTTCGAGACGACAGCATCCGCATTCGGCGTGGCGATCCAGGACGATAGCATTGCCACCGCGCAGACGGCCAAGCTTCCAAGCACGCGCTTGCCCAAAGGAAGTGAATCGCTAAAAACCGCCTTTCGGAGTGGAGTCGACGGCGGCAGTTCGGTATTCGGTCTGGATCGTTTCATTGCAGCTCCTCCCGGTTGTGTTGTAATGACCTGCGGTCCCTTGTTTGAGAGCGGTGGGCAGTCCTTTCTGCCAGTTCTCTGCATTGTGTCGAAGCATCGGAAACTCAATGTCGTCGGGCAAGCTTCCATGGCGCGAATCGTACCCATCATGCTTATTCTTTGCAAGTCCTTTTTTTCGCCATTTTGAACGAACACTCAGCTGTCACGGTGCCTAGTGGATGCCGGTTTAGGTTCGGTCAGTCTGCTGCCGACCGTGCAATATCTGTCGGAGAGTAACCAATTGCGCGAGGGAAATTGGAATGGGAAATAAGGGGTGAACTGTGAAGGCCGGGCACGGGGTAGGTCGCCCGGTTTATCCTAATTTCGCCTGCTCGATGAACTGGACAGACCAAAATCTAGAAGGAAATGAGAGTACAGCAGTTCTCTGCCAGGTGCTGCTCAATGGCTGATAGCAAGATAATTATTTATAGTGTTCTCGGTCCTTCTGAAACTCAGGGTGATATGGACCTGCAGGGAGTCCGTAGCCCGATCGGTTGGCGGCAAAGTTATTCGCCTGAATGGCAATGGGGCGATACTGCACGGTCGTTGCCGTAATGGCAGCATTTACTGCTGCGACAACCAAGGCACCGATGAGTCCGCCCCCGCCTCCGCCGCCTCCGCTGTCGTGAACGACTCGTTCTTTATGTGTCCAGAGGACGTCTCCGGTGGTGGCCTCTACCAACCGATATTCGGCCCCCACGATAATATTGGACGCCAATACGATATAGGAAGTAGTCCAGTCCGTGATGGTCACGTAGAGAATCGAATCTGTTCCGAAGACTTCCTTGAATTTATCCGGTGGCACAGCAGCGATGGCCCCTTCATCCGTGGCTCCCAGATCGGTAAGAATGGCCTGAACGAGGAAGACCGGAAACACGTAGTAACCACGTTCGGCAAATGCGGCACTTACGGTGGTGAGGAATACGGCTGGGGCATCCACAGCCGTCGTTTTATTGGCTGGAGGAACGACCAGAATCGATCGCGGCTGATGGTCGAAGAATTTTGTGTAGTCGGGCTTAGGGGGCGGCGTAATACATGCTGACAGCAGGAGGAGCGAAGCGGCTGCGAGCACTAATGAGGCATGTTTCATGGTGCAGGCGTCTTTTCTTTGTCTTTGACCTTCCGTCCTTGAATGCGAGTAATCATCGTATCCATCAGGGGCTTCGATTCCGGATACAAGGAGGCTTCTTTCTGCAATTCCATAATAGCTTCGTCGGGTTTGCCTTGCTTGAACAGGAGATAGCCATAGTCCGCGTGGATGCCAGGGCCTACTTTCTGCGTGCCGTTCGACTGTGCTTCGTTGATTGTTGAAATGAGCATGGCGGCGGCTTCAACCTCACCTCCTGTTCCGGCCTGTTGCTGCCGGGAGAACAGACTATCTTCGTACGATCCCCAGTAGAAATTCTTCTGAGGAGCGCAGGCAATCGAGGTGAGTATCAGCGCCGTTAGAACGAGAGAGGAAAGGAATTGCGTTTTCATCGGACGTCGATGGTGCGCGTAGAACCGGTACCGATAAATACTTTCTGTTTCAATCGAGTCATTCCTGCTTCACGGATTTCGATCTCATGAGTCCCAGGAGTGACGCCGAGTTGCCCGCCAGACCGGTAGGCATCGCCGGTGCCGATGGCCGTGCCGTCCAGAAAGATTTCAGCGTGGCTGCCGATATTGGAAAACCGAATGTACCCTTCATCCTTGTTTTGATCAACGTTGGACGTAGTGGTCTGCGAAACAGGGCCAAAGAGCGGTGCGAGCAGCCCACACCCGGATAGGAGTATGGCGCCGATAAGGGATAGACCTGGGCGCACAATGTTCCTGCTCATGACTTGCTCCTCCTGCCTAGAACTGAATCAGGTGGTCCGTCGTCGGTGTCGCTCCACTGATCAGGCGACAAATGGACCCCTCGCTGGTTTCAGAATCGCCAAAGAACGACAGCACTTCCAGCTCGCCGACCTGGGTGTGTGGGAGTTGCACATTGAATCCTGTTTGCGAGCTCTTGATCACTTTGCCCTGGGCCATGACCTTCAGATGGTCGCCTACCCGCAACCCCTGGCGTTGTCCGCCTGAGACAATGACATGGGCACCTTCAACGGTGAGAATACTGGTCGTCCAGGGTTTGTCGGAGAGCTTGTTTATGAGTTTGTCGAGGAGATTCACCACCGCAGCGGACAATGCCTTATCGCCCAATGTGGAATCGAATGTCGCACGGTCGCCGAGGCCGAGGATCGTCGATTGTTCGAGTGTCGCATCGCCGGCTCCGTCGTCGCTAAAAAAGGCGTGGCCTGTGCGTGGATCCACCATCCTGGCGTTGACCTTCGCATGTGCGATCTGTTGCCGAGATCGAGAGAACATCTGCACTTCCCCAACGTCTTTTCGGCCATATTCGGCTATGGAGCCGAATATCAACGCATCAACGCCAACCATGCTTTGCTTAAACTGCTCTCGGCTTAGGCCCATTAACTCGCTTTCCGCTTCGAGCTTGTTCAAGTCGATACGTTCGAGCACAATAAATTTTCCCGATCGGGTGAGTTCCGTGGACAGCATGTCCGCGGCTTGCTTGCCCAAACGATCGAAGTTCGGGTCGCGGTTATAGGCTTCGCCAAACAGGCTCGACGAGCCGGCCTTGGCTTCGTTGGTAAACCGGGCCACCGCGATTTTTCGTTTCAAAATGCGAGCCGATGAGTTGGATAAGGCGCCTGCTAGATTCGTCGGTGCTTGAGCCGCAGGGTTAGACGCGGTCGGGCGTGAATCGACAACCGCGCGTTTATCGTAGCCGGCACAACTTGGAAGAAGGAAAAGAGAAAGCAGCAGAATCGCGAACTGTTTCATGCCCACCCCAACAGCAACCGCGATTGGGACTTGAAGTATAACCGAGATCACGGTACCAGAAACGCGAATCTTCGGCAAGTACGGACACTGGAGGGAGAGCTAAGCGGAAGGTCGCTCAGCAATCGGGAGGTAGATTCACGCGCAGTGGAGGTAGGGGAAATAGCACAGGGTTGAGGCAGGGGGCGCCACACATTCATTCAGCGTGCTTGAGTTGGTACAGGATGAGCCCTGTGAGAGCGATCCCGCAAAACATGGCTCCCGCATAGAAAGTGAATGGGGCGCCAAGCTGATCCCACAGGAATCCGGCGAGGATGCTCGCAATCAACATCGCCCCGCCGCTGGCTAAATTGAAGAAGCCATATGCCGTCCCGCGTAGATCGGCAGGCACCGTGTTGGCGACCATGGAAGCGAGCAAGCCTTGCGTCATGCCTAGGTGCAGGCCCCAGAGTCCTACACCGACTAAGACAATGCTCCAGTGATCGTTCGTCGCCAAGACGAGATCGGCTGCTATCAGAACCAGAAGACCGAGTGTGAGCAGGCGGGTGTGACTCATCCGATCGGAGAGCTTGCCGAACGGATAGGCTGAGCAGGCGTAGGTCGCATTCATCGCGACCATCACGAGAGGAACGAGGGCGATGGGAATTCCACTCTGCTGGGCGCGAAGCACCAAAAAGGCTTCGCTGAATCGAGCCAGCGTAAAGATGGCTCCGAAGCCCACCACCCACCAATAGGTTGACCCTAAGCGGGTCAGCGTTTCCCATTGAATGGGATTCCTGCCTGTGGATGTCTGCCGATGCGCAGGCTCCTGGATGCCGAACGTCAAGAGCCCTACGGCCATCAAGCCCGGTACGAGGGCCACCCAGAAGACGGCCCGAAAGTCATTGGACCAGAGCAGCATCAATCCGACTGCGAGCAGGGGGCCGAGGAACGCGCCGACCGTATCGAGCGACTGCCGCAAGCCGAAGGCGGCGCCACGAAGATGTGAAGGGGCGATGTCCGCCACCAGGGCGTCCCGTGGCGCGCCACGCACTCCCTTGCCGACTCTGTCCAGCAAGCGCGCAGTCAGGACAAGGTCCACAGTGGAAGCGATTGCAAAGAGTGGTTTGGTGAAGGCTCCCAAGGCGTAGCCGAATAGGGCCAAGCCCTTTCGCTTGCCCCAATAGTCGCTCAATGTGCCGGAAAAGACTTTGACGATCAGTGCCAGAGACTCGGCGAGTCCTTCGACCAGGCCAACCATGATAGTGCCGGTTCCCAGAACTGTGACCATGAACAGGGGCAGCAGGCTATGGATCATTTCCGAGGAGATATCCATCAGCAAACTGACAAAACCCAACACCCAGATTCCCGAGGGAATCTGGCGCAGGGGTTGTTCCATTTGTGTTTCAGTCTTCATCCGATAGTCGTGCGCTTAGCGGTCCAATGTTGGCCAGAAACACGAGTTATTCTATGTGTGAAAGGTCGGCCAAGGCCATAGAATTATCTTGCCCAATCGATCAGTCTTATGGCCGCATTGTGTGGGGAGAGAGACGATATCGGTCAGCCTCGCTGGGCCGGCGTTCTGCACGCATCGCGGAGGAGTTTATCAGAGCGAACCGATGAACGATTGTGTGAGGCAAACCAGGCTCATCGCGAGGGAGCCGTAGGCAGTGATCAGTGCAAAGCTACGGACATGTTTGGGACCCCATACCATCTTGACGACGGTGGGAAAGTAGATCACCGAGGTCCATTCCGGTGGATCGGTGATCCAGCGCCATTTCTGTTTGATTCCATATAGCAATAGCGAGCCATAGGCTACGCCGATGGCACAGACGACAAGTTCCAGCGTTTCTACGAAGCGTGCTCCTTGCATCCTTGCTTTTCCATTGCCGTATCAAGAAAACCGGACAGGCTCCTATCTGAATGCTTGTCGCGAAGATTGTTAAAACTGGTACCGAGCAGCGAAGAGCAACTCGTTCGCGTGGAGACTCGTTGTCGTCAACTCAAGCCCGCTTACGCTTGCATTAGCCCACACCGCGCTTCCAAGGTCTGTGTAGCGGTAACTCAGCTCCAACAGCATAATCTCGGTGAGGTTGACGGCGATGCCGGCGCCGACGTTCCAGGCAAAACTCGTGTGAGTTTCCTTGAACGTATCGAATACCGGCGAACCGACTATGTTCAGAGTCGTCGTGGATTTATTGATGGCGGCTCCAATCCCCCCTCCGACAAAAGGTGTAAACGATGTCGTGTTCACAAAGTCGTAATAGATATTGGTAAACAGCGTCTGACTCCCTATTTTACTGGTAAGGCCTATCAGGGTTGCTGCATTGATATACACGGGATTCACGTCGTAACCGAAGTTCGCCCGGTTGAGGAATTCGAACTCCGTGCGCAGTGCCATCCCATGTTTGCGCCAGTTGTAACCGATCGCTGCTCCTAACGGCATGACTGTGTCGTGAGAATCTGTCTTTGTCAGGGATAGTTGTCCCGCAGGTCCTCGCGAGGTGTTGGCAATATCGCTTGCAGCCATCGCGGAACCTCCAATCTTGCCTGCAATATAGAGCGGTGAAAGGGGGGTGTCCAGCGCTGATGCTTCCTCGGCTGAGAATAGCGCTACGAACGCGAGCGCGACATAACGTATTGTCTGATTCATCTGTCCTCCAATAGAAGAAAAACCAACTATAGATCAACCCAGGCCAGTCGAAAAGCTTAATGGAAAATTACTGCATGGCTGAGAGGAGATTCGAACTGTGGAATAGATCCGCCTCCGCCTCACATCGTACTGAGTAAATACCCATGTCTTGCACCGCTCTCTCCTCGAAGTTCTCACCATGTCGCGCGATCCACTGACACGATTTGTGTCATCGTGAATTTGATTCAGAATTGGCCGGGCCTCAAAGAGGTTGTACGAAAAGTACCCCCAGACAATTTTTCGCCATTCGTTACTTCACAAGGAGTTAGCCGAGACGGGCAGTGGCGTGGGACTTGCTCTATCCACAGGTTGTTCACATGTGCAACCTTCATGGAGGATTGGCGATATGCAGACCGAAAAGCAGTTGTCGATCAAAGGGTTATACCTGCCGGCGATCGCGCTGTGTTCTTTTCTCTTCTCCGGAAACGCCGCTCATGCGGCTCTGGTGACGTTTTCTTTTACAGGAGGCGCCAGTACCATTAGCGGGGCATTGCTCTCAACTCCGCTGGGGCCATCTCCGTTGAGTCTGGGCCTACCTGTGACGGGCTCGTTCCAATTCGACACTATGACCGGTGGTGTCGGCGGCAATTATCCCGGCGCAGTGAAAGCGATGACTCTGACGATCGGCAGCTACACCTCGGCGTTCGCTCTCGGAGCGAACGCGGTGACGATTCTTCAGAATACGAACTTGGGCGGTGGACTGGTGGGAGATCGGTGGAAGCTGGTCACGGCAGCCGATGGCCCTCCGGTCAAGGGCTATACCCCGTTCAGTTTCGACCTCCAACTGGACCGAGAAGGCGGAGGTCTATTTCCCAATACCGATCTGCAAAATCCACCGAGCCTTTCATCTTCCTCATCACCTCTCACGGCGACGAGATGGCGTCTCATGTTTCAGAATGACGATGGGAATGTGGTTACTGCTCGAGGGACGTTTCAAAGCTTGACCGCAGTACCGTTGCCGTCATCCGCCATCCTGTTCGGTGTCGGTCTTATCGCACTCGTCGGTCTTGGCGCCGGTGGATTGCGAAACCTTCGCGGTCCGCAGGCGTAGACGACAAAAAGGTTCCTGAAGATCTGCCTGGATACTCCGCTCGGAAGAGCGGGGAGGAATGGCAGCTTGTAGCGAAGCGGAGATAAATTCCCTCTTGGTTTACAAAAGCCCCGCCCGGCAGGGCGGGGTTCTTTACTCGAACCAGGGCTTAGTGCCTCGGTAGGAGGTAGCAAGCCCATTCTTTATGGGGATCGAATAGGGGGCGATACCCTTTTCGTTTCTCGGGGCGGACGCAGGTTCTCTATCAGGACCTGTCTCAAGAGGTGATCAAGGGCAAGGGATCGAATTCGCCAATGTCGCCGGGCGCAAGACATTAGTCGTTCCGCTTTCGTCTGGCCCAAGCACATTGTTCGTAAACCGGCAGCCGTATGTCGCAGTAGCGACAGTGGCCGGTGTCGTGACATCGTCGCCCAGCGGCTTGATGCCATCACGTTCCCACTTGATCATGTCGTCGAATGCGCTGACCTGCTCGGCGATTGTGAAATCGCAATGGCTGACGCCGCGAATCGCTCGTTGCACCAGCCAGGCGCTGTTGCCCTTGGCTGTTACCCGGTTTCGATAGATCTGTTCCATGCTGAATGGAACGAACAGGTCCCCCAACGTGTGGATCGAAACCACGGGGGTTGTGAACTCGCCGTTGATCACGGGAATCCAGCGAAGGCCGTCCCTCCGCAGGCGATTGGCGTCAGTTGCCGCGGTCAACTTCTGTGTTGAGTCATTGAGCGCCGTCGATCCTGCTATGTCACCATCGATGCTGTAGGTGAAAGCCTCGGTGTCAAGTACGTTGTTGTTCAGGATGCCTGCGATCGTGCCGTCCGAGCTGAAGGTCCCATAGGCCGATGGAAAGCTGCCGCCGAAGGCGATGCCGAGGTCGAACATCGGGCGTGTGCCACCGGTGAGATTCTTCAGCACCGACAGATACTTTTCCCCGGTGGCTGTCGGCACCGAGGGGAAGGTTAGGAACAGACTGTCGGTTACAAGGGCACTCACGTCGGACCACTGTGCGGTCGGATAGTTCGGAATCCCTGCCAACGCTTGCGCCGCGACTTGCATGGCGGCGAACTGATTGAACAGCTCGACGTCGCCGACATTGCCGCACATCGGTACGGCGCCGTGGTATCTCACTTTATTTCGAGCTGTGGCGATGGTTTCGTCTTCAATGGCCGCGGCCGCAATGTGCCCACCCATCGAATGTCCAGTGATGTAGATTTTGGCCGGTGCGGCGAGCGAACGCAAGTTTTGCGCGGCGATGGCGGTGAATTGAAGCGCAAGCGCATTGGTATCTTCGATGCCGGCGCGCACATCGTAGTAGTTCTTGCTGTAACTCGATGCCGCCCAGGCATAGTCGTTCTGGATCAGATAGCGTCGAATGGAGGGGTTTACGACACTCAATACGCTGCCGTTCCCAGCGAAGCCATGCGTATACATCACAAGCTTGCCGTTCCAGGCGGCGGGCACTTCGATTCGGTAGCCGGCGCCGTCCAACACGCCGGCCCAGCGACTGGTCGTGCTCATGTCGGTCACGTCGCCGACCGCCTCCGGCATTGCCGCGAAAGTCGTTGCGGTCGTGTCGGCTACGAAGGCTCGGCTGTCCTGTGCGCGTGTTTCCTCAAGGGTCGAGGTTGGGTCCGAGGCTGGACTGCTGCCGCTGCCGCAGGCCACCAGTATGGTTGTACCGATGAGGGCAAGGGCGATCGAACAGATGGATGATTGAACGATCAATGGTTTTGAAACACGTTTCCTCTCTCGCCGGCTGTGGGAAAACCATTCCAGCATAGCAGTACTACGGTGGTTGACACGTTTGGGACAAGAGGAGAATGTACTCGCAGGATGCTCAAAATGGCCGTTCAGCAAGGCCGCAGCGAGCGACGAGGCGAAGCGTACCCTCTGCGGTACGTTGAGCCTCAGAGCGACGCGAGAACGATGCTGACGGACTTTTTCAGCATCCTGTTAGAGCATATCGAGCAATGATCCCGTGAGACAAATAATACTCATTACGATATAGCCGTAGGCCGTCACATAGGCAACGCGACGGACATGTTTTGGACCCCATACCATTTTTACGATTGTGGGAAGATAGATGGCAAACATCCATTCCGGTGGATCGGTGATCCAGGGCCAATCCTGTTTCAAGCCATAGACCAAGACTGCGCCAAATACGAGCCCGATTGTACAGACAAAAAGGTCAAGAATTTCCATAGAGCGAGCTTTCTATTTTCGACGTATTAAGAAGAGCGGGGCATTGTACTTATTTGGGCCTGGCGGGTCCAGCCCGCATTATTGATGCCGGTTTGTCGTGAAAACGATGAGCTTCGTCGCATGACCTGCAGACAGAGCGTAGCTGAAGAGTGGGACAGGCACCGCCGCAGACGGCGGAGCCAGTCCCCTGGCCGCCGTATGCCCGTCTCGTAACGCGACTGCGCGATTTCGCGACGAATTGTCATGAATAATGTGGGTTAATTTGACTGGCGGGACTATGGCTTTGTGGCGGAGCTGATGGCCGCGACAAGGGCATGTTGGGCTAGGAGCCTGTCCGAGTAATCCTTCGTTGCGAGGCGAAGGAGATGCTGGTAGATGCAAGGCCACAGGCTCGAAAAAACCGGAGGCGTATTCACTGGAATACGTTGAGGTTTTTTTCGGGTCGAGAACGATGCAGATGCCTGCAGATCGTTTGCCGCAGCAGAATGGTATTACTCGGACAGGCTCCTAGGGGCCTGTCCGAGTCTTCCACTCTTTTGCGCGCTTTTGTGCTTCGGCAATTTGCGCCGGCTTCATCTGCCTGGCGAGATCATTGCGGTTGAGAGTAGCGCGGGGATGCCCGTTTTCTGCCGCCAGGCCGTACCACATGTAGGCCTGGACCAAGTCTACAGGTCCGCCCTGGCCGAAGGCAGACAGCAGGCCCAGGTAGAACTGCGCGTTGGCTTCTCCCTGAGCGGCAGATTTTTCATACCACTCGCGCGCCTTTTCGTTGCTCTGAGGGATGCCGTCTCCGTTTTGATGCAGTAAGCCGAAGTAGAACTGAGCGCGTGCATCTCCCTGCTCGGCGAGCGGTCGCCACTCACGCAATGCCTTTTCAAAGTCTCCCCGGTTTTTCGCCTCCATGCCGGCTTGAAAGTCCGCCCAGGCGGGCAGGGCGAGACTGACGACCGGTAGCACAAGGCCGATGAGGAACCGGAGCTGCATAGACCGTCGGTTACAAGGCATTCTCCATCACGGCAGGCCAGTCCCTCTTCCGGCGGCCCATCCATTCTCCCAATATCTATCCGGCGTCAATCTATTGAGGTGGGTAACTATCGATCGGGATCATCAAGTGAGCATAGGGTGTGTCAGACCACATGACCCATGGTCCTCCGTTTTTGGAATTGGTCGACACATTTTTCAATGCAGCCACGTCAGGTACGAGAACCATGATGTGTGCGCCGACTCCTTCCACCCAATCGTCTCCCGGTTTGGGCCCCTTGGCATAGGGATCCGTATTGCTCACCGGGGTGTCACCTTGCAACATATAGCCGATGCCGACTTGTGTGTAGGTCGGCTTCTTCTTATTCTTCAATGCGTCCTTGAAGTTGAGCCAAGGTTCGTTCATGCACATGGGGTCCGTGCCCGGTGTGTTGGGATTGTCTGGCATGCAGGTCCACCCGTTTGTGCCCTTGCGAAGCTCTTTCCCATCCCAATCCATAATCGTCGCATTTTTAGAAAGCGAAGAAGGTCCGGCACTTTCTGCCCGCGTAAACTCGGCGGCATGACGAACCACATCGCGCCGCGCACCCCCCTCGCCAAATGCCGGCGAAAGAGGCAATGCGGCGGTTATTGCTATGACCAGAACCCCTGTCAGCGAGACGGCTTTCGATTGTGTGGATGTTGTCATAGGCACCTCTCCTTATCCGAGTGATGGCAAAACTTTACCCTAAGCGTCAAGGTATTTGGAAGCCCAATTGAAACTTCCTCGGTCAGGCTGTGCCCATCAGGTCGATGCGATCGTGTAGATTTCGCAACGTAACTTGTACGGCGGCGCATCTTTCGTGCCTCTTTGGCCCGTCGAGCTAGGCGGGCCGAATCGGCGAACTCCGGCAATACTCACGTGAACGTCGCTGTTTGTTTGATCGTAAAGCTTCCTACTCCCCGCGTAATTTTTACTTGCCCGTTTCGGCTCAAGCGACCCAGCTCGGTATAGAATTCACTCGCGGTGAATTCAGGATAGCGAGTGGTCAAGGCCTCGAACTCACCTTCAGGGGAGGTTTGGAGAAAATCGAAGATCCGGTCTGTAATGGGCCTCTGCAATGCCATGAGGATTCTCCTTTCGGCTATCAGCGTATTGGTGAACTGGTTCCTCGTGCAGACTGGCCTGCGTGCCTCGTGAAGAGGACTCAGAGCGGTGTCGGCGTTGGAGCGGCGGAGACTGGAGAATCGGTCGCGTTAGGAAGGACCGGGAAGCGCGAAGGATGGGACAGTCGGCGTAGCTGAAACGCCTAGCGCCCATGCTACGCGCGGAGCGGTTGCCTGGTCAAGCTGCCGTATTCATGCGCAGTTGTTCCCAGGCTGACACCGGATGAAGGAAATAGCAAAATCTTGGGTTTCGAGACCTGGATCGGTTTCTCTCGGTCTGATCAACGGCGGGCGGGACTGGTGGTAGGGAAATATGCGTTGGACGATACGATGTCGGAGTGCCTGGAATCAGCAGCACGAGGGGAGAGTGTATTATGGACTGAACTGTAGCTGAGCCGGTGGGTGTTGAGGAAGGTGCGAGTGCTCACTAGACGCTACGTGAATCTTTTCTGCTCATCTCCCTTGCGCCTCTTTTGTTTCGCTCCGATGCGCTCGCGCTCACGTTCATAACCGACGGCGGTGTAGTACAACGCACGATCGAAGAACTTGCCGAGCATGTGCATCAGCTCCAGCTCCCCATGCAAATCCATGGCGCTGTCGGACAGACCTTCGCGTTGGACGAAGGAACGCAGGTGTTCCTTCGTGGCGGTGAGGGCCCAGTGGAAGTGGCTGTAGGCCACACCCTGCTCGGCGCGGCGCGCGCCCAGTTCTGTGTAACGTTGCTCTAGCTCGGCCTCGGTCTTCTCCAGCAGCGAGTCGCTCAGGTTGCGGTAGATCTCGCGGGTGCGGGCTTGGAGTTCGTCTGCCGGGACTTTGTGCAGATCGCTGCACCGGGGAGAGTTCCACACCTTCTCGCTGAGTTCGCGGGAAAGTTGATCGGAGTGCTTCTCGATGAGCTTCACCAATTTCACGGCCAGCATGCACACCTCCAGTTTTAACTGAGAAAATTGTATGTCGCAGCGGCGGCAGAAAGCAAGAAATAGACTTGTATCTGAGGTGACGAAAGATATGGCTACTCTGGCTACTTCCTCATTCTCATTGTGGGAAGGTTGCTCTAGTGCCGCTCCTCGATCACGTATCGTATTTCTTTTCCATCTCGCGAGCCAAGGCTTCGGCCTCGGCGTCAGACATGTTCTCCATCTTCTTCAAAGATTTGCCGGTCACTTGTTTGAAGGTGTCAGCGCCTTTCGTTTCGCGTCCATCATATGTTTGTTCATCGCGGCATTGGCCTTGGCCTCCGCCTCGCTTTTCATCCTCTGTATTTCTCGCTGCTTCGCGTCCTCGGCCCGTTTTGCCGCTTCATGCTTGACGGCGTCGCGTTTTTCCTGTTCCAGATCCATGTCGGCGAAAGCCGGCGCGCCGGTCAGCAAGGCAACGGCAATCAACGTAAGAAATCGTTTCATGAAGGGTCTCCTTACTGACGATAGTTCGGTGTCAGACTATTGTCGGGGGCTAGTTTATTCCAAAGTTCGAGACCTGTCCATCATCCTGGAAGGCGAGGTGATGGACAGAGTGCGGCGAGGGGTTTGAGACGGAAAGAGACGGATAATAACGCCAGCCCGCCACGTTCCGCGAATTCAGAATGTCCCCACTTTCTTGCTTTGGAAGTGAAATCCTGTTCGGGTAGGATTATTCGCGCACGCGATGGATTGGCCGTGGTCGAGTCTACGATTCCCGCACCTCCGTGATCCGTTCCCATCGACACACCGAACGAGTGGCTTCAATGGATCGGTCAGCCGGTGTTCGATCATGAGCTTACGACGCTACGCATCTATGTGAATCGACAGCACCCGTTTGGAACTGAAGAGTGGCAGGCGACGATCGTCGCAGCATGGGGAGTAGAATCGACGCTCAGGAGGCGAGGGCGTCCGTTGAAGACGTCAGAAAAGTAGCCTGTCCCCTTTTCTTCTTTTCATCATAATATGAGAAATGCGCGTGACGTCCATGCTACCGCCGCCCATCTTTTCGTCGCCGATGACGCTTGCAATCGTGTCAGCGTTTACAACCTACCCATCACGGCCAATCAGCCGAATGCTGTCTTAGTACTCGGTCAATCGACATTCACCGGGTCCACTTCCGGTCTCAGCGCAACACAACTGGCGGGCCCCTTCGGGTGTGGAGCGACGATACGAGGATTCTTGTGTCCGACACGGATAGCAATCGTGTGCTCGTGTTCAATTCGTTCCCGACATCGAACGGTATCAGCGCTGACGTCGTGTTGGGCCAGGCCGATTTTACGTCGAACGTCTTTGGCACCACCAACTACAATTTCGAGTCGAGCAGCACTTCAAGCGTGAGTTCCAACGGTACACAGATCTTCGTCGCCGACTATTACAACAACCGAGTGATGGTCTGGAATGCCTGGCCGACCGGCAACGGTGTTCCCGCCGATCGCGTGCTAGGGCAGCCGAATTTCACTTCTAGCACATCCAACGTAACGGCGACCGGACTGAACAACCCGAACTCCGTTAGTGTTTCTAGCCAATACCTTCTGGTTACGGACCGGGGGTCGAACCGGGTCTTGATTTGGCGGACGCAGTAGACTTCATCCTTTCCTCTCTCAGTCGTAGCCTGCCAGCTGATCAGCCCCATTCACACGGTTCAGGGAACAAACCATGGATACCTATGAAAAAGACTGTCAAGAGGCCAGGCTGTTCCTGTTGCGGCCGGCCCTGCGAGTCTCGATGGACCAGGGTCAGGCACCTATGCGTGCTCGAAGCACAGGATGAAATGGGACGCCGGTCGCGCAATCATTCTGCGGCTCTGAAACGCTGTGGGGCGTCTCGGTCAGTCCCCGTTTAGGCGTTGACCGGCTGCCCCCTCCGGATCGTCCGGAACGGCTCCTGTGTGGTCGGCATGGCATAGATGGTCTTCAGCGCCGCACGGGCGGCCACTCACCCCACATTGCCGCCATGCATCTTGTCCACGCGATAATAGAGCGCGCGAAATTGCGGGGCGCCAGAGATCGCGTGGATTGACATTTCCAGCAGAACCCAGCGCGGCCACGCGGAGCCTTGTTTGGTCAGCCGCCCCAAGCAAGTCTTGTCCGCCGAGGCATGCACCGAGGGCACCAAGCCGGCATACGAGCAGAGGTGCCGACTGTCGGGAAACCGATGGATGTCTCTAATCTCGCTTCGGATGAGCAGTGGGCGTACGGGCCGATCCCGTGGGAACAGAAGCTGGGATATCTTGAATTTGTTTTGGGCGGCTGCTTGAATCAGGCGGCAAGAAACCAAGAAGGTTCTTTTAAGTTTTCCAGGAATGCAATCATCAGATCCCCTGAGCTGAGATGCGCGTGAGCAACAGAAGCTCCTCAAGCATTTCAAGAAGCGATCCCGGCGGAGGCAAGTAGATTGGTTTCCCATCGTCAACGAGCGCAGAATACCGAAGTGCGTGAGTTTTGTGCTGCTCGGAAAGCTGACGTACCAACTGGTCGTATCCGACGTTACCGTAACACCCTTTTCCATGAGCGCAGTGAGGAGCTTGTCGAGATTGTTTGGGGTCACAGGGACATTGTACTTTTTCAGATCGGCCCGGTCTGTCGCTGTGTACGGTTGAGTAGGGGTGTTGGAAGAAGGCGCCGGACCGCCACGCGCCGCGAAATGGCTCTTGGCACCTTTTTCTTCTCTTACGGCCCATCTCGATTTGTCAGGTCCTTCGGCG
>JABFSG010000013.1 GCA_013140715.1 Nitrospiraceae bacterium
CTCCATCCCTACAGTGCTATGTTGCACCTCAAGAATATGAAGGAGTCGACCAACTTATAGAAAGATCATCAAAATAAGTTCCATTCATTCTTTATGAGGGGTGTACCATGTATCGTAGCAATTCGGGTTTTCTAAAACTTGCTGTCATGGCGAGTATGCTGCTCTGGGCAAGCATGGCGGTCACTCCGGCTATGGCTACGGACGTGCTCTTTAACTTTAGCGGACTCGTGACAGCTAGCCAGCTACCCACTTCCACATTCTTCGGTCAATCAGTGGACGGCACCTTAACCTACACGCCTGCTGTCGCTCCAGATACTAACGGCGCCTCTAACATTGGTAAATACAACAGCGTGATCACGGCCTTGAATCTTACCATCGGTGGACCGGGTGGATACGACGCAGTATTGTCGCCTGGTGGTGGGTCAAATTTTGTGGAAATTACGAACTTTGGCACCTTCGACCAATATGTGATACATGCTCCCATCTTTGCACCTACTGAGCCCTTGGTAAATGGCGACTATTTCCCATCCAGTTTTGAAATTAAGTTTATCCACACGCCTAGTACCTTTGGTAACAATGCAACAGCTCCGCCGACACTTGGTTTTGCGAGTTTCTCTCCAACCTTTCGTCTAGTCTTCGACAATGGTGTCCCCAAAGATGTCACGGGCAATGTAGCGCTGACGACCGTTCCCTTGCCCCCGGCAGTAATTCTCTTCGGTGCAGGACTTGTGGCCCTGATCGGCCTTGGAGCCAGGAATTGGCAGCGGGACACCCGCGCGCAACAGCAGGCGTAGCTGCGTAACTAGGGGGGGCAGGAACCATTTGCGCGCAGCGCCCTATGGGTCGTTCCGACAAATGGTTCCTAGGCCCCTCTCCCCACAGAACTCCCAACCTCCCCTCCTTCAACCTCTCTTCGCCCCCCCCCTTAAGAGGGGGTAGACACGCTACGTATGTATCGAGTACAACCTGCCGCAAGATTATAAATGAGTTCCTCCGATTTCAGCATTGATAATGAACAACGGTCCTCTTGCTAACTATTTAACTGGGATGGTGGAGGTGTATTATGCATCGTATCCGTAAGAGTTTTCGCACGCTTGCCGTTGCGGCAAGCGTGCTGCTCGGTGTAAGTATCGCGGTCACTCCAGCCACGGCTGCGACAGCGACGTTCAACTGGAGCGGCACTATAATATCGGATCCTTTTGGTTTGCTTGGCGGATCGGGGGTAGGAACTGTTTCGGGAACATTTGCGTTCGACAATAGCCCTGCTACCGGCGGAACCTATCCAAATGTTGTCTCGGGCCTTACGGCGACGTTTAACAATGCTGTCGATAATTTCTCAAACCCCGTACCGTATATCATATCCTCCATTCCAGGCGACTTTGGCACGGTGCAAGTGTCATTGGGACTCAACAATGGAAATGGGATCCCCGGCCTCGACATCTTCGACCGGTGGAACCTTCATACTGATGTAACTAGCCCTAACCCTCCGATCTCTAATTTTTGGTCACCGTTCCGTGCCGATGTAACTATGGACCGACTGGAAGCAATAAGTCCGTTTGGCAGCACGGACATGCGGAATCCGCCCTCCCTTGCAACCGTATTCCTCCCCCAGCAACCCAGCGTGTTTCGTGTCCTATTTCAGGATCTGAGCGGAACAAGTCTAATACCTGCTAGTGTAAACATAACTAACCTGACGCTCGCGCCTGTCCCGTTGCCCCCAGCGGTAATCCTCTTCGGTGCAGGGCTTGTGGCTCTGATCGGTCTTGGAGCCAGGAATTGGCAGAGGAAGACAGTTGGAGGTATGAGGTTAGAGGTTTGAGGCGAACGGGCAGAGGTGGAGGTTTGAGGCTGGAGACCAACAGAGAGAAACGGGGTAGAACCCAACTGAAAGTTTAAGGTACGAGGTTGGAGGTAGAAATGCTTCCAACCTCGTATTTTTTCTTTGCCTCAGTCTTCAGCTTGAACCTCTACAGCATTACCCCCTAACCTCCAACGGTATTACCATCTAAACCTCATCCTTAACCTCAATCTTCTCTTCGTTTCCAACCTCTACCCTCAAGCAATCCCCATCTGTAGGGTTGCAAAATCCGTCTGTAGGGTTGATCAGACCTATATAGTAGTGCATGATCACCGCTAACTATGGACACAACCATGCCGTTGAAGCAATCCGGCAAACTCAGCTGGATGCTGTGGGCTATACCCTCTATCGGTATTGCCTTTGCTTTACTGGGGTACATGTATGGCGATAGCCTGGTCTTTCTGTTTGGGCAGTGGACCGGCAGCGAAGATTATAGTCACGGGCCTTTTGTTCCGTTGATCAGTCTGCTCTTGATCTGGCAAGCTCGCCATCGCCTTGCAACAGCTAGCTTGGGAGGCTCCTGGTGGGGTTTCGCTGTGATTTCGGCGGGACTCTTTCTGTATGTGGTCGGTGAGTTCGCCACATTATACATCCTGCAGCATGTTTCCCTTTGGATGGTCATTGTCGCGCTGGTTATGGCCTTAGCCGGACTCTCTGGAGCAAGGGCGATAGCCTTCCCTCTCTCCTATCTCTTGACCTGTATCCCCTTACCGGTTTTCTTGTATGCCAGTCTATCGAGCCGGTTGCAATTGTGGTCATCGGCTCTTGGTGTGAGCGCCCTGCAGTTTGTCGGCGTGACGGCCTTCCGTGAAGGGAATGTCATCGATCTGGGACAGGTCCAGCTGCAAGTGGTCGAAGCCTGCAGCGGCATCCGGTATCTATTTCCACTTGCGTCCCTTGCGCTGCTCTGCGCCTATCTCTTCAAGGACCGGATGTGGAAGCGCGTGCTGCTTGTGATCTCGTCCATTCCGATCTCAATCCTTGTAAACGGTTTTCGCATCGGGATGATCGGCGTGTTGGTCGAATGGTACGGGGAGGGAGCAGCCGAAGGGTTTTCCCATCTATTCGAGGGCTGGGTGCTGTTCATGGCAAGTCTGGGCCTCCTGATTCTAGAAATGTGGCTCCTATCAAAAATTGGCTCGAAGGAGCATCGGCAGTCCTTCCTCAGCCGATTCACCTGGACCGATCCTGGAGAGCTTAAGGTTAGAGGTCCGAGGTCTGAGGCTCCGACTTCCCAGACTGCCTCCAGCCTCCAACCTCAGACCTCCAATCTTCCTCCCTTCCGCTCGACCTCAACCTTAGCCTCAACCTCTCTGCCAGCCGCCTATCTCTGCAGTATTGCTCTTCTCGTTCCTGTCGCCTTTGCCTCAACCCTCATGGTGGAGCGTGAAGAGGTTCCACCGGAGCGGGCCATCTTTGTCGACTTTCCCATGAAACTCGAAGGATGGGCCGGCACCTCACTCACGTTGGAAAAACAGTATATCGATGCTCTTCGTTTCGATGACTACCTCCTAGCTGACTATCGCTCGGACGACGGGCAGCCGGTTAATCTTTATGCTGCCTACTATAAGTCACAAAGAAAGGGACAGTCGGCCCATTCTCCTCAAAGTTGTCTTCCAGGCGGGGGCTGGGAAATCTCTTCCTTGAATGGAATGGATTTGTCGGCGAACTCTGGGACAGTTCGCTCTCTGCATGTCAATCGGGCCCTTATCCAAAAGGGTGGGCAAAAACAGGTTGTGTTGTACTGGTTTAAGCAGCGGGATCGGATTGTTACCAACGAATATCTCGTCAAATTGTTTTTGTTGTGGGATGGCTTGTCGCGAGGACGGACCGATGGGGCCCTCGTGCGAATCGCCTCGCTCGTCGGCCCAGGTGAAACTGAAGAGATCGTCGATCAACGGCTACGCCAGTTCGTGTCAACGATCGAGCCTGAGTTGATTCGGTATGTTCCAGATTAAGAAGGATGAGGTTGAGGTTCAGGTTGAGTGGGGAAGCACTGGGGAAGGGCACGGTTGAGATGGATATAGAGTCGAAGAAACCGTGGGGAAGAGGGTTGTGTGCCTACATTCTCCGTCCGACCCTTAGCCTCAACCTCAACCTTCCTCATTCCCCCTTCAGCCTTCTGTTGGGGCGGCGTCTGCTATGACTAGTCAGATTTTTTTCATTTTCATGACGTCGCTGCTCCTGTGCATGGCATTGATCCAGCCTCTGCGTCTCTTGGCCGATCGATTCCATTTCATGGACCAGCCAGGGGAACGCAAAGTCCACGAGTTTCCAATCCCCAAGGTCGGTGGCATGGCATTTGGCCTAGGCGCGTTTGCCAGCATCCTTTGGTGGGTCCACAAAGACAGCATCACTCTGTCTCTGCTTCTTGGAGGGATCATTATTCTGGGATTCGGCTTGTGGGACGATCGTGTGAACCTCAGCTATCGAATCAAATTGCTGGGGCAGATTTTGGCGGCCCTTGCTGTCGTCATCGTCGGCGACATCCGATTCGAAACGATTCCCTTTCTTCCGGCAACAGAACTATCTCTGTGGATCGGAATTCCTGTCACAGTACTCTTTCTTGTTGCAGCCTCGAATGCCATCAACCTCTCCGATGGTCTCGATGGATTAGCCGGTGGCCTTTCTTTCTTAACACTCTGTGGAATCGGATACCTGGCGTACCTTTCCGAAAATACAACAGTCCTTTTGTTGACGGTCCCATTTCTGGGAGGACTGTTAGGTTTTTTGCGCTACAACACCTATCCGGCTCGGATTTTCATGGGAGACAGTGGCAGCCAGTTACTCGGTTTGACCATGGGTATATTGGCCATACTTCTGACCGATTCGAGCAGAGGACCCTATAGCCCGATCTTGTCGCTTTTTCTTTTAGGGTTGCCCTTCCTGGATACGCTTGGCGTGGCAGGACAACGACTGGCTGAAGGACGTTCCCCCTTTGTCGGAGATCGCACACATTTTCACCATAAGTTGATGACTGCCGGCCTCTCGCACTACGAAGCAGTCACGACGATTTACATGATTCAGGGAGGGATGGTGGGGTTGGCCTTTCTGCTTCAATGGAGATCCGACCTTTTGGTTTTATCGATCTACCTCATTCTGGCCTGCACCGTTCTGGCCCTCTTTATCGCTGCAGGGAAGGGATTAATTGCCCATTCAGCCCCGCGTGCTGTGCTGATTCGTTCGAACGAGTGGCTTTCAACCATTCTCAACGGCCCATTGTTGTGCGATGTGCCTATTCGGTTTTTGGCGGTGGTGGTCCCTTTGTTTCTCATCGGTTCGGTCTTCCTTCCTTCCTATGTATCGGATGATGTCAGCTACATTTCTATTGCCCTGTTCGGCGCCGTGCTATTCGGTCTCACGATCCTGCCACGGCTGGCCCCCTATTTCGTGCGTGGAGGGCTCTACATAGGCAGTACGTTTTTGCTGTATGCCAGCGATGCAACCTGGATGCAGGCGATGGCTCCAATTCCGATGACCTACCATGTCTTGTTTGGCGCACTGGCTCTTATGGTTCTACTCTGCATGAGATTCGACCGTCAGAATCGCTTTCAGACAACACCGCTGGACTATCTCATGGTCTGTCTGGCTGTGATCTTCCCGTTTCTTCCTGAAGTAAGCGCAGACATCTCATCGCTCGGTCTTTTTGCTGCCAAGTTGATCGTGTTGTTCCTCTCGTTTGAGCTGCTGATGCAGGAGTTTTCGAATCGAATGAAGCAGCTCGGGCTGGTATCTCTCTGGGTCTTGCTTGGATTGGCAATAAGGGGATGGCTCTAAATTGGTGAGTAGTGAGTTGTGAGTGGTAAGTAGTAAGCGGGGAGGGGGAGTAGCGAGTTGTAAGTGGTAAGTAGACAGTAGTGAGTGGCAAGTAGAAAGTGGGAAGTGGCCAGATTCAGGATGCAGTACTGGGGCTCAGCCGGTGAGAAGAATACAGGGTTCAGATTTTAAACTTGCAATTAGAACCCTGCATCTTGGGCCTTCCCACTTCCAACTACCCACTCACCACTTGCTACTTACCCTCTTGCCACTGACCACTTTCTACTTGCGACTTACCAACTTACTACTCACCACTTACCACTCGCTATTCGCTAGTTCAAAATAACTGGCATGATTTTTAACGGACTGTTAGTGTAACCGCATGAAATATCAGAGCATCGCCATAGTAATGGTTCTGACAGCCTTGCTCGCCGCTTGCGGGGGGCCGGAGGAGCGGAAGGCCAAGTATCGTGAGCGGGCACAAGAGTTTATTGAAGCAGGCAATTATCCAAAAGCCCGGGTTGCCTTACGTAATGTTCTCAAAATCGATCCGAAGGACGCAGATGCGCATTTTCTCTTTGCGCAAGTAGAAGAGAAGGAAAAAAATTGGCGCAACGCTGTCGCTCTCTATCAAGAAGTTGTCGCGATCAATCCCGATCATGTCGGCGCCCAAATCATGCTGGCGAAGTATTATCTTGAGGCCCGGCTGAGCGAACATGTCGTCTCAGCGGCAGACAAGGTGTTGGCGAGAGATCCGCAGCAGCCCCAAGCGCAGGCCCTCAAAATTGCGGTACTGGCTGTAGACGGACAACTCTCAGACGCGATGACCAAGGCAGAGGCGCTGAGGTCTCAGTTTCCGACCGAGCCGGACGTGGCGATTCTGCTGGCCACACTCTATAGTCAGGAACAGCGCTATCCTGAGGCGGGGGCCACGTTGCAGCGGGCGCTGGAGGCCCATCCGAAAGACATGGATCTCTTGAACAATCTGAATGCCATTCTAGTTCAGGCGAAAGACATGGCCGGCGCCGAGCTGGTGGCTCGCCGCATGATTGAAGCGGAACCGACCCTGTTCGACCACCGGCTGAGGCTGGCCCGGTTTTATGCTACACAGGGGGCTCATGAGAAGGCAGAGGCAGTCTTGCGCGAGGCCATCGCTCTCGATCCCAACAACGAGGAACGCCGTCTCCTCTTGGCTGACTTTTTCAGCACGAGGAAGGATGACCGTGCTGCAGAACAGGCGCTCCAGGAGGCTGCAAATCAGTTAACTCATTCGACAAAAATCAAATTTGCTCTTGCGGCTTTGTATCTTAAAAGCGGGCAGGATGCCAAAGCGCGTGAGCTCTATGCTTCGCTGGTCAAGGAATACAAGGAAAAGCCGGTTGCATTGGAGGCCAAGGTTAAACTAGCGGAAATGGACCTTCTCTCAGGCAAACAAGCAGAGGCAGCGCAGCAAGTAGAGGAGGTCTTGAAAGAGAATCCCCGTTCATCCGATGGACTGATTCTGTCGGGTCGTATGGCCCTCGCCAGGCGCAATGGGAAGGATGCAGTACAGGCCTTTCGAACTGTCTTGCACGACCAACCGGAGTTGGCAACCGTGCATTTCCTGCTCGGCCAGGCCCACGTCCTGACCGGAGAGAATAGTCTGGCGAAGGAAAGCTTTGAGCGGGCTGTGGCGCTCTATCCTGGACAAATCGATGCCAGGCGGGCGCTTGTGGCATTGGAAAGCCAGGGCGGTCAGTACCAGCAGGCCCGTGCTCGTCTCGACGACCTGTTGAAACAACGGCCGGACGATCTCGCCGCGTTGGACATGTTGATGAGGGTCGATCTCATCACAAAAAACTGGGTGGAGGCGGAACGCACCCTAGAGCGACTCCGCAGCGCATCGAAGGATAGCTTTATCGCCAGCATGGCGGAAGGACGGTTGCGTCACGCTCAGGGGCAACTGGATAAGGCCATCGTTGCGTATGATCGTGCGGCGACACTTGCCCCGAACGATCCGGAGCCGCTGGTGACTTTGGTGAAACTGGATGTCGCGCAAGGCCATGCCGATCGCGCACGGACTCGCCTCGATTCCTTACTTGCCGGTAACCCAGATCATCTGTTCGGCCATGGACTATTGGGTGAGGTGCTGGCCATGAGTGGCCATCCCCAGGAAGCAGACATTCAATTTCGAGAAGCATCCCGAGTGAACCCCAAATGGATTACACCCTGGCTCGATTGGGGGGGGCTGTGGGTGGCGCAAAAACGGCCTGAGCAAGCACTGCAAGTTATCCAAGCAGGGCTCAAGGCAAACCCGGACAGCGAGGAATTGCACATGTTGCTGGCCTCGGTCTATTCCAGCCAAGGACAGTTCGACAATGCCATCGCTGCCTATGACGGAGCATTGAGGCTGAATCCGCGTAACGTACTTGTGGCAAATAATTTGGCTGTCCTGCTGGTCGATTATAAAGGAGATCCCCAGAGTCTACAGAAGGCATTTACACTCAGCCGCGACTTCGAGAAGGAAGCGCCTCATCCGCTGTTTCTGGATACGCTGGGATGGGTACAGCTCAAGATGGGACAACAGGAAGAGGCGCTTCGTCTCATGAAGGTTGCCGTGTCTAAATTGCCAGAGGCCCCTGCATTGAACTATCATCTCGGTATGGCCTTGTATCAGTCTGGAAAGACGGCGGAGGCCAAAACCCATCTCGCCAAAGCCCTGAAGAGTGCCGAGAAGTTTGATGGCCGTGAGGAAGCAGCAAAGGTATTGGCTCAGCTCAAAGGTTAGAAGACGTAAGGGGGTAGGCGTGAAGGGTAAAGGGATATGGGGTAATGGGGGAGAGGTTCTGAGTTGGAATTTTGAATTAGGAGTTGGGGAGGGTAGAGGTTGGGATCAGTAATTAAAAGACTACCACTTGCCACTTACCACTTACCACTTGCAGCGCCTCTTTTGCTTCTCGCTCTGCTGGCTGGTTGCGCCCAATCGCCTGGTCCCAATGGCTTGGGAACGAAGTCAACGGCAGCAGTCGATCAGGGGTATCGTCTTGGAGCTGAGGATGTCCTGTTGATTTCTGTGTGGAAGGATGAGCAGCTCACCAAGGAGGTTGTCGTGCGTCCTGACGGGATGGTCTCCTTCCCTCTCGTCGGCGATGTGCAGGCCGAAGATCGCACGGTCGAAGAGGTTCGAGTCGAACTTGTGAAACGACTGACAAAATACATTCCAAATCCGAATGTCTCTGTGGCGATCATGAAGGTGTTGAGCTATAAGGTCTATATCGTTGGACGAGTCAATAAACCGGGAGAGTACTTGATCGGGCACTATACGGATGTGCTCCAGGCCTTGAGTTTAGCCGGAGGGTTGACCCCCTTTGCCTCCGAAAATGACATTAAGGTCATCCGGCGGGTTAAGGGACAACAACAAGTATTTCCCTTCCGCTATGCCGATGTTCAAAAGGGTCGTGACATGGAGAAAAACATTGTCCTGCAGCGTGGCGATGTCGTGATGGTTCCCTAGTAGAAAAGGCGTTGGAGGGGGTCGGAAGAGGGTTGGAGGTATGAGGTATGAGGTTTGAGGCAGGAGGCGAATGGTTAGAAACTGGAGGTCTGAGGCAGGAGGTGCCGCTTTTCAACCTCCAACCTCCAACCTCCAACGCCTTTCACCTCAACCTGCATCGCAAGCTTTTGCTTGCGGCGTTCTGCTGCGGACTGCAACTTTCCGTTGCTTGGGCGGCTGAGTGGACAGCTTTGTCGTCGATCGGAGTCACTGGCTTGTACAACGATAACCTATTTCTCACACCGTTACCGCACGACGCGGCCTATGGTTTCTTGGTTTCACCGGCGGTTGAGTTTACTGGGAAAACAGAGCGATTGAGTGTGAGTAGCCAGGTCAAAGGTGTCTTTGCATCCTATTATGGGGGGAATAAACTTAA
>JABFSG010000077.1 GCA_013140715.1 Nitrospiraceae bacterium
GGATGTAGAGGCGTGCTTGCTCATCGATCTTATCCGGTTGCAATACGGTCACAAGTTTCGGCATCGTTGAGTCCCCCACCACAAAGGCTACCTGCCTTCTCATACTCGAGAAGTCAAGGCAGCAAGGCGGCGGCATCATACCATCCTTCCACCGCCTGTTGCATGAAGGAGTAACAGGAAATATCGACATTCGGCCGGGCCTGATGTCTCCCACTCCCGGTCGGTGCCCACAAAAGATGTGCATGGCTTGTGGACAACCATGTGGATGAGCGGCCAATACTATGCAGCACCACAGCACCTCGCACATTGCCCAATCGATAGGCAACACAATCCATGCAATTTCATCGAGATACGATTTGCGCTGAGAATCTTATGAGGCTGGGAGAGCAGTTTCTACACGGACTGGAAGGGGTTTTTACGATGTGGCGCACAGAAGTGTGCACAAAACAGGCAAACGGCGAGTGGCATAAGGCGAGGGAAAGACATTCCCTCCGCGATTGCACCGGAGACGCTCATACATATTCTGGGTTAGACCGGCAGGATGTCGCTAATGGCCGACCGTTCAACGCGTCCGATGTTACTCCACTGCTCCGCCATCGGAATCAAGGCATGCACCCTCGTTTCTACCGTTCCCAGTCGCTGCGCCAGGGTCGAGGTTTTTCGGTAGGCCGAGACCATGAGAAACGAACGCAGTCCTTGTAAAAACATTGTAATCATCGTTGCCTGCACATGGCTGGCCAAATCGTAGAGCGACTCGACTTGTTCGAGAATCGGGTCAAGTTGAGACGAGGTCACGAAATCCGTCGCGCCTTGAGCGCGTAAATTTGCCAGAGCGGAACTGATGATCGGAACCCGCCGACGGACTTCTTGAAGGAATTGGTCGTCGAGCTGGTCGAGCTCAGTCAAGATGCGCCCGACACCTGCGACATCGAGACGATCGGCTTCCTGCTCTGCTCGCTGGATCACAGCCTCAAGCACATCACGAGCCGGCTGCATCGATCGGGCACGAGCCTGCTGCAAGTCCCGAAGGGCGTGAATGAGCGGGACGCTGGTACTCACGGTAAGGGGAACCTGTAACCGGGGAATCTCAGGCTGTTCGACTCTGACGGCAGGAAGATTCTGCGGAGTTTCACGTGCCGTTTCCACAGGAGGAGCAGCAGTTCTAACCGGTTCGATCGCTGTATTACCTGCTAAACGGCGCACGGCCAGAGTGATCCGATCCAACCCATCCTGAAGCGATTGAAGCGCTGCCGTCACCTCATGCGGTTCCTGTTGTTCCACATCGTGGAGAATCGAAAGCAGATTCGAAGCCATCTGCTCGATGGTTCGAAGCTGCGCGGTCGACGCAGATTTGGCGAGATTCGTAATGCCGTGCAAGAGAATCACGTGCAGCTTCGGGCGCACCGTTCCGTTGGCCCCTGCAGCGATCTGTTTCACCGCCATCTGAATTTGCGCGAGCCATTGATGAGCCTCAAGTGCGAATAACCCGATCACTTCTTTGTCAAAACTGGCATCCGAAAACTCTGGCACTGGAGGGAGATCTATCCGTCGACGTTCACTGGACTGCGACGCAGTCCCCTCTCCAGGCATAGAACTTCTGGACTCGACCGCTCCCTGAATCGCGCTCGCAAGAGCGTCCAACCCTTCCAAGAGCGATGTGAACTGATCCGAAGCAGAAGGGACGAGATCGGATGTTTTGACACGCGCCTCCTCTGAGGGAAAAGAAATAAGTACGTCGTCCGGAGGTGCAAGTGTTTCAATGATCGACAGAAGCGGGGTGAGGCGCAGATCGATTTGCCGCCCCTCTTGGCCGCAGGTTTCATCGCCTTCGACCCACACGACTGGACGAAGTGGATAGCGGGTATTGATGCGAATGACCGTGCCGACTTCACCAGTGCTCAATCGCACAGAAGTTCCTAACGGATAGGCCGACAGTTGTTCGACCAAGGCTTTGACGATCTCGCGAGGGAATGCCGTCCGCTCCGCCACCAGCAGCTCCCGCACCGCTTCATGTGGCACGAACCGACGACGATAGGTACGCGGGCTCACGAGGGCATCGAAAATATCCACCACACCGATGACTTGGGCAAACTCCCCGATCTGACGCCCCTTTAACTTTTTTGGATACCCCTGTCCGTTCCACCGCTCATGCGCCTGGCTTATCACCTCTGCCAGCCAGTCATACTTTGGACCAGCCTGCCGAATCGCTTGGCAGCCAAGTTCAGGATGTTGCTCTATGAGCGCACGTTCATCCTGCGTCAACCGGCCTGACTTCGTGATCAGCGACTGCGGCACGGCAAAGAGACCGATGTCGTGCAGAAGGCCCGCAAAAGTCAGTCGCTCCAGTTCATTCCCGTGATATCCCAACCCGAGAGCGACCTTTGTCGCCAGAATGCCGACGTTCACCAGATTGGTGATCAAAGGCGAACCTGCAGAACCCCTCATAACTTGAACGAGCAACTGATCGCTTTCCTTCACCGCCTCTGCAATCCCTGTCGCCAGAATGGACAAGGATTCCAAGTTGAGCGGCTCTTGCCGCTGGACGGCAAGAGCCACTCCGGTCAGTTCATCCTGTGCATGACGATACCAGTCTGTCATATCTCGTTCGCTCATACCCTGCAGTCGTCCTCGCGAAACATTCGATCAGCCATTCAATAGCCTGCTCAACCCACCGAACAGCTGATCCTTAATCTGTGAAACCAGTTCCATCAATCCGGCACAGAAGTATCGGCCGTGCCGGGATCTTCTCAAAAACCACGAGACGGCTATCCCCGAGACTCGTTCAGTTTCATATAGGTGCCCCGCCAAAATGTTTTGAGCTCCCGTTCCATCTGAAGGAGGGACTCAAACACCTGCACCCGCTGCGATGCACGCTCTGCATCAGGGAAGCTCACTCCTAAAACCTTGGTTTTTTCTTGTTCGACAGCAAACGCTCGCTCCAACGTCCTTACTCGTGCGGCAACTTGTTCACCCATGGACTCAAGTTTCTCTACCCGATCGGCAGCGCTAAAAGTCTCCGTGAGTTTCTTCTTCAGCAGGGCAACCTGCTCTCGCTCCTCTGCCAACATCGATTCAAGTTCCTCGACACGGCCCAACTCCTTTTCGAGTTGTGCCACCCGCTCTACACTGCGCATCGCACGATCTCGCTCGACCCGGAGTTCTTCCACTATCGGCACCAATCCTGCGATCGACCGCCGATAGGCTTCTACTTCCTCGTCGCTCATACGCGTGCTGCGATTTGACTCGATGGATTCGGTCGCCTCCTCGACACGCATCACTGCTGGCGCGGACGCATCTTTGACCTGCCCAATCCGTTGGACGAGCCGGTCATCGACCTGCGAAGCCTCTTCTATCGCTCCGGCAAAGAGACTTTGATCGCACAGGGCATTGATCAGCCGCCCAATCCCCTTACTTTGTTCGTAAATGATTGCTATCGCCTCTTTCGTAAATATATCGGTCCGATCTGTGGCAGCTTCCATACGAGCGGTAATATACGCCGTTGTCTCCTCTGCCGTGAAGGGGCCCAGATGCGCGCGCACCGCAATCCGTTGGTTCAACTGTGGGATGTCCATAACACGATCTCGCAATTCCGGCTGGCCGATCAGTACGACGGTCAATAGGTATCGATCGTTGAGCTGGAAATTCGTCAGCAATCGAAGTTCCTCGAACCCATTGCTGCTTTCAATCGATTGGGCTTCGTCCACCACCAGCACCGAACTGATCCCCCGCTGCTCATTCAATTGCAAACGTTCATTCAGCGTTTGCAAACGCGCTGCCTTCGATTGCCCGAGGCCGAGTCCAAACTGCGACAAGACCTCTTCCAACAACTCGGAGGGAGACAACGCAGGATTTGCAACGAGCGCGACATCGTACCCGTCAGGCGGCAGTCCGAGGATTAAACGACGACTCAACAGCGTCTTCCCGCACCCGATGTCACCCGTGAGCAAGAGCATGCCTTTGCGGGTTTGAATTCCATGGCTTAACCATCTGAGCGCCGTATCATGTTGAGTGCAGGGGACATAGAATCGTGGATCCGGCACATTGTCGAACGGAAGAGCCCGGAGTCCCCAATATCGCCTATAGTCGCCTGCTGACTTCATCATGTCATCTCCATCGCTCAGAGGTTACGACTCACCGCACACATCAACAAATCTTTGCGCAGGGTTCTGATTCAACCACTACGAGTGGCTGGCGGGGAACAACTGATCGATCGCAGCACGTTGGGCCCGACCCTGTTCCACCCACTGACGGATGGCATCGCCCATCGCACAGAGACGCGCTTTCACGGATTCAACCCTGGTGGAAGCCAGAAGGATATGACGTTGCGCCACCACGACCAACAGACTATGTAGCCCTGTAAAGAACATCATGGCCGACCCTGCATTCACCTGCTGTGCTTCTGTACGCAGACTTGCGACATCTTGAAGGATGACCTCCAGAACCTTCATGCGCGAAGAAACATCCCGCCCATCCGTCTCAAGCACGCTCATCTTCTTGAAAATCTCCGGTACTCGCTCATCGATCGCCTTCAGAAACGACTCTTCCGCTTCGGACACCCGCGCAAGATATCCTTGAATCGCCGTGACATCGATACACTCGACACCTGCCTGAACCTGTCCTTCAATCTGCCCGATCAGACTGCGGAGATAGTTACACCCGGATGAAGCATGGGAAAGTTCATTTTTTTGCAATTCATGGAGCGCCTGCAAAAACTCTCTGGGTGAGAGCCCTGCGCGCGGAACCTCTTCCCTCGCGCCGTTCCCAGCTTCTTCAAAAGAGAGCCCCGTTGCACAAGTCAAGGCCGTCTGGATTTGTCCCAGCTGTCTACAGAGCGCAAAAAAATCCTGAACGGATAGCGCCATCGATGGGTCTTTCAGGGCTTGCACGAAGGGAACTGCCGCAAAACTCGCCTCTTTGACGGTGGGAAGATTAATCGTGGCAGCAGACACGCAGAGATTCGTCACTCCGGCCAACATCGTCTCAATCAGTTGTTCATGCCGTTCCGGCGCAGGCCCCTGTTGTAGCTCGTCGAGAGCGACATGAATGTTCTGAAGCCATTCATGGGCTTCCTCAATAAAGAGGTCGATCAGCTCTTTCTGAAAATCGTCTGCTGTTTCTGCAGGCATGACATCAGTCCTTTATGACAATGACGATCGACCCAAATGGCCGACAGGATCGGGACTATCGCTTGCCGTTCCCCAGCTGAGAAGCCCATCCAGCGATCTCACCAAGTTTAGTCGCCACCTCTTCAAATCGTTTGGTGGCAAGCCCGGAAGCCTGTTCCGCATCTGATATCCGTCTCGCCAAAATAGCATTTCGTTCTCGTTCGGCTAACAGCAGAGACTCGAATTCCTGCGCCTTGTGCAAAGCGCGCTCCACCTCGTGGAGACGCCCGCCAAGGTCTCTATTTTTTTCCTGTTCGGCAGAAAGCGCTTGCTCAAGCATGTCCACTCGTGCGGCAACCCGCTCATGCTCGGCCGCACGACGAGTCAAATCGCTCGTCCGTTCCCGCTCCTGAACAAGCGCCTCCGACAATTCACGAGAATGGGCTACCGCAACTTCCATCTCAGTCACTTGTTGCGCCAGCTGCATGGCTGCCTGACGCTCCGCATACAAATTCGCCTCCAACTCTTGGATACGACTCGCGTTCATCTGCTGCTCGGCCAGACGGGTCGCCTGCTGCACATTGGCTTCGCGTTCTTTCTGAAGAGCTGCCTCCAGCTCCCAAACACGTCTACCCAGGCTATCCGCCGCAGAGGCTTGGTTTTTGGCCTCTACCGTCCGCTCTCGTTCGACCTTGAGGAGCGACTCAAGGTCTTTTACTCGCGTAGCAACACTGTCCGCCTCTGCAAGTTTATTCTTAAGCTGAGCAGCCTGCTCTCTCTCCCACGCCACCATCGACTCAAGTTCCTTGACACGACTAGACGGTCCTTCCAACGGCATGAACCGCTGTGCACCAAGCATTGTTCGATCTCGGTCAACACGCGGCTCTCCTTCAAGCGGACTCAACCGTGGAACTGCCTGTTGATAGTCCTCCCCCTCACTCATACGCAAACGTTGTATGGACTCGATCGCTTCGATCGTTTTGTCGATAGTCTTCGCCGCAGGCGTGGCCGCACCTTGCCGTTTTGCCAACAGCTCTAGCACCCGATCCTTGAGAGACGTACCCTGAAACGGTTTTTTCAACACCCCATCCGCATGACAGGATTCAGCCTGTTTCGTCACCTCATCGTTCACAATTCCTGAGATCAAGAGCACCGGTGTATTCGCTAGCCCTATGCGCGCTCGCACAAATGCGCAGACTTCATACCCGCTTTTATCCGGCATAATCACATCGGATACGACCAAGTCCGGCGTCTCTTTGGACAAATAGGCCAAGGCCTCCTCGCCGTTCGCCGCGAGTGTGACACCAAAACCAGCCTCCGTCAGCAACCGTTCGGCAACTTTCCGGACTGCAATGCTATCGTCGGCAATCAATACATTTGGCATGGCTAATTCCTTCCCCGATATCCTTAATGTCTGGCTACATCCTGTCTTATCTGGCCAAGTCGCTGCAAAGCCACAATGGCCACATCGTTTCCGCCTATCGTAATCGAACCCAACGTTTCGATATCGCCTCTGCCGGTCTGTCGAATCGCCGCTGCGTCCACAGTCTCAAGAGTCGGCACCTCGGCATCGATGCAGATGGCCATCGGTCCATCCAGGTGACGGGCTGTCAGACACAGCAACGGCTCTCCCAGAGGTTGGCAGTTCAACCTGGTCGCTAAATCGTAGACCGGCATCACCAGATTGTCGCGTTTCAGCATGGCCTGCACAAACGGCGTGCGACTAGGAACCGGTATGCTCGGAACCCAAGGCGATATCCCCCCCACATCCTCAGTCCGAGCAGCCAGTTTTATCCCGCCAACCGAAAAGAAGAGCATATTCCATGATCGTTTCGTAACTTGAGCCTGCTGCTGCCCATGAGCCGCCCTTAACATGGTCCACCGACTGCAGCTGAAGTCGCCAGAAAGATCTGCTCAGGCTGCGCTACAGAAACAAGCGCGGCAGCAGCTACTCCACCCAGTGCCCACGACGGATTCAAGATCAATACAAGCTGGTCCTGATACAGCAACATCCCGGCAAACCAATTTCGTTCATCGCACTGAAACTGTAAGGGCAATGGAAAACAATCCTTCCGTTCTACGTCTGCCAAACCGACAACCTGCGTAACACGAACCGCACCGTGAGAGTGGCCGTTAGAGTACAGCACGGTCCTCATGTCAGGACCGGACAGGTCGGCAATCAAGAGTAGCCGTTGAGCAAGATCGATCGATGGGTAGACGTTTCCCGCAGCCGTCATAGCCTGCTCATCGCCGGTTTCGTCTTTCGTGAGAACGCCACGAACTCCATCCGCGGGCAAAGCCATGCAGCTGGCACCCAGACGCACGATCAAAAAGCTGGCGGTCTCTACCGACATATTCGTCGAGTGATTCCGACCTCGTAAACTCATAGTCGATACATCCTATTCGACAATCCGCGCCAGGGACTCCCCAAGCATCGGTTGTCAGCGGACCTACTGCCGTGCAGCGGCTTCTCTCCCGATCAAACGCTCAATTTCCTGAATCAATGCCCGCTCCTCCACAGGCTTGGCAATATAGGAGCTCGCTCCGATATTGAGCGCCATTTGTCGGTGCTTGTCGCCGGCTCGCGTCGTCATGACAACGATCGGCGTCTGTTGCGTTTGCACTCGACTACGCAATCCTTGGATCACTTCATAGCCATTGACCTTCGGCATCTCAAGATCGGTGAGGATCAGTCGATAAGACTGCGCAGACGCCATACGGAGGCCTTCTTCTCCATCCATTGCGGTATGAACTTTATACCCGGCCGATTCCAACATTCGTCCCACAAACTTTCGAATGCTCAAGGAGTCATCGATCAATAGAAGCCATTGTTCAGACGATTTCGACTCAGTCCCCTCGACATACAGAGTCGGCGAGTCTATCAACGCCGTCGCACTGGGCGGCAGTTCCTCCACCGCAGCTGCTCGCGCCCCTCGCGTAAATAGTCTCGCAGGGTCCAACACAAGGACCACACGTCCTTCCGGGTCGATAGTGGCGCCGCCAAAGCTGGAACGGTCCAATGACTTGAACGCCCCCAAGGGCTTAATAACGATTTCCTGACGACCGAGCAATTCATCGACCAGCAGGCCGATCAACCCGGCTGACGTTCTCACGATCACGACAGGCTTTCCGGTCTCCACCGGCACGCTACTTCGATGGAGCACCTGCTGCAGCGGCTGAACTTCGATCGCTTCCTCGCCGATATGTAAAATCGACCGTTCTCCCATTCGCTGATGCGAGGTGATGGTCAGCATGGTGACTTCACGGACCGCAGGTAAGGGGATCGCGTAGCGCTCAGTCCCTGCGCGCACCATGAGAGCCGTTGCAATCAACAATGTGAGCGGGAGACTCAAGGTAAACTTCGTTCCCACACCGAGAATGGATTCAACGTCGATATGGCCGTTCATACTTTCGATGACCCGCTTGACGACATCCATACCGACGCCTCGTCCAGCCTGATCGCCGATCGAGTCTGCGGTAGAAAATCCCGGCATGAAAATAAACTTGACCACTTCCGATTCAGGCAATGAACGGGCTACCTCTGGGCGGATCAGCCCCCGCTCGACCGCCTTGGCCCGGATCTTCTCAATATCGAGCCCGGACCCGTCGTCTTCCACTTCGATCAATACCGCATTTCCTCGATGCGCCGCGTGGAGATAAATCGTGCCGGCTGCAGGCTTTCCCTTCGAGAGACGCACGGCAGCAGACTCGATTCCATGATAGACCGCGTTGCGAACGAGATGAATTAAGGGGTCGACTAACCGCTCGACAACACCCGTATCGACTTCGGTATGTTCACCGGACGTCACCAACGTCACTTCTTTTCCTGTCGCACGCGCCATCTCGCGGGTCGCTCGGCGGAATCTGGTGAATGGCGTACCGACAGGCACCATTCGGGCCCGAGCGATTTCATCCCTCATACCGAGGGTTAATTGTGCCAGGTGACTCATGTCTTCATGTGAATTGCGGATCGAGCCTCTCAATTGGGTCATAGACTCTGAAATATCGGCCGTTACCTCGCCGATGCGTCGAGCCAGAATATTAAAATCGTCGTATTTATCGAACTCAAGACTGCCGAAATCACGAAGCCCACTGACTCCTTGAACTGAGCCGGTTGCTGGGCCGGAGGAGACGGACGGAAGGGTAAAGGTATGTTCCTCCGCAAACAAATGAACCGATTCAACCAGTCGGCTCTTGTACGTCAGCACTTGTTGCGAGAGCTGCTCAAGTACGTGCAGCCGCTGCTCGAGCCGCCCTCGACCGATGACGAGCTCACCGACCAGATTCAGCAATCGTTCCAAGCGATCGCGACTGACACGAATGACATCTCGATCTTCTGCGGCTTTGGCAAACTCAGTTTCTTCTTGATCGCGTTTCTGCTCTCCCAATGCCCCCTCAACAGGACGAAGGGCTGGCCCAGCTTCCACCGCCTGAGCCGCCAGCGGCTGATCTAATCGTATGAGTCCGCTCATTGCCGCAGCATATCGCTGGCGCAACACATCGAGATAGGCAGGGTCTCGCCGCATCAAGAAACGCACCACATCGACGGATCGTAACAGCACGTCCGTATGCCCGGGAAGAATCTTGACGCGGCCATCACGCACGGAACCCATGAAATCTTCGACATAGTGTGTCAGGTCACCAATCGACTGAAACCCAACTGTATAAGCGGATCCCTTGAGTGTATGCGCGGTGCGGAAGAGTTGATTGATCACTTCAGGGTTTTCCTGCTCCTTCTCCAGACGAAGCAGCTGGGCTTCAAGAGACTCCAGATATTCCTGCGCTTCCGGGGCAAAATAGGAAAGCACCTCGGCATCGAGAGGCGGCAACAGATACTCATCGGTCAACGTACTCGCCGCAGAAGACGATTTCACATTGGAGTCCACAGACTTCTCGGTGCGACCCGTGACAGCCATCGAAGCCGCGACCACCGGAGCGATTGGAACAGCCGCCTGAACCGCCCCAGCCAACAGTTCGCCATTGCAGATCCGAATCAAGGCCTGAGTGACTTCCGGGACATCCTGCCGGAGCTGGGCGATTGTCCCGCTGTCTCGGCGCATCAACAGCCGAATAACTTCGACTGCCCGACCGATCACCCCCAATACATCCGGCGAGAGAGAAAGGCGTCGCTCACGAATCGCCGCTAGACAATCTTCTGCCGGATGAGCCATGTCCCCGATCACCTTAAACCCAACTGTGTACGCAGATCCTTTGAGCGTGTGGAGCGTGCGGTACAGCGCGAGAATGCCGCCCTCATCATTGGAATCCAGGCGCAGGCGGTGAAGCAGCGACTCGATGGTTTGCAGATACTCATCCGCTTCCGGATCGAAATACGACAGAATCTCTGTATCGAGAATCGGCACGAGATAGTCCAGAGCGAGCAACTTCGGTTCAACTGCGACATCGGCTGACAGAGAGGGGAATAACCCGGCCACTTCGCCTTTCCATCGTTCACTCACCGACAGGTCTTCAGCGCCTCCCTGTGCGATAACTTTCAATTGGGACGCGAAGGATAGCGCCATCCCACGTAAAATCGCCACCGCTTTCGGCCACGAGGCAGCCTCGATAGACAGGGCCTCTTCCAGAGTCGATTCAAGCAACGCTCCCATCAAGGCCAGCCCCTCGTATCCGTAGAGCCCTGACGCCCCTCGTATTTTATGCGCCCATACATACTGCTCTTGCAGTCGCTCAGGACTCGGCATTACCCCGTCGGACGGATGGAAGGCCTTCGTGAGCGCATCCATCGCTTCCGATGCCTCGATGACGAAAATCTCGACGAGGCTCTGTCGGTCAAGTTCGAAACCCATGCTCACCCTTATCTTTTATCTTTCCCGAGCATTCACTGAATGCTCTTGACGGAGGACCTAGGCCAATTTGAACTGAGAGACCGAAGACGTCAGTCCTTCGGCCAGTTTTGCCATGTCTTCGACTGTCACGCGCGCCGAGTCCGTCGCTTTTTGTGTCGCGACCGCGCCGCCGGCAAAGTCCTTCAGCGAACGGCCCACCTGATCCGTCGAAGCAGTCTGGTTGACCGCCGCACTAGCAATGACCTCTGCCAGCTCCGCCGAGCGATGAGCGATCCCTGAAATTTGGTTGAACACTTCGCCGGTACGCAGCGCCGAGGCCGACCCTGCTTCCACGGCCTGAGTTTCCTGCTCCATCGAGACAACGGTGTCCTGCGTTTCTGCCTGAATTACCTTCACAAGATCGGCAATTTCCCTGGTGGCCTGTGTCGAGCTTTCGGCCAGCTTTCTGACCTGATCGGCAACGACGGCAAATCGGACACCGGCTTCGCCGGCGCCGGCCGCCTCAATGGCTGCATTCAATGCAAGGAGGTTCGTTTGATTGGCGATATCGCGGATCGTCGACACAATGGTCGAAATTTCCAAGGACCGATCGCCCAGCGCCTTGACCTGCTTCGACATACGTTGCACAGTTGAACGAATGTTCTGCATGTCCTGCATGGTTTCTTGCACAGCCGCGCGCCCTTGTTCCGTCGCCTGCAGCACTTGCTTGGCAGATTCCGATGAAGCATTGGCGGTTTCCGATACCTGCCGCATGGACGAGGTCAACTGCTCGACCGCGCTCAAGGTCTTGATCGATTCGTCCGCTTGCTTCTTCGCCGTGCCTGCCATCTGGTTGGCGTTCTCGCGGAGCGTCCCGGTCGACTTGTTCACACGTTCGGCTGCCTCACGGACTTGTCTCATCAACTGACCAAACCGCTGAGTCATGAGATTAAACCCGTCTGCCAAGTTTCCGAACACGTCGGCTGTCACTTCACCACGCTTCGTCAGATCTCCCTTACCGACGTCAGACACCAGAACAAGGAAAACCATCAATCGTTTCTGCATTTCGTCGCGCTCATTTTCCGTTGTTTTAAGGGACGTGATAATGCGATCCAACATAGCGTTGAACGCCGTTGCCATCTGGCCCATTTCGTCTTTCGATATGATTTTTGCGCGGGACTGGTAGTTGCCGCTGGCCGCCAACTGCGCAACCTGCGCGATGTGACTGAGGTTGTTCGAGAAGAATTTGGCAATCCAAAATCCGATTCCGAGTCCGACTACCATTGCGACAAGTCCGCCGACAATCAAGGTGATCGTCCCGTTGAAAGCCGTAGCTTGAGCATCTTCGTTGAGATCCTTCGCCACATCCTCCAAGTCCAGCACCTGCTCTTGATGGCGTGCGATAACCAAGTCGAATGGCTGCTGTAGATTCACTCTCAGAGCCAACACTCCGAGTTCCCGGAGATTCTCGGCCTGTGCCGGCGTCAGAGACTTCCCGAAACTGTCGGCCAGCGCACTCAGAGCTCCTTCAGACTCCTTAAAGTATTGCTCGATGGCCGGCTTTAACATCGCCAAATCCTTCGTCTCGTCCCGCCCAGATCGAGATACGCGAAGTACAGTCGCCGAGTAGTCGGTGAGCACGCGGTTCACTTTTTCGCGATACGGCGCCAGTCGTTTGAATTCCGACACGAAGTCCACATGCTTCGTAATATTCGTCATGTTGGTCAAGATCTGATGGTGCGCTGTCAGTGCCGAGCCCATTTCTGCGAAGTCGGCCAACGGGACCGTATAGTCGACGTACACGGCCTGCGATGCGGCGCTCAACTGTCGGAGCGTCAGCACACCGAACGTGGCCATCACAACGATGACGAGACTGACAAGACCGAAGCTCGCAAGCAGCTTTGTCCGTGTCGTGAGATTCAGTAATACGTTGCTGCGATCTGTCTTAGCCATCTCGTCCTCCCTCTCCCTCTTGTATTGGATCGGCCCCACTAGTTCGTTCCTTCGAAGTGGGAAAGCACCACCGACGCTTCCAACAAGCCTCGAAATCGATCTTCCAACTTGACGACAGTCGATACGATGGGAAAGCCTCCCTCTCCCATGCCGGACGGAGCCGGCATAAATTGCTCCCTGGAAAGGGTCCGAATTTCCGGCACGCTATCGACCATGACCCCAACTTGCCATTTTTCGTGTTTTACCACCACGGCATACCGCAACGGCGCATCTGAATTCAGGAGAAACATCGGTCGCAGATCGAGCAACGGGATCACCGTTCCGCGGAGATTGGTCACCCCCACCAAACCGGGTGGCATTCCAGGAACCGGAGTGATGGTTTCAATGACGAATACTTCTCGAACGCTTTTCAGGTCGATCGTAAAGATCTCTCCACCCAGAGAGATGACCGCTGCGCGCATGGTCGAGGCCGCCCCCCCCAAAGGCTGGCCTGGATCCGACGAAGCAGTCGCCTCCGTAATCGAACCACGATCGATAACCGGCAATGGCTGAATGGAGTCCATCCGCGTTAGCTCAACACCTTCTTAACAGCGGCTAACAGGTCATCCGACTTAAATGGCTTCACGACATAGCCGTTCGCCCCTTGCTGCTGTCCCCAAAACTTATCGCTTTCATTACCCTTGGATGTACAGAGGATGATCGGAATGTCCTTGCAGCGATCGTCGTTCCTCAGGTCTCGGCAGGTCTGAAAGCCGTTACGCCCAGGCATGACCACGTCCAATACGATCAAGTCCGGCTTCTCGATGGCCATCTTCTCTTCCAGCTTATCGCTGTTAGGCAACGAAACAACCGTATGGTTTGCTCCCTTCAAACAGCCTTCGATCAACTGAAGCTCCGCATAGGAATCATCCACGACGACGATCTTGCTCATGAGTCATCTCCATATCGATTAGGTTTATGAATGGCATTACGCAGGCAGCTTGGAAACCACCATTTCCTATTATTTCAGGGGCAGGACCAGGCTGATCGCTCCGGCGAATTCACCTTCTTTCCACCCTTCCTTCTTCATTCCTGTGATATCCCGCTCACCCTTCGGCACACCGTGACAACTCAGACAGGAAACAGCTGCATATTCCGGATCCATGACCCGCAACACCGGTCTTCCGTCGACCATCGTATTACGAGCATAGACTTGGCCTTTCGGATGGCGCTGGTCGCTGAACATTCGAAGCACTTCCAGCTCGAAATCGTCCGGCTTGCTGCGCGAGTTTCGATAGTCGATACCCGTCAGCTTCATGCGAGCACCGGTCTTCTGATAGAAATGTTCTCCAACTCGTCTGGCAAACACCGCATGGAGAAAGCCCTTAAACCCAACTCCCTGCCTATTGATGACCGGCTGTGCTTCGTCGACCACCTCTCTCTCTGCTTCCAGCATGGCAACGTAGGTGTTGGCATGAGGCACCACATTGGGGATGCGAAGATCGATCTTGGTTTTCTTCTTGAACCGCTCCATAACCTCATCCGCCATAAACTCACCGGTAAACCCCTTGTCCGCTTTCGCCGCATCGTTAATGGTGGCTTGATGTTCCAATACCACTGTGCGGCCGATATTCACCAATTCGATCAAATGCTCAGCTATTTCGGTCTCGTTCGCAGCCCTCGTCGACGTACTCCAGACCAATGAGAGTATCGCGATTCCCAAACCCACCATCCTGGGAACCTGTCTGCACATAGCCATCCCCCTGTATTGCATCGCCTACTATGCACCTACTCCTATATCTCAGGTTCATAGCACGAAACTCGAGTGTAGCCTGTCATCATCTATTAGCAAGCGAATCGACAATTTCGACAGCGAATAACTGATATGCCATCGTTCGTCCTTCGGGCTTCACAAAAAACCTCCAGCCACTAGGATATCGACAGTTCTTGCGGATTCCAGCAACATGCATGCCGACATAAGAACTTGAAAGAATGACCGATTTTCTAGCGAGCCGGTTGATGGGCACAAATGCTGTGAAATCAACAATCACTGACCTAAATGCTATCGATTGCCGTGGACCTATCCAGTATCTTCACATTTGTGCATAGTTGTGCATCGCAGTCGAACTTTGGACTTTCATCGGGCTGTCGCGTTGCAGCAACGAATCCGTCGACACCAATCGTCTGTATCTGCGGGTTCCTATTTCCCGCATGGTGACAGGGGAATGAGCGCTTACGTATTGCCCACTATGGAATCATGGGCATCCTCCGCAGGCTATAGAAGAATCGAAGGGCTACAGTCATGACGGCTGCTGCCGCCATCTATATCGATCGACTGAGGAACCATGTCGAAGATCGCCATTCATCGGATGTAGGAGGTAGCGTATGTTTCGCAACCTGACTGTCCCAGGCAAACTTGTATTACTCGGAATCGTGTTCAGCCTACCGATCGTCGTACTGCTGTACCTCCTCATCAAGGAGCAAAATATCGCAATCGAGTTCGGTCAGCAGGAACGCAAAGGCGTCGAATACATCAAGCTGGTTCGGCAAATACTCCATGACATGCAGAAACATCAGGTCGCGTTTCTCACCGGTTCGACTGACGCATCGACCTTAGAGAAACAGATCGACCAGGATATTCGAACGGCCCAAGAGGTAGACTCCCGTTATGGAAAAGAATTCAAAACGACCCATGCCCTGGCCGGATTGGCAGAGAAATGGTCCACGACAAGATCGTTAGTCCTCCGCAGTTCCAGTTCCGGCAAACCTGAAAGCATCAACTCTGCGTACGACGATCTTGTCGGCAAAACAATCTTCCCGCTCATCATCCAGGCTGGAAACACTTCGAATCTCATCTTGGACCAGGATCTGGACAGTTACTACGCAATGGATAGTGTCATCAATGAACTTCCTGAACTTGGGCAATTGATCGGACAAGCCCACGCCCACGCCGTCGACCTGCTCCTCACTCGCGAGAACAGCGAATCCAAGAAACAGCTCATCTCGTTCATCCTGGCGAGGATCGAGCCGGCCTTAGAGACAATCAATAACGGACTGCAAACATCCATTACCGAGAATCCCTCCTTACGCAGCAAACTCGGCGCTCCTATCCGCGCACACATCGAATCGGTACAGGCCTTCGACGACATGCTCCGACGCCAGGTCCTGGATGCGGGTCCGAGCGAATTCTCCAGAGTCGATCTGAAGTCCGTCACGGCGATCGGATTGAAAACCCTTGAATCGAATTATGCCTTGTACGACGCTTCGGCAAACGTGCTTGACGGTCTCCTCGAAGCCCGCATCGACAAGTTTAATTCACGCCGGAGCTTGTCTTTCGTGATCGTGGGAATCAGCGCGTTGATTGCGTTGTTCTTTATCGCATCGATTGGACGCAGCATCAGCAGGCCGCTTGCCGAGCTTAAAGAGGTAACGGATCGTATCAATAAGGGAGATCTGAGCACCCCGGCCGACATCAACCGGCACGATGAAATCGGTCAACTGGCCGATGCGATCAACCGGTTACAGAAGACTCTACAAAGCGGCGGTAAGCTGAAGACAGCAGCCTAAAACCTAGATCTCGGCACGGTGGGAGAGAATAAATAAGGCGATGGAGCAGACAGTGGAATAAGAACATTGAGCGCAATGCTATCAGCGAAGAAGACTCCGCGGTTTCACGTGAAGAGGTTCCCAATGTGACGGCTCAATGGGAAAGGCGACGGGATACGAAGGACGCAGTTCACATACCCTTCGTATCTCGTTGCCACAAGAACTCCGGTTCATTCTGCTGCTTAGCCATCCAACGGGCCAAGACAAACAGCGTATCGCTCAGACGATTGAGAAAGCGCACGAGCGCCGGATCCAGAGGCTCTTCTTTCCCCAAACGCACACAGAGACGTTCCGCCCTCCTACAGATCGTTCTAGCCTGGTGCAATAAACTGGAAATCTTGCCGCCTCCTGGAAGAATAAATTCCTTCAGAGGCGGCAAGGCTTTCTGACACTCATCAATGAGTTGTTCCAGCCGAGTTACATCTCGGGCTGTGACCGTGGGCATATTCTTGAATGTTTGACCAGGCGCTGTAGCCAACAGTCCGCCGACATCGAAGAGCTTATTTTGCATCCAACACAATTCCTCTTCTAACCGATCCGCAGACGGGCGAATCCCGACTGACTCCGCATTAAACGCCCTCACGACTCCGATCGTCGAGTTCAGTTCGTCCACATCTCCATAGGCCTCCACCCGTAAACTGTCCTTCCAGACTTGTTGGCCACCTGCCAAACGGGTTTTTCCCTTGTCGCCTGTCCTGGTGTAGACCTTGGTGATGCGCATGCCGCCTCCCTTCTTCATCGATTGATCAAAACAGAATAGATCACATCCATGTTCACATGCTGATCCAAATGGTCAGCCCAACGATCGAGTTCAGCCTGCAGCACACTCCTGACGAGTTCAGACTCATGGAGTGAAATGGGCCAGAGGCCTTTCCGAGCACGAGCGCGATTCAACCAGCTTCGACGAAAGCCAGCCTGATCGAACAGACCGTGAATACTCGTGCCCCAGACAAGACCATCCTCACTTACAGCGCCCTCATCTCCCATCCGGTTGTCTGCCAAGATCTCAGATGCGTCAATCTGAAAACACGGGTTGGCATTTCCACGAATAGTACGCCCCATATGGATTTCATAACCCTGGATCGGCGCATGTTGTTCCACGCCATGAAGCAATGATGCAGCACGAACTTGCCTGCAGATCTTCGGCGTATCGAGCTCCGTCACGACATCGAGAAAGCATAAGCCTTTTAAGGTCCCTCCCCGCTCCAACCCCTTGGGATCCGTGATTTCTTTTCCGAGCATCTGATATCCCGCGCAAATTCCAACGAGTTCGCCTCCTCTCTGAACATGGGATTCCAGGACCTCCGAGAATCCTGCGGTGATAAGATAGTCGAGGTCTTCGAGAGTATTCTTGCTCCCGGGAATAATCACAACGTCAGCCTCTCGGAGATCCCCCGGCAAAACGGCAAACCGAAGCACTACATCCTTTTCAGCATCCAATACATTAAAGTCCGTGAAGTTGCTCATCCGAGGCAGAAGCACCACAGCCACATTTATGAAGTCCGACTTGAATCGAATTGACCGGGAACGAGTGAGGTCGAAGCTATCTTCCTGATCCAACCGAAGATCACGAAGAAAGGGAACGACTCCCAGGACCGGAAGACCTGTGCGCTCCTCGAGTATACGAACACCATCTTCGAACAATCGACGATCCCCGCGAAACTTATTGACGATCACGCCGAAGACCCGCTCACGTTCATGCGGTGCTAATAAATCCAACGTCCCGATGATCTGAGCGAAAACTCCACCCCGATCGATGTCCGCCACCAAGACGACTGACGCACTGGTCAACTCGACAACAGACCAATTCACCATGTCCCGATCGCGAAGATTGATCTCCGCAGCGCTCCCTGCCCCTTCGACCACGACACACTCATACTCGGATGCCAACCGTGTATAACAGTCACGAATGACCTTGAAGAGCGTCTCTTTCCGGTCAAAATACGCCGAGGCATCCAATGCCTCGTAGACTTTCCCTTTCACAACCACCTGGGAGCGTGAATCAGATTCTGGCTTCAACAGAATCGGATTCATGTCTACCGTCGGCTCAATACCGCAGGCCTGAGCTTGCAGCGCCTGTGCTCGGCCAATCTCTCCGCCATCGAGCGTGACGAATGAATTCAGCGCCATGTTCTGCGCTTTGAATGGCGCGACCCGCAAGCCCTTTCGGGACAAGAGTCTGCAGATTCCGGAGACAATGAGACTCTTCCCAACATCCGAGCCGGTTCCAAGAATTGCTACAGTTTTTACGTGCCCTCTGGCGTTGCCTGAATACATGTGTGACCGAAATTACAAGCCTTCAAATCGATAGCTCAGGCCACCGTAGATTGCGATGCCCGGAGCCGGCATCACGAAACGCTCAACGGCACCCCCGCCCGTCACTGTATTTTGCGCTATGATGCCGGAAGTATAATAGCGCTGATCCATCATATTGTTGGCCATTACGAATCCGCTCAGATGCCCGCCGGGAACAGGCTGCTCATACGCAATTCGGCTATTGAGAGTAAAATAGCCGGGAATGCGCGGTTGCGCGTTTTCTTCATCGCCCGTATGAAACTGTGTGCCCACATAGATCCCCATCAGTGAGATGGTCCACCCAGACGCAGGATGAAAATTCCCCGTGACACTCAATCGATTCTTCGGAACAAGAGGGATACTGTCACCCTTCTTAACGTGCTCCAGAAATGGCACTGAGAATGGAACGCCTGGCACAAAGTATGGATTCAGGACCAGATCAGTCTGAAACGTCGCTTGGGTGTAGGTATAATTCACCATTCCATCAAAATACTGGTTGAATTTTGTTTTAAGAGTGGCTTCAATTCCCTGACGCCTGGACTCTGGGATATTCTGGTTCGCCGGAGAACCAGAGTTACAAGTGCTGGGATCCCCACAAACGAGATAAATTTCATCCCGCACGTCGGCACGGAACAGGGCCATGCTCACCTCGCCCCAGGTTTGAATTTGCACCTTCGCGCCCACCTCGTAATTGTGCGATCTCATAGGCCTGAGGTTTGGATTACCCTGTCCAAATGGACCGAGACCGGATCCAAACAGCTCGTTATAGGTCGGCACACGAAATCCCTGCCCATAACTGAAGTACAGGCTCGCACCCGGGGCAACTAGATAAGTTAATCCTGCACGAGGGGTTGTTCGATGAAAGGCTTTTGAGCCGTTATTGGTCACATCAAGATTGTCGATGAAATCTAGGTCGTTGCGATCGTACCGAACCCCACCGGTTACAATCAGCTGCGACGTCAGATTCAATGTGTCTTGGGCATACAGCCCGAGAATTGTCTCGTCCGTCGACCGTAGAGAAGAAGATGTCCCAAAGGGAAAGAGGGCTAGACTTCGATTCCCAAAATCGTTCCTGGTGTATTCACTTCCCAAGACAAGGGCATTGGAATAACCGAGGACTTGCCCATTATGGTTCAGCTGGAATACCCCCCCCTTTGATTCGGTCATTATATTGTTGGTGCCTCTCCCGCTCTGAAACACTGTGAACTGTTCTTGCGCCAGACGGCGGTAGAATCCGTTGGCGTTCACAGAAAACCCGAGAGGAAATTCATGCCGGGCATTCAATCGCACAACGTTTGTCTCGGAATCGTAAAAATCGCCGGGCGTGAAATTGCGCTTAGGGTCGACCGCGGCTTGGCTGAGAGGAAGGGTGCCGGCCTGCTGCAGCCGATCTTTGACATAGGTATAGGATACGGTAATGTCCGTATGCTCAGTTGGGCGATAACCGAGCTTGCCGAAAAACCGTGAAATGCGCGCGGCAGATTCGTCTCGAAAACCCGATTCTGTTTCTCGGCTGAAATTGCTGTAGTAATCGAATTTACCTATCGGCCCGCTCGCATTGAGGGTGTAGCGTTCCCGGTGGAAGCTGCCGAATAGGGTCCCACCCGTTGCCTGATGTTTATCTGTGCCACGTTTCGTGATGATATTGATTACCCCTCCCATGGCATTCTTGCCATATATCGCAGCGGCTCCCGGGATAATCTCGATCCGGTCGATCGTTTCATACGGGATAAGGTCGAAGTTGACGGTATTGAAATCCGGTTCGTTCATCCGCTGACCATCCACGAAAACCGTCGTATTCGGAACCGGCTGCCCATTGAAGCCTCGAAGATCGATCGTCTGCTGAAAGGCATTGCCGATACCGTCGTACATCACGATGCCCGTTGCCCGTTCTATGGCTTCTTGTACCGTCTTGGCACCAGATTTTCGGATGTCTTCTTTCGTGATGACGGTCACTTTTGCCGGAAGGGTTCTGGCATCGACAGGAGCATCAGGAAGGCGGGTGCTGGAAACGACGACTTCCCGCGTCTCAATCACATCCTCTGACTGAGCATGGGTGGTGGAGGCAGCAAGGCAGGATAACAGGACAACACAAGCAGAGAAACCCGTAAGATGGATATGCACAGAGACCTCCCTTAGACTCGAAGGGTCCAGTCGAAAGCTCCGTCGGATGGGTCTCCTGACTTGCGGCTCGTCGTTCCCCTGCGCCTTCCCATCTGGAGACGTAAATCGTGAATCACTATTCGTTAATCGAAAAGATCTGCTCTTGCGATTAACGGTTCACGAACAACGTTTAACGTCTGCAATGACAGTGGCTCTTGTGCAGGATCACTCCCCGCTTACAGTGGCGGCACCGTGATGGATTTGCACCATCTTCCCCGTCCCCGACGGTGTATTGACTCGAACAACCTATCTCCCCGGTTAAACAGCACCCCCTGGAACCAATAGGCGGCTCTGGTGCAAAAGCTCGCCCATGCTAAAACTCATAGCATCCCGGACACAGCAACGGTCTGATGACAATCCTGGCCAGGCAAGGAGACACGCGGCAGCCCCGTCTCCGGATGTACGTCAACCAGAACCCGGCAGCCATAGACCTCATTCAACACTTGAGGATGAATCACCTCCTGAGGAGAACCGATGCAGACTAGAGCCCCCTGTTTCATGAGCAATATACGATCACAGTATTGGCTGGCCAGATTGATGTCGTGAGAAACGAACAACACCGTCATCTCCAATTGAGCGTGAATACGTTTGAGAATCCGGCATACATCGAGCTGATGGTTGAGATCGAGATGCGCGGTCGGTTCATCGAGCATCAGCACGCGAGGCGCCTGGGCCAAGGCGCGCGCGAGCAACACTCGCTGTCTCTCTCCCGCTGACAGCGTATCGATCATCCGATGGGCCAGATGCGTAACATCCGTCTGGGCCATAGCCTCTTGTGCTACGGCAAGATCTTCTTGCTGCTCCCACCCGACAAGATTCCACAGCCCGCTTCGGCGATGAGGAAACCGCCCCATCAACACCATGTCCAACACGGAAAATGGAAAGTCATACGAGAGATCCTGCGGCATATAGGCCGCCTGCCTGGCGATCGACTCACGCGACAATGTCTCAAGCTCAACCCCAAAGAGACGTATCACTCCATTTTCAGGCCGCACGAGCCTCATCAGCAGCTTCAGCAAGGAGCTTTTCCCGGACCCGTTGGGCCCAATCACGCCGACAATTTCGCCCTGCTGGACGGTGAACTCCATTCCATTGATGGCCCAAGATGAACGGTTGCCGGACTGACTGCCCCGGACAGAATCGTACCGAAACGCTATCTGCCGCACCTCGATGGCCGGCAGAGGAGAAGGCCCAATGTTCTCTGATATTTGTTCGCTCATGCGAAAAACCGATACTTTCGAGTCATCAAGAGATAGATGAAAAACGGTCCGCCGATCAATGCCGTAATGACGCCGACTGGAATCTCTGCCGGAGCGACGACTGTACGAGCAACCGTGTCCGCAACCATGAGCAGTATCCCCCCACCCAACGCGGAAACCGGTAACAGAAGCCGGTGATCCGCCCCGCACAAGATCCGCACAAGATGCGGAACGACCATGCCGACGAAGCCGATCATGCCGCTGACCGACACAATGGCCCCCGTCAGCACAGCTGACACGAGGAACACAGTCCGTTGTACTCGATCCGAGTCGACCCCTGAAGAACGAGCCGCGTCCTCCCCCACCGCAAGAAGGTTCAAAGCCTGGCTTTCACGAAGGAGAAGGACAACAGCGATCAGCAAGCAACCGCCAATCCCGATCAGTGCCGTGAGGCTCGGTGCAGTGAGGGTCCCCATCAGCCACAGGACAACCCGATAAAGAGAAGTCGGGTTCAAGATGGATGTCGCAAACATCATGAGCGCCGAACAGATAGCGTTCACAATCACTCCTGCGAGCAACAACTTGTGCATCGGAAGCTGCCCTTGCGAGGCGGCAATCCTATAGACCAGCGCGATCGAGAGACCGCCTCCGATAAAGGCGCACAACGGCAACCCGAGCCCGCCAACCATAGAGCCAATCCCGATGGCAAACCCGATCGTCGCTCCAAATGCGGCTCCACTTGAAATACCCAGCACGTAGGGATCTGCCAGCGGGTTACGCACGAGAGCTTGTAGCGCAGCTCCTGTGATCGCCAACGATGCTCCCACAAATAGGCCCATCAGGACCCGCGGAAACCGGATATCCCAGACGATGATGCCTGCCACGTCCTCTCCCCCAGCCGTGGAGAATGTCAGGGCAGACCACAACTCTGCCATGGTCAGCGTATGAGCTCCGAACTGAAGACAGAGCGCGATAACCCCGCAGGTCAGAAGAACCATAGATCCCATCACCCCATACCACCGGCGAGCGCGCAGGGCCTGCCACGATGCGATGCCTTTATAGATCGGCAACGGAGCAGGCGAGGCTATCGCCGGTTGATCCGACAGGTTGGTCTGGGATGGAGAGGGATGGACGATCATGGATTCTTTATGGGAAACGGTCCCGTCAACACCTCGGGATGAATGGCCTTCGCGAGAAGTTCGAGTCCATCCACGATCCTCGGCCCCGGCCGGTCGACTAACACACTGGGCACGAGGACCAGACGATTGTGTTTGACCGCCGACAGGTTCGACCACCGCCGCCACTGCTGCTGATCTTCATCGGGAATACCTTCTGCTGTACCGACTGGAAAGATAATAAGTTCCGGATCGCGGGCCAGTACCTCCTCCAGCGCGAACCTTGGATAGGGTATCGTCGTGTCCGCTGCGATATTGACGCCGCCCGCTGCTTCGATCAGTTGATGAATAAAACTCCCAGGCCCTACCGTTTGTAGCGGGTCTGTATTCAATACATAGAGGACGCGTGGACGGCTCAATGATTGTGTACGCTCCTTAACGACCGCAATACGTTGCCGAATGGTTGCGGCCAACTCGTCCCCTGCCTTGCTCCGATCAAACAACCGGGCAATCGTTTGAATCTGCCCAAGCACATCGTCAAGCTGTGCGGTTTGCAACACGAAGGTGGGAATCTTGACCCGATCGAGCTGTTGGAGAAGATCCGGCTGGATAAAGTCCTGTGGCACCAAGACCAGGTCCGGCTTGAGGGCCAGAATTTGCTCGATGCTCGGATTCATCCCTCCCAAGTGTGTCTTGCGCTGCGCTTCGAAAGGATAGTCGCAGAATGGCGTTACTGCCACGACCTTCTCTTCAAGACCGAGCGCGAAGAGTATCTCCGTGACGTTCGGCGCCATCGACACCACTCGGCTTGGGGCCTTTGCAAGAAAGAGCTTTCTCCCCAATGCATCCACAAATGTCCGTGGTGCAACGTGCGCCATAAAGGGCATGCCGGTCAAAATTCCCTGTTGTCGTCGCTTCATATTATCCATCTCATCGTCAGGAGTAGCCGGCGCCGACCACAACACGAGCAGCACGACGGCGCTGAGCACACAACCAACCACTCGGCTTGTATGAAATACGTCGGAGCCCAATAAAAAATCCCCAAGGCCTGGACAGACCCTGAGGATTGCACCCGCAACTCATCCTCGCCGACTCCCCAGCCCACGAGGGAATCTTGGGCAATTCTCCTGGCAGGTCTTCTGGCTCATGGTTCACCCTACTCCCCGCACCTTCCCATCTGGAGACGTGAATCGTAAATCGTTATTCGTTAATCGAGGAGATCTACTCTTGCGATTAACGGTTCACGAATGACGTTTAACGTCCCAAAGACAGTGGCATTCACGGGTTTCGTCCCCATTTACAGCGGCGGGACCGCGAGGGACTCGCACCCTCTTCCCTTACCCAGGAGTCACAATGTGGGGGGCACTCTAGGAGACCGGGAAGCGGGTTGTCAAGTTCATTAATGTCCGACTTTCCATCCCCTGCGCAAGTGTGGACAGGAACCTGTCAAAACCCATCGGAAACAGAGTGAAAGACTGATGTTTTTCACAACAGCCCACGGCATGGGCTTTGCTCAGCTCTGGGGGATGACGTCCGGGCCTCGGACAGAGTCTCAGATGAATGACCGACCCCAGTTACGACGGTTCCAGTCATATCTATGAAACATCTGATCATCGGCGTCGTCGTCATCTGGGCCATCTTCCAGATATCGAGCTTCATTTGGTCTTCAAAAGGTCAATCGCCCAGCGCCACCTATACCAAACTCCTTGAGTCACCGCAGTACCGTCTCACCAACCCCTATGAGAATGGCTACTTCTACCTTCTCGGCTTTACGGCAGCTGCGTCTCTCGATCCAGCCAAGGTTGGTCATGAAATGTGGCTGGAAATCTCTGCCGCTCGAGGCTCGAACTCATTCGATTACGGTAAGCCAGGACGGGCTGAACTGCAGATTGACACACCGCTAGAAGAGGTCATCCCCGTCTGGAACTCCGAGAATCCGGCGAACGAGTTCCGTCATCTGCAGACGCGGATTCAGACTCTGTCCGGTCGCGACCGCACCCTCTTGATGCGCTACGAACACTGGCTTGCCATGCCTTTCGAGGACATGGGGTTCGGACACCGAGCCACGCCCCGTTTTCTGGACATGCAGGTGGCGCACCGTCTCTATATCGCCGACGGATTTTCTCGTCAGACGGGGCTAGGCATGCAGCGACTGAAACAGGATCTGCATATGTGGCGGAGCGTACTTCGGAATGCGACGACCGTTAGCACAAAAGTCATAGCGCAAATCGTCATCGTCGACGATCTCCGCCTTCTTTCGAATTTACTATCGCAGCCTACCGTCGACCAAACCGTTCTCGCGATGACCCCCAACATTGCCCCTCCATTCACGACAGCAGAATCATCCCTCCACTGGCCGCTTCGACATCAATTTATTCTCGGCGTCCATGCCGATCGTATCGGAGAGTCCTCCACAGAGAAGCAAACTGAATCCCTGATTGCACAGGAACAATGGTTGGCAAACATGGCTCATCTTCCACAAGAGGCCTTTCGCCGGATCTCACACCCCCGTACGCCCTCATTCCTTGGAATCCCGCTACAGACGCGCGAGACCTGGGAAATGTATGCGACCTACTACGACGCAGTGATTCAAGCGACAGAAACAGGACAGAGCGCCTTACCGAAAATTCATGCGCTTGGAGGAACCGCACGTCAGGGCATCTTTGAGAGCCTTGTCAGCCCAAACTCCTTCGAGCCGGACTGGGATCCCTTCCATCAGCAACTGCGGGAAACCGATGCCAGACTGCGCCTCGCCTCGCTGCAAGTCGTCTTGCAACGACCGAGCGCACAGACCACAGTGCCGAATCGACTCGCTCAAGTCGGCTCGTCCTACTACGATCCCTTCAGTGGATTGCCGATGTTGTGGAGCCCGACCCAACAGAGGATCTATAGTGTGGGAAAAGACCGTTATGACGATGGAGGCGACCTGACTTTCGACATCAGCGTACCCGCTATCGTCTCTCACAAGCCCGCACCTAAAGAATCGCAACCAACTACTCCAACCAAACGGACTAATCCCCGTTAACTCATCACGTACAAGGATGTTCAAATTGGTTTGTTTAGTTTATTTGCTTGATTCGGTTCCTCCGATTAACCAAACAAACCAAATAACGGTTTTAGAATCCTGTTAGCCCCGATAGCGCAGCTTGAGTACTAAGATCGCACCGGTTAACAGCAGTGTGACGAAATTCGTCAGAATGATCGGCCAGGACTGGAGAACCAGTCCATAGAGCAACCAGAGACAAACACCGGTTGAGAAAATGGCCAGCATGCCCATCGATACATCACCGGCAGATTTCGTAGCCCACGTCTTCTGCAGCTGGGGCCAGAAGGCACAGGTGGTAAACGCCCCTGCTGCAAATCCTAATAGATCGATTCCCGTCATTTCGAATCTCCGTCTTTTGTTCCCATGTAACTCCTCCCCCTCCTATCAAACTTGCTTGTCAAGACCATTAGCCCTGTGGTAAGTTCTCACGTTCATAATTTGTATCGATTCCAGTAGATGAAGGAGTATCCCCGTGGCATTTACATGCGATCTCTGCAGCAAACGCCGGCAGTCAGGCCATAACGTCAGTCACGCCAATAACAAGACCAAACGGATCTTCAAGCCCAACCTCCAGCCGGTTCGAGCCCTGATCGACGGTCAGACAAAGCGTATTCGGGTTTGCACACGCTGTCTCCGTAGCGGCAAGGTCCAAAAATCCATCTAGCCACTCAGCCTAACCTCGACCTCAGCCTTCCTCAGATGCTGCGGCCTTGCTGGACGAACTTTTTGAGCATCCTGCATTGTGCTCGACTGTTGTCCTAGACTTCTAGATCTTCGTACTTCTTTGCCCCCGACTCCTCTACGGAGCCGACCAGAGCACGTGGCCGTTCTGATCGGACAGCTTCACAGCAAATCGATCGTCTGGCGAAAAAGCCAGCTTTCGATTCCCATCACGAGACCTACCTCGCCGTTCTTATCCAGGCCTAATCCTGCTCGCGCATTGCCATCCACATCCAATAGGAAAAATTCCTCAACATTCACCTCGTTAACCTTCTGCGCCGCAACGCGGGAAGGAGCCAACCACCATCCCCTTAACGCCCATCCTGTAATGCTTCAGACTACGGTCACAACGACTAAGAACCAAAAATGCCACCGGCTCACAACTCCTCTTTCCTGTAACACAGAATTGCTAACGCCTGTTTTTGTGGACGATGCCAGTCTAACGTGGGCGACGGCGGCGACTCGCCAGGCTCCTGTCCCCCCGCACGTCCTGTGTTCCCCCATGGGTCTTGCGACTCGCACTCGATAAACGAGACACAAAAAAAGACTTGGAGGCGCGTGCCTCTCAAGTCTTTTACCTCACACGTGTGACGCTTCACGCCTCACGTCTTTTTTGGAGCGGGCGAGGGGATTTGAACCCCTGACAACTTGCTTGGGAAGCAAGGACTCTACCACTGAGCTACGCCCGCTCGCTGTGTCGAATCCTACGCTGGGCCTGATGCCAAGTCAAGAAACTCCTGGCGATGAAGCTTGCAATTCAACCAGCGCAAATTTCCGTCGGCCGATCTTCAGTCTATAGGATCGTCCAGCCACGATGGATAACATGGCATTTGCGTCGCTCTGCTTTTGATCGTCGATCTCTAAGCCGCCCTGGATGATCAGCCGCCGGGCCTCGCTCTTACTCGGCATCAGCTTGGTCTTGGTGACAAGATCGATCAGACTGATCGTCTGCCCCTCGCGTAGATCGCTCGGAGTCAAGACTACTCGAATATCCGGCTCGCTTGGAAATTCCCGTTCCTGAAATTTCTGTTGAAACGCCGTCCTCGCCAACCGTCCGGCCTCAGCCCCATGATACCGTGCGACAATCAACGCCGCGAGCGACTGCTTCGCTTCCATCGGGTGAGCAGCCTTCACGCCGACCATATCTTCTGTCGTAAGCAGCTCGTAGTACCGAAACATCAAGGCATCGCTGATCGACATGAGTTTTCCGAACATGTCGTTCGGTGTGTCTTCCAGTGCAATATAGTTACCCTGGCTCTTGCTCATCTTCTTAACGCCATCGGTTCCCTCAAGCAACGGCATCGTGAGGACGACTTGTGGCTCTTGGCCATAGTCCCGCTGCAGCTCACGCCCCATCAAGAGATTGAACTTCTGATCTGTGCCGCCCAGCTCGACATCGGACTTCAGCGCCACAGAATCGTAGCCCTGAACGAGGGGATACATGAACTCATGGATACTGATCGGCCTCTGTTCATGATAGCGCTTATGAAAATCGTCCCGCTCCAGCATCCGCGCGACGCTGCTATGCGCACTCAAGTGGATCAACCCTTCTGCCGTCATCGTACTCATCCATCGACTATTGAAATCCACCAGGGTCTTCGCAGGATCGAGAATCTTAAAAATCTGCCGCTCATAGGTTTTCGCATTCTCCAGCACTTTCTCTTTCGAAAGCGCCACGCGTGTCTCCGATTGGCCGGTGGGATCCCCGATCATGCCGGTAAAGTCACCGATCAAGAAGATGACGTGATGTCCGAGTTCTTGAAAATGTTTCAGCTTGTGGATCAGGACCGTATGGCCCAGATGCAGGTCCGGGGCAGTCGGATCGAACCCGGCCTTCACGCGCAACGGCCGGTTCTCTTTCAAGGCACGCGTCAGTTTCGATTCAAGCTCAGCCTGCTGAATGACCTCCACGGCTCCGCGGAGAATTAACTCGAGTTGACGGGATAGTTCGTTCATGTCCGCTTCTTCCCTCTACCGGCAGATCCGCCATCCGGCATGACCGTAACCAATGGACGTATCCGCTCAAGCTTCTTTTTCCCGATCCCCTTGACATCTCGCAGTTCATCGAGGGAGTGAAACGCCCCCACGGATTGCCGATACTCCACAATTCGTTCGGCCAAGCGGGGACCGATCCCAGGCAACGCATCAAACTCCTGTTCCGTCGCACGATTTAGATCCAGTCGCTCCACCCGAGATCCTTTTGGGACAAAGACGGCGGAAGATTGATTCGGCAGAAAGGAGACAGGAGACGAAGTGGCCTCCACTGCTTGCCCTCCGCTGGAAGCGGTCTCCACCTGCAAGCCCTCGAGCGATTGGATACCAAGATCGTGGGATCGGTCCGACGAGGCCGGCAGGGTCCACCCAATCCAGAAGACGACTCCCAGGGTTGCCGCAAACATACCGAGTTTAAGAAGAAGCGACTGCCACATTATGCTGTCCGCTTTCGTGCCTGATGAATCGCCTGCCCCGCGACATCTTCAGCCGCTTCCATGAGACCTTCAGCCAACGTCGGATGGGCATGGATCATCTCCGCCATTTGCGTCACCGTCGCGCCGACTTGCATCGCCAAGGCCGCTTCATGCACCAGATCGGCAGCGTGGGTTCCGACGATATGGACGCCAAGAATTCTACCGCTTGGGGACTCAGCAACGACCTTGAAGAAGCCTGTCGTGTCCCCTGTCGCCTGGGCCTTGCCTACTCCGGCATACCGAAATCGTCCCACTTTCACCGCCATGTCGGGATTGAGTCCGGCCGTCTGCACACGCTCACGAGCCTGCTGTTCCGTCTCACCCACACGACCGATTTCCGGCAAGGTAAATATTCCTGCAGGAATGACGTCATAACGGACCGTGGTCTGATGCCCCATGATATTCTCGACTGCAACCTTACCCTGCGCCGAGGCCACATGCGCCAACATGACCTTGCCGACGACATCGCCGATTGCGTAAATCCCCGGCACAGTGGTTTCCATCCGCTCGTTGACAAGAATCTCCCCACGATGCCCCGTCTGCACTCCCACCTGGCCCAGTCCGATGCCGTGACTGTTCAATCCCCGACCGACAGACACCAGTAACTTTTCAGCCATGATCTGCGTGCCGTCTTTGAGATGCGCGGTGAGGGCTGTCGGTGACTGCTCCAATCCCTCGACGGTGGTCCCGGTCAGGACCGTCACGCCGCGTTTCTTCAGTTCCCTCTCCATCGTCGATGAGATATCTTCATCCTCCAACGGCAGTACGCGCGCCATCAATTCAACGATCGTCACCTCTGTCCCTAAACCGCTATAGAGCGCTGCAAACTCGCAGCCCTCCACACCAGCCCCGACGATCAGCAGACTGGCAGGAATCTGCTCAAGGTCCAAGAGATGTTGGCTCGTCAGGATCTTCACGCCATCAACGGGAAATTGTGGAAGATTCGGCCAGGACGATCCAGTGGCAATCACAATTGCATCGGCCTGAAAATCCCTCATCGTGCCATCGTCTGCTGTCACCCTAACTGTCTGCCGATCTCGTAGCGATCCGGTTCCCCGCACATGTTCGATATTCCATGCCTTAAAGAGCGTGGCAATGCCTTTCACCAGCGTCTCCACCACCCTATTCTTTCGTGCGACCATCCGAGCGAGGTCGTAGGTAACCGGCCCATGGACCAGCAACCCCATGTCCTCTGACTTTTTGACCTTATCACCGAGTTCGACGACTGAGAGAAGGGCCTTGCTGGGAATACAGCCAGAGTTCAAGCAGACACCGCCGAGTGCGTGGGACTCAACGACGGTCACACGGGCGCCGAGCTGGGCTGCCCGGATCGCGGCAACATACCCGCCTGGTCCTGAGCCGAGAATGGCAATGTGCTTACCCATCGGAAGGAATCAATGTTTTTGCGTGGAAAGGAAGGCCTCGTACTGTGCGGCGGTCATCAGCTTATCCACTTCGCTCGCATTCGACAGATCGATCGTCACCATCCAGCCTTTGCCGTAGGGATCCGAGTTCACCACTTCCGGGTGATCTTTCAAATCGACATTGACCTTGGCGACAGTGCCGCTCACGGGCGTGTAGATCGTGGAAGTGGTCTTAGTCGATTCGACCTCCCCGATTTGCTGCCCAGCCCTGACCGCAGCACCAGGTTTCGGCATCTCGATGAAGACAATATCGCCCAACGCATCCTGTGCAAAATGACTGATGCCGACAGTAGCCTGCATGCCGCTTACCCGCACCCATTCGTGCTCTTGGTGGTATCGAAGATCTTTCGGGATCATGTACTCTCCTTGGGAGGTCTAAGTGGAGGCGACCTCTTTACCCGACTAAATCTGTTTCAGGGAAAAAATAGGCGATCTCAAATTTGGCCGTCTCAGGCGAGTCGGACCCATGCACCGCATTAAATTCGATGTTCGTCCCATGCGCCTTACGAATCGTGCCAGGCTCCGCCTTAGCTGGATCGGTTGCACCCATCAGTTCCCGATTTTTCTTAATGGCATTATCACCCTGCAGCACCAGCACGACGACGGCGCCAGAGCACATGAACGAGCAGAGACTCCCGAAAAATGGACGGGCCTTATGCACCGCATAAAACCCTTCGGCGGTCGATGTTGAAAACTGCATCATCCTCATAGCCACCGGCTTCAGGCCTGCTTGTTCATAACGGGCAATAACATCGCCGATCGCATGTTTCTTCACCGCATCCGGCTTAATGATGGCTAATGTTCGTTCACTCATGGGATCTGAGGCTCCTCCAGGCAGTTAAAGAATAGATTGAATAGCGCTAGCGCATTATAAGTGGTTGATAATAGGCTTGCAAGCTGGTACTAACGGAGAGACGATCCGGCCGGTTTGTCTGGCAGTCTGCAGAAACACTCCCTCAGCAGTCAGCGCTTCATCAGCCCCCAGCTAAATCTTATGCTCCAGGACGACGAATAGTCGAAATGCAAGGAACGGCGCCAGCCATCCCAACCGTTTTTCAAGCTTAAGGGTCGGCGCGACAAAGCAATTTGGAAGCATGGATGGGTGGTCGAATCCTCCACTCAACGGATAGGCAAAGAACGAAAGCCGTCTGACCTGTCGAACAGCCAAACGTGGATAGCGCGCTCGAAATCGCGTTAATTCCTTTTCAAACAAAATCGTCGCGATGGCTTGATTGGAATCAAAGGGCCGCCGATCGGCCAGGGGAGTCGTATGCAGCAGCGGGTCTTGGGTCAGATCAACAGGCTCGGGATGGAGGTATCGATAGACAGGCCAGGAAACCCAGGAGATGTAGGGATCCATGATGATGATCCGGCCATCGCCCTTTAACGTGCGCAGAGCCTCATCGAAGAACAGTGAGACATTTTCAACGTGGTGTAACGCATCGAATAGCACCAGATTGGCGAGGGAACCGGTCTGAAATGGCAGCCGCTGCGCATCGGCCACCGCATCGAGCCATGGAAGCGAGACGACATCGGTACAGCAAACTCCTGAAGCATATTCCTTGAGATTTCCTGTTCCTCCGCCGATCTCAACTGTCCGTCCCGGGGTCAACCAAGCGGCGATGTCCCGATACCAATCCCTGTAGAGTTGCCGAAGCAGCGGCTTACGTTGCCAGACTTCTCGATGTCGGTGCAGAACGGCATCGGACATTACACGGCCTTCAGTCGAAAGAATCCATAGACCGTCATCTTCAGCAACAGCCACCCATGGGCGAATCGACGGATATTGGTACTGCCATAGGTTCGGTCTCGATAGCGAATCGGAATCTCCAGAATATGGAGATTCAACTTCGAGGCACCGAACAACAAGTCGAAATCGCCGAACGGGTCGAAATCCCCAAAGTAATGCCGATTCGCCACCAATCGCTCGTAGTCGCGACGCCATAACACTTTCGTTCCACAGAGCGTGTCTTTGATCCGCTGGTTCAGCAGCCAGGAAAATGCCATGCTGAAAAACTTATTCCCCAATAGATTCAGCACTCTCATCGCCTGCAACTCCATAGGGTAGACAAGACGGCAACCGTTGATAAACTCGCCTTTGCCGCTCGCAATAGCGTCATAAAACTTGGGAAGATCCTCCGGCGGCATCGTCAGATCCGCATCCAAGATCATCAGAATATCCCCTGTGGCCTGCGCGAATCCTTTTCGCACCGCATCGCCTTTCCCCGTTCCGTCTTGCACCAATACGCGTATATCCTTGTCCGGATAGGCCGCTACGACACGGTGAATTTCTTCGATCGTTCCGTCGGTCGAATGACCGTCCACGAAAATAATTTCCTGGTGACCTCCGAATGGGGGTATCCGCTGCACAGCTGCCTCAATGTTTCCCCGCTCATTGCGGCACGGAACGACGATCGTGCTGGAAAAGACCGTCTCCATTTCGCGCACGCGTGGGCGCGCGACGACGTAGTGACACAGGCACAGTTTGTTCACCACAGGAAGATAGGCCAAGAACTTATTGCACAGTACGGACAGGAGTGGAATGTATATCGGAAACAAAAGCCGCCGTTCTGTCTTCACGACTTCGAAGTCTGCCAAGTGCAGGAGATTGGCAATATCGGCCGGCGACAGCCAATTCTGCTCCAACTGAGGCATTTTCATGCCAATCTTCTCCCCCAGTCGGAGGACAGGCTCCCAAAGAGAGTTGTAATACGACACGATGATTCGAGTCTCTGCGGTGCAGACCTGATGCAACCGAGCGAGCGCAGCCTCGATATCCAACAGATGCCCAATCACATCGGCCAGAATAATGACGTCGAACGTTTCCTGGAGATCCAATGTTTCTGCATCGCCGACGAGAAATTCCAGCAAGGGGTGCCTTCGAGTCGCCTCGCCGACCATCTCCTGACTGAGGTCCACTCCGACTCCACGATAAGGCTTGAGAGTAGCCAGCAGATTCCCAAGGCTCGATCCGACTTCGAGAACCCGAAGCTCTTTGGGAACCAGAAATTGGAAATACCTCGCCTGATCTTCATAGTAGGTGGATGCCTTGTCCTGCCAATAGGCACGCTCACTCGCCAGGCGGTTGAAGTGCTCACGAATCGCCTGTTTCTTCTCACTGATCCGATGGTTCTCGATCAGGGAAAGGTTGGGAATCAGGGTAGAAGGCATGCAACACCTAGTCGCAATTGTGAGTCGAGATGCAATCGCGGGGAATATTCGATCGGTAAATTCTGCGCAGACATCTTGGAATTTACCGTATCACTAGGTTTAAGAATTCGCACCACTTCCGTGCAAATCCAGCAGCCTGAAATCACCACTATTGCGGATGGATTGATATGACATCGCCGACAATGACGATCACTCTGAGAACTAACTACGATCGAAATTGTGCGGCGAGTTCAGCCGGCTTGAAGACGCCCCGTTCGGTCACGATGCCTGTGATGAATTCTGCCGGTGTTACGTCGAATGCAGGATTATAGACAGCCACGCCGCTCGGTGCGACCGGATGGCTGCCGTGAATAGTGGTCACTTCTAGGGGGTTCCGTTGTTCGATCGGAATGTCCGCACCTGTCTTGGTCTTCAAATCGATCGTGGAATAAGGGGCTGCCACGTAGAAGGGAATCCCGTGGGCCTTGGCCAGGACTGCGACGGAGTAAGTTCCGATCTTGTTGGCCACATCTCCGTTGGCCGCAATCCGATCGGCCCCCACGATACAGATCTGAATTTTTCCCTGCCGCATAAGGGAGCCGGCCATATTGTCCGTGATGAGGGTCACAGGAATCTTGTCCTGCATCAACTCCCAGACCGTAAGCCGCGCTCCTTGCAGTACCGGCCTGGTTTCGTCTGCGATGACCTGAATCTTCTTTCCCTGTTCCCAGGCTGCGCGGATGACTCCCAATGCCGTGCCGTAGCCGGCAGTGGCCAAGGCACCGGCATTGCAATGGGTCAGAACCGTTTGGCCGCTCGCAATCAGTTCTGCTCCGTGCCGTCCCATCGCCCTACAAAGTGCGATATCTTCATCGAGAATCACTTGTGACTCCCTCAGTAGTGCAACTTTGATCGCAGCGATTGGCTGAGTACGTAACGAAGCCATCACACGTTTCATTCGTTCGATGGCCCAGAAAAGATTGACTGCCGTCGGCCTCGTAGCGGCAAGATGATCGCAAATCTCGAGCAGTTCCTTGGCAAAACTGTCGTAGTCGGACGCCGTAAGGGTCTGGGCGCCGAGTGCCACCCCCATCGCCGCGGTTACGCCGATCGCCGGAGCACCTCTGACTTTGAGGCTACGAATGGCCTCGGCTACGGTCCGATAGTCCCGGCAGTCCAAAAACTCGACCTGCTCTGGAAGCCGACTCTGGTCGAGCAGCCGTACGGCTCCATCTTTCCACTCAACGGTAGAAACCATGCGGAATCTTGTAACGGGAACTGGGATGGAGTGCAAGAGGGGAAAGAGGCTAGCGTCTCTGGCGACCGCTCCACTCCAAAATCGTGATCATGGCCACGATTAAGCAGGCCTGCACGAGTAACAGCAACGCCTCGGATGTTCCCGCATGGCGGAGGGCTAGGGCGGCTAGCCCAAGGCAAATCGTCATAAGAAAGATCATTGCGACACTGGCTTGGCGAGACCCCAACGCACGTTCCAGCCGATGATGGAGATGGTCTTTACCCACATAGTCCAGCCATTCCTTGACGGAACGGACTTTTCCTGTCGCCACCCGTTCCACCGTGATATGGACCATATCGTAGATCAGTACGCCAAAGATCAGGAGCGGATTACTGAACGAGACGATCGGACTATGGTCTGCCCAATTCCCTTTGACGGCCAGACAGGCAAGGGTAAATCCGAGGAACGTCGCTCCACCGTCTCCAAGAAAAATCATGGCAGGCTTGCGGCCTCGGAAATTGTAGGGAAGAAATCCGATCCCTGCCCCAATGATGGCGATGGCCAGCCAGCCCAGCCCAGGCTGGTCGGTTTCAAATGCCACAGCTCCCATAAATCCGGCGATCAAAATCGCAAGCCCTGTGGCGAGGCCATCCATGCCGTCAAAAAAATTGAACGCGTTCGTAATGCCGACGATCCAGATCAACGTCAGGACGATGTTCGCCACATCGCCGACAGGGCCGCTGGGAAACAGCGTCAGAACCTTTCCTGTAGCGATGACGATACCGGCCGCCACAAGCTGAGCGACCAACTTCGATACAGCCGGCAATTCCCAGACGTCATCGATGACACCGACGATCAATAATAGGGATCCGGCAACCAGCGTAGCGATCATCCAATCCGGCAAGATCGAATTCAGCAGTACTGAGCCGAGGAATCCAAGATAGACGGCCACGCCGCCGAGTCTCGGAGTCGGCTGCACATGGATTTTCCGCTCCGACGGTTGATCGACCAATCCCCACTGGTGACTGAGATGGACCATGAGCGGCGTCAGGGCCCCGGCACCGAGGAATGCGAAGAGGAGGATGTAGAGCCACCGAAGACCTTCGAACACGAAGAGTTCACGAGTTGCGGGAACCGCTAAGGCCACTACTCCGAGCAGAGCCCCCAGTGCAGCCGGTGTCAGCCAGCGCTTGCTGCTATGCAATGCAAAGGATGAAACTTCGACGTCAATGGCTTTCACGAAAGAACCTTGCGCAAGGATTGATGGATCTGCTGCACTTCGTCGTCCGTGAGGTCGGGATAGAGAGGAATCGACAAAGCCGTTCGGTCCGCTTCATCGCTATTGGGGAAACCGGACTGATGCAGATAGAGGTGAAGCGGTCGGAAGACCGGCTTACGACAGTGAACCCCCTGCTGCTCCAAAGCACTCATGAGACCAAGCAGGCCGTCAGGGGCGGTTTTGAACTGCGGCAGCCTGATCACAAATCGATAGTATCCATGCGTCCTGCCAGGAGATACGCTCGGCAAAAAGGCGGCCTTGGAGGACAAGGCTTCCCGATAGGTTTCCGCGAGAAAACGCCGCCGTTCCTGAAAGGCCTGCAATCGTTCCAACTGAGAAAGTCCGAGCGCTGCTTGCAAATCAGTCATCTTCAGGTTGAACGAGGAAGGGTCCAGCGTCGGGGCGCCATCATATTCACGCAACGATCTGACTCGATCCAGTGACTCTCCATCGTTTGAAAGCACCATGCCCCCTTCGCCGGCACAAAGCAGCTTCGTCGCATAGAAGGAACAGACAGTGAGTCGTCCAACCGTACCGATAGGCCGGCCCTGTTCCGTTACCCCCAGCGTCTGTGCGCAATCCTCAATCAGCGGAACCCCCAGCTTCTCAAGCGCCGTCAGGTCAGCCGGGAGGCCAAACAAGTGTGGGACAATGATCGCGCGAGTTTTGTTAGTCACAGCCCGACTGGCTGCAACCGGATCGATGTTGAAGGTCTGCAGATCGATATCGACGAGCCTGGCTTCCGCTCCCACCCGCTGCGTCGCCAGCCATGGAGCCTGGCAGACGTAACTCGGCATGATAACTTCGTCGCCGGCTCCAATCCTAAGCGCACGTAGCGACAGCTCAAGCGCCGCAGTCCCTGAACTTATCGCCACCCCACCCTGTAAGCCAAAGAGCCCTGCCATCGCGACTTCAAATCGCTCGACATAGGGCCCTTGAGCAATCTGCCCAGAACGAACCACTTCGGCTATCGCCCGCAGGTCCTCCTCATCGATCGAAGGCCGTGAGTGGGGAATCATGGATGCCACCGTCGTCATATGCCGATATTAATAAACAATCGCAGCGGAACAAAGCCTTCTGCATTTTTCACCCGACCCTGGATCCCACGGAAATGGGCTCCGGCCCGAATGACATCCACAATACTCAGACCTTCAATGTTAGTTTTTTTCACCTGCGATGCATGGGCCTCAATCGACTTGATCTTTTCTTCAAGCACCTGGTCGATATCCACAAAGACGGTCGGTGAGAAATTCTGTGTGGTCGGTCCCTCATAGAACAGCACGTTTTGAGTATAGCGAGTCGCAGTGATCGTACTCATTGCCAGATGCCGATGGTCCTGATGGGTGTCGTCGTGAAAGTGTGAAAATATGAAGTGCGGCTGTACCTCCTTCACCACCTGCTCGATCTCCTGAATCAATTCTCGCCCCATCGGCACCGCCGTGTCTTCATACCCGCCCCAGAAAATCTTTTCAGCCCGCAATTGTTTCGCGGATTGTTCCTGCTCTAGCTTGCGAACCCCGCCCGAGCCACCCTTATCGCCTGACGTCATCACCATCAGAAAAATCCGATGTCCCTTCTGCGCGTACTTCAGCAATGTGCCACCACAGCCGGCTTCGACATCATCCGGATGCGCGCCGATTGCCAAAATCCGCATCGGCACTCTACGTTCGCTTGCCATCTTTTCTCCTCTCACTCAAGGCTACGCCGCCGTGACCACTTTCTGTCCCGCCCTGGCATCGCGCAATCGAGTCATCGCCTCAGGGCCGCAGTAGAACAAGAGATCGATTGCCGCCATCGCCGGCATAAATGGCTCATAGGCCTGCCGATACAAGGGGTGCTGAAACTGCTGAATCTCTAGTCTCAGGCCTGACGATTGAAATCGCACAACGTCCAGATAGCGCTCCCCGCCGGGACCGGAAAGATATGTTGTCGCGCCAACGGCATGGCAGAGATCGATCAACCGGTCGGTGGGCTCTTCCCGCACCGCCCACTCCGACGCACAGCGAACGGGAGTTGTAATGCCAAAAGCTCCGAGCAGCCAGCGAATCACCGCCAGGTTCAAATCGTGCAACCGTTCCCACGATATTGCATAGAGACTGCGTAACTCCGACAGATAGCGATCGCGGAACGGCGCCCGCGCGTAATGCATCTCGATGGCGCGCAGGTGCTGCTCTCGCCAGGTTACAGTCTGATTAATCCGGACATCTTTCACCAGTTGACCAAAACGATGGAGGACCGGTACGGTGATCCATTGGCAGCCGTCGGCGGTTCTGATCCGATTGCGATTTTGCCACTCGTTTTTTTTGAACTGTACGGAGTCCAATGCGATGAACAGATCCGCTTGATCGATCTTATCCAGATACCCAAGCCAAGGTAGAAACTGCGGTTGATGAATCGTGACTCGCATAAACTCAGTGATCCGTGACGAGTGATCCGTGACGAGGATCGACCTGCAAAAATTCCTTTTGATGCCCTAACCCCCTCGCATCACTCATGACCGATCGCCCATCACTCCCCTCACAAAAATCGGATTGCTCAACAGCTCGCCGCTGCCTGTGATCTCCACGCGATAGGTCATGGGCTCGTCCATCGACGCAGTGGTATCCGGCCAGTCGACGCGAAACGGTGTCTCTCCCGAAAACTGAGCCAGCACCTCGCCGGAGCGAATCACCCGCACCTTCACGGGATGGCGGCCGCGATCGTTCGCCGTGACGGACAGCTGGACCGTAAGATCGTTCGCGCCGGCTGGATCCAGTCTATCTCCGATCGAAGCCGACTTGGCTCCAGCCTGACAGGCTACTCGAAACTCATCCAGTCGCAGTTGGACATGATGGTCTCCCTCTCCCACCGCATAGGCCTGACCTGATCGGAGTGCCTCCAGAACACCGGCGACTGTCCGTTCTTTCACCCATAATACCGTCACAAGACGGTGGAGGTCCTTACCGGCATCCCGTAATCCATGAAATGCTAGCTCACCGATAAGCACCGGAGGCGAGCTCCGCTGGCTAGTAGGCAAGTTCAACAACCGGTCCCACAATTCTCCAGGCTTGATGTTTGTTCGCCCATCCTGATAGAGCCCACCAAATCCTGTATATCCCGTCGTCATCAGCAACGCCTCAGCATGAGGCTCCGTCTTAACGGTGACCGTTCCTAAGGGCCAGACCGCATGTTCTTGAAAGTCCCTCGCTTCCGTCATCGACCAAAACACAAGCCCACCTTTCCCTCTTACATCATCGATGAGGGCCTGATAGGGACGATATCCCAGCTGGTCATCGTACGAACTAAATGCCGGCTGACTCAGGGGCCAGGCATTTGCCACCAGCATCACCGCCAAAACGATCAGGACACAGGAAACAGACCGTCGTAGCGAGCGTCGATCGGAGGCGTACCGGCGTTGCCTCCACAGCAAGAGGGCCGGAATAAACAATAAGATAGGTGCCCCATTGACCGCCCCGCGCCAATCAAATGTATAGGACCCAGGATTCCCGCTGACAGGAAGAGATCGATAGTCCTCCGGCTTGGTCAAGCCGAGCACCAGCAGATTGCGTTGGGCATTGTGCATCGTCAAATTGCGTCCTACTAACGAACCGGTCCAATAGTAATAGGGAGCGACTTCAACGCCAGGGAGGATGATCAGCTTCGGATGGCGGCCTTGCACCTCCGCGATCTCTTCCACATAGCGATCGATCCCATACTCCAATACAGATGGGAAACGAACTTGCCGTTTCAAAAGACCAGTCAAAGGCCAGAATCCGTACTCATAACGGAGAGAGAAATTGTCGGTCAGAATCAGCACATCCAGACCAAGCTGTTCTGCCCGTTCGGCCAGCGCCTCAATGGTCAATTCACCTGTGCTGGCAGTGCTATGAACGTGCACCGAGGTCAACAACTGCTGCCGATCGTCCGACGCTTCTGCATGCGCGACAAAGCCCGACAGACACAAGGCCCCGATCATCGCTGTCAGTATCAGTCTTCGCGTTCTTCTCATCTGTCTACTTCGCTTCCTGATGAACACCTAGCGCCTCGGAAAAAATCGACTCGATTGCGTGAACCATCGAAACCGACCCATAGCGGCTGTCCACACTGCGGCTTGCCGCGGCCCCTAACTGTGCAGCCCATTTCGGCTGGGCGAGCAGCCGGCGCAACGCGACGGCCAAAGCGCCGATATCCCCAGGCGGCACTAGCAAACCGGTTTGTTCATGGCTGATGACGGCTGGAATACCACCGACACGGGAGGCAATCACCGGCAATCCTGCTGCCATGGCTTCAATCAGCGCACGCCCCATCCCTTCATTCAGCGATGGCAATACAAACAGATCCATCCCGGCGAGGCAGGCTTCGATATCGTCTCTATGACCCAAGAGATGCACGGCAGCCCTGAGGCCAGCCGACTCCGCTTGCTGCAACAATGCATCGTGCCGATCTCCACTCCCGACGATGACGAGATGGAGAGGGGGAAAATCTTGCTTCAATTTAGCTATTGCTGCGATCAGATACTCGTGACCCTTAATATCGGTAAGCCACCCGACCGATCCGACCACCAACGCATCCGGTGGGCAGCCAAACCAATCCAGCTGTTGTTTCCCCTGAAATCTCGCCCGCATAAACCGCTCGCGGTCAATC
>JABFSG010000097.1 GCA_013140715.1 Nitrospiraceae bacterium
GGTCTATCTGGTCTGTTCTGTCTATCTGGTTTATCTGATTACGTCCGTTCAACTAGATAAACGAGACAGAAAGGGCAAACCGAATAGATCGGATAGACCTTGCATTCACAATCGGCCGCCGTCAAATCCAGTATCCCGCCACTTTTCCAGCAAGGCAATGCGACGAGCCAGCTGAGCGACGGTCGCTTGATCGACCCGGCCGCCGGTTCGTTTGATGAGTTCTGCGTTGAGTTGGCGATGGTCGAGACCGGTCTTCCGAGCCACGGAACCGACAAGGGCTCGATGCTGGTCTCGCAATTCATTCTTCCTGTCATGGAGCGGCACTACAGGCTCAGCTAGCCCCTGACCCTCGCCGGCCGATTCCATCTCTTCCCCCCCGATCAGCGCATCCATTCTGGCCACTCCGTGCAAGGGCATGTACTCTTTCAGCGATGTAGCAGCTGTATCGAACAGGGTTCGCTGGACCGAGGGCACGATGTCTTCCAGCACATGATCTCTCTCGGCCTTGATCTGTCTGGCATAGTGAACGAGGGTGGCGTCCTTCGGCAGATACAACCAGGCTCGCTGCGGCCTCGGCAGCCCCTCTTGCATTCTGACGAATCGCCCGACGACCTGTCGAAAGTACATTTCGGTCAGAACGTTCGTCGCATACACACCGACACGGAGCCGAGGGATATCGACGCCTTCACTCACCATGTTCACTGCAACCAGCCATTGCTGAGTCTTATGATGCGCAAACGTCGCGATCGTCTTCGATGCCAACGGATCGTCGGACACTGCCACATGCGCTCGGCTGCCGGTGATCCGCCCCACCAGTTCGGCCACCTGCCTGGCATGGTCCTGATTCATGGCGACGATAAGTCCGCCGGCATCCGGCTGCTCCTGCTTGCGAAGCCGGCGCAACTCGGCATGGGCATCGGCGATAACCGGTCCAAGCCAGCTATCTTGCAACAGCGCGGTCTTAAGCCGCTCCCTCTGGAGCTCGAAGGTCAGCCCATCTTCAAATGTCGCCCGATGTTCGCGGCCTTCCGAGAGCCACGTCAACTCTCCCTCATAACTCGGAAACAGGATCGGGCGGCACACACTTTCACGGATCGCCTCGGCATACCCATAGGCGAAGTCGGCCTGACTCTCGCCCTGCTCATACCTCACATAGGGAATCGGATTGTTATCGGAGCGAAAGGGGGTACCGGAAAGAGCCAGGCGAAAGACCGCTTCGTCGAACGCTTCTCGTAGGGCGTTCCCCCAATCCTTTCCCTCCCCCGCATGGTGCAACTCATCGAAAATCAGCAAGGTCGGACGGCGCCGGCAGGCGCGTTGAAATACCGCAGGCGCGAGACAGACCTGCTGATAGGTCACGACCGCTCCATGGTAGTCACGCGCTTCAATCGCCTGCTCATTCGTCAATGCCGGATCCAGATGAATCCCGACCAACCCTGCGGCGGTCGCCCATTGGGTCCGCAGATGATTTGTCGGGCAGATGACCAGCACACGGCTCGCCGCGCGATCCGCCAGATACTGATGGGCTATCCGCAACGCAAAACGAGTTTTTCCCGAAGCAGGTGTCGCCGTCGCAAGAAAATCCGGACGTGCATGGGTCAGCACATTCGATACGGCACGGGCCTGCCACTCGCGTAGTTTGGCTGTCCAGGGAGCTAGAGCCACTGCAACCTCTTCATATATTGGCCATTGCGACGTATATAGAGAACCGCAACAACAGGGAAACCCTACGATTGTAGGGGCCCAGCCCATGCTTTAGTACTGTATAGCCAAGGACACTCGACAAATTGCGTGAAGGCACCGCGCAAACGCCTCTTTACTGCTGCTCTTGCTGTGCCTCAACCTTCCCGCATCATATTGTATTCAGAGGAAAAAATGGGGATTTTATTCACAGCAACAATCGGTCCTTTTCTTGCCTCACTGAGTATTTGCTTTATGATGATTTCAGCCTCAGGCAGGCAACCTGTAACAGGGTAGTACTTGGATGGAACAGCAAAACCCTATCATCGCCACTTCTGACTCTGCCAGAGGTTCGTCTACGTCTGTGAATACCCCAGCTCACGTCTCATTCAAGATAGACCGATTCCCTGCATGGATGAACCGTCATCAGACCTGGATAGGTTCCATGGTCGCCCTCATGGCACTGCTCACGCTCCTCTTGCTGGGATGGGCCGCATACACAGTTCAAAATCGTTTAATTCAATCCAGTGGGCATAGCCTGGTGCAAGCGGCAACGGATGCCGCCAGCAAATTGGACACGATGGTTCTGGAGCGGTATCGCGACATTCAGCTGCTCTCTACGGCTCCGCTCACCCTAAATCAGAACCCGGAGGCACTGACAACCTATCTCCGCGGCATGGCGCTGGCCCATCCGGCCTATCAGTGGATCGGCGTCACCGACTCCCATGGAAAGATCATCGCAGCGACCGATGCGACGCAGATCTCTCTTGATCGGAGGCAAAGTCGATGGTTCCAACTGGCACAAACCATCGATCATGTCGGGATTCTGGATGCACAAGTACAGGACGAATCCGGAGGAACCTCGGCCTTTACAGTCTTTGCACCCTTGCGCAGCCCAGACGGAGAATTTCTCGGAGCAGTTGCGGCAGTTGTCGGTATCCCCCCACTGAGACACATCCTTGACGATACGATGCATGTGCTCAAGAACATCGAATGGACAGATGCGTCGCATCTTGAATACCGACTCCTCAATGAAAAGGGAGATTCGATCGTCGACTCCACGCTACGAGAAAACGGCCAGCTCAACGTAAAACAGCCCGAATCTCCTTCCGCAACCATGCTGAGAAAACAGCAGCAAGGATTCATCCAAGAGACCGATCATCGACGTGGAACCCCCATTGTGACCGCCTATGCACAGGTCAACATCGCCCATGCCGACCCACCGTTGCACTGGGGCATTTTAATCCATGTGGACAAGGACAGCATCCTCATCCCCATTCACTCCTTTCTCAGAGAATTGTCGGTCCTCGTGATTCTTATCCTTCTCCCCCTATTTGGCCTTGTGCTGGGAATGCTGAAGGCCCTGTACGGAGAATGGGCCATCACAAAACGGGAATTTCACAGAGTCACTGAGGCGAAAGCCGCGCTGAGGAAACGAACGGAGGCCCTGGATACGTTGGTCGTCGCCGCACAGACCCTGTCCGTCCAACAAGACATCGATGGACTGTTGCACCACCTTCTCCAGCTTGCGAAAAACAACAGCGGCGCACGCTATGCGGCGTTGGATGTCTACCACGACAACACGCGCAAGGCGACCCGATTCTTGGCAGCCGGAAGCGATGACCAGGCTGCCCAGGCCATTCAGACAGTTCTGCTCAAACAGACAGCAGGAGAATCTTTGGGGCACGAAAGTGGCCTTATTCGCCTGGCTCATCTCAGAGAACATTGGACTGCCCTTGGAATTCCCCCCGACCATGCGTCCCTTACATCCTTCCTTAGCGTGGCGATACGGTACCAGGACCAATTTTTCGGCCGGCTTTTCCTCGCGAATAAAGTCAATGCGCAAGGACTTGCGAACTGCTTTAGTGAATTGGATGAACAGGCGATCTTGACCCTTGCGGTTCAAGCCGGCACTGCGATTCAAAACCTACAACTCCTCCAGGACTCCAAGGAACAGGCCAGGCACGACTCACTGACGGAATTGCTGAATCATTCGGCAACGCTCACGATCTTGGCCCAGGAACTGTCCCGAGCACAACGCACTCATACTCCCGTAGCGGTTCTCATCGCGGACCTCGATCACTTTAAGAAGGTCAATGACACCTATGGTCACCCCGTTGGGGATCTCGTCCTTCGAGAGACCGCACGGCGCCTCCGCGAAACGGCTCGGCGCTCCGACCATGTCGGACGCGTCGGGGGGGAAGAATTCTTGATCGTCGCTCCCGAATGCGACTTGAATGCGTTACAGGAATGCGCCGAACGGTTTCGGGTCGCCATCAGCGACAAGCCATTCGAGACCACAAGCGGCCCCCTTACCATCACGGTAAGCATCGGGGCGACCATCTGGTCCTCCGAGCACCCCTTAAATTCCGAACGGTTGCGGAAGATGGCCGACTACGCCCTCTACCGTGTAAAGAGCCGTGGCAGGAATGGGATCGACATCGTCCCCCATCCGAATACAAGCGAGGCGGATTTGATGGGGAAAGCCGTATAACAGCCCGTGCAATACCTTTGCGACAACGACCTATGACTGATTGCTGACGGCAGAAACAAAGAAAAGAACTACCCCTGACTCTTTTTCATCAAATACGAGACTCCATGAAGGATTGCAAAAACCGCGAATAGTCCCCCTGTAAAGACCGCAGTCCATGTAAAAATAGAATTTATCCCTTGATTCGGTGGATCGAATATTTTCGGATCCACAGCCACATAGAGTCCACATACAGAAGCCGCAATCAGCAAACGCAGGAACATTCTTGTATAGGTCTTGAGTTCTCGCGAAAAAAGAGGCTTGGGCTCTTTACAATAGGGGCAAGACCGATGAACGATGCTGGATGTAGATCGAATTCCTTTTTGCCCCTCGAACATCTCGCTCGACATACGAGGATTAATCGAAAAGTGCTTTGCACAGTCCAGATCCTTGCCGCACTTGCGACATGGTTCCATCGCCGTTCCTGCTGTCGCCGATTTCACTGTCGACATGGCTCTGCAATGACGGAAATACTTGTGCCCCAACCTCTGTAAGTCATCAACCAGTTATCATTCGTAGATTTCACAATGAGAATCTCAATAACCAAACCCCATCGCCCACATCTCCAACTACCCGGCGCACTGAATCCGTAACAATAGATTCTTTCAGAGGGCTATACGTCTGGACGAATCACTCTTCGCTGTGAAGCGAAGTAGACCCAGCAGAGGTGAGACCACCGCTGCGAAAACACCAGAGACCTATTCGTAGAATGCCATCGCTCGAACAGTCAGCCAGACCGTACTGCCCAAAAGATGACACTGTCAATAGACGCATCTCAAATCAGCCAGCGACCGGCAAGGCTGAAGCCGGCAGATCGTTCCCTGCACTTTCTCTTCTGCCTCGTCCTTGCATCTCAACCAAAAAATCCCGAACAGACCACTTTCCTCATTCCTCAAACTCTGCTATACAAAGAGTAGCAAGATCACAATTCGAAATCGAAGGGGGGTGGAGCTCGAATGGCAACGAAGAAAGCAGCAGCGAAGAAACCGGCAAAGAAGAAGAAGTAGTCGCACCATGAGGAGGCGGCGGCCACGTCGCCTCCTCACCATCCTCCTCCGCCAGACCTCTCGACTGTGGACACATCCACATAGGCCCGAACCATTGGCATCACTCTTCGACGAACTTCCTAGGGCCTCGACCAACCTAAATACGCTGCGTCGAATGTCCGGTAAAAGAACGACCAACTGGTTTTCTTCTTGAAGGATGGACCCGAAGCTCGGCATCCTGATAAGAGCACTGGCATGCCAAGAGAGATGTCAGAGGATTGGGTTCAGCACTATCGAGAGGAAAGCAAAAAAAAGGGAGGTGACGGCTACATCACCTCCCTAACTTTCTCTACGCCAGGTGAGAAGCCCTAGCCAGAAGAAAGCAGCCAGCAGATTCTAGCATGAACCTTCTCCAAGAATGCAAGAATTCATATACCTCTAAATAATCAATGGCTTACGATGTCATTCCGCTGAATTTAGCCGCACTGAATTCCCACTGCATTGTAGAAAACTATGTTGGAGCATCGAAGCCAGTCGCCCTGCTATTGCTCCCCGCAGGCGATCTTCCGATACATCTCGTCTAGACTGCCTCGGCTAATCGGTCTCCATGGGTCGGTGGGATAATTATTGCCCCACACATAAACTCCTTTGCCCATGTGATCTGCATGGGCAATCACGGAATGCGTTCGAACTTGCTCTTTCTTGCAGTCATACTCTTCTCGTGTTCGCACAGAAAAAAACGGCTTACCATCAAGCGTTCTTTGAGGAGCCTTGTAGTCATCGAGAACCCACATCTTGGCAAACTGATCTGTCTTGCTGATGCTCCCCCGGTCGACATAATGGCTGAACAGCTCAGTGGAACCCATCGGCTGCCATTCCGCATACGCAATGGTTGCAGTTCCAAAGGCCCACAACATCGTCATAACGAACAGTCGGGTGATCATTCCGTCTCCTTAAAAAAGAAAAGAAGGTTTCGCCGTCAAAGACTACGCTAAATGAAATCGGGAATCTATCCCAAAGACTTCGAGGAGTCCGAGTAACACCGCTCTTCTGCGGGTAGGGTCGGTTTGAACTGTCTCAGCTTTGCAAGGCAGTCTATTGCGACAGTGAATGAGCAATGCTTGAACCTGGCGTTCACCAGAAAATTCTTAGTGCGACGATCTGCATCGGGAGCACGAGACAAGTCTCAAACTGCCTGGTATACTCTCAGTAAATCATTCATTCGGAGAAGGTATGGCCACAAAAGGCTATCCTGGACTCGTAGTAGTACCTCCTAGCGATCGATCGATCCTCAGACGTCGATTGTTCTATGGGGGAGTCATCGTCATCGCTCTTGTATGGGGCGCATCGGCAAGCAAGTTCTGGGTTCCCTCATCAAACAGCAATGACAACTGTCAAACTGCTAGCGGACAAGTAGCCTCTTCTCATGCTCTTTCGGATTGTGGCCAACCGGGACAATCATCGGCTGAAATGCAATCCAGCCTTGGTGAGTTCTCCGTTGCAGAGGCGTCACAGGGTAAGAGCCTCGTCGCGTTACAGAGTCCCATACCAAACCAGCACATGGATCAAATTTCGACGCACCATGTTGCAAAACAAGAGTCGAAGACCAGCTCCAACGGTCCTCCAGGCCGCTCCTCTGAACGTGTCCTATCAACCCCCTCTGTAAAGGAAATAAAAACGAACACGGCCGCCAAAACCGCAGAATCGAGCCCGAGTCCCGACACCCGCTTGGCCCAACAGGGAGATGCCTTTGCCCAGTATCGACTCGGCCGTTTTTACGCACAGCTGAGCGGCCCACAGGCGCCCGAGTCCGTGAGTTGGTACGCGAAAGCCTCCGACGGTCTACAGCGCTTGGCAGAAACCGGCAATGGGCAGGCGATGTATGTACTCGGAGTCATGTACGCATTTGGGCGTGGAGTGGCAAAGGATGAAGAACAAGCTCGACTTTGGCTGACTCAAGCAGTTGACCAACAGATTCCAGAGGCTCATCAGGTACTCGCGAAGCTGGATGGATATTCGGAGCGCCGCCTCCAGGTAGCGGGTGCAGCCCATTCAGAAGAACAAGTAGAATCGGCAACAAAGCCAATCTCTGCTCAGTTCCAAGTAAAGCGGCCCTCCGGGACAAAACGCAGTACAGGCCGCACCTTCCTGACGGACTACACAGACTCACATTGAGACAGCGCTACCGAAACCCTTCTCCGCCCATTCCTCCTCCAAACCCTCCAAAGTTTCCACCGAAGCCCCCTTGGCCAGTCCCCCAGTACTCACCTCTTTGTATTCGTTTATAGGGATGCCGGAGGTCCGGTCTGCTGATCCACCAGAAAAATGAGAATCCCCCCACAGCGGTAAAAAGTGCGAGCCACATTCCCAAACCTTTCGAATGGGCCTTCGTGATGTCGCCGACGCGCACATCCTGCGCCGGAGACGCGAGCGCCACCACAGCGCGATAGAGACCTTCGCCGAAATGTCCCACTATAATCGAAGGCTGCAGAGATTCGCGCCCGACCCGATTCATCACGGCCGGAGTAATCACCGGCAACATCTGCCGGCCAAGCGTAATAGCAGCTTGTCGTTCTTCCACTGCAACCAGCACCATCACGCCGTATTCCTGTTGTGTCGACCCGATGCCCCACTTTTCATAGAGGGCCGACGCATACTCATTCGCCGACCCGAAGGGCTTAATGCTCGGCACTGTGACCACCACCATCTCGATGCCGGTCTTCCGCTCCAGATCTTGGCAGACGGACCGGATGCGCTCTTTCCAATCCCCATCGATCGCCTGCGCATGGTCGCTGACATAGCCTCGTGGCTCCGGCAACTTTATCGCTGGCCGCTCATAGGAGACCGCCTGGGCAAAGCCCTCGAAGCTGACGAGACAAAGGACCATCGCAAGACCCAGAATTTTCTTCATCGCTGCTCCGACGGCAACTGTTGTTCGACTACCCGCGTAAGCAACGTGGCAGCCTGCAGATATCTGTCGAATAGACGAGGCATTTCATGGGGGCCAGGAGAGGTCTGCCCTCGCTTGAGCAGCCAGACATCCAGCAAACTCTGTAGATCCAGATGCAACTGTTCAGCGACATCTTTGATCACGGCATCGGAGAGAGCGAGGGCGGGGCGTCCGAGAAGACGTTGTACTCCGCGCAGCAACGGAACGATCGACGTGATCGAAAGCGGAAGCAATATCGCCGTCGCCTCGTCGCCTCCGTTCCCTTCGACATACCGTTGACGAAGACGCAACAGATGGCTCATGAAGCCCTGAGCCACGGCCTCTCTCAGCCGGTCGGTTTTCACGTGAAATCCGATGAAAGGATCGCGCCCGCCTAGGACACGATGTTGTTCTTGGATCTCCAGAAACTCGATCGGAAATATCTCTGCCGATCTTCGCAACTCCTCTTCTGTTAGAAAGAGAGGGGCCACAATCTGTTCCTTGCTCCATTGACGATGCAACGAGCTGTACTGTTTGAGGAGCGCACTGTCGTACGACGATACCAAGAGGAGAATATTCAAGTTGGACCGCCCTGGGAGGAATTCCCCCCTAACAGCACTGCCGTACAGCAGCAGCCCTTCCAACTGTTCTCCAAACTTGCCTTCGACCTCCTTCGCATAGGCCCGCAACAGCTTCTGTGTATTGTCGGACAACCCCTGGATCACACGTTCAGTCATGTCTGTCGTTTTTCACGATGACATTGGATGTGGAGATTTCTCGTTCGCGCAGATATCGGGGAATAATCCCGCGGCAACCCCGCGATCGATTCCATGAAAGGGCGGAGTCGCGCGCAACCCCGCCGTAGTCGATAGGACTTGATACCGCAGCCGCGCATTCCGATCCAACGTCTGAAACACGCGGTCGCGCAGAAACGCCACCGCTGATTGGCAGTATTCCAATAGAATACTTGCTGGTCGGCCAATTGCTGCAGCATCGTCACATGCGGCCCGCTGATTCGCTCAAATGCGCTCAACTTGGCGGCTGAATAGTCCTTCTCCGCAAGACAACCGGTCAACAAATCGGACAGAACCATGGCATCGACCATGGCCTGCATACGCCCTTGTGAAGCATGGGGATTCATTGCATGGGCGGCATCGACCGGCAAGACGGACAACACACCCAGGCGGTCGAGCACCTG
>JABFSG010000064.1 GCA_013140715.1 Nitrospiraceae bacterium
CCAGTGACCAGAGGGGCCTTCCTCCATATCAAGGGGCCTGAAATATTGAACATGTGGCTGGGGGAATCGGAGAGAATGGTCCGTGATCTTTTCGCCCAGGCCCGCGCTCGTCGGAGCGAAGGGGCCTTGCCCTTTATCTTTATCGATGAGGCGGAATCGGTTCTCGGCACGAGACGGGCATCCCGTTCATTCAACATCTCCAGTACCTTGGTGCCGATGTTTTGTTCGGAGATGGACGGAATAGAGTCGTTGCACGATGTGGTGATCATTCTGGCTTCGAACCGGCCTGATCTGATCGATCCTGCCGTGCTAAGGCCGGGGCGTATCGACCGTAAGATCAAAGTGAGCCGGCCGAATCGTGACTCTGCCGCGGCGATTCTCAATGTGTACCTGACAGAAGACCTCCCGCTGGACCGGCAATGGATCGATCAGCACGGTGGAGATCGGAAGAAGGCCTGCGCCGATCTCGTGGAACATGCGCTCTCCTCTATTTTTTCTCGGATCGATGAGAATCGACTCCTCTCGGTCCGGATTCGGAGCGGACAGAACAAGATCCTCTATCGAGGCGATTTGATCAGCGGCGCGATCCTGGCTTCGATCGTTCAACGGGCGAAGGAACGGGCGATCGATCGTGTGATCGCAGCGGGTGGGACTGAGCAGAGTGGTATGACCCTGGACGATCTAGTGAACTCCGTGCACGCAGAGTTTCGGGAGGGTGAGATGTTGCCGCCTGACGATGCGGCGGAAGAATGGCTCAAGCTCCTCGATCACCATCCGGAGCAAGTGGTGGGGGTCTCGTCGTTCCGGAAGGGGCGGCAGTCCGAGGAGAGATTGATCAACCAAATTATCTGAAGACGTGAAACCTGAGACGTTAAACGTGAAAGGTGTAGATCTTCAGTCTCGGCCTAGGACGGGTTCTGTCGTTTCACGATTCACGGTTCACGTCTAACGATTTATGCGACTATTCGGGATTGAAACGGAGTATGGGATTACCAGGGAAGACCAGGATTTGGTCGATCCGATCGTGGAATCCATGGAACTGGTGCGAGCCCATCTGACTGCTTCGTTCGAGCGGCGCTGGGACTATGGAGGTGAAGATCCACACGAAGATGCGAGGGGGTTTCGGGTCTCCGGCCTGCAGCAAGATAAAGAGGAAGATGAGTTCGCCAAGGTCGATGCCCATCGCCCCTTTTCGTTTCACGAGATGAAAAGCGATCTGGTTCTCCCGAACGGCGCACGTTTCTATAACGACCATACGCACCCTGAATATTCCACGCCTGAATGTCGCACGCTCTTAGCGCTTCTTGCCCACGACCGTGCGGGGGAACGGATTGTTCAGCGGGCGGCAGAACGTCGCAACCATGCGCTGGGTGGGTCCCATCTGCAGCTTTACAAGAACAATACGGATTTTCACGGGCATAGTTATGGTTGCCACGATAACTATCTCGTCTCACGGTCGATTCCCTTCCCTTCGCTGACTGCTGGGCTCTTGCCATTTCTTGTCAGCAGGCAGGTCATTGCTGGTGCTGGCAAAGTCGGTGTGGAGGGGCAGGAAAGCGGGTTCGTGCCGGGCCAGTATCAGTTGTCCCAGAGAGCCGATTTTATGGAGACGGATCTGAGTGTGGACACGATGCACAACCGGCCGATTCTGAACACGAGGGACGAGCCACACGCGGTTCGGGAAAAATATCGACGGCTCCATCTCATCATCGGTGACGCCAATATGTGTGAGTACAGCACGGCGTTGAAAGTCGGGACGACGCAGTTGGCATTGGAGTTGATCGCGCGAAACGCTGTTCCCGCTCTTGAATTGGAACATCCGGTCACAGCGGTGAAGCAGTTGTCTCGCGATCAGAATTTGAAGGCGACGGTTCGTCTGAAGAACGGCAGCACCATCACGGGCCTCGACATTCAAGAGCAGTACTACCTTGCGGCCCAGAAGCACTTGGCCGGTCTTGACTGGGAGACCGATTGGATTCTTCAGGAATGGGCAATCACGCTACGGTTACTTACCGGCGATCGACGGCAACTGATCGGGCGGATTGACTGGGTCACCAAGCTTTGGCTGTTGGAAACCTTTATGCAAGAAGAACGGATTGGGTGGGATGATCCCTGGCTGGCGAGCTTGGATTTGGAATACCATAATATGAATCCGGACCGCGGGCTCTTCTTGGGGCTCGAGGCGGAAGGGAAGGCCTGGCGGATGACGTCGGAGCAGGATGTTGAATCGGCTCTGGTGGTCGGTCCGGCCGATACGAGAGCGGGGATTCGAGGCCTCTGCATCAGACGGTTTCCGGATCAAATCAAGACGATGCAATGGGAACGGATTCAGTTCAGCGGAGGGCTTCTTCCGAGAATATTGGAGATGGGCGATCTCTTTGAGCCGCAGGCGGTGCAAGCCTGCGCGCAGATATTCGAGAGCGCGGTATCTCCGATGGAGGCGCTGAATACATGGAACAGAGAAAAGGAGTCCCGATCATGAACTACATCTCAACACCGGAACGTCGTGAAGGGCCAGGCAATCCGATGCCGAAGGCGCCGAGTCCATCTGACGAGGGCGGTGGGCCGAAACGGCCTGAGACAGGGTCTCCCGATAAAGATAATTTGTTGAAGCGTATGCGCAAGGTTGATCCGAAACAGGCGGAACGGTATCGGCAGAGAACGGGAGAATAAGACTTGAGAAGGGTAGGCGGGCTGTCCTCTGTGCTCGCACAACGCGCACGCTCAGAAGGTGCTCGTTGGATGCGCGCAGTAGAGGATCAGCCCGCCCACCCTCATAAGAAGATAGAGCCGTCGCTCAATTAAGGGGAGAAGGTGAAGAGATGGGGATGCAGGGAGATTTTTTTCAGCTATTGAAGGAACAGGGCTATACCCTCGGTGTGCCGACGGCGGTGGGGGCCGGCCAGGCGCTCACGAATGCTACGACGATATTGGCCTTCAAGTATCGTGATGGTGTGTTGGTGGCTGGAGACCGTCGTGCGACCGCCGGCAATATGGTGATGTACGATCGCACGGACAAGGTATTGGAGATCGATCGGCACAGCGTGATGGCGATTGCCGGCGTCCCGGCGACCGCCTACGAAATGGTGCGGATTCTGGAGCATTCGTTCAAGTACTACCGGAGAACGCAGCTGCAGGAATTGAGTTTCGACGGCAAGCTTCGTTCTGTCTCCAAGCTCTTGAAGGAGAATGTGCCAGCGGCCTTGGCTGGGACTGGCGCGGTGGTTCCGGTGTTTGCCGGCTACGATATGGAACAGGGTTCCGCGAAAATCTACTTCTACGATATTCTTGGAGCGGAGTTTGAAGGGGTGGAATATGCTGTGTCCGGGTCCGGTTCTCCCACGATCCGGGGGATCTTGCACTATCTGAATACGTGGGGCGAGCAGCCTCTCAATGCGCTGCCGCAAGAACAGGCCATAGTGCAGGCCTTACGATTACTCACGAGCGCGGCGGAATTCGATTCGGCGACCGGCGGCGTCAATCGCGAGGCAAGTCTCTACCCTGTCGTCAAGTTGATTACGGAGGCCGGCGTGCAGACTGTGCCGGATGCGACATTGAAACCTCTTCATGAATCGCAGGTGGTGCGCTATGTATGAAGAACCCTATCGCTGGGTGGAAGCAGTCGGCAATCGTCGGCAGTATCTCGACGACCAGTTCAAGCAGGGGAGCCCGGTCGTCGCGTTGACCTATGAAGGAGGCATTCTTCTGACGACGGTAAGCAAGGGGACGCCGAAGCTTTACGAGATTTACGACCGGCTGGCCCTGGGCGGGATGGGACATCCCACGGATTTGGAAAAGCTGCGCTTCAGCCTGCTCGAAATGGCGCATGTCGAAGGTTTCAACCGCTCGCCGTCCGATGTGACGGGATCGAGGCTGGTAAAATACGGTATTGCTCCGGTGATCAAGCAGGCCTTCGAGGAAGTGTATAAAGCGCCATTTATCGTGCGTATTCTGGTGGTTGAGTTGGGCTTGAAGCCTGAGAAGGACGTGCTGCTGACGATCAACTACGATGGCACGTTTGAGGAAGCGATCGGCTGTGCCACCCTGGCTGCCACCCCCACTGTTCAGACCAAGATGCTGTCCTATCTCAAGGAACAGATGCGAGCCACCCAGTCATTGGATCAGGCGTTGAACCTGGCGTTGCGAGCTTGGGCGATCGGTTCCTTGGCGCATCAAGAGGAGGAGGCAGACCAACAGACAGAGGCCAAGCCATCGGCAAACGGAGGTGCCGACTCCTCGGCTTCGGCAACCCCAAGCAGCGACAGCTTAATGGCACATGTACGGAAGGTTGCCGGCGAACGGACGATCGAATGCGCGGTCCTCGAACGGCAGGCTCCCGGCAGTTCCAAGTATCGGTCGATTAAGCAGGCAGACCTTTCGCAGCTCCTGCCAAAGATGTTTCAATCCGGCGTGGCGAACTGAGATGTTGAACCGTATTTTCGGACTTGAAACCGAATACGGACTCTTGGTGAATCAAGACCGGCCCGACCACTCTCCCACCTGGTTCGCCCACAAGATTCGAGACCATCTGTTTCATGTCCAACGGCGAGGTGTGCTGGATCTGCACCATCGAGGGCACGATGAACCGCCCGGTAATGGAGGATTTCTCACAAACGCCGGGCGGATGTATCTCGACATGGGGCATCTGGAATGGGCCTCGCCGGAATGTGAATCGCTCACCGATGTGGTCGCAGCCGACCGCGCCGGCGACCAGCTGCTGCAGGATGCGATTCAAGACCTTGACCTAGCCGACACGGTTTCGTTGATCAAAAACAATGTGGACCATGAAACCGATGCGACCTTTGGATCGCATGAGAACTATCTCGTTTCGCGCCGGTTCCCCTTTACCAGGCGCGGCCTCGGACCGTTAGTGACTTTTCTGGTTACCAGGCAGATCTTTACGGGTGCCGGACGTGTCGGCATGGCTGGGCCTCAGGACGGGTGGGTTCAGAGAGATCGGCTCATTGTTCCAAGAGGGGCGACCTACCGCCATGCGCCGCAGCCTGTCCTTCCCTTTCAGATCTCCCAGCGCGCTGACTACATCGTGAACGACTTTTTCGAATGGGTGCAGCAGAATCGCGCTATCGTGAATACCAGAGACGAACCGCTGGCGGATCCGAACCAATTCCGCCGGATTCATCTGTTATTGGGCGATTCAAATATGGCCGAGGTGGCAACAGCCTTGAAGCTAGGCACAACGGGGTTGGTTCTTCAATTGATCGAAGAGGGCCATGCGCCACTCGACCTTGAGATCCATGAGCCGGTTGAAGCCATGCAGGAACTGTCGCAGGATCAGGATCGACATTGGATCGTTCGGCTGGAATCAGGGAGAACGGTTTCTGCCATCGACATTCAGGAGGCGTTTCTCGCTTCGGCGGAGGCTCATTATCGTGGGCAGGACGACGAAACCGATTGGGTGCTCGATCAATGGGCAGCGGTTTTGCAAGATCTCCGCGGAGATTACACCATGCTAGTGGGCCGGGTCGATTGGGCCTCGAAGTTGTGGCTGCTTGAAACCTTTCGCGAGGCTGAACAGATGAACTGGGAGGATCCGGTTCTGAAAAGTCTCGATCTGGAGTATCACAATCTTCACCAAGGCAAGGGGCTCTATTTTGGCCTCATGGAAGAAGGGAAGGTTCCACGACTGACTACGGACAAGGCGATTGCCTTGTCGATGGACCATCCGCCACGTAATACCAGAGCGTTTGGGCGAGGCGAGCTTGTCCGGCATTTGCTGGCCTGTGGATCGCATGATGAATCGGCCGACCTCAAACCAGAAGAGCGGTTTTCTCCTTCGTATGTGATCAACTGGTCGATCTTCCAACTCAGTGGCCATGCGCCATTTCCCATGCCTGATCCCTTCAAAACCTACGCGCAGGAGGTGCGCGCCCATCTTCAAACAGCCTGACTAGGCTGCTGTGGTTACCGCTTCTGATCTTGCCCTCCCTCCGTCAGCCGTCGCTTTCCCTGTGTCGAAACGGTTTTTCCTCGCCTGTGAGGCGCCCAGTCCAGCATACTTCTCAGAGCAAGAAAAGTTGACTGAGTGTCACGTCAAGGTTTCGACGCGGGGCGCCGATAACAAGATTTAGAGGTACGGAGGGGGGAATATGCTGACGGCAATTGGCGACGTGATGCGGCGAGCGTACGAACGGGGATGGATTACGACCAGAGACGGTAACATCAGTATGCGAAAGCGAGAGGGGAAGTATCTCTACATCACGCCTTCAGGTTGGCGGAAGACGATTGTCCACCCGGAACATGTTGTGAGACTGGAGATTGTGGAAGATTCGCTGACACATAAGCTGATTCCAAACGTCCGCAATGGACAGAGTCCTTCGGGCGAGCTGTGGATGCATTGGAATTTGCAGCGTGATTCGAAACGCACCAGGACGGTCGTGCATGTGCATGCGACCCACATCGTAGCCGCGATCTATGCCGGCGTCGATCTGCAGAAAATCAGCGCCGAGTTTCCTGAGATTTCCCGCTATACGCGTGTGGGACCGACCGTACCGACGCTGCCGGCGCTGTCTCGTGAATTGGCCGACGTCACGGCAGAGTGTCTCGGTCTGAGGCATGATGGGACGCTGGCGTTCGATATTGTGGGACAATCCAACCACGGGGTCTGTGCCGTGGCGCAGGATCCATGGGCCGCCTATGAGCACATCGAACGGCTTGAACATGTCTGTGAGATTGTTCTCAAGAGTGGCGTGGCAGCACTCGCGTCCAGCAACTTGTTATCCTCAAAGGCCGCTTAAGAGAGTAGGATACATGGCACGAAAAAGGGCTCTTGGCGCCTTCGCCAAGAGCCCTTTTTGATTGTGGCTCCCCGGGCAGGACTCGAACCTGCGACCAGCCGGTTACAAGGACTCCCAATCTTTCGAAAGGGCTTGGACTATCTCATCACCCGCCTGTGTGAGAGGAGAGGGTGTCGGGCGCTAGTGAGGCCTTATTGGATCGGCTCCTCAGCCTCTAGTCTCTGCACGTTCCTGCCTACTTAGGTGCCGTTCGGCAGGCTTCGCTCAGGATTACCGTATCGCCTCTCGGCGGAGTAGGCTTCCCTGAATTCACCCGATGTTTCAACCACAGTCTCCCGTGGAAGCTGCAACTTCTACAGCCGGCTGCTCTACCAACTGAGCTACCGGGGAACGTAGTTCAGTTCAAGCGTTCGCATTGTAGCATAAGTGATGAGGATCAAGGCGAGCGTTTTTGCGAAAGTAACAAGGAGTGGAGTCGTATTTCTCTGGTCTACACGTCAAAGTCCTCGGTTTCGTCCTCATCTGAGCTTGCATCGGTATTGCCTGCTGCGACTGATGCGTAATGCTTTGCCCAGGTCAGATAAAGATTTCCGCTGTCCCTCATGGTATCGGCTGCTTTGACGAGTGTCTGGGCTAAGTCAGGGTCTTTCCCGCTGGCATGAATATCGGCGGCGCGCCGCTCGAGCACTTTCGGGTACTCATGGATCAGACCTGCAATTTCTCGCAGGAGTTCGTCGATGACATTATCTTCCGTTTCCATCTGATCCCTCCATAACGGCATCAACAAAACACCCCATAGCGCAGGCGCCATGGGGTGTTGCGCGGGAGACCCGCTACCTAAAATGGTTATCCTTGATAAGCCTGCCCAAGGGCTGCTGACTCACCCTTCTGGGTCATCAGCTTTCCAGTGGCGCTGACCGCCTGCATGATGATGGCGTAATGCTTGGCCGCGTCGCAGACGACTACGCAGAGGTCACAACCTTTACAGCGGTCAATGGTCACCTCAGCCACCATCTTGGTTGGATTGAGGTCGAGGCAGTTGGCTTCAGGACAATACATGATGCACAGCCGGCAACCTTTTTTGGCCACGCATTTTTCATCGATGACTTGCGCTACGTTATACATGCGAGATGGTCCTTCTCTCTCGTTACGCCGCCATGGCAGGATTGCCGACTCGCAGCTCATACTGATTCTTTTCGGCCCACGCGCTGGCAATGTCATAGGCCGCTTTTACAGTTGCCAGATTCTTGGCCAGCAGCATTTCCTTCTTGGCAAATTTTTTCTTGATGGCCTCGTCTAGGGAGGCTGTTCCACCGGAGGCCACGAACTTCTTTCCGAACCGTTCCTGTAAGGCGAGATCCAGGGATTCCATCGAGACGCACTTAGTGATGCCTGCGACCGACCCGAGCATCGACATATTCGTCGATAGCTCGGTCCCGGCAACTTCGATTGCGAGCTCAGTGCCTGCGATATAAAACAAGGCGACGTTGAGATCCTTCAGCCGCTGAACATCTTCTTCAGAGAGAAGGGGCTGGTCGGAGTTGATAATGACGAGGCCGCCTTCCTTCACGCCGGAATAGAAGGGCATCGTATAGCTTTTCCCCATGGTGATGACCTGGGGGTGAAAGACCTGAATGACGTCGGGAAATACCAACTCACCACGGTCGTAGATCCGTTCGATACCGATCCGACAATAGCTCTCCGCCGGTGCCATTCGCTTCTCGGCGCCGAAGAAAGGATTGGATATCGAAAATTTTCCATCACGGTTGGCAGCCATGGCCAGGACATGTGCGGCGGTAACGGCGCCCTGTCCGCCTAATCCTGACATTCGGACGTTGAGTCTTTTCTTAATCATGGTCGTCTCTCCCGAGAATCGGTTTAGGCCCCTTGAGCGGCAAGCTGCTTCGCAGCGGCCTTCTTTTCCTTGTCCTTGGCAGCGATCTCTGCCAAGAGTTCCTTGGCTGGCTCGCTGATATATTCCTTATAGGCGAATCGCTCGGTCGGTTTTTCCGAGTCCCGCATTTCCTGGAGCCCTTCCATGCTGTTCTTCCCGATTTCAAGAATACAAGGCGTGTAGAGCTGAAGGTAGGTAGGGCCGATTTCGCGCGAGATCATGACGGCGTTACGGACCACCTTCTCAACCAGAGATGGTTTGCTCACGGTGCATTGGACCACGTAATGACAGCCTGATTCCCGAGCGATTTCCGGCAGCCTGACCTTGTCGAAAAGCTTCCCGACCGGCGCCATCTTGGCGACGAACCCCTTCTGCATCAGACCGCTCTCCTGTCCACCGGTATTAGCGTACAGTTCGTTATCGAAGCAGATCGTGGTGAACTTCTCCTGGCGGAACCAGGCTTGGAGCGTCATGTCGAGGCCGATATCGACGGTGGCGCCGTCGCCGGCGAGCACAACCACATCTTTTGTCCGGCCTGGGAAGCGGACGCTTAAGGCACGCTTTAAGCCGGAGGCGATGGCATTTTGGTTACCGAAGAGGGAGTGAATGTTATGCACAGCCACCATGGGGAACACCAGGCTGGTACAGCCGGTAGAGCCGACCATGACTGTGTCTTCAGGGTTCGGCAATGAGGCCAAGATGTACCGGAAGGCCATGGATTCCGGGCAGCCGGCGCAGAGGGAGTGCTGCTCGATCAGTTCCTTACTGTTCCCGATATCCTTCCAGCCCCGGTCCTCCTTACCATAGGTCGCGCTCTTGACCAGGTCCTGGTAGTCGGACGGCATAATGTCGTATAGGTCTTCCGAAATCTTGATACGTTCCTTGCTCATAATGGCCTCCTCGGTGCGTATGTCTTATTCTAGGTGTTCAGTTTTTACTGCTCAGATGCGATCAACTGCCACGACCAGCCAACGACATGGTGCGCATGCCGAGCAAGGTTTTTATTTCGGAGACAATAATTTCCGGTGGCATCGTCATGCCTCCGCAGACATGCGGGCCAGCATTCACACGCTCGCTGTTCGGGATGGTAGCTTTAATCTCTTTTGCCAGCCAGCCGGTCACATTAAACTCCGGGACGATAATGTGCTTGGCGTTTTTTGTCGCTTCACGGATTTCCTCGCCCGGCCAGGGCCGCAAGGACTTGATCTTAACCAGACCGCAACGGATACCTTCGTCCTCAAGGAGGCGGATGGCTTCGCGACCCTGAGACACCGCTGTGCCAGAGGCGACGATGAGGACCTCGGCATCGGCATTTTCTGTCTCGATCAACCCGTTTATCCACTTGATGGTGTGTTTGCGTGACCGCTCCACTGCCGCCCAGACTTCTTGCTGCCAGGAGGCATGGGTAGCATAGCTGATGTAGTTGCTCTTCATGACAAACGGATCGCGCATCATCCGGACCGGTGGGCATTCCATGTCCATGCAGGGAACCGGTGAGCGATAGGGGTCGTAAGGAGGCAGGCACATGTCCGCTGGTGTGAGATTGACGACATCTTTGGTGTGTGTCACGAAGAATCCGTCGCAACAGAGTGCCAGGGGGAGATGCACGTCGGGCTCTTCCGATACCATGTAGCCTTTGAGGATCCAATCGAAAAAGTCTTGTGCGGTTTCCGCATGCCAGACGAGCATGCCGGTGTTGAGAAGATACGCAATCTCGAGTGTGTCCGGCTGAATCGACAGCGGCGAGTTGATGCCGCGGCAGGTGACGATCATTTGAATCGGCAACCGTGCGCCGGACCACATCGGGAAGTTTTCCATCGCGCGCATCGTGCCTGGTCCTGCAGTCGTCGTAAACACACGAGCTCCGCCAAATGCTGCTCCCGCGCACTGGGACATCACCGCGAATTCGCTTTCACCGCGGAAGTAGTCACCGATGTAACCTTCGGCAAAGAGCTCGCCGATCAGGGCGGCCGCTTCGCTCTGCGGTGTAATCGGGTACGCGATCATGACGTCGCAGCTGGCCCGCCGGAGGGCTTCCTTGATGACCTCGCTGCCGGTGAAGAACGAAGGCGTGCGTGGCGCGTTGTTCATCATCTCCCAGGTGTCGGTAAAGGTCTGCCCTTTTTTATTCTTAGTGCCGATGACTGAGTGTGTGTCTGCCATGGTCACGCTCCTTTCACTGTCGTCAGAGCCTCAAGCGACTTCGCGTTAATTCGAGGCTCCGCTCTTGGCTGACGTCAGCCGTGGTTGGACTGTCCCTTTCAATTTCTTCACCCATTCGGCCAGTTTCATGATCTTTTCGACCGATGCGTCGCGGAACGATAGCATGGCATCTTCATGGCCGGCTTGAGCGCACATCGCAATGGTATAACAAGAGGTGCCGCCCCGAATGATCTTGAGCGACAAATTTGCCTGATGGCAGTGCACTCCGATGAACATGCAGCAGTCGATTTTATTATGCCAGATGGTCAGATTCGGGTGGTTGGGATTAATTTCAACTTCAGGATTGATCTTAGGGTACTTGGGGCGGTAGTCCGGCATCGGGATCAGCATGGGCGTTTGCCCTGGCTGCACACATTCCTTGAGGGTGTTGTACAGGTGGCGGATGGCCGTGGCCTTCTTGGCCGCTTTTTCGTTCCAGGCCCACAATACTAGGGGACCAGGGAAGAGCGTTGGGACCCTGGCCATGAGGAATTGCTTTGCCGCCTCCTCGTAGGCCTTTTCCTCTGGGACGATGACACCGTTGATATGAGCTTCCCCAGGGTTTGGCAAGCAAATACCCATGCTTGCCGCCGATGGAGGAAGAAAATGTTCCGGACCTGGAAGGACACGATACTGAGTCATTGATGCATACTCTCCGGCAAGGGGTTAAAGAACAAGAAATATAAGATTTCCAATGGACTCAGCGATCCTTACTCTATGCTCTTTACTTGCCCCCTGCAACCTCGCAGAAGGCCCACCCATCAGAAATTTTGGGCTATCGAGTGAGGATAGATTAGGCCCTTTGTCCTAAATGAGAGTTCTGCGCATAGCCAGCCAGTAATGCTTATCTAGTTCGCATTTAGGAGGGAGCATTATAGAGTCGGCCACTCCGGTCTGTCAAACCTACTCGGTAGGCGTCAGACTGCTATGGGCTGGAGTGCTCGCGCTGAAGGGTACGCACAGAATATAAATATATTACAAGGTGTTATGGTAGCTGTTCACAGGCTTGATTCGATCCGAGGGCGCAGGCTCGCTCAAGATCCTCCTTGGCCAGGCGGCCTTGTAAACGTTCTTGATAGAGCTTTGCTCTGGTCGCCAGGGCGAGAGTATTGGTGGGATCCACCCGAATAACGGTGGAAAGATCTTCGATCGCAGCTTCCGATTGATTCAGCTTGAGATAGACTTCGCTCCGCAGTGCATAGGCCTCTTTTTGATAGGGAATCCAACTTTCGTTCATTTGAGCGTTGAGGAGTTTCTTTAGTGTCGCCAACGCTTGATGCCAAGACTTTGCATCGGCCTGGCGGCGGGCCTGTGTCGTGTATAGATCGATGAGGCGCAGGTGCGCAATGTCAGCAAATGGATCGAGCTGAAGAACTTGCTCATAGGCTGCGGCAGCCGCGTCCCATTGTTTCAACCACGTGAGTACATCCCCCTTTCCCATCCATGCCCAGATGTTTTTGTCGTCAACTGTCAGGGCGAGATCGAAGTCTGTTCTGGCCTTGTCCAGATAGTCCGCATACTGCGCTGGTCGAGGCTGTTGGGAAAAAACCAGAGAGACCAGCCGAAGATAGGTTTGGCCTCGCACGATCAGCGGATCGGCGTAGCGATCGTCGAGACTAGCAGCATCTGAGCTGAGCTGGATCTTATCCCACAGATTTGAGGTGTGGAGAGCCGTCTCAAGCATTGCGCGCGCCCGTTGGTGCGAGGTAGATTTCCCGGCCCGATCGATGGTCAGCATTCGGACTCCACTCGGCCGTTGTTGAAGCTCTTGCAGCTGCGAGCGTAATTGGTGATTTTCCTGTTGGAGCCGGCGAAAGTGCTGTGCGAGTTGCTGATCGGATTGTAGACGGCGTATTGTTTCCGCGAGACCTGATATATCGACCGTGGCGCGAATGCGAATATAGAAGACGGGACGGTCCAGTTTGAAGGTACGCCTGGCTTCCAGGGTTTCCGTTTCTGTGATAGCGGAGGCAATCGTTCTAATTTCCAGCGAACTGGTTTGCGCGCTTCTCCCGCCTGATTCTTTCTCTACATCGTGGAATGTGGATTCGAGATACATGCCCGCTTCTTCCACGGCCTTGCGTTGGGCTCGTTGGAGGACTTTTTCTTCTGCGCTGGCTAAGGTGTCGCTGTCGGACATCACATATTCGGCTTCGGCGATGACGGTTTTCATGGAAGCGCTGAAGGCAGGGGTACACCACAGAAGGAGTACGGAGAGGGAGAGATAGAGCAATCGCCGGTACAGTTCCATTCAGATAACTATACCGCTCGATAGCTGAAGGGGCAATGCAACCAAGATGGGCGAAGGGCTGAAGGGGAGTGGTAGGTTTTCGGCTACCGATCCTTTGGGAAGACTTGTGTAAATGGATGGACTTCAACCCGTTCAAATACACCATGGACTGTGTAGGGGTCTTCCTGGGCAAACCGTTGGGCATCTTCCAGCGAGTCCGCTTCGATGACAATCAGACTCCCTGTTTTGTCTGTGAGTGGACCGGCCAGCACAACCAGGCCTTGCTTATCGAGTGGTTCCATCTTCGCAAGATGCGCAGGGCGATGGATCTTTCTCTTCGCCTCCCCGTCGGGGCCATCAAATCCGAGGATGACAAATTTCATAAAGACTCGAAGGTTACGGAGTAGGGTTCTGGCATCAGGCTTGGCCTTCTATCGGACAGCGGTCTTTATACCCTGCAGTCGTTTCATGCCACCAGAGTACTTCTTGTTCTCCGAACTTCCAACAGAGATAAACGATTCGGCCGTCACGGAGATGGGGAAAGTCGCAGAGGCCGAGATCTAGATCCTTGACCAGAATACCAAGTTCCTGAATGGCCTGAAGATTCGCACTGACCTGTTGCAGGGCCGCGATGTAGAGGTGCCCAACGGTACTGCCTCCACCGTATTCAGCCTGGGCGCTGGCTTTCTCTGTATCTTCTTTCGTGCGGGCCAAAACAGCTTTCGCTTGTTGAATCGATATCAATCTGGAATTGAGCTGGGGGATAAGGCGATTGGCCTCGGGCAGTGTAAATAGTCGCTCGTGCTGTCCCTGCTCATCGTCGTGCGCCATGCGATGCCTCCGCGAAGCCCCCTCATTTAACACACCACACTTTTGCGCTGCAACCGCCGATATCGGAATCGCTATGGTGTCGCATTTCCGTCCAATCCTGTGCTCAGCGTTCGTACTTGCCTTCATCTAGCCAAAGCTCAGAGCCGGTTTTCACGGGGTTAGGAAGGGCATTGCTCTTGCTCACACTCCCTTCCGGTTTCATTTTCGACAGGAAATAGGTCAGATGAATATGAAAAGGGGGATCCCATGGCACCAGTGTTGGAACTCGATCGGCAAACAGCTTCGTTTGTATGGCAACTCGAAGAGCAACGGAAACTTGAAAAGACTATCCTGGTCGAACGAGTTCGAGGAACGAGAGAAGGACTTGAGTCGGTCTTCAGCGACATCAAGAATCGGGTGGAGGTGCTGGAAAAGTTAAATGGGTTGGCGAGTGCCAGCTGCATTGCGCCGATCGGCTGGAGCAAATTGATTTTTACCGGATCGGATAGTGTTTCGGCGCCGAACACCATAGGATTTGGCGATCGGGATGAAACATTGTGCAGGCTCGATCAGATCAAGTACCTCGAAGATACGCACTACCTCCGTCTTGCCGCAAACCCTCACTATGTCGAGCATGTACTGCCGAATAAATCGCTCCAGGCGCGTGTGGGAGGGAATCCTTCTCTCTGGGATACGCTCGGGTATGTTCACGCCGGCTACACAACTCTGTTGCAGATTCCCGCTTCGTTGGAGCCGACGACGGTATCGATCATGTCACGGGTGAATACCCTGTTCAATTGGGTTGAAGCCAACGCGGTTGGAGATGAGTGGTATGCGCATGTGTCTGCTACCGTGCGATTGTGGGTGACCTATGACGGCGAGTTCCGCCAGGCGCCGCCTGCCCAGCTTGTGAGCCTCCTGGCATCGCCAAGGCAATTGCGGACCCATCAGGACATTCCGTCGCATGCGCCAAGCGCAGCCCTCACGATGCAAGTCGCCGCCTCAGCCGGCAGTGGCACAACGATCAGCGTCTACGAATCCGTCGAACTCGTTGCCACCACTCCGAACGGCCATGCGTACCTTGACGGGATCTTTTCGTGGGAACCTTTAGCGGTGCAGCTACGGGAAGGCTGAAGGAGGAAAGGGGCCGGATTACGAGACTTGATAGAGAGCCTGCACGATTTCTGAGGTGTTGAAGAGCATGGAATTGAGGCGAGTATAGGCTGCGTGACCAAAATAATGGTCGCGTACACTTGTCGATCCAGTGGAATCGTTGTAGTCGGCAAGAATTCCGAGCCCTTCACTGGGGATTCGGACGGCGCGGCGGGCGCATTCGAGCCATCGCTCGAACCCATCAAACGGTTCCACGATTTCCCACAGACCTCTATTCGCTGTCTTGGCTGCATCGGTCGCAGGCACGGCATCGCTGCCTGCCACGGCCAACTCCTGCACGTAGTCGCCGCCCCAGGCAATCGGCATCTCCATCGTGATCTGAGGCAACTCCATCTTCGAGAGCCAAGTCTTTCCATCGGTCCGAAGATTCCGATGGTTGACGATGTGCAGCAATTTCCCCAATCCAGATGGGTCCCACCCGTAGCGTACCGGCGTTCCCAACGTAATGACGTCAAGAGTGGCTCCATTGAGGAGCGTATTGTTTGATATTAATGGAGCAATGCGTTGAATCGTGGAGAAGATGTCCGGTCGATCGATCTGTAAGGCATAGGACGACAAGAGGTCGAGTACTCTTGTTCGACTGCTGCTGGCAGCTGCACATAGGAGGTTTGAGACCAGGGCGAGGACCAATCCGGCCTGTCCATGCGCTTGCACGAGTATCCGGTCTGCTTGGCCCAGCCTGTGGGTTTCGCACCAGTCACGAAGGCGTCCAAGGATCGTGACTGCCGCCATGGCACGGCCCAGGTGATGGTGCTCGCAGGACCAGAACTCGCGAATGCAATGGATCGGACGATCCAGGCCTCGGCTGATCGATTGCCGCATCAGTTCTTCATAGGAGTTTGTAAAATTTCCGGCGTCTCCGATCTGCTCATCGAGCAGCCTTTTGGAGATATCATCATTCACGAGCGGTGGCTTCAATCCACCTGGCAGCGGTGCAATGCCGTTGCTGCTTTCGCGCATCAGAGCCAATAGGGCGTCGAGGCCTGCTACGCCGCGTGAATAGCCCCGCTTGAGCCCGCCCAGCTCATCCAATCGCTGTACCCCAAAGACGTCGGTCCCTGGGATGGAGCCATGCAGTAAGACGATCAGGCGCACCCCGGCCTGTGAGAGTTGCTTCCCGAGTGCGGCCATCGCGTCCTGCCCGGAGGGCGATTCCGGCAGGATTGTCGGAGTAACCTGTCGAACGGTGATCCGCTCGCCAGGATTCTTTCGGGACATTTCGTCGTGCTGAAAATTGTTTTCGGTCGGCATGGAGAGTTACATACTTGATGTTGGCGACAGACTGCAACGGAGGATGACGTAAGGGGTGTATTTATCGAATGACGGTCGGGGTTGGTTCAAGGTGGGCAGGCGCCGGCTTAGGCTGGATTTGGTTCTTTAACATGACTGCAGTGGCAGAACAGATTTTGTTGGTTTCGTCGATTTGGCGATCGACAATCTTCACTCCCTGTAAATATTCTTGCACGACTTCCTCCCGCGTGACCTCGATATCCTGTTCGCTATCGCGTCCGGTCCGTTCGCGGATGCGATCGATCATGTGTTCTTTCACGAGAATCCTGATCTGCTTGGCCAAATCAGTTCGAGCAGAAATTTCCGACACGCGCTGGCAGATGATCGACCCCTTGGCCATGTCACCCTGACCTTTGCCCACCAAGTACTGCTCTGACGAATAACTGTTCCGATCCTCGAGAGTGAGACGCGGTGTTCTACCCGCCTTGAGCGTGTCTCTACCCTCTCCCTGTTGCTTAAGTTGCTCGAAAGATTGTTCGGCGTGACTGCGAACGTTGCCGGCGTCTGCCGCGTTGACCTCAAACGGCAGCAATGCTGCAGAACTTGCAATTGCCAATGTGATGAACTGTTGTACCGTTTTCTTGTTCACCGGTTATCTCCCCCGCCCTCCGCCATGACTATGACTGCCTCTAGGGCCGCTCCCCCCATGATGCCCGCTTCCACCGAATCCTCGCGGAGCGATCTGAGAAGGTACGTGGGGCACATGTTGAAACGTCGGTGGATGGATTTGATTCCTCGTCTGAGGGAATTGTCCGATCATAGGTGCTGTGCCTATAGTTGGTTGTTGTGGTATCTGATGTCTGATATCAGGCTGATTGCCGATATGTGCTGGTGTTGTCGGTGTGTGATGGATGATTTCGTTCAACGTTCTCGGCAAGGTCTGAGACCCCGGTGCCGGGGTGAGCTGGTAGCGTGGCATGGTCGGTGGCCTTACCCCCGGCTGAGGGGGGATGGGTGGTTGAGGGGGCGACGGCGGCTGTCTTGTCGTAATTACTTGCTGTGCCATATGGACATGCTGATTTGTAGGCGAAAGGCCCTGGGCGACGTTCAGGAGAGCCTGAATCTGGGACAATCCTGCAAAGGAAGAGGGGTAGACAGTCGGCGAGATGAGCACCCAATCCGTCCAGGCTTGCGAGACCATGGCGTTCGACTGCACCCGGTTCAAGATATCTTGGCGTCGCAGCGCAGCCTGCTGGGTCTGTTCCGTGGTCGAGGCTTGTGCCAAAGCTTGATTTGCGGCGTCGAGGTCCTGCTGCAGTTGATCGTTTTCCTGTTGTAGCGCGACGAGCTGCTGGCGGGCGTCTTCGTTCTCCCGCAAAGCTGCGATCGCCAGTTTCACTTCTTCCGTCTCGATCTGAGCGACTAAATCCGTCGTGATAATGATGGTGTTTCCATCGAGCCTTGTATTGGTCGCTTGATCCAAGACAAGAACCAATCCAGCCGTATAGGTTCGAATTTCATCTTTTGTCACATCCAGACCGTTCACGATGGTGACGCTTTCGAGATAGACCGCGACCTGTTCCAGGGCACTTCGTTTAGCTGCCTCAGTAGCCAGCCGGATGGCATCCTCTCGGCTGTCACGCTCTCCCATCCGGTGTTCGCCTTGAGCGGTCACGACTCGGACTTCTGCCAGGGTCACCGCTGGCCAAACGGACAGTATGACGAACAGCGCAAAGAGACCCAGTCTCGGTGGCGGGATCCGAGGGAACACCGATTGAGCAGCAGTTTTCAGGGTGGAGATCTGTGGCATCGCCCTCACCTTCCCGCCAGGATTGACGCGCCAGGAACCGATTCGTCGACTTCTACGAGAATCACGATAAGCATAACACCGACCTCGACTATTGCGCCAGGAGTCGCTCCATCTGCATGAATCCTGGTAGCACATGAGGGCAGGGCCTTGCCTCGCTTGCCTTGGCGGAAAACGCCATGATAGCGTAGAAACTTCCTCGGGAGAGAATAGAAAGGACTAATCTGTGCACAGCTCAGTCCGCTTTGATCGCGGATGGTCGATCCGAATATTGGCCGTCGCCCTCTTCATTTTCAATCTGGTCCTTCCGAGAGACGAGGCGGTTGCCGCTGTATCGGAACCGGCTTCTGCCTCAATGGCCTCGACCGAACACGTGATTCTCTTTGTCCTCGAGGGTTTCGGCCAGAATTCGCTGAAAGGCGGCACGATGCCGACTCTCAGCCGGTTGATCAAGGAAGGATCTGTCACCTGGTCTGCCACGGCGGTGAAGCCAGCATTACGGCTTCCGACGATGGCCTCGTTGATTACTGGGATGCCGGTCGAAAAACACGGTATTACCTGGAACACCTTCGAGTTCAGCCGTGGTTACCCACGTGCTCCGAGCCTATTCGATTATCTTGATCTCAGCGGAGGGCGCGACAGCGCAATTTTTCTCATGGACGAGTCGCTCTATCAGCTGGCAAGACCCGAGCCTTATACCGATTACCAGATGTGCGGGCCTCTGAAACCTGAGTGTAGCCCGGACCGAATCGTGTCCTATATCCGTCAATATTTCAAGAAAGCCACCAGCGGCCATGGCTACGGACACGCTATTCTTGCACTGCCGCATTTCCTGGTCGTCCACCTTCCTGAGGCTGGTCGAGTCGGTGCGGCCAAAGGCTGGACTTCGAGGGAGTACCGTGATGCCCTTCGCTCGGTGGATAAGGCAATCCACTCCGTGCTGGATACCTATTACGAGCATGGGCTAACAAAGCGGACAACCCTGTTTGTGACGTCGCTCAGTGCCGAAGGCAGGGATGCAAATCAGGAGCCGGCTGACGCGACTGTTCCTATGGTGCCATGGATTGCTTCGGGGGCGGGGATTAAACCTGGTCACGCGATTCACCAGCCGGTCTCTATTTTAGATACCGGTGCGACGGTGATGCGGACCTTGGGACTGCAGACCCATACTGAATGGGAGAGTCATGCCGTGGAAGAAATTTTTCAGACAACCTTTGTGGCGGCCCCACAGGGATCCGGTCTGCAATAGATCGCATGATGCGGAAGGGTAAGTGTTACATAATTCGTTGTCTGGTCGGAGCTTTGATTGGCTCTGCAGCGGCTGTCTCGCCGGTTGCAGCCGGTCAGCCAGCCTCCTATAGTCAGGAACATGCGATCATGATCGACGCCACAACCATCAACCCTCAATCCTGGTGGCACGTGCCAGGCGTTACCCCGTCCATCTATGCGTCGGACCCCGAGTCCATGGATGCCTACAAGACGACCGAGTCTCGTGCCCTCAAACTGAAGCCGGGGAAATATAAATTTGGAAGCTTCACGTTTGATTTTCCGTTTACGGTGAACCTAGAGGGGAAGTTGGAGTTTGCCCAGTCGCTCGACCAATGTGTCGGGGGACGTGGGACCCAAACCCTCATCATCCGCTGCAGCCGGACCTATCCATACGGCGGCCAGCGCGATTACCAGTATCAGTAGAGGAGCGGTATCAATGGCCCAGTCGCTTGAAGGTCTGTTAGAAACGCTTGAGGATATCGACGACGCAACCCGAGAGGAGGCCTCCAAGGCTCTTGCGCAACTTGCCGATCCGACGACATTAGACGCGCTTATCGGTGCCTGCGGGGATGACTATTGGACTGTACGGGCCCATGCCGGCTGGGGTGTAGCCAGAATCGGCGGGGCAAAAGCGATGGAAGCCCTCATCGTTCTGTTTAACGACTCAATCATGGAAGTGCGGAACGATGCTGTCATGGCTATGGCTTCAATGGGAGTTGCAGTCGTTGATCGCTTGATTGCCGCATTAAAGGATGAACGGTGGCGTGTTCGTGAACATGCCGCGAAGACTTGTGGGGAAATAAAGGACCGGAAAGCCGTTGAGGCGCTCGTACTCGTCTGTCGAGATCGCGATGGTGCCGTCAAGAGTGCGGTCGTAGAGGCCTTGGGCAAGATCCGCGATCCGAAGGCAATCCCAGTCCTGATTAAACTCTTCCGGGATCCGTCAAAAACCGTGAGAGAAACCGCCGGGACCGCACTCATCTCTATCGGTCAGCCGTCAGTCGATCCGTTGATCGACTGTCTCAAGGACAAGGATTTTGTCGTCCGGTGCCACGCGGCCCGCGCATTGGGCGGAATGACAACTGACTATCAAATCGGCCGAACGTGGGTGCGGGATTCTAAAGTTGTCGATGTGCTGATCGCTGCGTTGAAAGATCCGGATCGGGCCGTCCGCGAAGATGCCACGATCGCCCTGGGCCAGATCGGCGATCCCCGGGCCATCGATGCCTTGATTGAGGCGATGAAAGATGGGGCGGTCAAACGGCATGCCATTGCGTCCCTCGGGATGATCGGCGATCCCCGCGCCTTACCTCCTGTTCTGGATGCCTTGAAGGGGAAGGGAATTCGACAGGACGGGACACCGACTCCCGGCTGTATCGTCAGCGAGGATGCTTTTATCAAGGAAGCGGCGGCGACGGCGCTCGGTCAGTTCCGTGATCCGCGCGTCATTCCCGACTTGATCATGCTGTTGAAGGATGGTGTATTGCGCGAGAAGGCCAGTGCCGCGTTGGCAGCGATCGGCGATACGGCGATCGAGCCGCTGATTGCCTTTCTCTATGACCCGAAAGCCTCCGAAGTCGTCGCAGAAGGGGAGAGGGTACTCTCCTATGCGTCAGTCCGATTGACGGCAAAAGACGCCCTGCGGCAATTGGCGCTTGAAACACTTGAGAAATTGGGGTGGACACCGTCGCCGGAAGACGTCGTCGTCAATTCGAGTGCGGTCGACAATGCCAGGGTAGACATGCCTCTTGGCGACTCAGGCCGATTCGGCCCTTCGGGAGATTTTGCCTAACGGGGCTAGCAGGGTGGAAGGGTTGATCTGGTTTGTTTTGTTCGTCTGGTTAGTCTCCTGTAACCAAACAAACCAAATAAACAAGAGAAACCAGTCCGTTCTTGCGCGTCACGCTCAAGTTGGGATTGAGGCCTTGCATGGCTGATGCGGTAGCCGAACAGATCGCGGCTCTCAGGGACGAAGATTGGGCGATTCGCGAAGAGGCTGCCATGATGCTTGGCACACTTCGGGATCCGAGGGCTGTGGCGCCGTTGGTCTCCATGCTTCACGACGGCGATCGCGCGGTTCGTGATGCGGCTATCGGCGCGCTCTTGGCCATTGGAGAGTCGGCTGTGATGCCGCTGGGTGCCTGTCTCTCCGATCCGGTGCTGACGGTTCAGGAGTTGGCTTCTTCCGTGTTGGCTACCATTGCCGATGTACGGGTGCTCACCCAGCTGATTGCGGCCCTTGCGAGTTCAGACTGGATTGTGCGGATGCATGCGGCCAAGGCACTGGGGCGGATTCAAGACCCTCAGGCCGTCGGTCCGCTCGTGCCGTTGTTACAGGATAAGGTGAAAGCCGTGCGTGAGGAGGCGTCGACTGCCCTTGCGGCTATCGGAGAAGCGGCGCTCTCGTCTTTGCTCGATGCATTGACTCATGTCGAATGGCTGGTGCGGTTGCATGCGGTAGAGGCCTTGGGGAAAACCAAGTCTCCTGAAGCGGTGGTTCCTCTGCTGTCGGTGCTCTTCAACGATAGGGACAGGGCGGTTCGCGAGGATGCAGTCCGGGCGCTTGGCCAGATCGGCGATCTGCGCGCGGTAGAATTCCTCGTAACGGTAATGAGAGAGCCGGGGCTGCGGCCGCTGGCGGTTGATGCGTTGGGTGAAATCGGCGATCGTCGCACGGTGCCGGTGTTGATCGATGTTCTTGAGGGAGTAGGCCGACCGGAGGTCTCGATGCCGATCGATGGCTGCGGCGATCAGTGGGGTGAGGAACGCATCACATTGGGCGCGGCTGCCAGGGCGTTAGGTGCGATTCGGGATGAGGCTGCCATTCCGGCGCTTATCAAGGCGCTCGGTTATACGGTTACAAGGGCGGATGCAGCCGATGCGCTGGCTCGATTCGGAGGCGTGGTGATTGCTCCGCTGCTCGCTTTGTTGGCACATGAGCCGGATGACAATCTCCGGTACCATGTTAAAGAGACGTTGGCGAGAGTGGGCTGGCGGGCAGGCCGCATCTAACAGGATGCTGAAAAAGGCCGCCAGCAGGGGGGAAGGAGTGGCCAGGTGTTCCTCTTGCTCGCAGAACGCGCACGATATAAGAATGTGCTCGTTTGATGCGCGCAGTAAAGGGCAGCCTTGGCCACTCCTTCAACGAGGGGTACTGTGAATTTGGAAGGCCCTCGTCCGGGCGAATGGCACGTTTCGAGGAATCGATTGCGTAGCCAGTGGAGGGTAGGGTGGGTGAAAAATATCTGCCAATGGATGAGTGGGTGAGAATGTCGCGCGCAGTTGGGATCATCCCAGCCACCCCTTAATAGGCAATAGCTCGCTGCGGTCTTGCTGAACGGCCTTTTTGAGCATCCTGCTCGTGGGCCGGTGCGCAATGTTGAATGGTAAATGTTGAATTTGTAACTCAGAACATAGAACTCATTGCCTGCTATGCCGAAGGAAACGATCGAAACGCTGGTCTCTGAGCTCGTTCACGAAGAGGATTGGCGACGGATGCGGGCGACGGCTGCCTGCCTGTCGGGCGGGCCTCGTGCAGTGCAGGCCCTCGTTCACGCACTGCAGACCGGTTTGCCGGCGTTGAAATCCGAGGCAGCAGCCATGCTGGCCCGTGTGAACGATCCTCAGGCTGGGGTGCCCTTAGTCGGCTTACTTTGTGATGAAGATGAAGCGGTCCGCAAGGCCGGTGCGTCGGCCTTGGAACATATGGCAGGCGTGCTCGACGAGACGACCGCTGCCTCATTGACGTCGCTGCTCTATTCCTCGAAAGACGAGGAGATTCGTGTGGTAGCCTCGCAGTTGCTGGGGATCATTCCAAATGCGATCACGCCACTCTGCGAGATGTTGACCCATCAAGATCCGGAAGCGCAGATCATGGCAGCGGAGATGCTGGAACGTTTGCTCGATCCCCGTTCGTCGGATGCGCTCATCAGCGCCATGGGGCGACCGGCTGTTCGCGACATTGCCGTACGGACGCTCAAGAAATTGAGCGCCATTCGTGAGCGCATCGACCAGGTATTGGACGAGCTTCGCGCAATCGAAGAGTTGAGCGAACGGGAAGAGGCTCGCATGAGCACCGTGATCAACCTTCTGGCCATCGGACGCCCAAGTGTGGAGATTTTGATCGAGTATCTGGAAGATGACGATTGGGTGGTCCGGGAAGCTGCCGCCGACTTGCTGGGGAAGATTGGCGATGTGCGCGCAGTCGAACCCTTGATGCGCCGGTTGCAGGTCGACAAAGATACCGGGGTAAAAGAACTGGCCATGAAATCATTGGGGCTGATCGGCGATGCCAGGCCGGCCCAACTCTATATCGAAGCCATTCCCATTCGACCCTTGCGGGTCTATGCCATGGAGGCCTTGGCCAAGGTGAAAGATGTGGAAGTGTTGCGACCTTACAAGGAGCTGTTCGATCGATTGAGGACGGACCGAGATGGCTTGGTTGCCTACAACTCAGGGTTGATTGCCGACAAACTTGAAGCGCTCGACGGGGCGCCAGTTGGGAGTCAGGGGGGGCAGGAGGACGATGAGTGACGGGATGCAGGCGGAACGGATCGAACAACTGATCGGGGCCCTTCGGGACGACAACGAAACACTCCGCGACCATGCAATTGCCAGTTTGAGTCAAGTGGGTGAAGACGCTGTAGGGCCGCTGATCGGCCTCATGGCAGACGAAGATGTCCTAATCCGTGAAGCGGCGACCAGTGCCATTGTGCGGATCGGTCCGTCAGTTGTCGAGCCTTTGATCGAGGCCTTGGGGGACGAGGAATGGGCGATTCGCGAGCAGGCTGCGTCGGGCTTGGGCAAGTTGAAGGACCCACGGGGGGTCGATCCTCTTGTGGGGGCGCTCAAGGACAAAGATGGCGCGGTGCGGACTGCCGCCGTTTGGGCGCTTGAGCGGATCGGCGATGCGCGCGCGGTGCCCGGGTTGATCGAAGCCTTGACCGATAATACGGTGCGTGAGGATGTCGCGCGTGTGTTGAAAAAGATCGGCGATGCGCGGGCCGTGGAGGCCTTGATCGACGGGCTGCTGGGTAATAATTGGATGGTGCGACGCCATGCGGCCGAAGCTTTGGGCAAGATCGGCGATGTTCGTGGGGTAGTCCCATTGATCGAATCGCTCAAGGATGAAGACTGGCTCGTGCGGCGGAATGCCGCCGAGTCGCTTGCGAGGCTTGGGGCGAAGCAGGCGATCGAACCCCTGCTCCCGCTGCTCGAAGATGAAAATACGATGGTCCAGGAAACAGTCGAGGGTGTGTTGGGGAGTCTTGGGTGGAACGCGAAATCATAATACAGGATGCTGAAAAAGTCTGCCAGCAGGGAGAGTGATGGCCCAGTGAGTCCCCTATGCTCGCGCAATGCGCGGTCTCAGAAAGATATGAAGGGAGCCGCCGAACCGTCCTTTTTGCTCGCAGAACGCGCACGATGGAACCGTGCTCGTTCGATGCGCGCAGTGAAGGACAGTCCGGCAACTCCCTTGGGCGAGACGGTGTGATGGTGCAGAAAGGGAATCAAGAGATCCTCGCCAGGGTGAATGGCGCGTCCCCGCGCGTCAGGGGTGGGTGAGGAGTCTGCCTTTTTGAGCATCCTGCGCGAGGGACTTCCCATTGTGCCTCATGAGCAGACTATAGAAGCTCTCCTGTGTAAGAATGGTTTTTCTGCGGTCGGTTAATTAATAATTCTGCGTAAAGGATACATACTATGGCGGATGAAGCTCCTCCAAAGCTTATTCAGATCGGTCCCAAGGGGGGCGTGAAGAAAGATGGGTTCAATCTCGTGACGGAACGAGTTGTCGCGGTGAATCCTGAGGCAAAACAGCTCGAAGTCGAACTGTTGGCTTACGATGGGAAGACGGTTGTATTGGACGTCGATGACGAGGCGCTTGAAGAGCTGAAACGGATCAAGGTCGGGGACGGCGCCACGATCCGCGTCGTCGAAGAGGGTGGGCGACGGGTTGCCAAGAGTTTTCGGATTCGCGCGAAAGATCCCAATGCAGCGCGTGCCGACGCGATGTTGTTGGATCTGAAGGATAGTCACTGGCTGAATCGAAAATATGCGGCTGAAGTGTTAGGTGAGCTCAAAGAAACCCGTGCCGTTCGGCCGTTGGTCGATGCGTTGGCGGATGACGTCGGCGACGTCCGGCAACGGGCCTACGACTCCTTGATCAAGATCGGGGGAGCGGCGGTGCCGTCGCTCGTGCCTTTGCTGGTTTCGGAAGAAGACGAGATCAGACAATCCGTGACAGAAATCATCCGTAAAATCGGAAAGCCCGCGGTGGAACCGCTGGCCTCGGCACTCGTCGAGGCCGACGATCGATTAAAAACCAGGGTGATGAAGGTATTGGACCGGATGGGCTATAAGCCGAAGGTCAAAGATGAGGCCAAGACCGTTGAAGTGCCGCGACTGACGTAACGTTCTGTTAGGTGGCAGAAGCAGGAGCCTTGCTGGGCCTTCCGACCGAAATATGACGGAAGCCGAAGCCCGCGACCCGGTCCGGTTCATAGACATTGCGCAAGTCGAAGAAGATGGGCTGGCGCAAGAGGGTTTTCAGTCGGTCGAAATCAAGGGTTCGGAACTGGTTCCATTCGGTCATGAGAATTAACGCATCCGCTCCCTCTGCCGCTCCATATGCGTCCTTACAAGGGATGAGGCCCGACACCGTGTGGCAGGCTTCTTCAAGCGCGGCTGGGTCGTATGCGCGAACGGTGGCGCCCTGATTCATGAGTTCTTGCGCGATGGCCAAGGCCGGCGCATCGCGTAGGTCGTTCGTGTTGGGTTTGAAAGACAATCCCAACATCGCGAAGGTCTTCCCCTTGAGTCCCCCGACCGCGTTCGTGATCTTTTCAACCATGCGGACTCGCTGCTGCTCGTTGATGAGGGCGGCAGCGCTTGCGATCTGCATGGGATAGCCGACTCGCTCCCCTGTCTGTACCAGCGCCGCCAGATCTTTCGGGAAGCAGGATCCACCGAACCCCGGTCCTGCATGCAAGAACTTCGATCCAATCCGGTTATCGAGCCCCATTCCTTTTGCGACCATCTGTACGTTTGCGCCGACCCGTTCACAGACTGTGGCAATTTCATTGATGAACGAAATTTTGGTGGCGAGAAAGGCATTGGAGGCATACTTGATCATTTCAGCAGTCGGAATATCGGTCACGACGAAGGGAGTTTCGATGAGATAGAGCGGGCGATAGAGATCTTTCATGATAGCAACCGCCTGTTCGCTGTCTGCGCCGATAACGACCCGGTTTGGCCGCATGAAATCTTCGATGGCGGACCCTTCACGAAGAAACTCAGGATTGGAGACGATGTCGAAACGGAATTTTCCCGTTTGATTGGCGCTGATCACCTCGCGCAGTTTTTCTCCGGTTCCGACAGGGACGGTAGACTTGGTCACGATGACCTTGTACCCGGTCATACTTCTGGCGATGCCGCGGCCGACTTCTTCTACGTAGGAGAGGTCAGCCGATCCGTCCGGTCTCGGCGGGGTTCCGACCGCGATGAATATGACGAGGGCCTTGTCGACGGCTTTGGCGACGTCGGTGGTAAAGCTGATCCGGTTTTCCCGAATGCCTTTGGCCACGAGCTCCGTAATTCCCGGCTCATAGAAAGGCACATCGCCTTTCTCAAGTCTGGCGATTCGTTTGGCGTCTGTATCCATGCAGGTGACGTTGACTCCAAATTCAGAAAAGCAGGCGCCTGTAACCAACCCGACATAGCCGGTTCCAATCACACTGATATTCATGCGGTTCTCTCCTCCTATGGCCGAGAATGAACTGTGCCGAGTATAACAACGGTATCGAAGTCGAGCAATGAAGTTATAGAAAGCCATGCTCAGCTGGAAGAGCTGCTCGTTGACAGCTGTGCGAGGGCTGAGTACTATTTACACCCTTCATCGGACAGCTCCTGTCGTATGGCAACTCACAGCAGACCGCTTCAACGACCACTCGCCGTGATGATGCGCCGGACTTTGCGCACGATCGGTCCTGATGCGACGCTGTTGGAAGCGGCTCAGCTAATGCGCGCCACGAGAGTTGGCGCATTGCTGGTGCATGAGGCCGACCAGTACAGAGGGCTGATCAGTGAATCGGACTTGGTTCGCAAGGGGATGGCCGATTCTTGTCCGCCGCACGAGACGTTGGTCCGTGCCGTCATGAGCCGCCCACTCCTGTCGATCGATGCTGCCTGCTCACCCCATGAGGCGAGTGAGAAAATGGCGGAGCATGGGATTCGGCATCTTGCCGTCTCCGACGAGGGACAGATTGTCGGAATCATCTCCGTCCGTGACCTCTTACGCTATTTCAAAAACTGGGGCGGTCTGTGAGCCTATTGGTTCACGGGAGAAGGTCGGCTAATCCCCCTATCCTGTGCGATATTTCTGCATGACTGTTGTGGACCGTTCGATTCGCACCCCCCGATGGTTTCTACTCTTGACGGCGCTGGCGACCGGTGCGGTGGTCATGGCGCTCGAAATTGTGGGAAGCCGGCTTTTAGCTCCTGTCTTCGGAAACTCTCTGTTTGTCTGGGGCGCATTGATCGGGGTGATTCTGGCTGCCATGAGCAGCGGATATGCCTTCGGCGGTTGGGTGTCCGATCGGTACCCCGGTGCACAGGTGTTGGCCGGCCTACTATTGTTCTCCGGAGCCTGGACCTTTCTTATTGCGTGGCTCGGCCAGCCGGCGCTCTTCAAAGTGGCTTCCGCGATAGAGGATCCTCGGTGGGGCCCCTGTGCTGCTGCAGCGCTGCTATTAGGCCCGCCGGCATTTGGCTTGAGCGGTGTACTGCCGGCCCTATTGCGATTGGCCGTGTCGGACTTTGAGTATTTCGGACGGCATACTGGTCGGATGATTGCACTCTCGACTATGGGTAGCTTAGTGGGAACGTGGGGGACGGCGTTTTTCTTTTTATCATGGATTGGCAGCCAAGCGCTTGTTGCATGGCTCGGTGCTGTTCAAGTGGGGCTTGGAATCTGGTGGTTGATCAGGGGGACGACTGGGCGGCCAGTGGCGATCGGAACGGTCGTTCTAAGCATTCTAGGGTTAGGTGCCGGCGCCTGGTTTCCGGTCCAGGTGTTGCCGTCGCCGGTGCATCAGGAAGACAGCCCGTATCAGCAAGTACGAATTCGCGATGATGACCTGTTTCGTTACCTGATCTTGGACCGGACCTACCATGCGGTGATGTGGAAGGTGGACCCTATCGCGCTGTTTCTTCCCTATAGCCAGGTGATGGTGGCATCGCTGGCGTTGGTGCCGGAACCGAAACGAGGTTTGATCCTCGGTCACGGAGGCGGTTCGCTGGCGAAATGGCTCGCTCATCGCTGGCCTGAACTCGAGCTGGACATCGTGGAGTTCGATCCCGCGGTCGTCCGCATGGCCGAAGACTATTTCTCGTATCAGCGGCCTCCCCAACATCACGTGCATGTTCGGGATGCCCGGGTCTTTTTGAATTCTACAGATCGGACATACGACATCATTTGGGTTGATGCCTTTGCTCGACAGATGATTCCGTTTCACCTGACCACGGTGGAGTTTTTCGCAGCCTTGCGCGTTCATCTGAAGCCGAATGGTGTCCTGACGTTGAATTTGGCCTCGTCGGGCGAGGGAGGAGACCTGTTGCGGGCCAATGCGGTGGTGCAGACGATGAGACGCTCCTTTCCCAGCATAGAGTCCTTTGCGGTCAAGGGGCCATGGAAGTCTTCTCCGGAGCGATCGGAGAACATAGTCTTTTTTGCCGGTTCGCCGCTTGAACAGCATTCGTTCTCTACCATCGTGGCCGATGTGAACCGATTGGTTGAACAGCAGCGTCTTCCATTCGAGGTTATCGACTTGCTGGACACCCGCCGTACCCAACCTTGGGAGGAAGGGCTTGTTCTCACCGATGACCATGCGCCGTTTGATCTTTTAATTGGGTCTACGGTCCATGAGGTGCAGCCTGAGGCGGTGAACAAGCACTAAAACGTTGAAATAGTTATGATTTGCAGGCTGAAGCAAAGTTCGATGTTGAACGTGAGGCTCAGAAGATATATAGAATAACGTTCTTGCTTCCCTTTTCGTTGCGGTGCTATCTATAGGGCCGCCTCTCGAAGAGAATACGAACGATTACGGCATGATGGACAGATGCAGGGCGGTCTGGGCTACGTGGGCTTGGGAGTAGGTATGTACCAATTAATTACATCTCTTCTTTTTTAAGGAGGTAGGTCATGGGCAAGACGATGTTAGGAGTCTTCTTCGGCCTCGTGATGGTTGTGGCTGGGGCGTCTGCAGCGTTTGCGCTCCAGGCAGGCGGAGTTGAAATCGGGGATTTGGAGACTGGCTCCGTCGTAGGTCAGTCGTTTAAGGAATTGGATGTCGATGCCCAGCTGTATGCGGTTGAGATCGGAGAGTTAAAGACGTGGTATCCACCAGTCACGATCATCGACTTCAAGGTTCGGCCTGGTCGTCCTGTCTTGTTGAAGGTGACGAACAAATCCACTGCCGACCATGGTTTTGAGATGACCGATGCGACGAACGCCGGGGCTCCGACCGTGATGAAGGCTCAGGTTGTGTTAAAACCTGGTGAAACCAAATTTATCGGGATTCCAACCAGCGATATGTTCTATGCTACTCAGGGGAATACATTGACCTATCGCTGCCATCTGCATCCGGGGCATGTCGGTGGCAAGTTGCTGATGATCAAGTAGTTATTCTTGGCAGATGTGAATAACCACCGTTCTCTCTGCGAAAATGCAGAGAGAACGGTGGTTTTTTTATACAATGGGCAATTGTTTGACGGCGGAGAGTTCTGCGTGTACTAGCGCGAGGGTAAAAATACAAATCTAATTGCTACATCAAGCAAATGGAGAGTCTGGCGGTCGCTCGACGAATTGGTTGTAACAGTACCGTTGGCAGGACAGATCGAAGGAAGCTTTTGGCAGGTGACGGTACGAAACAGGAGGGCTCTGCTTTTCATGAGAAAAGCAGAGCCCTCGTTGTTAAACCGCTGGCGACGATTAGTTACGCACGCCGCTCCAAACTTTTGCCTCATCGATTGCTTTGTCCGGATTGAGTGTCTTGGCCCGCTCCAGCAAGACTTGCGTCGTTTCCGGATACAGCGGATCAGAAATACAACAATTATCGACCGGGCAGACCGCGGCGCACTGCGGCTCATCGAAGTGGCCGACGCACTCGGTACAGCGGTCGTGTGCGATCACATAAATACTATCGCCGACTCCCTGGCCATCGCCCACATGATTGCCCTTCGCTTCCGCGTCGCTACGAGTCTCAAAAATCGCCTCGTTCGGACATTCGGGTAGGCAGGCTCCACAGGAGATACATTCATCGGTAATCAGCAACGCCATGACCCTCGCCTCCTTCTCACGACAATAAAACACACACGGTTGACAAGCTCACCCTGCCACGACCATTATGCGTGGCGCGATGTGAGCGCCATTCTATTCCGCCGCTCTTTTCCAAGTCAACAGAACGGCACTTGTTCAGAAGGCCTAGGCCCCTGCTACCTGTGGGTCTTTGGGCTCAGAGAGTTGCGACAGGTCGTGATAAGGGACGGCTATGGCTACTTCACCGACGAGCGACTGGGGGCAAAAAAAGAAGCGTATCGTGACGCTTGCTCTCATGGCGGTTTTCTTAATGAGCGCATCATTCTTTCTCATCGATCGAAAAGAAGAGACGATCATTGTCGTCTCCTTTCCCAATGGTCGTGAGCTCGAGATGGAAGTGGCGGATACGCCAGAAAAATTGCTTGTCGGCCTCGCGTTTCGGGAGACGTTGCCAGAGAACGGTGGAATGCTTTATATTTTTGAGTCGACCGGACAGAACCATGTCTGGACGAAGGAGTATCGGTTTCCGGTGGATATGATGTGGGTTGATGAGAGCCATCATATCGTGGGGCTCAAGGAAAATGTCGCTCCCTGCAGGGAGAATGACTGTCCGAAATATAGCTCCTCTCCCGAAGCGGTCCGCTATGCGATTCAAACAGGAGCGGGTTTTATTAAGCAGGAAGGGGTCACTATAGGACTGGAACTGAAATATACGCTTCGAATGTAACCTGCCGCGCACAGGCGGCGCGGCAAAACGCATGACGAAAGGAGCGGGACAGCATGCTAGAGGGGTTTCAATCTGTTGCTCAGGCCAACGAGTTGCCGCCAGGGCAAGCAAAAGTCGTGATGGTGAACAGTCGGGAGATTGCGCTGTTCAATATCGAGGGGACATATTATGCCATCCATAACCGTTGTCCCCATGAAGGCGGGCCTCTCTGTGAAGGGCGCGTAAAGGGCTTTGTCGTCGCCTGTCCCTGGCACGATTTGGCATTCGACGTTCGAAACGGGCGAGGAACGGATGGCGGCGGATATTGTGTAGGGAGTTACGATGTCCAGGTGGATGGAACCGAAATTCTTGTCGGACCTCGGCGAAAACCATAAAACGCGAGATGGAGAAGAGCGGGTTACCGCGTTAGTACGATGAGCGCAGCATCCAGCCAGAGCCATGACGGCGCCACTTATTCGGATGGAGTCAAGGTCGTTCAGACGACCCTTGAGCAGCCCATCCAAATCCATCTCTGGGAAGACAGAACGCGCGGAGAGCTCTGGGTTCCGACCTACGATCCCACGGGGCTCGAGCTGCTGGCTGACGACTACCTTCGTATCGCCGGAAATAATGCCGTCGATAACGGACAGCGGACGTTCGAGTTTAAAGCGGTCAAGCTCGGAACCCACCGGGTGTTGTTTGAGAAACGCATGGGGTGGAAATTCACCGCTGAAGATCGGCGTGTCTTTGACGTAACGGTCTCTGGCCCCTCGTCTCGGAAGGGTGTGTAGTCGTGCCGGATGTGGCTTTCATCAATGGAACATTTGTGCCGTTGGCTGAGGCGAAGGTCTCAATCGAAGATCGAGGCTTTCAATTCGGTGATGGCGTCTATGAAGTGATCCGCACCTATAGGGGGCGTCCGTTCGCACTCGAAGGCCATTTGGCGCGATTGCATCGCAGCGCCACGGCGCTCGATTTGGCCCTGCCCTATTCCAATGCCGAGTGGACCGACTATGTGCGGGAAGGAATTAAACGGGCTTCCTATCCCGAGGCCAAAATCTACATTCAGGTTACCAGGGGCGTCGCTCCCCGTGATCACGCCTATTCAGCCGAAACGACGCCCACGGTCGTCATGACAGTTCGTGAGTTCCACCCGCTCGATAGGTCCCTGCAAGCGGCTGGCGTAGAGGCGATGACGATTGAGGACATTCGGTGGGGGCGTTGTGACATCAAGAGCGTAAATCTTTTAGCCAACGTGCTGGCACGACAACAAGTAAGGCAGGCCCAGGTCTTCGAAGCCATTTTGATCAAAGAGGGATTAGTCACCGAGGGGGCGGTCAGTAACGTGATGGTGGTTCAACGAGGAACCGTCGTTACGGCTCCTGAAGGGCCTCGCATACTGTCTGGGGTGACAAGGGCGACCGTATTGAATTTAGCCCGAAGCGAAGGTTTACCTGTCCAGGAACGATTTGTCTCGCAGGCGGATCTCTACCACGCCGACGAAGTCTTTCTTACGGGAACCACGGTCGAAGTGTTGGCGGTCGTCCGTATAGATGGGAAAATTATCGGAGGCGGAAGGCCTGGACCGATCGTTCAACGGCTAGCCGCCTGCTTCACGAGTCGGGTCTCGAGCCCTCTTGCTTTGGCATAGGCAGCGTGCTATGGTCCCCGGACTGGAAGTGGGCTCATGCCCACTTTTTTGTTTGATCTCATGAATGAGTCATCCAAAGATACGGGGCTTGGGGTGTCGTTGAGGGAGTCCCGACCGGTCGCTGATCGCATCAGCGAGGTGGTGTCGCCCATCCTCTGGGCACTGGGTTTGGAATTGGTTGATGTCGTGTGTGTGGGGCAGGGTGCGCGGTCAGTTGTTCGCGTATTTATCGATAAGTTGGGCGGCGTCACGGTAGAGGATTGCGGGCGTGCACACCTCGCGATCGGTCCAGCCCTGGACGTGGCTGATCCGTTCCCCCATGCCTATACGTTGGAAGTCTCCTCGCCCGGTCTGGATCGGCCCTTCAAACGGATTCAGGATTATCGCCGAGCGTTAGGGAAGCAAGTGAATGTGAAGCTTAGGCAGCCGATCGATCGACAGTGGCGTGTGGTCGGACTATTGGCGGAAGTGAATGAACAGGGGATTGCAGTCGTGGTGAGTGATCCTCGTCCCGAGCGGAAGATCGTCCTTGAGTTCGACTCAGTTGCTGAAGTTCGGCGCGTCGTCACGTTTTAGGCAGCACCGCCGCATTGCAGTGTGGCTGTGGGGACAGTCGTCGGAGAGTAAACTATGAATCGAGAATTGATTTCAGTTATCGATGAACTTGGTCGGCAAAAGGGAATCGAGAAGACCCGAGTCATTGGGGCGATCGAAGCCGCCCTCCAAGTGGCTGCCAAGAAGCGGTTCGGGCAGGCTGAAAATATTCAAGTCGAGATCGACCCCAAGACGGGTGAGATCTCCGTCGTGTCGAAAAAGACCATCGTCGATGCGGTCATCAATCCGAAAACGGAGGTTTCCCTTCAGGAGGCCCGCCAGTTTGACAGCGAGGCGGAGGTCGGCGATGAGATTGGGTCACTCATCGAAATGAGCGACTTGGGACGAATCGCTGCACAAACTGCCAAACAAGTCATCTTTCAAAAGGTCCGAGAAGCTGAGTGGGAAGCGGTTCAAAAGGAATATTCCACGAGGCAAGGAGATCTGGTTAACGGCATCATTCTCGGGGTCGAGCGCCGGAACTACTTGGTGGATTTGGGCAAGACCGAAGCAGTATTGCCGATTCAGGAGCAGATTCCGCGGGAAACGTACCGCGGCGGTGATCGGGTCAAGGCCATGCTCTTGGAAGTGCGCAGAACCCCGAAGGACGTCCAGGTCATCTTGACGAGAAGCCACCCGCAATTTGTGGCGAAGCTCTTCGAGTTGGAAGTCCCGGAGGTGCTCGAAAAAATCGTTGAGATCAAGTCTATTGTGCGGGAGCCCGGTGATCGGACCAAGATTGCCGTAACGTCCCGAGAGAAGGCGGTCGATCCGGTCGGGGCCTGTGTGGGAATCAAGGGATCGCGTGTCCAGGCGGTGGTCCGCGAACTGCGTGGAGAAAAAATCGACATCATTACCTGGACCTCCGATCCGCGCGTATTTATTGCCGAGGCCTTGAATCCTGCAAGCATTGAGAAGGTCGGCGTCGATGAGGAAAAGAAGTCGGCTTTGGTCGTGGTTGCAGATTCCCAGCTGTCTCTCGCGATCGGGAAGAACGGTCAAAATGTACGGTTGGCCGCTCGTCTTACCGGCTGGAAGATCGATATCATCAGCGCGACGGAGTACGAAAAAGAAAAGGCCGAACGAGATAAAGAGATCAAAGCGGCGTTAGCGGAGGAAACTGAGGCGCTGCATCAGCAAGAAGAAGCCCGAGAGCAGGAATTGAAGGCTCGGGCAGAATCGGAGCCGGATGCCGGATAAACTGGACCAAGAAGAGTAGGTGTCAAATTCTCATGCGTGTGTATGCATTGGCTAAGCAACTCGGGATGGAAAACCGTGATCTTATCCCGGAATTGAAACGGATGGGAGTCACGGTCGCGTCGCACAGTAGCGCGTTGGATGATGATGTGGTGCAGAAGGTTTTGGAGAAGCTCGGTCCGAAGCTCAAGGCTCAGGGGAAAACGCCTGGTAGGACGGCTGAGGCCGATGCCGATGTCGGTCGAGGTGAGCGGAGCAAGGCCGGGCTCTCCCAAGCAGCCCCGGCGCCGGAGGAGCCTTCTAAGTCCGACAAGCGACGCATTCTTATCAAGCGTAAAAGAGCCGATGACCTTCCAGCGGAAGAGGCAACGTCTCTGCCTGCAGTTGAATCAGTAGGCGTATCCGTAGTGTCCGTCGATGTTTCCGTGGCTAGTTCTCCGCCCGCAGTGCACCCCCAATCTGGAACCCCAGCCGTTACGCATGTCGATCCGACGGTGACGCTTGATCCGTCTCATGTTATCGGAGCGCCGATTGCTCCGGTTCCTGCTACCGCCGTCAAACCGGCGGTCGTGCCAAGCGTCGATGTAATTGCGGGGAAAAAGAAGACGCTCTCCCTCGAAGAAATGCAAGCTGAGGGTTTGAAAGAGAAGGCGAAAAAGGTTCGTAAGCCGGGACGTACGCGGGAAGAAGAAGAGCTTCGGCTTCGTGAGGATGCGGCTCGCTGGCAGGATCTTCGCGCCATTCCCATGCAGCAGCGTCGTGACGACCGTAGCAAGCACGCGCATCACAGTGCGCCCGGAGAGGTGACTAAGCCACGGAGAAAGAGTTTTAAGTTTGTGCCGGGTATGACAGTCAAGGAGTTCGCCGAGCTGATCGGACAGCGTCCGGCCGACATCATGCGCAAGCTGATGGATATGGGCCAGATGCTCACATTCAATCAGACTATGAATGTCGACGCAGCGGGGATTATTGCGGAGGAGCATGGGGTCAAGATCGATGTGACGATGGAGAAGGCCGGAGAAGAGCTGTTGGACTCGATGGTCGAAACGGACGAGAATGCCCGGTTTGAGCCGCGGCCGGCGGTCGTGACGATCATGGGCCATGTGGATCACGGCAAGACATCGTTGCTCGATGCTATCAGACAAACGAAGGTGGCAGAAGGTGAAGCCGGTGGGATCACACAGCATATCGGCGCATACACGGTTGGGGTTCGCGGGAAGCAGGTGACGTTCCTGGACACGCCGGGCCACGAAGCGTTTACCGCCATGCGAGGCCGTGGCGCCAAGATTACCGATATCGTTATTCTAGTCGTGGCGGCAGACGATGGCGTGATGCCGCAGACCATCGAAGCGATCAATCATGCCAAGGCTGCGTCCGTTCCGATTATTGTAGCGATCAACAAGATCGACAAACCCGGCGCCAATGCTGATCGTGTGAAGAACGCCTTGTCTGAACATGGACTCATATCCGAGTCCTGGGGCGGCGACACGATCATGGTGGAGGTCTCAGCCAAAGAGAAGATTGGCCTGGATGCTCTGTTGGAGATGATTCTTCTGCAGTCTGAAGTGCTGGAGCTCAAGGCCGATCCGCATCGTCTGGCAAAGGGCGTGGTTGTGGAGGCCAAGCTGGAGCGCGGCCGTGGTCCTGTGGCGACGGTGCTGGTTCAGAGCGGGACGCTTCGCGTCGGCGACGTGTTTGTCGTCGGAATTGTGAGTGGAAAGGTTCGCGTCTTGATCACGCATACGGGGGCAAAAGTGCAAGAGGCCGGTCCTTCTATCCCGGTTGAAGTGGCCGGGCTTCCCGGTGTGCCGTCCGCCGGTGATGTCTTTCAGGTCGTCAAGGATGAACGGATCGCGCGTGAGATCGCGGAAGAACGAGCGCGCAAGCAGCGAACGGCCGATTTGTCTGGGTCAGCGAAGGTCACGCTGGACGATTTGTTCTCTAAGATCAAGGAAGGATCCGTCAAGGAGCTGGCATTGGTGATCAAGTCCGACGTCCAGGGATCGGCTGAAGCGCTGACGGCAGGGGTTGAAAAACTTGCAACCGCCGCCGTCAAACTGCGCGTCATTCACAGCGGCGTCGGCGGGATCACGGAATCCGATGTGTTGCTGGCTGCCGCATCGAACGCCATTGTTGTCGGGTTCAATGTCAGGCCGGAACCGAAGGCCTCCACTCTGGCCGAACAGCAGGGTGTCGACGTCCGTCTGTACACCATTATTTACGACGCGTTGGCCGAGATTAAAGCTGCCATGGAAGGGTTGCTCGAGCCGACTCTCAAAGAACGGACGTTGGGCCGGGCCGAAGTGCGACAGGTCTTCACCGTATCCAAGGCCGGTGTCATTGCGGGATCCTATGTGGTGGACGGCACGATCACCCGTGCTGCTATCGGAGTACGGGTGATTCGAGACAACGTGGTGGTCTATGAGGGAAAGCTTGGATCGTTGCGTCGCTTCAAGGACGACGTTCGTGAAGTGCAGCAAGGGTATGAGTGCGGAATCAGCGTCGAGAACTTCAACGACATCAAGGCGGGAGACATCATTGAAGCCTACGCGATCGACAAGATCGCTGCAAAACTCTGAGGCATAAGTCTGCCCTGTGGGTATCATCGTCGGACTCTGCACGGTCGAACTGTTCATCCCCGAGAGTCATTCGTTGAAGGATAAGCGGCAGGTGTTATTGAGTCTCAAAGATCGACTGCGGGATAAGTTCAATCTCTCGGTTGCCGAGGTCGATGGGCAGGATCTGTGGCAGAAGGCCGTCTTGGGACTTGCCTGTGTGGCCAACGAAGGACGCTACGTGAACCAGGTGTGCGATCAGGCATTGAGCTTGATTAGGAGCGTCCCAGCAGTGGAGATTGTCCAGTCCCGAGTGGAATTGTTGTGACGGCAGTATGCCCAGCAGGGTACTCAAAATGGCCGTCCAGCAAGGCCGCAATAAGCGAAGAGGCGAGGCGTACGCTTCAGTACGTTGAGTCTCTGAGCGACGCGAGAACGAAGCGGGTGGACTTTTTCAGCATCCTGCTAGGTGGAGCGTGAGGTGGCTAAGACTGGGTACCATCGAGCCGATCGTGTCGCCGATCAAATCCGCATGGAAGTAGCGGATATTCTCATGCGCAAGATCAAGGATCCGCGTGTGCAATCCGTGACCGTGACCGATGTGAAATTGACCAGCGATCTGCGGATTGCGCGTGTATTTGTGACGGCCATGGGAACGGAAGAAGAAGAACGAAACGCCTTAGCCGGGCTGGCTCAAGCCAGCGGGTTTGTCCGCGGTGAGCTGGGGCGCCGACTCTCTCTCCGGTATCTGCCGGAGATCGTCTTTGCCAAGGATGTCAGTGGGCCAAGAGGCGATCGAGTCTTGAAATTATTGGACGATCTCCAGATCAAAACGGATTGTGAGTCACCCGAAGAGAAAATGAGTTCGTAGTATCGGGGTCGTGATGATGAATCTCGCACAGAGCTGCGCCATTGTCGACGGAGTCCTAACAGTCAAGAAAGAATTCGGCTGGACTTCCCACGACGTTGTGGCAAAAGTACGGCATCTTCTCGGCGGAGTCAAAGTCGGTCATGCCGGTACGCTCGACCCTGCTTCAACAGGAGTCCTGCCTCTGCTGATCGGGCGGGGAACCCGTATCGCCGAATATCTCGTCGAGTGGGATAAAGAATACCATGCCGTGCTTCGTCTCGGCGAAACCACCGATACACAGGACGCGACGGGAACGGTGCTAGCCAGTCTGGCGAGTGATTGGGTGACGCCAGAGGCCATTCATGCGGCGGTCGATCGATTCCGTGGACCGATTGAACAAATTCCGCCGATGTATTCGGCGGTGAAGGTCGGCGGCGTTCCTCTGTATAAGTCCGCGCGGGCTGGTAAAACGATTGCCCGGGCTGCTCGAGTGATCGTGATCCATACCCTCGACGTGTTGGCCATTCAGGGGCGGGACATCACCCTGCGCATCGTCTGCTCGAAAGGCACCTACGTACGGACGCTCTGTGCCGACATAGGAGAGGCATTGGGTGTCGGCGGCCATATGTTGGCATTAGAGCGAAGACGAGTGGGTCCTTTGACGATCGACCACGCACTGACGGTCGATGAGGTGGTCACACGTCATGCTATCGGTCGATTGGGAAACGATCTATTGTCGCTGAATCGTACGCTGGACCAACTGGGGACTGTGGTAGTGGATGAACAGACTGTCGACCGTGTGCGACACGGGGTTCCGGTGCCTGCAGTCCAGATTCTTCATTGTGATGAGGCGGCCGATCGAGCGCGCCGATCACACAAGGCGATTCGTATCCAGGGTACAGACGGACGCTTGGTGGCAATCGGAAAGTATTCAGAAGTTTCGGATGGTGTCGTCAACATCGATAAGGTGTTGGTCGATCAGGACGTATGATACGGCGTTGCGGATAGGGATAAAGATACGGAATAGGAAGGAAAGAGCCCATGGCATTACTGAAAGAAGCAAAGACCGAGTTGATCAAACAGTACCGGCAGCATGAGACGGATTCCGGCTCGCCGGAAGTTCAGATTGCGGTGTTGACCAACCGAATCACGTATTTGACGGAACATTTCAAGCTGCACAAGAAAGATCATCACTCCCGGCGCGGCCTGCTTCTTCTGGTCGGGCGGCGGCGGCGGTTGTTGGATTATCTTCGCGGCGTCAGCGATGCCCGCTATCGTGCGGTGATCGAACGATTGGGCATCAGAAAGTAGCATCCTGTCTCGCTGTGGCGTCAGGGGGCGCCACAGCGGGTAGTCATCAGTCGCACAGGTGAACACTGACAGAGGCTGGAGTGTCCCCGTTCGCTCGAGTTTCTCTCTGTGGGCATCTGTGGGGCCTAACCAGAGGAGACCCAGATGGTACACACAGTTGAAATAGAAGTTGCCGGGCGCATTCTGCGGCTCGAGACCGGTCGTGTGGCACGACAAGCAGATGGTTCGATTTGGGCTTCGTACGGCGACACCGTCGTATTGGCGACGGCCGTCGCCTCACAGGTTGCCAAGCCGGGCATCGATTTTCTTCCCCTCACGGTCGATTATCAGGAAAAATCCTTCGCCGCCGGAAAAATTCCCGGCGGATATTTCAAGCGAGAGGCGCGTCCATCGGAAAAAGCTGTGCTGACCAGCAGGCAGATCGACCGGGGACTCCGTCCGCTCTTTCCGGAGGGTTACTACTTCGAGACTCAGATCATTGCTTCAGTCCTCTCGGCCGATCAGACCGGCTCGTCCGACATCCTCGGTATTATCGCCTCCTCTGCTGCCCTGACCGTCTCGAATATTCCGTTCGACAATCCCATTGCAGGCGTAAGAATTGGTCGACTGGATGGCAGGTTCGTGGTCAACCCTGATCTTGAGACGGTAGCGAAGAGCGAGCTACATCTCGTGGTGGCCGGGACGGCTGATGCGGTCATGATGGTTGAAGCAGGGGCGAACGAATTGTCCGAAGCCGTCATGCTTGAGGCGATCGAACTCGCTCACGCCGAGATTAAGAAGATTGTATCCAAGATTCGTGAACTGCAGGCTGTTGCCGGAAAGCCCAAGCGGAAGGTGGCGAAGGAGCAGATTGACTCAGCACTCGCCGCTCAAGTGAAGGCCTTGGTGGCGCAAGGGATCCGCGAGGCCATCATGATTCCGAACAAAGCAGCGAGGCAGGAGCGGTTGGATGAGGTCAAGAACGACGCTGTCCAAAAGCTCAAGAACGCGGACGATCCAAATCGGGAGCGGCACGTCAAATTGGTGTTTCATGAACTGGAATATACGGAAGTCCGGAACATGATTCTGGAGAAAGGTTCGAGGGCGGATGGACGTGGCCCTGCTGATATCCGTCCGATCACTTGCGAAGTCGGCGCGCTGCCGCGGACACACGGCTCTGCGATCTTCACCAGGGGTGAAACTCAAAGTTTAGCAGTGGTCACGCTGGGGACCACAGACGACGAGCAGCGAGTCGATGCATTGGAAGGGGAGTACATGAGGACGTTCATGCTCCATTACAATTTCCCGCCATTCAGTGTCGGCGAGGCGCGGCCGCTTCGCTCACCGGGACGCCGGGAAGTGGGTCATGGCGCATTGGCAGAACGGGCCTTGGTTTCAGTGGTTCCCAGTAAGGAGGTGTTCCCTTATACGCTTCGTATCGTGTCAGACATTCTCGAATCCAACGGATCCTCTTCGATGGCGACTGTCTGTGGTGGGAGCCTTGCTTTCATGGATGCAGGCGTGCCGATCAGAGAAGCGGTTG
>JABFSG010000031.1 GCA_013140715.1 Nitrospiraceae bacterium
GCCCCCGCCCCCGCCACCAGTTCGTGGCTCTTGAGGACGCGCTTCGTTGACGGTCAACGTGCGACCACCCAACTCAGTGCCATTTAGCGCGGTGATTGCGGCCTGTGCTTCCGCATCCGAGGACATTTCTACAAAACCAAACCCGCGGGATTGGCCAGTGAACTTATCCGTGATGATTCTGGATGATGTCACCGCTCCATGAACAGAAAACAAACCGCTCAATTCCTGCTCGGTTGTGGAATACGGCAAACCACCGACATAGATCTTAGAACCCATTGGGCTCCTCCTTTGAAAGTATGTGTTGTCTTGGACTCGAGAACAAAGTAAGGAAGGAGTGGGCCGAAGACGCAAACACCATGGCGGCTCAAGACTGGCTTCCGATCAAATTCCCGTGCAGAACCAAAACAACATCTGTCTTAGGCCTTGTCACTCTCACCGATACCATCACCAGGCCTCTCGCGATGATACACGAGTTGCACTCTACTCCTTAGCTTCTTCAAATGCAAGCGATAATACCGGATGGTCTGCCAGTCTGAATGTTCGCCCGCATTATTTATGAACGCTTCTGCTGCAATCGCGGATTCGCTGCTACGACAAGCCTTCGGCGGGCAGGCTCGCCACTCGCTCCCTCGACGTACTGTTGGGGACTGGCACCTTTCTTTTTGGCTCCTGTCCCCATCTAAAGCGCGAGACAGGCACAGCCGAAGATGACGGAGCCAGTCCCCTGGCACTCCGTATGTCCGTCTCGCAACGCGACTGCGCGATTTCGCGAGGAACCGTCGTAAATAATGCGGGCTAGCACCCCCTCCTACCCTACTGTATAATCCCGCTCCATGCCTGCCTCTTCTCTCTGCCTCCCATCGACTCTACTCAAACGTGCCTCCTACACCATCTTGTCCAGGCACGTCCCATTCTATTTTCTTCTGGGTAGTCTGATCATGGGATCCGGCAGTCCCATCCTGGCCCAAGTGCCTGGCCCTGCTGCCACCCCATCCGGATTAGTCGGAGCCTCAATGGCCGTCCTCGCGATGTTGCAAGATGCCAATGTGCTTCCACCCGAAGGCACTCCCGAAGCAAATCGTGTCATCAAAGCAGTCATTCAATTTCAATCGGTGTTCATGAAAAGCAATGATCCGGAGGTGCAAGCATTTCTGAATCAGGCGCTTGCAGCGCAAGGAGGCAGTGACGCACAGGAAACCCTGTCACGATTCCGTTCAGCCGGTTGGACATCCGAGCTGCTTGAAGCACTGGAAGACCGTTGGACTGCCGCGGCAATCGATGGGCGAGAACGATTGGCGCCTGGCTTTCGGCATTTCAACGTGAGCCTGGAAGACTTCGATTCATTGATGAAACTCGTTGCAACAGCTCATAGGGCCTTAGAGCAACGGGGACAGAACATCCACCAAGTGTTTGCACAACGACGACGGGAGATGCCGGGCGGAATACAATAACTGCAACAGGGAGGACCCAATGGCAACGAAAGCCTATATCTTGATCAAGGTCAAAGCCGGACGGACAAAAGATGTGCTGCAATCCCTCAAACGCCTCCCAGGCGTCGAACAGGCGCACTCCTGCTTTGGGCGCCCCGACATTATTATGTTCATCGGCGTCGCAGATGAACGAGCCCTCTCGGATGTGGTGATCACAAAGATTCACCAAGTCGATGGGGTAGAGGAAACCGATACGCACATCGTTGCCGACGCCTAACATTGTGCGTGAAGCGCAAGAACCGGATTGGTTCTCCGGTTTATTTGGTTTGTCTCATTTGTTTGGTTGAACAAGGCCAGCTAACTGGACAAAACAAACCAGGTCAACCCGTCCGGCCAGTTCCGCGCGGCAATTCTACAAGCGGAAAGACGAGACGATGACCGAGGTTCCACCAAGTTCTGCCGAACGGTAGCAGGCATCGGCAACTTCGACAGCGCAACATCCATCGCGCCCTGTGATAGGCGGCGGAGTATTCGTCTCGATGGCATGGACAAAGGCGCGAAGGGTGGCAAAGATCGTCTGCTGCGGTTCCACGTCCCATTCATGAGGAGCCTCGTTACCGATAACGCCTGTCACCCGATGGTGATACCAATCAGCGGCGATCTGTCCCTCGGTTCCCACCCACTCTGTCCTCCCCACTCGCCCCGCTACGACTCGTGCAATGTCCAGAACGCATCGTAGACCGCTCGTAGTCTGAGCCTGCACGATTGCCATCGTCTCCGGCGCCTCGATCGGGAACCGGTCCAGCTCGCAGCGGACAGAGGCTATTTCTTCACCGGTGAGATAGGGCACCAAATCCAAGAGATGAACCCCAAACTCCAGCAGCGCCCCGCGCTGACCGGCCATCGGCGACTGAGGCTGTGCGCTGGCTTTCGCTTCAATCCTGCTGGTGAAGGTGGCATACCGGATCCGGCCGATCTCCGGCAAGCGATCTTTCAAAAAAAGAATCGTCGAATCGAAACGCATGGTCTGGGCCGTCATTAGTAACAGGCCGGCCCTTTCCGCCGCCGCCACCATCATTCGTGCTTCATGGCCTGTCGGTGCAAGAGGCTTTTCGACAAGGAGCGGCTTGCCCGCCTTGACGGCTTCAAGACAAATCTCGGGGCAGAGTGACGGTGGGGTCACCACAACAACTGCCTCCACCATCGGATCGGCGATCAAATCACGATAGTTCCTATAGACAGGAATCTCTGCCGTTCCGAGCGACGGTAGTCCCTCATCGATCCGCTTCCGGCAGAGAGCGGCAAGGCTCACCCCTGGCAAATCATGCAGGAGATGGCGAATATACCGGCTGCCATGCCGGCCGGCACCGATGAGACCGATTCTGAGCGGCATAATTCTCCTAGCCCGCATTATTCATGAGCGCTTCTGCTGCAATCGCAGATTCGCTGCTGCGATGAGCCTTCGGCGGGCAGGCTCGCTGCGCGTTCTCTCGACGTACTGTTCAAGTACGCCTCGAGGCCTCGCGGCTCCGCATGCCCGTCTCGCAATGCGACTGCGCGATTTCGCGACGAACCGTCATGAATAATGCGGGCTGTCCACAAAGGTGAGCAAACTCTAATCGCCATCGGACAGGGGGTCAACCAAAACCAGACCCTTCTCGTCAGATTGACAGTCCGACGGACTGGTCCCTATAGTACGTGAACGTGCCATCACCTCGGTCTAAAAAAATGCCGAACCCTGCAAAGCCTTGATGGAAAAGAGATTACTGAAATGATATCGACCATCGCTCCCTTTACGTTGGATCAAATCGGTACCGGCACGGCGCGCTTCCCAAGCGGCATTGCCATTCCCACTCTGACGGATGCCGCCGTCGATCCCTATATCCAGACCCGCGTATCGAAACATGTCCAAGTGGAATGTATTCAGTTTTGGCCTCAGCAAAAAGGGCTCTACCCAGGGCTCGTCTTATTGCATGAAGCATGGGGATTAACCGCTCAAATCAAAGACCTTGGCGCCAGGCTGGCATGCGAGGGCTACGGCGTCATCATTCCGAACTTGTATGGGCGATTGGGTGGCATGGTGACGGCCAATGCAGAGGTCGCGGATGCTCTCATGGGCAAGCTGAACGAATCACTCGTCCTGCAAGACATCAATTCCTGTTGCGAATTTTTGAATACACGCGACCACATTAAACAAAATATCCACGGCGTGGTCGGTTTCGGTATGGGCGGCACCTACGCGCTTCGATTCGCCTGTCAACGGAAGCGGCTTCGAGCAGCAGTGGTGTATTACGGACGGATGCAGCCTGAAACAGCAATCAACGATCTCTACTGTCCGGTGCTCTATCACCAAGCCGGTCTCGATCAGTGGGTACCGGGTCAAGATGTCGATCGGCTCCGTGCAGCAGCAACAGAGCATAAGAAACGGGTGGAGGTCCGGACCTATCAGGATGCTCCCCATGCGTTCTGCAATGAACAAATCGCAGGAAGTTATCGTGCCGACGCGGCGAGTGAGGCCTGGGAGGCCACCGCAGCATTTCTGAAAACTTGCTTCCAGGGAATCTAAACAGTTTCCTCGTTCCATTGTGCCGGTAGTCTCGCGATGCGCAACCCCACTGTTGTTCACCCTATCTTCTTTGTGCGCATCGGCCTCACCCTTGCGACGGTGGTCATCGCTATATTCTTGACCTGGCACAATGCGAAGGCGGACGAAGCTCTGCCAAGTTCCACACCAGACTTCCCACTGATCATTCGTACCCACTCCGACCAATTAGCCAAACTAGAATCCGACAAAGAAGCCGGCGGTCTATTTGTATCGGCCATTGGTCCTGCGATCCAGTTGAGCGATGCAGCCAGAACCTTGGGGGCCAATCCCTTACCGGCCAAGCTCATGAAGGAACTCTTGGTCCCGGATCTGACAGCGGCTGTCCATCGGTTGATGGGTAGCCTGGCTGCCTGGCGCTTCGCCTCCACCGTCAGACAGGCTGTAACGGATCGGTCATCCGCGCCGACGGCTGAACAATTATTCGGATCGCCACAAGCCAGAGCATGGCTCGATCGACAAGAAAAATCGCCCTGGCATGGATCCTTAAAACAACTCTCCGAAGCTGTTGCTTCCCTGGAATGGGCCAAAGAGAATCAGGGTGAACCTGCAACAACTCTGTTGGTATCGGCTTTGGAACAAGCCACTCGCCTGGAAATAGATACCCTACAGGCCGCCTATCAGGAATGGGACCGGATACGGAACTGGAAGGATCAGGTTCGTGGACTGCGCGGGCAGGCTCGGCTCTGTGGAACCTGGCAATGGATCGTGCATAACCATCAGCGAAACCATCAAGAGCAGAAACTGACACTTTCTTTTCCACCGGCAGGACAAACGCAGGCCACTCTCCCAGGGCTCATGGAAACAGTGGTGTTGGGCGAGAACGTCTACTTACGGTGGGAAATGGCTGGCCTTGTCCAGGAAGACAGTCTGCAATTCAGCAAAGAAGGACACCGTCTTGAAGGAATGTTCGTCAATTCCCAAGGAGGTTGGGGATCGGTCAGTGGAAAGAGAACGGCTGGCTGTACGCCCTAGAACGACGCGAGAAACGCGAGACTCGCGCGAAGGGAGCGACGTTGGCAGAGTGGCGCACCTCGTCCCATTTTCCGCCAGTCTCGCGTGCCGATTCTGCTAGGACGTTCGGCTCGTGGTGCGAGGAGACGTATCCCGCCAGACTCCCCACCCCAACAGGAGCCAGCCAATGATGAATGCAAGCCCGCCAACAGGAGTCACAGCCCCCAGCCACCGGATGCCAGCTAGGGACACGCCGTACAGACTGCCGGAGAAAAGGAACATCCCCACGATAAAGAGCCAACCAGACTTTTGCAGGCCTTGCGCCGGGTACCGATCGATTGCCCAAGACACAATGCACAGCCCAAAGGCGTGATACATTAAATATCTCGTTGCAGTCTCGAACACCTGGAGCATCGGTGCATCCAGAATCTCCTTGAGGGCATGGGCGCCAAAGGCGCCGGCAGCAACGCCGGATCCCGCAAGAATGGCCCCAAGCATCAGGAACTTCTGAGCGGGTGACCGACCTACCATAGTATCCTCCTCGTTCGTGGACTGCCGTGCCTAACAGGTTCTTCCTATTGCTGTAGCCTTTGTGGTCCATCCGGCTGATCCCCTTCAGGTGAACGAACAGACCAACTCGACCACATGGGAGCCGCATATTAGCAGAGTGATCCGCACACTACCATTTCGAGTAAGCCTCCCCCACCTCATGGGGTATAGCCAGCCAATCCTTTCCAGACTATCCTTCGTAACATGATGACCTTAACGAAACAACAGAGCTGTTGGGCCAGTCCCAAGTTTACGATCGACTGCCTCCTGTCGAACGTGAGCAGGCAGATGGAAGCGGATGGCTGTGTACTCGAATTTTCCGAAGACGGGTGTAAGACCGCCACCCCCGATCAGATGGCCGTAGGGGATTTTGTCAAAGTCCAGCTATGGTTAGAGGGCGAGGAGGCCTTTGTCGACATCCGGCTGGCAGAAGTCAGACGAGTTCACAATCACTGGATCGCGCTGGAAGTGATCCAAGTGAGCCAAACCGACCGGGTAAAATTGAAACGATTTCTCGATACCCTCGCAGCGATGCGTACCGAAGCGCCTGCTTTCATCGACCATCTTCTTGTTCGGGCATAGTCCGGCGTCCGCCCTCAAGAGGGAATGAACGACAGGGTGGATCGCTCGACCAAATCGCCTTCGGCATTTGACGACAGAATACCGCGCGCGTGCCGAATCGACATCCAGGAGATAATTGCGGAATCAAGAACATAATAATCCGAAATTTCTCCAGCATGATCATAAAAAAACATCGATCGCTGACATCGACGCCCAAGATGCTTGACAGCTTCTTGGGAGTTTCCTTTGGCACGACGGGAACTCTGTCTCAGCCTCCTGATTCGCATAGAACGGGACTGCCTGCCTCAACCCCTCCCCCATCGCCTTCGTCGGGCACTGTTCGCTCCGCCCTGAAGAAATTTGTGGCACAGCTCTTCTCAGCAGACAACCCGGAGTCCCAGGCACAGACGAATAGCCCTCAACAACCGTCAGTCCAGGCCGAACAAAGCGACACGACGGAATCTCTACTGAAGGCGGAACAGGAACGAACCAAGCAATTACGGCAGGAGCTCCTCACTGCCCGCTCGGCACTGAAACGGCTTGGTGATTTACAGACAGAGCTCGCAGTGGAACGGGAAACCGGGCAACAATTGGTTCAATTCCTTGAAGAAGCTGAAAAGGAGGCCCGAAAGGTTCCTCTGCTTGAGCGCTTGTTGAAGCAGCAATTCGATGCCGACAATACATCGGGCAAGTAAATAGCCGGAGAGACCCTGAGTGGCTTGACCACTATTGATCTGCGGTTCAGCCAGCCTCTACTGATACAAAACTTCAAGCCGTGACGCTACTCAACGCGGTATTACGTTCTCTGGTGCCGGAGGCCAGAACTGAAGGAACGATGTCCGCGAGCCCTTATCCAGCGCCAGTTTGCCGAGATGCTCCAAGAAGGTGTAGACGGGAGAATACTCCTGGTGTAGCTAATTTACAAGCCCTCAAGTCCTTCCAATCTAGCCACGCCTGAAGCGATCTGACCTCAAAACTAGCCTAGGGCGTGTTTCTGAGTGCGTTGATCCTAGGGCATTCTAGAGCGTTCTAGAGTGGGTCGGATTCAGACAAAAAGATATACCCGCCAATTTTCACCATAACCCCTCAATTTCACTACAAAAACTGCGTAAAAATCCGTCATCCTATCGTGGATTCGTCCACGCCGGTTTCCCCCGGTGGGGTGGTTCTCGATTCGGCACGCTCTCAGACTCAACTCAACGGGCGTCACTCGCTGCCATCTACACCGAACCTGACAACAAGGCCCTCAATCGCCAGTGCTAGAGCGGCGTTTGTACTACCTGGCTGAGGTATTCAGGTCTCAGGGTGGCCGGTTTGCTACACCAGAAGCTACACCAGCGAGCCTAGGCTTGTGGTATTGGCCTTGCCGGTACACCACCAGTTGTATGTGTTCGTTCGTCTCTAACAAGCATGACCCATCATCCGGACCGGGCTGAAGGAGCCTCCCGCAATGAGTAGTCCCTGTATCGTTTCAACGTGCCCTCGACCGCTGGACCCTGTGGTCGGTGGACCCTACTGCAACATACACGGCAAGCAGCTACGCCGCTGTGGTTCGCTAGAGTTCACGTCCCTGAAGTCACCAGAACGTAGGCCGTACATCCTAGCTGCACGCGCACTGCTACCCCCTGGCTTAATTGGGGAGATGCAACAACTACTGGATAGCCTTCCGTTCGTAGACCAGCGCAACGTCAACGGCCTACGCCCGGCAGCGAAAGCGCGATGTATCCTCGTGAACATCCGACGCCAACGGGGCGCGGATGCTGCCAGGCTGATACTGGCTGCGGCCATTGGCGCGGAGTGCTGCCCAAAGCCGACAAGCAATGAGCGCTACCGAAAGGTGCAGGTTGCACGCTCCATCTTTCGTCTGCTTCGCTCGCAATCGTTCGAGTTGTTTGATAAGCGCGTGGTCTATCGAATCAGCCTTCAAGGGGGACGAGCGGCCCTCGCGCTCTGCGACATGGTGGAAGCACTCACGTACTTTTGGACGAAGGACAACAGACAACGCATTGTAGACGCAGCGAAGAACGAAAGAGGAGGGGCTCATTAAAATGAACCACCTTGTTTAGAGCTGTATATCCGTTCCAAGGTCGGTGAGACCGCCTGAAGAGGAGCGTGGGCTCATTAGAAATGGCTACTTCGTTTATAGCCGTGTATCCATCAGCCCTCAGTCTGGTTAGGCCAGATTGGGGGCTTTGTTGCTCGCCGCAAGGCGGGCTTTGTTTCGCAACTTGTCCGACACCATAGGAGTTATCTCTATGCCTGTATTCAATCGTAAACAATCGCCATCCGGCAGCACGAAGGCAGCGGTTCGCCTCTCGAACGACACGCTCGAAGGTCTTGAAGAGATCCGGCGTCTCTTTCGGCTCCGCTTTCCTCTGGCGAAGTTCCCCACCTTGAGCGCCTGTCTTGATTTGGCTCTCCGTCGCTACCTTGAAGAAGTCGGTGATGATCCCAAGAGTCTTCGGGCTGAAGTGCTGTTATTCAAGGAGAGGTACCAGAAGGAAGAGCCCCGATGAAGTACCGCACGAGGAGAGAGCTAGCTGCGTGGTCGATGGTGGAAGTCCTGGCGGAATTGGATGCCCTGAAGATTGAGCCAGAAAGTCAGACGGTCTACGCCGACGATGGCCCCACGATCAATGGGGTTCTGACGGTTGGTGAGGTTCCGGCGTGGCTGCACCAGTGGCAGAAAGAGGAGATCAAAGAACAAGGGTTCTCGACGCTCACACTTGAACAACAAACGAACCGAGCCACGACGCTAGAGCGCTGGCGCGTGCAGCTCTATCAACACGGCGTCTGTGCGTATGTGGAATCACTGGGCATGGCCAAGGCTCAGCGCGAACTCAAAGCACGCCACGCGGAGTTGAGTACGTGGGAAGGACGCAACGCGACACGACAGGAAGTGGAGAAGAAGTTGATGCAGGCTATCGAGAACGAAACAGAGGAGGACGTATGAGCGCACCACTTGAAGGACACAATCTGAAGAGGGCTTCAGCGGATTGTTACCTGTGCGGCTGTGGGTTCGGTATCTTCGGAGCACGAGACCAACGCGAGGCGACACAGCGACATGGCCAACATCTCACTGAAGTACGGGCGCAGAGAACACGGACCACCGACGCACAAAAAGAAAAGAGACAGGCTGATTTTGCAGACGCGCAAGAGCCTCACTGGTCCAGCCCCTTTCGACGAGGAGTCTTAGGACAATGAGAGTGATTCAGAGAGAGACAAAACTAAACCGTAACGGCGTGCCGATATTGGACCCGCCACGCAGGGCACAGCGCACACTTGACACCACGACAGCGGAGCGTGAAGCGAAGCTGCGAGAGACCGAGAAGCATTGGGAAGAGCATATCAAGCTCCAAGGCCAACGCCCGCGAAACCGACATTTCACCACTAACACAGGGAGATTTTGAACATGGGACAGCTTTTCTATAGGAAGTTCATTGACCAGATGGCACGCGAAGGGTTCAGCGAATATGACGCCGCACAGATGGAGGGTGCCCGCGAAGCTCACGAACAAGACCGTATTGCTGATCAGAACGTGATGAAGGCGAAGACCACAGCGCAATGGCTGAAGCCAGATGCTCAGGGCAAGCCCACGGTAGCCTTCGAAACTCAAGAGCAGATGCTCACAGCAATTAATGATCCCCTCTACAAGTCCTCACCGGCCTACCGGGATGCGGTCCAAGACTGTATTGGCCGCATGGCGACCGTGACACCGAACATTGAGCACGGAGTAGGCGTGGACTTCTCTGTTGAGAGTCTCGCCGTAGCGACACGGAAAGAAGCGGCGAGGGATGCCTACAGAAAGCTTGTGGTTCAGGCCGGGCGCGATCCACAAGCCCGAATGCAGCTGATCGAACTGCTCAACAATCCAGATCCTTCCGTACAGGCTTGGATTAGCGAGGGAACAGACGCGATTGGCAACGAAGGGCCAGGACAACGGATGATGAGAGAAGCTGGTAGCGGAAGTTATGGGCCTGATTTGGGCAAGGCGATGGCGGCTGACGAGAATAACGGACCAGTGACAGAGGCGGAAGCAGGCAAGGTGCCGGCATGAAGTGGCCATTCAAGACGGTCGAAGAGGTTGCAGCGATCACAAAGCCTGAGCCGGCCCCGGTACCAGTAGCCCCGGTGCTCTCTCCCGCATTTCCGGTGGCTGACTATCTCCGCATTCCTCCCGTAAACACCAAGCCCGTCCATGTGCCAAAGCCGGTTGAAGTGTTCCCTAATTGCACAGGCGTGTACACGGTCAACGGGATTTCGACCCACCGAAAAGATAACTAAGAGTCTAGGGATGTTGTCCTAGGCGACCTGGACAGGCTCGTGGGGAAAGTCCTCCAGCTTTCTCTGCGAGCTTGCACAGGCTCTTTCTTCTCTCTCTCTCTCTCGTGGGTGCCCGCTCCCTTCGGTCGCGCGGATCGGATTCGGATATAGACAAACAGTGCCTTAATTCCCCTACCACCTAGCACGCCTTTAGGTGTGCACAAAGGAGACAGACGAACATGACGACGCCGGAACATTCAACACAGGCAGCAGCATCTTGGGAAGACACCGTGACGATGATCGGGGAGCCCGATGTCTTGACGGACGAAGAGCGAGACTTACGCAAGTTGCCGATGAAGGACATCGGTGTCCGACCGGATTACTTCCAGCCGAGGCAGTTTCTTGACAATGCGGCGGAGAGTGAGAAGGCTATTGAGGAGTTTACGCGAGTGATCCAAAGCGGAGGGCGACTCCCCCCGATTAGTGTCATGAAGATCGGTGGGCGCTGGTACGTGATCGACGGACACCACAGGCTCGACGCATATGGAGCGGTAGCGAGAGCACGCAAGGTTGCCCTGAGGAAGTCTGGCAAGCGGGGGAAAGAACTCACCCACATTCCGGTGACGGTGTTTGAGGGTACGATCCAACAGGCGCGGGACGAGTCGGTGAGAAAGAACTGTCACGACCATGTGAACATGAGCCGGAGCGATAAGATGCAAGAGGCCTGGCAACGAGTCGCAGAAGGTCAGCACACGACCAAGGAGATTTGGCAACTCTCCTCTATCTCCGTGCGGATGGTGTACTACATGCGCGTGATCCTGGCGAAGGCGCGGACGCTTCAACCTGAAGTGAACTTTGCAACAGGGTGGAAATGGGTTGAGGTGTTGCGGTTGGTGCATGGTCTGGAGCCCAAGACAGATCAAGAGAGTCTTGATCAGCAGTGGGTGGAGTCGAAAAGCCGACACTTCCAGAAGACGTTTGGAGCCGATGCGAGGAAGAAGACGCGGCTCTTTGCACGAGTCATCCGCAAGGGCGATGCGCCTCTGTCGGTGACACTTGGACAGGAACTGGTAGCCCTTGATCGACAAGCCGACCAAGACGAGGCGACCGCAGCCAGGGTAGAACGAGAGGCCGAACTAGGGGGTTAAAACTGGCCCAAACGGATTGACATGGTATAGGGGGTGCACCGTGCAGTACCGACCGAGAAGGGCTTGACCCATCTAACATCTTGATTAGTCTGGAAAACTCCAGGAAACACGCGCGATTGATCAAGGCACACATGTTTCTTGATCGTTGAGGAAAAAATGGGAGACTTCCATATCCTTTGGGCTTATCCTTGGCCACCCTCACCAGATGGAAGGAGAGGGCTATGCCCGACAAAGAGAAAAAATTAAACATTGAGCACGCTCCTTGGCTACTAGAGGCGCGGGCCAAAAGTCAGCGCTTGCTTCTGCGTCTGTATATCTTAGGTCAGGAAAACGCCAACGCCAATTTACTGCAAGGCGATTCTAAGCGACAGTCCCTTTTTGCTATGTTTGTTGGAGCAGCCTTCTCACTGTGGAGAGCTGCTTTCTTATGTGATACGAAACAAAACTGGGAGGTCAATTTCCAGGGTGCAAACTATCTTCTGGTGAAGCTCATAGAAGACAACTCCGTTAACTTTTCAGCAGATCAACAATCGCAAGAATGGATGGGTGGCTACTATCTGAACAACGCTATGTTTCGGCTCCTTTGGGTCCGCGCAAAGCTTCAAAACCTCGCGCCAGAGACCAAAGACGATCCCGCTTTGATTGCGTTGGATGCTTTGGAGAACTCTGATTGGTCTGGTGGGATTGAACTCAACAAGAACTCAAAGAAGATATGGAACGATTTGATTAACGCGCTAGAGGTAATGGTTGACTGGCTCAAAGTGCCTAAGGTTAAGCAGCCCCGTCGTGGCAGTCGGCCTTGAACGAATTGTCAGATTACCGTGGTCTGATCTCTATAACCGAATCAGGAGCACTTTCCCAACGAACTGGTTGTATCCCCCCGCTGCAACCACTTACGTGTGATCTGTACGAATTAATTCCCGCTACGCGTCCCGCGTTCAGCCAAATGATCTTGTGGTCGTTCCAGCCGAACCCCGCACCAGATACGCAGTATTGCCACGCCTCTTGCTGTCCCCGCACTTGACGATCCGTTGGCGTCCCCATAACTTCAAGAACGCGTTCTTTTGAGTCTCCGACATTCAGAAGGATAGTTTTGTTATCAAGTGTTCCGCAGCCCGCCGCGACGAGTGAAAGAACAAGTGCTATCGCTGCCATTGAAGTACGCATCACGTCACCCAGTTTAGAAGGGTACTTATAAAACCGCAAGGCGGAGAAGGACTAGGGAGCGCACGCCTTCGCCAACAAGACGAGGAGTATCGGGAAGAGACCAAGCCAGAGCAGATTCAGCAGTCGGAGTTTCACAACTTAACCTGAAAGGACGGTGATCTAGATTATGAAACAAGGAACCAATCACGGCAGCGTCCCCGCGAACCAACCGAGACCCTGGCGCAGTGAACAAGAGCAGCGGAGTTCACAGGCGAAGAAGGCCAGCACGCCCGCAGTCCCTAAGAAGTAAGGGACTACTTCGGATGAATGCTCGCCGGTGCGGGCTGGTTTGGCTGTGGCAAAAATGGGTTCGTATTTGGTCCCAAGTTTGTCGATTGCCAGACCAGTACCGGCAGCACCGCCAACAACAACGCGAGTTTAACGACTCTCATGTTGTCCCTCCTTGGTGAGTACCTTCAGCACCGCAGGAAACTGCATCTTCTCCAAGCCATCACGCAACCGAGACAACGGCGTCAATTCTCGGTGGGCGTAGACCTTATCGTGTACCGTGGTGGCCGTGTGGCCGGTCAACATCTCCGCTACGTCTTGGGGACAGCCCAAGGCGTGGAGGTAGTGGATACCGTGGCGTAGCGAGTGCAGGACTAGCTCTGGCTGCGAGAGTCCTACCCTGTCGAGATGCTGAGCAAACCACTTGCCGACAGCATCCGCGTAGCCATTGACCCTGTGCGGGAGTTGGTGAAAAAGTCGCGTCTGTCCCTGTGCTCTCGCGGCCTCTACATAATCCAGGAAGCCGAGTGCAATCAGACTTGAGTGAATGGGTATGGTGCGCCGGCTCCCCTTGTTCTTCACTGATTGATTCTCTCCTCGGTCGGTGATCGTCAGACACGGAATCCCGTCTTTCACTCCAATATCAGCCAGGGCCAGTTGTGCGGCCTCTTCTCTCCGACAGAGTTGAAACAAACATAACAGCGAGATCCAATAGCGTGCTGGACGTTTCATCCTTTGTGCAAGAAAGTTCGGTGACGAAAACACACGCAACAACTCCTCATCAGTGAAGGGTCTTACTTTCGTGGCTCCCTTCTCTTGATCTATCTTCGAGGGTGGCAGACCCTTGGCGGGATTGGGAAAACCTTCCGGCGTGTAGTCTTGCTTCTCAGCCCAGGTAAATAACCCCGACAGCGTGTTCAGATGCTTTGCGACCGTCCGAAGGCTGACGCCACGTTCATTCAACAGGTGATCTTTATATGCCCGTCCTTCAGCCTTCGTGATGCTGGCAATCGGACGATCCCCCCCAATAACCGTCTGGAACTTCTCGAACTCTTTCCGCACTTGGTCGGCGGAGCGTCTGGCGTAGGGATTCTCTACGAGGTATTTCTTCAGCACGACAGAGTACAGCGGGCTCTTCTTGACTGGGGGAGTAGCGGCAGGAACAAGAGCAGCACCCGTTAGACGTGGCCGGTACTGGCCTTGCCATCGCTCAACTTCAGTCGTCAACATCTCTTGCTTCGCCAACAGGAAGGCACGGCAGGCACGTTTGAAAGGAAGGGAGTTCGGATCAAGTGCGGGCATCCCCCCGGCGCGCAGCATGGTCTGGACCTCTTCGGCGATACGATCATACCGATGAGCCGAGAGCGTGCCCTCGGTCTCTTCGAGTCGTTCGATGGTCTCGTCAACCATAATCTCTTGCTGGTCCTCATCGAGTCGATGCAGCGCGCGATAGTCTTCTGACTTTTCCAGTTCAGCATCCATTGTGCGGGCGATCAAGGCGGCAATGTCAGCTTGGCTCATATACGCTCCGTGGGTCTTCAGTAAGAGGAACAGCCGTTGCGTGCGTGCGGCCCACTCCAACGAACGAAGTTTCGCATGCTCCTTATCGGCTGTCGAGAGCGATCGCCAAAGTTGAGCACGCCCACCAAACAAGGGACGTAGACGACGAGGGACCACAGCACGAAAATAGAAGGATTGACGGTTGCCAGGAAGAAAGAGTGTAGCCATACCCCCTCCAAAGTGTGTAGCAGTGGTGTAGCTGCCATCACTTTCTTGGGGTCTGGAACGCTGAAACGCCGCTCTGGTGGCTGCGTTTAGCGTTTTGCTGGTGCCGGAGGCCAGAATTGAACCGGCATGCGCTTTTTGGGCATGAGCTTTGGTGCGGATGGCGGGACTTGAACCCGCACGGCCTTGTGAGCCACAGGATTTTAAGTCCTGGGTGTCTGCCGATTCCACCACATCCGCCAAAGGCAGTGGAGGGATGATAGCGGAGGCCTCGGTGTCCTGCAAGCGCTCTTCGGCGGGTGGGGTATCACATGTTGCTGTTGCATAGCTCGGCAGCGCGCGAATTAGAATCAGGCCTGAGGAAGGTCTATAAGAATGTTACGCCCTTACGTCTGCCATTTTTGCCACTCCGGCAGCAGAGTCCGCAGTGGCAGAACTCACGCCTCGTGGTCTCGTCGGTCAAGGTCGGCTCATAGAACTGGAGAGCAAGGGCAGGCGCCGCCGTAAGTGGCGGGGCCTGCCCCCAGGGCTCGATCGATAAGCGAGTCAATCTGCCTACGCCGCTTCGATCTGCGGCCTCTGCTCCTCCTTAGGGACGCGAGCCCTGTTGCGATCGATCACTTCCTTGACCCCAGACTGAACCGTTCGACCCCATCGGGTCGCCTGCAATTGCGCTTTTTTTGCATAGCGACCGACATTGCGCCGGCTTTCGGTACCAGCTTGCGGCGCAAAGAGCAATCCAATTCCCGCCCCGATTACCGCCCCACCTGCTACCAACGCTGCGGCCTTCGCTACGTGACGTCCCCGATTCGACATGGTGAACCTCCAAGTACGGTTAATGAAGAATGTGATTACTGAGAGCCTCCACAGTCTTGCTCTCTCCATCAGCAGTAAGCGTGCCAGAGATGAAATCGCAAAAATCTCCGGTGAATCGTCGCAACCTGGCTCCCACGATTAGGCGCGATTAATTTTCCGTTGTGTTTTCCTCACAGGTCGCAGCACAAGCGTGACAGAAAACCAACATACGAAAGGGATAGACCTGGCAAAGTGGCTCTGGCCAATGATCGACACCGACTATTCATCCGGCATCCGCCTGCTTGCAATGGTCGAGACCCTCACCTATGATTCTCCAATAGGAGCCTGTCCGAGTAATCCTTCGTTGCGAGGCGAAGGAGACGCTGGCAGATGAGCGGCGCGGGCTCGAAAAAACCGGAGGCGTATTTGCTGGAATACGTTGAGGATTTTTTTCTGGCCGAGAACGACGCAGATACCGGCGGATCGTTTACCTCAGTAGAAGAGCATTGCTCGAACAGACTCCTCGGCCACATGAGGCAAAAATGACTTGGTTGCACGCGATCCCCTATCCCAATATCAGCCCGGTTTTCCTGGAGCTGGGTCCCCTGCAGTTTCGCTGGTATGGCCTGATGTACCTGATCGGGCTGGCCGGCGCCTATTTCCTGATCCTGCGTCGAGTGCAGTCGAAAGGCATCTCCATGACCAAGGATCAGGTCTACAATATGATCGTGTGGGCGGCCTTCGGGGTGTTTATCGGAGGACGGCTCGGCTACACCCTCTTCTATAATTTTTCCTACTATGTGGAGCATCCGCTCAGCATCGTGGCGGTGTGGGAGGGAGGCATGTCCTTCCACGGCGGCTTGCTCGGCGTGATCGTGGCCCTATTCTGGTTCAGCCAACGGCAGGGCATTCCCGCCTATCAGATCGCAGACTTGGCAGCTGCCACCACACCAATAGGGCTGGGGTTCGGTCGACTCGGCAATTTTATCAATGGGGAATTGTACGGCCGAGCCACCGATGTCGACTGGTGTATGGTGTTTCCGAGCGGGGGACCTGCCTGCCGCCACCCCTCGCAACTGTATGAGGCAGGCCTTGAGGGTCTACTCCTATTCACCCTGTTATGGATCGTCGCGAAAACCTCTCCGCCTCCCGGCACCATCTTCTGGAGTTTTATCACCGGCTACGGACTCTGCCGCATGCTGGTAGAGTTCGTTCGCGAGCCGGATGCTCAACTCGGTTTTATCCTCGGATCCTTCTCAATGGGCCAGCTCCTCTCCTTGCCTATGGTGGTGTTAGGAGTCTTTATGCTCGCCGTCGGCTATCAGAAAAGATCTTTGATTCAGGCTAAATCATAGGTAATTATTCAGGTAGATAGACTGAAGACTGAAGACTGAAGGCTTCTAGTCTTCGGTCTTCGGCTTTCAGCCTGCTAATGACAGGTTCATTTCTGCTTGACCCCAAGGCCATAGAAAGCGAGAAGGGTTGAATGGTTGGGTTCGCGTCCTGCGAGATATTTTTTAGCCTTCAGCCTAAGCACCTGAGTAGCTACAACCCTAGTACGGCATCTCCTCGTCATCCAGTCCGACATGGTGTCCGAGTTCATGGACAACCGTATCCCACACCTCCTGCATGACTTCGGCCTTCGTCCGACAGAAACGCAGAATGGGACCTCGATAGATGGAGATTCGGGCCGGCAATTGACCGGCAGGCTGGAAGAAAGACGTTTCGTCGGTCGGAACACCTTGATACAGACCCAACAGGTCGTCTTCCGATTCCAACTCAAGGTCCCGCAAAACCTCAGCCGAAGGTTCCTCTTCGACCACAATCGAGACATCGTTGGCAAGCGCCGCAAAGCGAGCCGGCAGCCCGGCGAGTGCCTCGTGAATCCAGGCCTCGAATTCTTCCGGCGAGACAGTCATTGGACCTGTATCTGGTTTATTTGGTTTGTTTTGTTTATTTGGTTGATTTGGTTCATCAGATTAGATTCGTTCAACCAAACAAACCAGCTAACGGCCTGCTAGACATCGACGGCAATACCTGGCCTCAAAAAGATAAACTGAAACGAGAGAGACGACAACCCCAACGAACTCGCGACAGCTTTTGAATAACTCTCCGCTTGAGACCGGTAACTCTCGACCCTTGCCAGAACGTCCTCAGCTTCCACACGATCCGTCTTATAGTCGGCAATCCAGATCCAGTCGTCAAGCCGGTAAATCAGATCGATCACCCCTTCCATTCTCTGGTCTTCTCCGAGGGGCATCACAAATGGAACTTCTCGCCCGAGCAGAGTCGCACGCTGCAATTTGCTGTAGGGCTCGGAAGAAAGAAAATGTTCGAAGAGAACCTCAAGATCCTCCGTGACATCGGTTATCAAGTGAGGATGGTCCTGAGCCACGTATCGACGAATAGTCCGCCCAATACTCCTATTGATTTCAGAACGAGGCCTGGCAAAGTCCCACTGTTCGAGTACCGCATGGGCGCAGACCCCAACCAGTCGAGGCAATTCGGCATCGCGATCTGTTACGGCATAAGGGAACCCGACGCCGGATCTGTGCTCTGCGAGGCTCGAAGGAGTCAGTCGTCGCGCGGTTGATCGACGATATTCCCACTCTACCAACCTTGCCTGGCGGCGCATGAGAAGGGGGCCAAGGGCCGGTCCGGGACCCATTGTAGACAGGGAAGCCTGCCTATGCCGTCTCTCGACGACCGTGGCTGGAGTGAGAATGCGCGTAAGTCGGCTGGTCCCGATACAGACCTCTTCAGCAGACGAAGGGGTTCCCTCGCCCTCCATCACCTCTCTCAGCAGAGAAAGAACGCTGTCATGGCCCGGTTTCGTAGTCTGCCCGCCTGATAGAACCAGCAGATCGCGCGCTCTCGTCATTCCGACATAGAGAAGCCGGTGCTGTTCCGCCGCTTCCCGTTCCGCCATCTTCTTGTCCACGAGCAGGGCTCCAAGATTCGAGCGGCCTCCCATCTGGAGGCTATAGCATCGGCTCGACCAATCATGATGGAGGGACGGCCCCTTGCGCGGACTCTTGAATCCCTGGTGCAGGCCGGGAAGCACGACCACGGGGAACTCCAGCCCCTTCGCCTTGTGGATGGTCAATACACGGATTGCATCAGGCGATTCTTCAGCCAAAGCGCTTTCGGCCTCATCAGGCTGTTCCGACAATCTGGTCATCATCAAGTCAACGAAGCCGCTCAAGGTCAGGTGGGGGCGATTGGCAAGTGTCTCGGCCATATCCCGAATTTTCCGCAGATTCGCCACAGCTTGCTCGCCATGGAGCGATGCCGCCGCCAATTCTAAAATCGGCAATCGTTCAAAGATCAGATCGATAGCGTCAGGCACAGGTCGCAAGGGAGCGAGCTGCTGTAACTCCACCAGATGTTCGTAGAACCCCCGCACCATTTCAGCCTGTGGATGATTCCAATCGAACAGCGGTGCTCGTTGCCGATAATCCAACCCCCCTCTCTGCTGAAGGGCCAATAGATCCCGGTCCGTCATGCTGCCGAGGGGTGAACGGAGGATTCCAGCCAGCGCGACTGTGTCATGCGGGCTGTCGATCACGCGGAGGAGATTGACGAAATCGACGATTTCCTGCCGCCGATAAAAATGTTTTTCCCCATCGGTGATATAGGCGATGTCATACCGTCGCAGGGCATCGAGATAAACCTGGGCCTGGGTCAGCTTCCTAAATATCAGTGCAATGTGGCCTGGTCGAAGTGGACCTTGGCGGCGATCACGATCGGTGACCGTCGTGCCGACAAGGAGTTCCTCCTTAAGCCAGCGCGCCAACGCTTCCGCCTCCGCCCTGGTCGCAGCCTGTACGTCAACATCTTCGTCCTCCTCACCAGGCGTGACAATTCGACATTGCACTCCGGAGACTGAGACTTCCGGTTTGCGTTGAGGCCTGGCTGCCAACCGTTCGTTGGGCGGCTGAACATGTGCCGTCGGTTGGAAGAGCCGGTCGAAAACATTATTCACGACGTCAAGCACCGCCCCGTTACTACGAAAATTCGTGACCAGCGAATAACAGACACCCCCGCCGGTACGAATCTTCTCCACGACTCGCTCGAAGGCTTCGATATCGGCACGGCGAAAGGCATAGATGGACTGTTTCGGATCTCCCACGATAAACAATTTTCCAGGCTCCAATTCCACCTCATGCCATGCAGTCCGATGACTGCCGGCCCGTTCACCGAGGTAGAGGATCATCTCGTACTGCACCGGATCTGTGTCCTGAAACTCATCCACGAGGATCGCCCGATAGGTCTGTTTGATCCTGGCGCGGACAGCAGGATGATCGCGTAGGAGTGTTTTCGCCTTGGCCAGTAATCCATCGAATGCAATCCATCCAGAGGTGTGAAACTTCTGACGAACTTGATCGATGAAGGGTCGTACGAGCGTCACCACTTCTTGAAAGTAACTCTGGTCGACCGTAAGGAGCTGTTGGGCCAGCCCGATAATGGAGATCGCCTCCCGGAACGCCACCTCATCCCATCCGGCAGGAGCCTTTCCCAGATCCTTCTCCAGAATAGCTCGTTCATCTTGAGGTAGCTGGGCGAGCCCAACGGTCCCCTGTTCCAACAAGAGCACCAGCAACTGCACTGCAGCAGCCAGCATACTTTCCGCCTTGCGCCGTTTGGGTCGATCCTGGGCGACAAGAAGAGCAACTCCACGGTCATGCGTGGCCCTGATCCAGCGCTGTAACTCCCCCCCTAACACAAGGGACCGAGCCTGCTGCTCCAACTCATCCAGGTCCACAAAATCCCCTGCAAGGGTAGAGGTAATCTGCCGCAGATCGTCGAGACTGGTACCAGCCAAAACTTGTCGCCATCGGCCATGCTGTGGCCCAATCGATCCGAGCTCGCTATCCAACCAGCGGTCCCAGCATGAGATGAATAATTCCTTGAAGTATAGCCCATCATCTTCTTGAAATAATGGGTCAGCTTCTGACTCTAGTGGATGGAGACGAAGAAGATGTGCAGAGAAACTATGCAAGGTCCCAATCTGAGATTTTTCCAACTGTTCAAGTGCCATCCTGGCCCGTTCGCCTATTTGTTCAGCCGAGAGATGGTACCGGGCCCTGAAGATGGCGATCAGGTCATCGACCTGCTCCGTTAAACCCAGGAGCTGAGTACGGAGTCGTTGCTTCATTTCAGTGGCAGCTTTGTTAGTAAAGGTGAGTGCCACGATTTCTGTAACGGCCAAGGGATCGGGTTCTCTCATGAGGAGATTGAGGATGCGATTGACGAGAATCGTGGTCTTGCCGGTGCCAGCGCCTGCGACCACCACAACATTGCGGTCCCAGGTTGTCTCAGCGAGGAGGCGATCCTGAGAGTCCGGAAGTATCAGCCCTTCACTCATCGCGTACCTTCTGCTTTCTCAGACGGCGTAAGACTCGAGCCTGAGGCGATCGGTACGAGCGCCACCAGGCAGCGGCATCGTGGCGTCGGCAGGCGCCTGAAAATTCACAGTAATCGCAATAGCCATCCGGGAGAATAAAAAACTCCCTCTGGGCGATACCTTGGATCAATGTCGCGAGCGTCTGCCGAATCATGTCGCCGGTCTGGCCTGTCCAGAGACCTGCGTCAAATGTCGAGCGAAAAATAGTCTGTTTCCACTGTGGAGCCAGGAAGAGCAATTGGACATCGGTCGGTGCGGGAAAAGACGGCAGCGCCATGCGGGCATAGAGCGGTGGTTGCAGTCGAAATCCGCGCAGGGCCGACAGGGCAAGGTTTCGATCCACGGCAGTGATCTCGCTCCCCTGCTTAAACTTATAGTCCACGATACGGAGGGCTGGGGGGTCTGCTCGGTAATCGACGCGGTCCAGGGTGCCATGAACCTTCAGGGCAATCGAAGTCGCATCGGACCCTAAGGGAACGACTCCTTGCGCGGCAGCTTCAAACGCAACAGGGCGGAATCCGGTGGCCCGATACTCTTCCCAATCGAAAGCGACGGCAGCTGCAACTAACTCTGTCGCCTGTTCGCAAGCCAAGGTCCAAAGCAGAGCATGCCCCGTTCCCTGACTTGCAGCATGGACGGCAAACGTATCGGTTACTGCGGAACCTACCGTGGATCGGACTGCGGCTTCAGTCAGCGATTCCTCCGGCCACTGTTGCATCACCAACCGTTCATAACTCACGCGAAGCGATTCATGCACAAGGGTTCCCAGCATCAACGGAGGCAGGTGGTCGTGCTGAAGCCGTTTCGGAGGCTCCAATCGAAGGACCTTATCCGCAAAATATTGAAAGGGACAGGTCGCATACTTCTCCAAAGCCGTCGGCGAGAAGCTCCATTCCGTCATGACCTGTTCTCTCGGTGCTTGTGCGCCGACCATGCCGTCGAACGGGCCAAGTTCGGGAGATTCACGTTCAAGCATGTTCAGTGTGGCAAGGCACTGTTCAAATCGGATCCCATCGCGTCCCATCGCATCGAGCGCCGGCAGCGCATCATGGCCTTGCAACAGACAACCCACAGCCAATTCCTCGATCGGCAGCAGCTCCTGAATCGACGGCTGTTCGCTGATCCGCTGAGTCAGCCGCCGAGGAACGGTCTTTTCCGGCTTCCCGACGAATCGAGGATCTCGTACCGCCATTGCGATGAAGCTGGACGGCGACATGACTCGTCCTGTTTCGTCGGTACGTTGGTATGACAGATACAGCCGATGAGTGGCCGAGCGGCTCAACAGTTCAAAAAGAAGCAACTCCTCTTCGTGTCCGGCTAATTTCTCATCGATCTTGTACCCCAGGGTCGATTCCAATACGACACGGTGACGATCGCGAAGAAAGGGATCTTCACGCACGTACCGCGGAAAGAGCTTTTCGTTCATACCAAGGACAAACAACGCCCGGACTGTCCTGCCGCGGGCCGTCATGGCATCCAGTACCTGAACACCCTGGTGCTGCTCCTCTTCAATGGGAATATCGGTCTCGTCCAATACACGATGGAGCAACTCGACCCATTCCTCCCACGAGAAATTCTCTCCCAACGGATCCAGCTCCTGTAGGCGGGCCAATGAAGATCGGAGCAGTAAGCCGACCCTGGTGAGGTCTGCAGAATTCGGCGATTCGCCCGAAGATAGGTCGAACAGACTGGGGACATGAAGATGGGATTTCACCAATGAGAGAAATGCATCGGTCAAGGTTCCAATCGACCCTTGCGTGGGGAGAGCCAGACAATCGCGAATCAGCGGTGCAACGAGCTCCCACAGATATCTCAGCTGAGAAGTTTCACTCGTTCCAACCGTTGGCTGGTCATCTTCGCCAAGCGCCGTCTCTGCTTCGCGAACAATCGAGGGACTCGCCGGCTCTGCCAGACGCCTCCATTCCGTTTCTCCTTTTGTAATACCCAACGTATAGACGAGGGAGCGCCAGAGATCGGGGCGGAGCTTGTTGCCGACAGAGCCGGCGTTCAGTGCGCCGTAGAAGGGCGATGTAACGACATCCAGCATAGCGACACGGTCAAAGTCATTCAGCGGGAGCGAGGCGAGACGCAAGAGGGTTTTGACCAAAGGTTCACGCGACAGCGATTTTCCGGCTGTCGAAGTGAACGGCACCAGATGACGATCGAACACCGATTGCAGCCGAGCTTGATAGGGTTCCAATGTGCGAGCCACCACTCCGATCTCGTCGAAACGATAGTGATTCACCTCGACCAGGGTCAGAATTTCACGGCAGACGCTCGCCAACTCCTCTTCAACCCCGATGACGTTCGTCACGGAGAGTTCGACCGACTCCGTTGGCGCGGTTCGACCTCCCTCCTTATTCTTATCCTCATGACTGTCTGCCAGCGGGAGAAGATGCCGCTCGAAAAACCGGCGGGCAAAGAGAAAGGCTGGACGGTTCTGTAACGGAAAATACAATGAAGTCGGCGCAACTCGGGCGACCGATTCAAAAAACGAAAGTTGGACTTGCGAGAGGTCGTAAAAACCATAGTAGAACAGCCGGTGCAGTCCGATGAGAAAAGAGGAACCGGAGTGATCTCTCCCGAGCGTCGCAGCCAGGTCATCCGGAGAGCCGACCTGGAGAGACCGGCTAGCTTCCACGATGGCCGCATGCAGGATAAACAACGAACGAAGCCAGGTTCGATCCTCCTCCTCGAACACCCCTTCCGCAAGGGCCTTCAGCCCCGCCGCCGGTTCGACGACTGCGTCTCTCAAATCGCGCACCGTCGCCCACAGGCCTTTCCAGGTTCCCGGTGAGACAGGCAATCGAGTGAGCGGTTCGAGCCCTGGAAGCTTGCGTCGAACCACCTGCCGCACCAATTGCTCGAAGAAAAAATCGTCGACCAACATCCGGGACTGTTCCGGACTTGCCTCAGAAACCGGCATGAGGTCATCGCGCAGGCGGAGAGCCAGCTGATGGAATGTGAGAAAGTGGATATTGAGAAACGCGCGGGGTTCGTGACGAGCGAGGACTCGTTTCAGATGCTCGACCAAGGAGACCGAGGGAACAATAACGGCAAGCGAAACAAAGGGATCGTCTGTCTTGCAGGACCGAAGGTCCTCAACCAGCGCACGTTCAAGGACTGGATGAAAAGGCCCGGTGACGATGCGAAGCATCTAGTATCGAATGGTGGATGATGAATGGTGCATGGTGAATGGTGAATGTCGGATCAACGCTAAATCATCATTAACCATTCACCATCTAACATTTCTTGGGCTAGCCTGTCTCCGGCCCCAATAGCTCGCCGTTACAATCCACACAGCACCAGTCGCCATCGATAAATCCCATCGGATCGCCGCACATGGGACAATCCGGTGGAGGCCCCTTGTCGAGGACAGGGAGCACCGGCAATTCAAAATCGTCGTCTTCGACCATGGACGGATCCTTCTCCTACTCGCGAGGTTTCATTTTGAGCAACAGAGCCTTCTCGGCGCTCTCACGACTCGGCACACCGACGAACGTGAGGCGTCCATCGATAATAGTCGCCGGCACCGCCCGAACCGAATGCCGATCGGCAAGGCTCCGTCCATCCTCTGTCGTGATATCCACTTCGCGATAACTGAAACTATATTTCACACGCAACTGTTTCCAAAGACTCTTCGCAGAGGGGCAAGCCCCACAGCTCGGCGACACTAAGAGCAAAATGTTCGGCACCGGTTCCCTCCAATAGCAACAGATCTTAGCACCTGCTTGAATGGGGCGGCAAGCGAAGGAGATGCGAGGGGGCAGACAGGCCATCCTTCTTGCTCGCAGAGCCCCCACGATGAACCAGTGGTCGCTCGATGCGCGCAGTGAAGGACGGCCTGTCTGTCCCCTCTGAAGAAGTTGAAGTATAGGAGGGCCTCGCTCGACGAACGCAGTCAAAAGCTCCTCGCGCCCTCGCCCGCTGGGAGTTGACATGAAGATAAGAATCAAGGGATGGGCGCGCACACTCAAGGATCGACCAGGCTACCCTTGAAAGAAAATACGGGATGGAAAGTAGGGTTTCAACAACCTGTTAACGTTCAGCTTCCGTGAGATCCCCCTGCTCTTCCATCTCGTCCATCTCGGCTTCTGCTTTGGCCTTGAGGGTTGAGGGGTGCAGACCGTATTTCTTGAGCATCTTGTAGAAGTCTGCGCGATAGCGTCCGGCAAATTGGGCCGCACGCGAGATATTACCGCCGGTGAGTTGCAGGACATTCTTGAGATAGGTTTTCTCAAATTCTTCCTTCGCTTCAGTCAGCGGCTTGAGCGGCGCATCCGGCGATGTGCCCATGGAGGGCAGCAGGTCAGGCGTGATCATGTCTTGGCGCGTCATGACGGCGGCCTTCTCGACGACATTTTCCAATTCGCGGACATTGCCGGGCCAGGGATGTGTGATTAGCCGATTGAGGGCGGCCGGTGTAAATCCACGCAGCGATTTGTTCGCTCGTTTTGCGCTCGCGGTCAAAAAGTGTTGGGCCATCAATGGGATGTCTTCTCGGCGATCGCGAAGCGGCGGAATAAACAACGGGACAACTGAGATGCGGTAGTACAGATCGTTCCGGAATGAGCCGTTCTTGACCGCTTCGCCCAGGTCTTTATTGGTTGCGGCGATAATCCGTACATCGATCTTCGTCGAGACTTCAGATCCTACTTCGCGGACTTCCCGTTCCTGCACGGCACGCAACAGTTTGACCTGCATCGAGAGCGGTATTTCGCCGATCTCGTCGAGAAAGAGCGTACCGCCGTTGGCGCTTTGAAACAGGCCTCGCTTCGCGCCATGGGCGCTGGTAAAAGCGCCGCGCACATGTCCGAAGAGCTCGGACTCGAAGAGCGTTTCGGGAATGGCCGCGCAATTCAGAGCGACAAACGGCCCTTTACTCCGCCGACTGTTCGAATGAATGACCCGTGCCAATACTTCTTTCCCGGTCCCGGTTTCCCCGAAAAGCAGAATCGTGGCATCGGAATCCGCCACCTGCACAACCTGTTGGAGAATACGCTGCATCGCCGGACTCCTCGCGACGACATTTTCCATGCCGTACAGTTCGTTGACGAGAGACTTGAGCCGCTGAATCTCTCCTCTCATCCGTTGAGGAGAAAGCCCTTCTTCGATCTTGGCCTTGAGCTCTTTGTCGTCGAAGGGCTTGGTGAGATATCCGAAGGCTCCACGCTGCATAGCTTCTACGGCATTGGGAATACTGCCGTGGGCCGTGAGAATGATGACCGGAAGGCCCGGATGAATCCGCAGCAGTTCTTCCGTCACGTCCAATCCATCTTCGCTGCCCAGCCGGAGGTCGGCGACCACAAGATCGTACCGGTCTTTCTTGGCTGCAGCAATCGCATCGCGCCCGGTGGTGCAGCCTGTGACGGCAAAGCCCATTGCGGTCAACCGCATCTTCACAAGATGCAGCAGCCCTTCTTCATCGTCGACTACGAGAATATGTTCTTTTTCCATGCAACTCCTTACTACGGTGTTACCGGTTCCGGCAGGGTCGGAGACGGCGCGATCATCGATGGGGGACGAATAGGGCGAACCTTATCCCGCATTTCCTGATCGATCCGCTTCAATGCCTCCAACTGGCTCGTTAGCTCCTCGATTTTCCTATCTCGATCGTTCAACTGCCTTTGCAGGGACAACACAAAGCCCGTATCGGTGGGCCCCCTTGGAATATCTCGCTTACCGCCGGCCGTATCCATCTTCCGATCACGCTCGGCCAAATCCCGCTGGAGGCTTTCCAGAGATTGAGCATCGGCATCCTTGATTACCCGCAATTGTTGAATCGTCAGCTCTCTGTCAAGCAAGTCCCGCACCAGACGATCTGAAGCCTGAGCCAGGATCGTCTGACTCTCCGATATGGCCGGAGCAGCCATGACAGACTGAAGCCAGGTTTGCTCGACCGGAGAGGCATGATACTCGAGCAGCTGCAGCCAGAGTTTACTGGAAAAAGCCATCTGACTCTTGGGCGAGACGGCGATCACTTTCTCGAAGTACTTCGACGCGCTATCGCGACTTTCGTAGAGCCCCAGCAGGGCACGAGTAAAGTAGACATGGTCGCAGGAATTATGCTCGGCACATTTCGGAATGAGCAGTTCCTGTTTTTTTGCCAACGCAAGAATGGATTTTGCCTCTCCTGCATCCACTTTGAAGTAGGGCTGCGAAAATTGCGGTGCCGGCGACCAGGCAGCGCATCCGGAGAGAACTAGACAGGACAAAACTCCCAAAACCAAGCTTTGCTGGAGAGCTTTCATGCCGTTTCCCCTGGTTTTGTGAGAGGTAAAACAAACCGTACCGTCGTTCCCTTTTTGACTTCGCTTTCGATCCAAATCCGTCCTCCATGCGCTTCGACCACTTTTTTAGCCAAGGCCAGCCCAAGGCCACTGCCTGGTGTAGCATGTTTGGCCTTCGTCCGTCCCTGATAGAACCGTTCGAAAATATACGGTAGATCTTCGGCCTGGATACCGGGCCCCCCGTCGGTCACGCTCACCTCAAGAACTCCCGCTTTCTGATCCGGCTTCATGAGCAATTTGACGATGCCCCCTTCCGAGCTAAATTTCAAGGCGTTTGAGAGCAAATTATCGAGTACTTGTTCAATTCGAAGCGCATCGGCCTTGACCCACACACGCGGTGAGGGCGATTCCAGCAAGAGCTGTACATGCTTGGCATCGGCAAGAAGCTGGACCTTATTGACCGACATATCTGTGACGCGCTTCAGATCCGTCGGAACAATTCGATATTCCATCATTCCAGCATCCATTTTGGAGAGATCCAGAATGGTAGAGATGAGGGTGATCAGTCTGCGGCTGCTATCCGCCATGATACGCAAGGTCGTGCGCTGTTCTTGCGACAGGGGGCCTGGAATTTCATCCAATAGTAGATGGGTGCCCTCCTGGATCGAGGCCATGGGCGTACGTAACTCATGGGAAACGTGGGCGAGAAACTCCCCCTTCATATCATCCAGCTCTTGGAGTTTTGCACCCATCCAATTGACGGAATCGACGAGGTCGCGCAACTCGCTCGGGGCTCGAATATTCAGCGACGTGCGAAAATTCCCCTGACCTATCTGTTTGATATGGTTCTGTAATTGGCGAAGTGGACGCAGGACTGAGTAGCTGGCAAAGCCTGCGAGAGCAATGCCGAATACGAGGGCCAGCAGAACCAGTTGCTCCGTCACCGCTTCGGCCTGCGCGGAGCTCTCGCGCGACCGGCTGACCCCCACGCTGATGCCCGTCTCGTGAAGACTGATAAACTGTTGGAGCGTGGCTGTGATGCGGTCCATCAAGGCATCTCGCCGAGCTTCATAGCCCGCCGACAAAGCGGTTGGAGGGGAGATTCCATGCTCCAATTCCGCACGGAATATCATAAGCCGCTCTTGCTGCAGATGCTTGGCATCTTGAAGAAGTTGAACACCTTGAGGAGTAAGTTCCTGTAATTCAAGACTCTGGAGTCCACGATGGAATTCGTCGACCTCTTCATCGAAATGTTGCAAGAATGTGGCGTCGCGTACAGCTAAATACTTCTTTTCACTATTGAGCTGGGCAAATAGCACGGTCAGCAGACGTTTGGCCGACTCAATGGCCGGGTAATGTTGAGTCGCCATGTTGGCGCTCAACGCAGTCAACTGGCGTAGTTGAAACAGGGCATAGAGATTGACCCCCGCCATCACCACAATAATGACGAGGGAGGTCAGAACGATCCGCCAGAAGATCGATAAGCGCACGAGAGACGCTCTTTCTCAGCCTTGCAAATCCACGATATCTGTATAGGCTGTAGGTAATTCCATACACTATTTCCCCATCTCACTCAAGCAATCAGGCAAACACCATCTCGTCTATATCGATCCTCTTACGGAGGACGGAAAGGCTGGGAATATACGAAAGACTGCCTACTGCCCCCTACTTGAAGGGCGACACAAACCGGCGCTGTCGTCGCGACACCCCATGAAGCGATGCAAAGAGATGGCCACGAAATAGCAGCATCGCTACGGCAAGAGGTGGAGTCAAAAGCAAACCGAGATACCAACTGATTGAGGAAGGAATACCGGCATAGTCCAACCACCCCCCGAGAATCGTGAACGGCAGCACAAGGAGCTGAGAAAAATCCAACCCGGCTCCCCTCCCTACTCGACTGGAGAGAGAAAAAAATGTTCGAAACCCCGTGGGCGAGAGGATAAGAGGGATGAGGATCAAGGCAAAGGGAAGAAACCACTCAATCCAATTCTCAAGGACGAACTCGTACGAGGTCTTCAACACTTCAAGCGGGGAGTCATGCCGAACCTGATAGATAATTTCCGGCGCAGGGTTCAGTAAAAGAAAGATGAGCAGGAACACCGCATAGGAGATGAGCTGGCCGTAGGGATTCGTCTGCATCGTCAGATCGAGCGCCATGAGCGGTAGCCATAGAATAAACCCAACACCGATGACAGCCCAAAAATAGTGACCGACGCTGCTATAAACGTCCCGGAAGGTAAGAGCCCTCGCATGGTTGAGCGATTGCTCGATCAGGCTCAGGGTAGCGCCGACCAAGAGCGCATTCACCGCACCAAGAAGAAACCCACCGATCATACCGAGCGACGACGCAAACTGACTGGCCAGCATCAGCAAGGCGCCGAATCCCACCACAGCCAGCATGACCATCCAGCCGCGAACGAGGGACTGTCCTGTTTTGCGAAGAGCGTTCCGATAGAGTAGGACTGTTTCCGTCAGAATGCGCGACATAGCAGACAATAGTCCTCGGGAACTTGCCCGGTCAAGCCGATGAACCCCCGGAGCAGTTGACTTCACATATCCTATGATTATGTGAATGGCAACACCACACTTGAATGAGCGGAGAGGAGTGATCCAATGGACATGAATCGCACGACGATCAAACTACAAGAGGCGCTCCAAACCGCATCCTCCCACGCCTCACGGCGCAGTCACCAGGGAATCGACGTGGAACACCTTCTGCTGGCGTTCGTGGAACAGGAGGGAGGGCTCGCCTCCTCTCTCCTCGAAGAGGCTGGCTTGTCTCTGTCTTCCGTTCACCAGGCGCTGGAGCAGGCGCTCGCCAAATTGCCTCAAGTGCAGGGTGCCGGGGCAAGTCCAGGACAGCTCCACATCGCCGCTCGGCTCAGCCAGGTTTTGGCCAAAGCCGAAGACGAACAACGAACATTGAAGGATGACTATCTGAGCGTCGAGCATGTCGTCCTCGCCATGGTCCAAGAGGGAGGCATCTTCAAAAAGCTTGGGTTGACCAAGGAACGGCTCCTGAGCGCACTCCAGCAGGTACGAGGATCTCAGCGTGTCACGAGCCAAGACCCCGAAGGCACCTACCAGGCGTTGGAAAAATACGGCAGAGACCTCACCAGATTTGCGGGGCAAGGGAAACTCGATCCCGTCATCGGACGTGATGAAGAAATCCGCCGAGTCGTACAGATTCTCTCACGGCGAACCAAGAACAATCCGGTGCTCATCGGCGAACCGGGCGTCGGAAAGACCGCGATCGTCGAAGGACTGGCCTCTCGCATTATCAAGGGAGACGTGCCGGAAGGGTTGAAGAAGAAACGCGTCATTACGCTCGACATGGGATCCTTAGTGGCCGGCGCAAAGTTTCGCGGCGAATTCGAGGAACGATTGAAGGCGGTCCTCAAAGAGGTGCAGGCGGCAGAAGGCCAGGTTCTGCTCTTTATCGACGAACTGCATACGGTCGTAGGAGCCGGTGCGGCGGAAGGAGCCATGGACGCAGCCAATCTGCTCAAACCCCTGTTGGCCCGCGGCGAATTGCATTTGATCGGCGCCACGACCCTGGATGAATATCGAAAACATATTGAAAAAGACGCCGCGTTGGAGCGGCGGTTCCAAACGGTGTTGGTCGATCAACCGACCGTGGAAGATACCATTTCGATTCTGCGAGGCCTCAAGGAACGTTACGAAATACACCACGGAGTGCGCATTAAAGACGCCGCGCTGGTCGCAGCCGCGAAACTCTCGAACCGGTACATCGCCGACCGATTTTTGCCGGACAAGGCCATCGATCTGGTCGATGAGTCAGCAGCCCGCCTGCGAACGGAAATCGATAGTTTGCCGGCTGAGCTCGACGAAGTCTCCCGCAAGGTCCTGCAGTTGGAGATCGAGCGCGAGGCCCTACGGAAAGAACAAGATCAGGCCAGCCAGGCAAGGCTGACCACGCTCGAACTCGAGCTCAGCGAGAGGCAACGCGACCTGCAGGCACTTAAAACCCGATGGGATTCTGAAAAATCATCGGTGGCACGGTTGCGCAAGACTCGTGAAGCGATGGAAGAGGTGAAACAGGCCATGGAGCGGGCAGAACGGGCCTACGATCTCAATCGCGTGGCGGAGCTGCGATACGGAGAGTTGCCTCGACTCGAACGGGAACTCGCATTGGAGCAAGAGCAGCTCGGCAAGAAACAAGGCCAAAGCCGGTTACTCAAAGAAGAGGTCGATGAAGACGACATCGCGGCCATCGTGAGCCGCTGGACGGGAATCCCTGTCACCCGGTTGGTCGAAGGTGAAACGGAGAAACTCTTAAAACTGGGCGAGCTGCTTCATCAGCGTGTGGTCGGCCAAAATGAAGCGGTAGCGGCAGTCGCCGATGCGGTCCTCCGCGCACGCTCAGGCATCAAAGACCCGAACCGACCCATCGGCTCCTTTCTGTTCCTCGGCCCAACCGGAGTCGGAAAGACCGAGTTGGCCAGGACCCTTGCCGGAACGCTCTTCGACGACGAGGCCAACCTGATCCGGATCGATATGTCCGAGTACATGGAGAAACACACGGTGGCCCGCCTCATCGGAGCCCCGCCTGGCTACATCGGATACGAAGAAGGAGGGCAACTGACGGAAGCGGTCCGCCGGCATCCCTTCTCCGTCATCCTGTTCGACGAGATCGAAAAAGCCCATCACGACGTCTTCAATGTCTTACTCCAAGTGTTGGACGACGGACGGTTGACGGACTCTCAAGGCCGAACCGTCGATTTCAAGAATACCGTGTTGATCATGACGTCGAACATCGGCAGCCCACAGATTCTTGAGGCGCAACAACGGCAGGCCTCCTACGACGAAGTCTGTTCCCTCGTGATGGTGGAACTACGGGAACACTTCCGTCCGGAATTCTTAAACCGCATCGATGAGACGGTGGTATTCCATGCTCTGGGAACAGAGCAGCTCACCAAGATTGTAGAGATTCAACTCGAACGGTTGCGAACACGCTTGGTGGAGCGACGGATTTCTCTCTCGGTGACACCGGCGGCTTTACAGTACCTGGGTGAGCGCGGCTACGACCCGGCCTATGGAGCGAGGCCGCTGAAGCGATTGATTCAACAGGAAGTTGAAACGCCGATGGCTCGTCAGTTGGTCAAAGGTGAATTACGGGATGGAGATACAGCGACCGTGGATCTGAAAGACCGGCAGATCGTTATCGTGCCGACGGTCGCAGGATAAAACGTATTGCCCCCTATCAACCCAGAACGACGGACTTGCCTTTCAGATCCTGCGTCGTGCCGCTGACACGGAGTTTGTCGATGTGCCATTCTGTGGGAGAAACATGAATGACATGGCCCTTGATCGTATGAAACTCCCCCTTCGTAAAAGCCACAGAGTCAGGCCCCTTCACGTCCATCTGTAGGATCACGGCTCCCGATGCCAAATGGGTAAGCCGCAGACTCTTCGATGTCCTGTCCACTTCATATGCACGTCGTTCGTTGACCATCAGAGTGCTATCGATGAGTTTCGCTGTCACTTTCCCATCTGCGTCGAACAACGCGAAATTCACGAGTAAGTCACCAGTCGTCGGTTTCAGCGCCAGTTGAATCTGTGGAACGCCCTCGATTTCAACCATGCCGTCGGTATTGCGGTACAGGTTCGACCCTACTTCCACGTCCATGTATAACCTCTTAGCGCGACGATGAATGACCTATTTCTTATGACTTCTTGATACGATCGAGAATCAATGCAACGCAGCCGCCGAGCAGCCCTCCTCCGACGATGGTCGTGAGCAGCTCAACCAATTTGAGTCCCCACACGGACCCCTGTGTCTGCATCGCTTCACGAATGCCCCCCTGCAGCATGATCACGGCCAACGCCATGGTGGAACCGACAATAAACCACCAGAGGAAAACTTTCATAGCTGGCCACACAAGATACTCTCAAAACTCCATTCGCCGGTCGAGGCTGCGGTATTGAATCGCTTCCGCCACGTGCAGCGGCTCAATCTTATCAGAGCCGGCAAGATCGGCAATGGTTCTCGCCACACGTACAATACGCCCATGGGCCCGCGCAGACAATCCAAATTTGGTCAGCGCCTGCCCTAGGAGTTCCTGAGCCGGCATCTCCAGACCACAGTACCGCTTCAGAAGCCGCGGCTTCAACTGGGCGTTGGTATGAATTCCATCTTGACGGTACCGGTAAAGTTGCCGCTCCCGCGCCCCCTGAACGCGTACTCGAATCGTAGCAGAACATTCCGGCATTGGGCCACGATCATGCAGCTCCCGGACAGAGACAGGTGGAACGTCGATATGAATGTCGAGCCTGTCTTGAAGCGGACCCGAGAGTCTGGCTCGATAGCGGCGAATTTGCTGCGGGGTACAGACGCACTCACGCGTACGGTCCCCATAATATCCGCAGGGACAGGGATTCATCGCGGCAATCAACATGAATCGCGCAGGGTAGCGAAGCGAGCCGCTGACCCTGGTCAAGGTCACATACCCATCCTCCAATGGTTGCCGTAATCCATCCAGAACGGGCCGGCGAAACTCCGGAGACTCGTCCAGGAACAACACGCCATTGTGCGCCAGGGAGACTTCTCCAGGTCGTGGAACTGTTCCACCTCCGATGAGTCCAGCATCGGAGATACTATGATGGGGAGCGCGAAATGGACGGACCGTCAGCAACGGATGGTGGGCCGGCAGTTGCCCGGCTATGCTATGGACACGGGTCGTCTCAATCGCCTCTTCCGGCTCCATAAGGGGCAAAATCGTCGTAAGCCGTTTGGCCAACATGGTCTTGCCAGATCCGGGGGGCCCCACCATCAACAGATTGTGCCCCCCGGCTGCGGCAACCTCTAATGCCCGCTTCGCATGGTCTTGCCCCTTCACATCGCCATAGTCGTCATCTTCTGCCGGACGTGTGGCGAAGAACCGGTCCCGATCAGCCTGGGTCGGGGTCAGCGAAACCTTGCCGGTCAGAAATGCCACTGCTTCGGGAAGCGTGTGGAGCGGGTAGGCAACCACACCCTCCACCATAGAGGCTTCTTGGCTGTTCTCAGCGGGCAAGAGCAGGCTGTAGTCCGTCCGGCAAGCGATCCCGATGGAGAGGGCACCGGCAATCGGCTTAATATTCCCATCCAGCGAAAGTTCACCGGCACAAACGCGGCCCTGTACATTCTGGGGTGGAATGACTTCTTCTGCGACGAGGATCCCTATGGCAATGGCCAAGTCGAGCCCGGACCCTTCTTTCTTGATGCCTGCGGGAGCGAGATTCACGGTGATTTTCTTTGCAGGAAAATGAAAACCCGTATTCTTCAACGCGGAACGGACACGGTCGCGGCTCTCCCTCACTGTAGCATCCGGAAGACCGACGACTGAGAATTGTGGAAGCCCTCCGGCAATGTCGACTTCCACATCGATCAGATGCGCATCGATACCGACGAGGGCTGCGCTCAAAACCTTGGCGAGCATGGATACTTCCGGTTCAAGATGCGAGGCTGGTGAATTATAGGAACCCTGTTGAATTGTTGCAATCAAAACAACAGGAGGCGGCGGGAATATGGTTCCATTTCGGAACTATCCGGGTATTTAGGCTGGGGGCTAACGTTTCTTGATGTCCAGAATGTCCTGCTGGAACCGGTCGCGCGCCGCCAAGATGACTTTTCGTCGTTTCCATCGCCCCCAGGTCCACCATCGAAGGCGCTCTTGAAACGTAAGAACCGGCGCTGGCGCGCTTCCACCTGGCGCATGCTGAAAATCGTAGCCCTGATGCGATGCACGATTTTCGAAAAACCGGCGGTAGAGGTGATCGTACAACCCTTTGTTTGAATCGCCTGCGCCCACGACACCCTCCTTACAATAAACGCTCTAGCTGCTGGCTCTCCGTCGCCGGAGGCGAACAGGACTGGCGCTGACAGACATAGACCGCTGCCTGCCCATTCACACTCGTTTTTCCTACGGCGAGCGGCAAGTCGGGTTCTCCGGCACGACGAGAAGCGTCGGCCACCACCACCGTACGATTCGGCAGATAGCGCTGATGAACGGTTGAGAGCAACGATTCGGTCCTCGCCTCGCCGCGAGTCCCGACAACAACGATCTCGTGCGGTGTCGTCAGATACCAATCCAACGAACAGAGCATGGCCGATGAGCCATAGGCGTTGTGTTCCATCACGTTCCGGAACACCCTGAACAGCTGTTCCGCTCGATCATAGTACCTCTGCTCTCTTGTGAAAGAGAAGAGTTTCAGCAAAACCGAAGCGACAATGGCATTGCCGGACGGAATTGCGCTATCGGTCCCGGCCTTCATCCGATGGAGAAGGGCTTCATGGTCCCGGCTGGTATAAAAACAACCCCCTGCCGTCTCGTCCCAAAATCGCTCCAGCAGATGGTCCGTCACTTCGCGGGCCTGTATCAGGTACCACCGGTGAGACGTCGCCTCAAACGCATCCAGTAACGCGGCAGCGAGGCAGGCTGCATCGTCCAAATATCCGTTTAAACGACCCTTCCCCGCTGTGACAGTACGATAGACTCGCCCCTTCTCGACCGCATAGTCCAAGAGGAAGGTGAGCGCCCGTTCCGCTGCCGTCAAATATGCAGGCAGCCCAAAGGTCTGATAGGCGTCGAGATAGGCAGAGACCGTCATCGCATTCCAGCTCGTCAAAATGTTGTCATCCCGCTGAGGTTTCATCCGCCGCTCACGCGCGGCAAGCAACTTCGCCTTCGCAGGCCGCAATGCATCCAGCGCGTCCGGCGGGAGCTGCTTCCCGCTCAGCCGATTCAATACATTCTTGCCTTCGAAGTTACCGCTCTCCGTCACTCCGTAGTGCAGACAGAACTCCTCAGCCACATCGGGACCCAGCACGGAAACAATCTCTCCCGGCTCCCAGACGAAATAGACCCCCTCATGTCCCTCGCTGTCGGCATCCTGGGCGGCATAGAAAGCGCCGTCCGGATGCGTGAGTTCACGACGAACAAACTCCAAGGTCTCTTCCACCACCTCACGAAACCGCTCCTCTTTGGTGAGCCGCCATCCATCGAGATAGATCCGCACCAACTGCGCGTTGTCGTAGAGCATCTTCTCGAAATGGGGAATCAACCATTGGCCATCCACCGAATAGCGGTGGAATCCGCCGCCGAGATGATCGTAAATCCCTCCGGCCGCCATAGTTCTCAGCTGTAACAAGACAAGTTCCTGATGGGAGACGTCTTTCACCCTGACCGCCTGACGGAGCAGCAGGCTGAGCGGGGGAACCGTGGGAAACTTCGGCCCTTCACCGAATCCGCCATGGACCGGATCGAAAAACTGCCCTAAGCTCTTGGCCGCCTCATCGAGCAAACGGTCCGTCAAAGGATCGTCCGACGGCTGCGGCGTTCCGACCCGCAACAATCCGGCTTTCACCTTCTCCACATTCTTACACACATCGTCGCGATGATTACGATAGGCCTCGATGACACCGCGCAAGACCTCGGGAAAGCCCGGCAGGTTGTAACGGGCAACCGGCGGGAAGTAGGTCCCCCCGTAAAACGGCTCTTGGGCAGGGGTCAGAAATATCGTCAGGGGCCACCCGCCGCCCCGTCCCAGAAATACCTGCGCAGACTTTTGGTAGATATCATCCAAGTCCGGACGTTCTTCTCGGTCGACCTTCACATTGATAAAGTCCCGGTTCATGAGGCCGGCAATTTCTACATTCTCGAAACATTCGTGCGCCATGACATGGCACCAATGGCACGCCGAGTACCCGATCGACAACAGAATCGGTTTGTCCTCTGTTTTCGCCCGCGACAGGGCTTCCTCGCCCCAGGGATACCAATCCACGGGATTCTTCGCATGCTGTAGAAGATAGGGACTGGCTTCTCCGGCGAGCCGGTTCGACGTACTATCCGCTTGTGTGTTTGGATCTGTCATCGTTTCTCCATTGCATAGCCGGCATAGTACCGTGACAGACGCCGCTCTGCAATGAACCGGTCGGACTGTGCTATAGTTCGGCGCGAATTCAATAGGCTTACCGCATGAACCGCCCAATAAACCGCTCCTCTCACTCTCTTAGGCTGCCCGCTTTTCTGGGAAGCATTCTTCTCCTGCTTTCCATAGAAAGCCACAGCTTTGCGCAATCGGCTGACGATCATCGCGTCTGGCTTCAAGCGCTCGACAATCTGTCCGGCGAACGGATGCTGGCCGATGTGACGACACTCAGCGGTCCTTCATTCAACGGCCGCCAAACAGGAACAGCAGACGATGCAAGTTCGGCGCAATGGGTCAAGGATCGATTTCGGACTTCGGGCCTCTTATTGGCTAATACTCGCAATGATCCGACCAATCCATTAGGGCAGGCTCCTAGAGGTGCGGCGGGATTGATGAGCAAATCGGTCACGGCGCCGAAGATTGCACCGGATCCGATACTCCGCATTGCAACAACCGGCGACTCGCTTACCAAGCGGCTTGGGGCAGACTATCTCCCTATTCTCGACTCACCCTCCGCTGCGGTTCACGGGCCGATTGTCTTTGCCGGCTATGGAATCGTAGACGCAGCGCAAAACATCGACGACTATGCCGGAATCGATAGCACCAATGCGATTGTGCTGTTTCTCCGCGGCAAACCGACGCACTACAAAGGAACCGTCAGCCATGCAGACAAGGTGCGCCTCGCGCGCCGGAAAGGCGCACTCGGCTATCTGACCGCCACGGGACCGGCGCTCAATTCCTATGAGGCGCGACGAGGCGTCACAGGAGAACCGGCTGCCTTTTATGGACTCTCCCCCTTATCAGACACAATCCCCGGCGCCTGGATCAGCACCGCTCTGGCTGAGCAGATCCTTGCCCCTTCCGACGAGACACAACCAAGCCGGTTACGTAGCCTGCAGGAGGATTTGAATCGCGCTCCAGCCGAACAGTCGCTCAGCACCGGTTCCTATGGCTCTCTCGATTGGCAAGCCAACTCGGAGGAAGGTCTCCTCGTAAATGTGCTGGCTATCTTACCGGGGCAGGATTTGCAGAAAACTGATGACATTCTCGTCATCGGGGCGCATCGTGACCACTTCGGGCGACAGGCAGGCTTGCTGTTCCCTGGCGCCGACGACAATGCATCCGGCACAGCGGTGCTGTTGGAAGTCGCCCGCGCCATGGCCCAGGCAGGCGCGAAGGGCAGAGGACCGATCCTGTTCGTTTCCTTCAGCGGAGAAGAGCAGGGACTCGTCGGATCCCGGCTCTATGTCGAACGGCCGCTTGTGCCGATCGGCTCGACCAAGGCCATGATCAACATCGACCATGCAGGGATCGGAAATGGACGACTCACGATCGGAATGACGGGGGTTGAAAAGAACGTGGCGCTCGAAGCGGGACAGACAGTCGGCCTGACGGAGAAACTCGATCTGTTTGGCTTCTTTCCCGGCGGCGATCACGTGCCCTTCAAAGAAGCAGGAGTGCCGACAGTCACAATCGTCAGCGGCGGCGTCCACCCACACTTCCATCAGCCGACCGACCGAGCAGACACGGTGAACCAGGAAATCCTAGTGACTACCGCCCGTTATGTGCTCGCGCTGGTCTGGACTTTAGTAGGGCATCGGTGAATTCGATCGCCGGGAAAGTGTTGATACTGGCCGCCCTATCGATTGTTCTCGGCAGTTCCCCCTCCTGTGTGAGTCGCCCAAATCTCGTGATCCATCAATCGGATGCCCTCTCGGTCGTCCTCCGCGAAATGCCGTCCGGGCGCCCCTCTCTCGAACCCCATAACCATCCCTACAGAGTACCATCTAACGTGGTATTGGAAGTCCTGGCCTCTCTCGATTATGGTGAAGGCTCGCTTTTGCCCTTTTCACAGGGACAGCCACGCCGTGTGTTTAGCAGAGGCCAGGCGGAATTACTGGCGCCTGAATTGTCGAAGGCGTTGGGGCAGGCACTGCCGCAGGAAGTGGCGGCTTTCAGCGTGGCCGATGAGGATAGGCCCGATCGGCTCACGAAAGGCCTGAGTTTCGTGCTTGGGGACGAATTGCATCTGATCGTTGACGAGCTGCGAAAACCTTCGTATCAGGGGGAGCAACAGCCGTTTCAACAACCGGTGTCGCGATGGGAATTGATTCCTGGCAGCAAGCAGCGACATTACGCGACCCGTCCCGGAGGCAAGGGAATGACCACCAATTGGATCATTACCCCATTACGATAGGACAATAGGCGTGAGAAGACAGTGGCCACGGTTTCACAGAAACACCGAACCAGGAACTCCCAAAGCGCGTGACTGGCGCGCGATTGCGGTAGTGGCTCTTGTCGTGTGCCTCATCGCTCCTGGCGCGCTGTTCGCTCAACCGGCAAACCAGCCTGTCGGGATCCACAAGGAAGACACGTTCGAACAACTGAAGGAGCAACTCCGGCAGATTGAGCAACAGCACCAGAAGGAACTGGCCGATCTGAAAGAACGCCTCGGATTAGTGGAAAAGCGGCAAAGCGGCTTGTCGGATGAGCTCGCCCAGCACATCAAGGTCGGCGCCTACAGCGCTGTCGTGTTCGAAAATTTCAAAGACAGGAAAACGAGTTATGACGGCAGGTTCGAGCTATTGATCTCCGGCAACATCCACGACCGGATACGAATCTATAACGAAATCGATCTGGGTATCCCAGGAAGATCGGCAAGCGCAGAGCAGGCATACGTCGACCTTCTGCTGACTCAGATGTTCAACGTCCGTGCCGGTGTGCTGCTGACTCCTTTCGGGAAGTTCAACCTGGATCACTTCGACCCTCGTAGAGACCTCTCGCGTCCCCCCTCTGTTGCGCGCCTTGTGACCCCCACCACCTGGTCTGATTTGGGAGTCGGCGCCTTCGGTTTCTTGCCGGTCTCGGACAACATCAAAGCCACCTACGACATTCAAGTGATCAACGGACTGACGGATAATTTCATGACTACCCACGGAGCAGCCCCAGGCGCAGGCCTGCGCGACGCGCGAACAGATTTAAAACCGGACAACAACGGCGATAAGGCGGTGGTCGGTCGTGGAACTTTCAAGTTCTACGACCAATACGAAATCGGATTCTCCGGATACCGCGGAGAGTATAAGTCCGGCTCCCGCGACCTGATCAACGGCATGGCCTTCGATGCGGAATTCCGGCCTCGCAATGTGAGCATCTTGGAAAATTTTGTGCTGAGGAGCGAGTTCGCCCGTTTTGAGGTCCACGGCTCGACGGCGCCATCGAGCCTCTGGGGCCACTACACTCAGCTGACCTATCGTTTCTGGCCCACTTTCTTGAACTCGACTGTGCTCGGACGCCACTTCAACAACCCCATGTTCACACTCGTCGGCCTCTACGGCTATTCGAAGATCAATACCACCGCGAGCGCCACGGGTAGCCTGATCAGCGAACAGTATATTATCGGATTGAACTATCGCCCGGTCGAAGACTACGTGGTCAAGGTGGAGTACCAATTCAACCAGGGCCAACTCAGACCGGGGACTGCCGACGGATTTCTCACCTCCGTCGCGTG
>JABFSG010000007.1 GCA_013140715.1 Nitrospiraceae bacterium
GGCGGTATTACGGGGGGCGCTGTGATTGTAAAGGTCACAGGAACAGCGACCGAGGTTGCCCCGGTGGCACTAAATGTGATGCTGCCATTATAGGTTCCAACGGCTCTCGAGCCAGTCGCGGTAGTCACAATGATCACACCATTGTTTGTGCCGGAGGTCTGGCTCAGCGTCAGCCATGTGGCATTGTCTGTGGCGGTCCAGTTGAGCGTGCCACCCCCCCTGTTACCGATGGTCAACGTCTGGGTGGCAGGGTTGCCGCTACTCTGGATCGCAGTGAAGGAGAGACTCGTCGGACTGATCCCGATGTCCGGCGGCGTCACCGGCGGCGGTACGACGAGGGGTGTGAAGGTTGCGAGATTGCTCGTCGTCGACTCATTAGTGGCCGAGTCATAGGCTGTGATGAAGTAGTACTGGGTCACGGTTGGCGTTCCAATATTGAAACTCGTCACCTTTCCCAAGGTGATGAGCAGGGACGCTGTGCCGGAGGTGAGTGTGCAGGGTAGTTGGGTGCATTGATAGACTCGGTATCCTGCGAGATCCGGTTCACTGTTGGCAGTCCAGGTTAAGGTAGCGCCCCATGCAGCGCCAGACCACAACACAAACATGCCGACGATGGCCCTTACCCAGTTCATACGGATATCCCTCTTGTCGATCTTCCGGCAGCATTCATAGATGTGAACGAGTCATCCCTCGCATGCTCGATGAGCAAGGCGCGTGCCGCCTGAAGTCGAGGCAGGTCAATCTAAAAAACTGAAAAATCGCTTCTGGAAAGAGGCCTAGCGAATGGCACGATGGGGATACTGTCGGAGATTGTACGTCTGCTGAGGTAATCCCAGTGTTTCCCTGGAGATAGCCGATGCAGGCGTGGGCCTACGAAATGACAGTCACGAAGAGGAAGTTTTAGACAGGAGGACTCGCTGAGTCGCTAGCTCCCACTTCCTCCCGGAGTTGAAACTTCAGAGCAGGATACTCTTTCATGCAATAGGCGAGCAGCCGTTCGGAGCCGAAGAGCATGACCATGCGGCCCTCACGATCCACGAGTCGGCGAGTGTCCTGCGGCCAATAGATGCCTGCCAGCGTGTCGGGATCGCCGCTCACCCAGCGGGCCAGGACAAAGGACATTCGCTCGACGAGGGTCTTGACCCCATATTCACTTTCGAGGCGCGAGGCGACAACATCGAATTGGAGTTCTCCCACGGCGGCCAGCACCGGCTCCCGGCGCACATGATCCGGTGAGTAAAACACCTGCATGACTCCCTCCTCTTCAAGCTGCTGAAGTCCCTTCTGGAACTGCTTCTGCTTCGTGAGGTCCTGGCTTCGGAGCACGCCGAAACATTCAGGGGGAAATTGCGGAATGGCATCGAAGGAGAGCGGACTGCCGGAGCAGAGAGTGTCGCCGATGATAAAAAGTCCGGGATTCACCAGCCCGACGACATCGCCAGGGTAGGCCTCTTCAATCGTCTCCCGGTCTCGGCCAAAGAGCCGGTGAGGTCGTGTCATCCGGATCTTCCGGTCTAGACGCGCATGGTAGACCATCATGTCTTTTTCGAAACGGCCGGACACGATGCGGAGAAATGCCATCCGGTCGCGATGTTGCGGATCCATGTTCGCTTGGATCTTGAATACAAATCCAGAAAACTTGCTCTCCGTTGGAGGCACCAGCCCCTCCGAACTCCTGCGCGGTCCTGGGGGGGGCGCTAACTGGAGAAAGGCGTTCAGAAAGGGTTCGACGCCGAAGTTCGTAAGAGCGCTTCCGAAGAAGACCGGCGTGAGTTGACCGGCAAGAAAGCGGTCGCGGTCGAACTTCGTACCGGCGCCGGTCAGCAGGGCGATTTCTTCCTGCAACGGGCCGTAGGCCTCTCCGAGCGTCTCTGCCAGGCTTGGATGGGGAAACGTTTCGACCCGCATAGGCGCTCGGCGTTGGTTGTGCAACGTCCGCTGAAAGAACAGGACTTGCGGTTCCTGAAGATCGTATAGGCCCTGAAAACCGGCTCCTTCTCCGATGGGCCAATTGAAGGGGACTGCCGTCATGCCTAAGGTCTGTTCGATCTCTTCGAGGAGGTCGAAGGGATAGCGACCCGGCTGGTCCATCTTGTTGATGAAGGTCATGATGGGGATGTTTCGTTTACGGCAGACGGCGAACAGTTTCTTGGTTTGGGGCTCGATGCCCTTGGCACTGTCGAGCACCATCACCGCGCTATCCACCGCCATAAGAGTGCGGTAGGTGTCTTCACTGAAGTCCTGGTGGCCCGGCGTATCGAGCAGATTGACTCGCACCCCTTGATAGTCGAATTGCAGCGCAGTGGAAGTGATCGAAATTCCACGCGCCTGCTCCAGCTCCATCCAGTCCGATTTCGCCGCTCGCTGATGAGACCGGGCCTGGACAGCCCCGGCCAAGTGGACCGCCCCGGAGTAGAGGAGGAGCTTCTCGGTCAGCGTGGTCTTTCCTGCATCCGGATGCGAAATAATGGCAAAGGTACGCCGCCTGGCTACTTCGCGCGCCAAGTCATCGGACAATGATTTTTCAATCGGCACAGACATAGGAGTTCCTTCTACGGATCAACGGACTGGTGAGACTATAAAGAATGTTTCATTGGGGGAGCCAGAGGATTTTCTTGTCAGCCGCTATTTCGGTTTTAAAATGGCGGATCGTCGATGTTTTGAAGGGCCATAGGAAGGGAGAATAGGAGACTGCGATGGTGACAATTCCGCTTTTCAGCGGAGCAGTCATATTGATTTCTTTCGGACAGGGTGCAGGAATCTTTTTATAAGAAGCCATAAGGAAAAACGTTTCTTCGGCACCTGCGGCATTATTGTCGAGTGTTTCTCCTCCTTCAAATTCCACGTCGTGATACTTGCACGCAATGGTCACTCCAAATAACGGCACGATCATGTTGTTGCCGACGATGAAGGAGGAAGAAAATGGGTTGTTGGGGTCTCGTGGGGCGCCGGCTTCAACGGTCAGGATGGAGGCAAATGTCATCGCACCGGAAAGGAGGGTGCATATCAGCACGGCGATGGATATCCACTTGACGACTTCCTTGAGTGTTGACGGAGGTTGTTTTGTGGGAACGAGAGGTTTCTGTTCATTCGCTGCCGCTCGTTTTTTCTTTTTTGACATGGCTTGTGTATCGGTTGGTTAGTTGGTGAACTTTGTTCTGAGGTCGCGCTTCCTTCTGTCTTGTTCTCGCTTGTGGTTTGCCTTGAGGCGAGGAGGCGCCTTCTTTGCCTGCGAAGGGAACAATCCGCCAGAGTATAGCTCACTTGCTATTCATATTTCTTCAACGAAGCGGCAGACTCATTGTTTTTGGAGTCGATCAATAGATCGAAATTTACAGGATTTTATATCTAGCGATGACGATGATACCAAGGAGGGAGGGTAGAGTTAGGCTTGGATCATAAGAAAGAGCGGCACACTGTTTTATTCATCGGGAGGGGATCGTCCGCATAGACATTCTGGGTACTTCGGTTATGGTTTCTACAAGGGATCGCCATCCGAGCTTACTTTGGCCTTGCACTCGATCGCTAAAGCGGATGGGAAGTTCACATACCTTTGCCCCTAATTGGCGCGCGCGCCACGTCATCTCGACTTGGAAGACATAGCCTTTGGCATTCACCTTTTCAAGATTCATGCTGGTCAAGAGCTCATGGCGATAACAGCGAAAGCCTGCGGTCCAGTCATGGATATTCGTGCCGAGAAATAGCCTGACGTAGGCATTGCCAAGTTGTGAGAGCAGGCGCCTGCGGTTGCTCCAATTTTGAGTCTTTCCACCAGGCACATAGCGGCTCCCGATAACCAAGTCGGCAGTCCCGCTCCGGTGAATCAGCCGGGGTAAGTCCCAAGGCGCATGACTGAAATCGCAGTCCATCTCAACGATAAGTTGGTAGCCACGCGCCAGCGCCCATGCGAATCCTCCAAGATAGGCCGGCCCAAGCCCTTCTTTTCTGGCCCGATGCAGTACGTGCACATGTGCGTGCTGACGGCTCAGTTGATCAGCCAATTGTCCGGTACCGTCCGGAGAATTATCATCGACAATCAAAATATCAGCGACAAGATGTCTGCCGATCATCTCAACCAACGGTTCAAGATTTTGGCGCTCATTATAGGTGGGAAGTACGATTAGAATCGATCGTTCAAAACGAAATGGCATTGCCGGAACCAGCTCTGTGCTCGAAGCATCCTGAACATGCCCCTGATAGTCCGCTTCAGGGGAGTCCATTCGGCTGATCGCAATACGAGCGCTGTCGGCGCCGCCGGCGATCAATGCCTCGGCCAGTTCAAAGCTCGGCACCACAAACGCTTCTCTCAATCCCAACTCTTGTGGGACAGTCTTCCCAGACACATGGTTGATTGGATAATAGCGCACGGTTGTTTGCTCGGTGTCGCGTAACGATGGAGAGGGCGTACTATTTGGCATAGACGGTCGTGGAGGCAGGGCTATGCGGCAAGCTCGCGGTATTCTTCGATTGAAGCATCAGGACAACGAAGATCAACAACATGCCTATTGTAAACGGTTTGAAGCTGAGAAACACGGCAAAGTTTTGTTTCCCCAGCACTTCATAATTCAGAATGACAGTCAGCACGACATACAGCCCCATCGCTACTTTGGATAGATGACTCAGCCCGTCGCGACTACAGGCTTTTGCCGTAATCCAGTAAAGAGCCGGAACGAGCCATGGTAGATGCTGAATCCACGTTAAAGGAGACAGGAACAGCATCAAAATGAGGAGACCGCTGCACTCTCGAGGCCAGTCTGGGTCGCCGGGTCCTCCATAGGGTCTGCGGGTGTGCCAACCGAAGCCGATCAGCAGTAGGAGTATGGCGGAGATGGCCAGGATGCGCGCAAGCGTAGGAGGCAAATCGAGAAATGCTACATACCCTGGGTCGTTCTGTCGCAGGGGATGATCGGGAGAAAGCGTAACCAGGTATCGCATCAGCGCGGCCTGGATACCAGAGTTCCGAATGTTGTCCTCGTTCGATTGCGCAATCGGCGCCTTATATCCCAGGGCAGATCCGGCTGCCACTTGGGTCCATGTTTGCTGGTGGGACCACCAGTTTGCTGGCCCCATCCAGACCATTGGGAGAATGATCCAGCATGCTGTCGCGACTGCTGTGTAAATCACCAGCCGCCACTGACGTTTCCAGATGAAAAACAGCAAAAACAATCCAGGTGTCACTTTCAGGGCAATGGCTAATCCAAACCAGACCGCTCCAAGCTTTTCTCGTCCTTTCCATACTGCGTACACAGCGCCTACGAGCATAGCCATCAAAATCGTGTGCGGGCCTCCGTCGTCGAGGTCGTACAACACGAACTGGCCGGCCAACAAAATTGCAATGAGGCCAAGTATAAGGTTCCCTTGAGCTAATTCTGTGAATCGGTCCCTGATCATTCGATGAAAGAGCAGACAGGTCAGCCATAAACAGAAGATCGCCGTCATGTAGCGCAGCGCCAACCCGATGCCTCGATCGACTAAGGCCAGCAGCGAAAAATACATCGCTCCGGTCGGCATATAGGGATAGCTCACCGCACTGCTGTAGAGGTTCTGCCCGGATAGAAACCAACTCCCGATCGCACGATGTACGTCGAAATCGCGAACACGATGAGCGCGTAGATATACCAGAACTATTCCATAGCCGGTCACAGCCATCATGCAGATAGCCGTCAGTAGGCGTTGAAACTTAGGACGATAGATGAAATCTGGCAACATGGAGTGGCGCGAGAATAGTGTGTGCCGTCATCTTCCAAAGGAGCGCCATTCTAGAGTGCTGAAAACAGGGTGGCAAGCAGAGTGTGGGGGGATGGAGTCTGATGATCCCCTGTGCTCGCGCAACGCGCGGCTTCGGAAAGATGTGAAGGGAGCATCCAGAGGCCCTTCTTGCTCGCAGAACGCGCACGATCTGAATGTGCTCGTTCGATGCGCGCAGTAAAGGGCAACCTTGGCTGCTCCCCCTTAGAGTAACGTCTGAAACGCGGAAGGCCTGCTGCGCATCGGCGGCCACCTCCTGCACCCATCGGCGCAACACCGTCCCATGCACTCCCAAATCCCGCGCGGCTTGCGCCACCGTCACCCCGCGTTTTTGAATCAGCTTCACCGCCTCCAGCTTAAACTCTCGCGTGAACTTGCGTCGCTCCATGCCCCACCTCCGGGTTCATTCATACACCTAACTCGGTGTCTTTGAAACCGGCGGCAGGCCAGTAGTCTTTATGTGCACCTGCGCTGGTAAAGTTGAGGATAGAAATCTTGTAGTGATTGAGTATGATAAGCAGCTACCCCTCTTCGATATCATGGCGACATTAATTGTGATCGAGCGAGAGCCGTAATCCTCAGCAACGGACATCTGGGGTGGAAACACGGATGTCTTTATTTGCAGTAGCGCGCTCGTCGTCTCAGGAGATTGCTTCCTCGCTGGCGGAAGGTAAAGTGCTGTAACCGCTTTCTGACATCCCCCTGAGTTGAGCCTGCCGGGAAGCTGACCCATACATGTTTCATCCACCAACCATCGATCACTCTCGATGCCTTGTCACGTAGCAGGAGACTGAACTTGGCGAAGCGTTAAGGGGAGAGGCTTGTACGCAGCCTGTCCCCTTCTTATTTTTTGTTGTTGAGGAATTTCTTGCGGGGTGGCGTAGCCCGGAGCGGAATTCGCCGGAGGAACGGGGTGCCCATCGAGACTTTGCTAGGAAGGAAAGCTGAAACTGACTGAGTCCGCAATGGAATTTCAGAAGGCTTCTACCTGGCAAAGTCCGAAAGGGCCGTTCCGGGAGGCGCTGAAGCGAAGGACTATGCCACTCCGTCTCGCCTCTGCGCATTGAAGATGTGTTTCTTCTTTGCGATTGCAGCCGATTCATCGACCAGAATCAGTCCTGATCGAGAAGCAATTGTTCCGTTGGGTTATTGGATTCCAGAGCGGTTAGTTCGAGCCCTTCAATCTCTTGCAGCGATTTTCCTGCGATCGCCTGTAAATCCCCGTACATGCCTACAGTTGCTCCCATGACTCGCTCGATCTGTTCTTCGCGTTTGGCCCATTGCTTGGTTATGGCTTTCTTTTCTTTATCCAGGTCTTCTTGCATCGATGAGAAGGCTTCGACGATTGCTTGAACCCGATGGCGGAATCGTGGTCCGGTCAGGTACTGGTAGACCATCTCCGTCTTGGTCTGCTGACCTTCCAACGCCTGCCGGGCTGAGGCAACTTCGATTAAGGAATGGCGCAATGCTACTGCGACGGAGAGCATCGATCGTGAATGGGTCACCCAAACTCCTTCGATCAAGTCGAAAGTCTCTACGCCTTTTGGGAGTACCTGACTGACGATGACGGCGATTTCTGCCTTGGCCGCCCGCTGATCGTCGCGAAGTTTGACCAGCCAGCCGTCGCTCCAATTCTTGGTCCTCTTGGATTCCCATAAGATGGTTCCGCAGAGCTGGCCGAGGGGGCCGATGATCCGATGTAGAGTATCGCCACCGAATTCGCCCTTGGGGACCGGCTCGATGGTGTCCCTTGGAAATTTGGCCTTGAGCAGGGTTTCAAGTTCCAGTTCCTGGACTTCGCCCTGGAGCTGCTGCGATCCCTGTTCGGCTCTGCGCTTCAGCTCTTCGATCTGGGTCTGCATGGAGGCGATGGTCTGCTCCGCTTCCATGACTTTCAGTTTGAGACTTTCTTCGGCTTCTTTCTTGGCCTGCTCACGGGTGGCGGAGAGTCCGTCCTGTACGCGCTTTTCGACTGTGAGTTCCAGCTCGCGCTTGGCATCGTCCAGTTCGCGTTTTTGTCGGATGAGATCGGCCTGTGCTTTCTGAGCCTCGGCGAGTTTGGCTTCACGTTGATGGAGCACGTCCTGAAGTTCTGCCAGTTCTCTTGCTTTCTGGTCGATATCCGTCTGCAGGGCGAGTTTGGCCTTTTTGGATTCTTCGGTGACGATCTTCGCTCGTTCTAACAACAACTTTTCGGCCACTTGATCGTCAATGGTGTGTTTGGCTTGTGAGACTGCTTCTTCGCGTGATCTTAAGGACTCTTCTTTCTGAGCGATGTCGTGGTCTTTCAACAGCAGCCGTTTCTCATAGTCCCTGCGTGTCGACTCGATCAAGGGGGCTGCGAGCGATTCTGTCAGTTTGATCTCGGTTTTGCAGTTGGGGCAGGTAATTGTCGGTTCTGACATAACAAGGTCCTGGTAAGGCGGTTGTATCTATCGGCCCACTTCCTACGCTGAACTGTTGGATAAATCAACAGCAGGAAACAGGCCTTTGGGCAGCAGGAAAGCCGGCACAGGGGAGAGAGTAATTTTTCTTGGCGATCAGACAGGCCGGACAATTTGTGGCCAATCGGACGAAAACATATCTCGGCATCTTTCGTGGAATTCGGCATACGAAAGTAGGCTTGTTATGTCTCGTGGCTCAGGAGCAGAATCTGCTTCCATCGAATCATGCAGTAGAGGCCTCCAATAATTTGGAAATGAAGATGTCATCAGAGCAACAGCGAAGAGAAAGCGAGCGTCTCTCCTCCATGCAGGAGCATCCCTATGTGCTGATCAAGCATGTGGACGGTTCCACTGTTCGCTTGATAGAAGGATCCGGGTATTCGATCAATAAGAGCGTCGGAGGCATGTTGCTGTTGCTTCCGGAAGAAGTGGATAAGCGACAGGTGTTTGAGATTCAAGTGCGATCGCAAACAACGAGTGAACAGTTTGCCAAGCTGGGGGAAGTCCGTTGGACCCGCCCTATTCCGGTAGAGGATAGAGTCAACATGCACCTAGTCGGTGTTCATTTTCTATTCGAACTTCCTGTTTCTGACCAGTCATCGCCGTCGTACTAAAAGCTCTTTCCACTTCCATCCATTCTTCACAACATTCTTTAACTCAAGCCATACGATCATGAAGCAGGCTGCGACCGGCCTGTCCTATTACATTGTCCTTGTCACTGGGGATAATTTGCTAGTTTTCTTCGACTCATCCTGCAGGCCGGTTGTTTCTCCTTTCAAAGTTATGGCAAAAGTACAGAGGTGCGTCCGTGAGAATGGCCCAATGTTTCAGGGATACGGATACGATGGGAGGGGAATGATGGATACTGGTCTGATCGCGCAGCTTGGTCCGCTTGCAACCTTGGCTGGAGTTTGGGAAGGGGCGATGGGTGAAGACATTGCCCCATCGGATGACCGCGGTACAGAGCGCAACCAGTTTCGAGAGCGAATGGCGTTCGAGCCTTTGAACTCTGTGCGCAATCACGAGCAAACACTCTATGGATTGCGGTATATCACGACGGCCTGGCGTATCGGCGAGACAGATCCATTTCATGAGGATCTCGGTTATTGGCTGTGGGATGCTGAGGCCAAACAAGTCACCCGTTGTTTCATCGTGCCACGGGGGGTCTCGGTGATTGCGGGAGGCACGGTCGAGCCTTCGGCTAAGTCCTTTTCACTTGCCGCCGATATCTCGTCGCACACCTACGGCATCTGCTCGAATCTATTCTTAGATAAGGCATTTAAGACGGTGCGGTATGAGTTAACCGTCACGCTGCTCGACGGGGACCGGTTTCACTATGAGCAGGATACGCAGATCCAAATTCCCGGCCAAGCCAATATATTTCATCACCGGGATCAGAATACCCTTTCGCGTGTGAAGTCATAAGTCGATCGAGACAAACGTGGAGAGTCGGTTGACAGGGTTGTCGGCAAGACAGTAGCCTGGCATCGTTTCCTGCTCCTAATTCACTTCGGGAGTGCTCGTATGGCTGAGCCTGAAATCACCAAACCCCATACAGGCGAGTTCATGCGGAAATTGCATGAGCGGCCTCAAATGCCCTTGGCTGAATGGCTGCGAGCCCCTGCACATGTCCATTATAAGGCCTTTCGCTTGAGCGATCCGCCGGTGCAGAGACCGGCGAGCCGAGCTGAATTCAAGTCTCTTCTGGAGGCCTTCAAGGTTCCTGCAGATGCGATGCTCATTCGCGACGAGTTTGGCTATGGCGTCAAAGTGGATGAAGCGGGCGATCGGATGGTCATGATCTGGGAGGCTCACACGGAGTACTACAGCCATCAAACCTGGCATATTCCCTCCGACCAGGCTGACAAGGTGACGTTTGGCCCGATGACTTTCCCTCAATCGCGGCCCGTCATTACGCCGCTCGGCGCAGAAGTGTGCAGACTTGATATTCTGCTCATGACCGATCCAGTGCCGGCTAGCGAGGCGTTGCACCCTCTGTTTCCCGGGCCGGTCATCTATGGCAGCCGGATTCTCGATGAGGAGACGTCGCTGCTCACCAGTTTTACCCCGGACGAACATGGCCGCGAGCGCTATTGGGTTGCTGTCGGGTCAGGCAGATCCAGTAGGTCTCATCTGAAAGACATCGTCGACGCGATTGTCCGAATCGAAACCTATTACCATCTGTTGCTCATGCAGAAGCCATTGTTTATGGCGGCTGTCGATCAGGCCTATAAGTTCGAGCAGGTGCACATGAGGCAGCGTGAAATCATCACCGGACATATCGGCCACGCGGACTCTCAGACTCTCCAACGTTGGCTCAATGGGCTGACGCAAGATTTGTTGAAAACTACTCGTCTGGCCGGCCGGTTGCACTTCGAATTATCCTCTTCTGTTCCTTACGATAAGATTGTGCAGCGGACGTTGGCATCGCTTGACGAACGTACCTTGCCCCTGTACCGCCCTTTGTCGGATTACGTGCTCAGTGGCATCACGGGAGTAGCCGAGGGCTATCAGCAACTGTTGAAGCGGATTGAGAACCTCCGTAGCGGGTTTGAAGGGGTCATTTCCATCATTCGCGCGCGCGTCGATCTTACGCTCCAATCGCAAAATCTGACTCTCCTGACCAGCGTCGATAAGACGACGAAGAGCCAGGCCATCCTCCAGTATACGGTTGAAGGTCTGTCGGTGATTGTGATTGCCTACTACCTCAGCGGACTGATGGCCTACATTTTCAAAGGGTTTCATGAGATGGGGTGGCTCCGCAGTGCGGAGATTGCTTCGGCATTGTTCGTTCCCGTCTCGTTGGGTCTCGCATTGGGGATTACGATCCTTGGACGAACACTCCTTCGCAAGAAATTCTCGGGCGAGCCCAAACCTCCAGCATCGGAGAAGTCTCAAGGGTAAACAGACCGGGGTAAGGTCTATCTGGTCTGCCCGGGCTATCTGGTCTATCGGAATCTTCACTGAGTCTGGTTCAACCAAATAAACGAGATAGACCAGATCAACCAGTCTCGCATGTCCGCGCGCTACCCTGGGTGATCGACGTGTAGACTAGATAGAAGCTGTGCCGTGCAAGGTCGCTGAACAAGTCTTTCCTGCAGGATTGGATATTTCGTATAGTGTAACCAGATTACTTGGTCGCTCAGATGGTAATCAAACTGTTGCTAATTGGGGCCGGTGGGTTCATTGGTTCCGTCCTCCGCTATGTAATCGGGGGCACAGTGCAAACGCTCAGCCAGAGCGTCGCGTTTCCCTACGGCACCCTAGCCGTCAATATCCTAGGCTGCTTTTGCATCGGATTCTTGTCAGAACTGGTTGATACACGCGCACTTATCGGCGCTGAAACGCGAGCATTTCTGGTTGTCGGTATTCTCGGCGGGTTTACCACCTTTTCCGCCTTCGGCAATGAAACCATGAATTTGATGCGGGATGGGGAAGCCGCACTCGCGCTGATGAATGTCGGCACACAAGTGTTGCTAGGGCTTGGAGCCGTCTGGCTAGGCTATACATTGGCCTATGCGATCTGGAGATAAATCATGCTTCCTGCAGACGGTTCATTACTCCGCATCTTCGTCGGCGAGAGCGACCGGTATGAAAAACAGCCTCTGTACGAATGGGTTGTGGTTCAGGCCAAAACGCAGGGGTTGGCAGGAGCCACGGTTCTCCGCGGTCTCATGGGATTTGGCGCCAATACTCGCGTGATACACAGCTTCAAGATTGAGCGACTATCGGAAGACCTCCCCATGATCATCGAACTGGTGGATACGACAGACAAACTGGAGACCTTTCTCTCATTCGTCGAGCAGCACATACACACAGGCCTGGTGGCTACTATGGAGAAAGTCCAGGTCCGAGTTTATCCGGGCAATAAGTCAACCGCGGGCTAGACCTCTCCGCCAGAGCGTTCTTCTTCTGAAATGGAATCGGAGATTCTCCGGGTATTTCAGCCTCCAAGGGCAACCTACAATCGCCGGCACCTGGGGCACGACAATACCTAAGGCGTCGAACCAGGAAGACATCGGTCCGTCGAAGGGCAGGTGATTGCCCGTATTACCAACGTGGGAGGCCCTGGTGTTCGCTGCAGTACCGATCATTCCTTGACGTGATTCGTTTGTCTGGGTAGGTTCTACTATCATCACTCCATAGTGAGGCCTCTATGATTTTTGTCACTGGCGGCGCTGGTTATATCGGATCTCATACCTGCGTGGAGCTGCTTGACGCAGGTTATGACGTCACGGTGTTCGATAATTTTTCCAATAGCCATCCTGAGGCGCTGGCGCGGGTCGAGCGAATCACCGGGAAGAAGCTGCGCCTGGTGCGAGGGGACATTCGAGACCGCGCGGCTTTGGAAATGGCCCTGCGGGAAAGTGGGGCCAGTGCGGTGATCCACTTTGCCGGACTTAAGGCGGTGGGGGAGTCTGCGACACAACCGCTGGCCTACTATGACAACAATGTGGTCGGTACCCTGCGTCTGCTTGAGGCGATGGGGGATTGTAGAGTGAAGACCCTGGTGTTTAGCTCCTCCGCTACAGTCTACGGCGATCCGATTCGGCTGCCGCTGACGGAAGATCATCCCCTCTCTGCCACCAATCCCTATGGGCGAACGAAGCTGATCATTGAGGAGATCTTGCGCGATCTGCACCGCAGCGACCCCTCCTGGCGGCTTGGCCTCTTACGTTATTTCAATCCGGCCGGTGCCCATGCCAGCGGCTTGATCGGTGAAGATCCTCAGGGTATTCCCAACAATTTATTACCCTTCGTCGGGCAGGTCGCAGTAGGCCGACGGGTCTACCTCAACGTGTGGGGCAACGATTATCCGACTCCGGATGGGACCGGGGTGCGGGATTATATCCATGTCGTGGATTTGGCCTTGGGCCACCTGAAAGCCTTGACGGCTCTGGAGCGGTCGCCAACGATGGCCGAGTGTCTGACCGTGAATTTGGGCACTGGCACTGGCTATAGCGTGCTGGATATCGTGAAGGCCTTTGAGCAGACAAGCGGGCGGTCTGTGCCTTATAAGATTGCGTCTCGACGGCCCGGCGACATTGCCTCCTGCTATGCCGACCCGCAACGGGCATTTGAACTGTTAGGCTGGCGAGCAGAACGGGGGCTCAGCGCCATGTGCGCCGATGCTTGGCGCTGGCAGAGTATGAACCCTGATGGCTACAGGGGTTGAGCCTCATCAGCCCTGACCAGGATCCTTCCCGCAAGCTCTTCTCCGATTTTGCATTAGATTGGCTCAAACCCGCGATTGATTTACGCAAGCATGCCGAAATGGTTAGTTTGAAGGAATTGCTGCATCAAATTATGCCGGCGGCCGATTGTGTTGGGAACAGATAGGGAAGGATCATGGGTGCTCGGTGGGTCTCCAGATCTGTGTGATTGGCACTGTGTCTTCGCTTGCGCCCGCATGGGGAAGTCCGTAGAGGTCTTCAATCGTGCGTAAGAGGCTGTGGTGGGTAATCAGCTGGTTGTAGCGACCGGTTTGGACCATGGGGCCGACGAAGAGTGTTGGGATTCGGTTGTTTTCATTCTTATCATCCTCATCCCAGGTCACGATCAACAGACTGTTGTGTGTCTGTGCCCACTGGACATAGGTATCCAGGTGTTTCCGGAGCCATCGGTCACCAGCTCGAATCCTATCCGGGTCCTTGCCGTTGTGCATGTCGTGGGTCTGGCTCGGCACGACCATGCTCACAGTAGGGAGGTTGCTGTATTCGGCAGGGAAACTCGTCGTGGATAAATTAGCCGATGCCGGAAGTCCATTGCTCAAGCTACCCTGCCAATTTGACCAAGGATTATGCTTGCGCGCGTAGGATCCCACGTTGCAGATGAGAGAGCCGGCGGAAGGAAGATTCTCAGAATATCCGATGAATGTCAGTCCTGCTGCGAGCAACTCGTGCCCAAGATTTGCTGTCGTGAAGCTATGGGGGCATGAGTTGTCGGTGACGCCCTGCGTCGACCCGGAGAATAATGCGAGATAGTTCGGTTGGCTTGGATGCGTGATGCCGAAGGACTGCATGAAGAGGGCGCCTTGGGTTGCGAGCCTATTGATGTAAGGTGCATCGGGTGAACCGATAATTTGGCTAAAGGAATGATTTTCTTGAATCACAATCACAATGTGATCGGGTCTGGGGAGAGCCAGCTCGCTGGCGCCCAATGTTAACGTTGCAAAGTGGGCAGAGAGGCCCATTACCAACGTTATCGTGCCGAGTATGAGTTTCCAGCGCATCTAACTATCAGCACACTTGTTCGTTCCGGCTCACTCAGGACAATCGATGAGATAGCGAGGGCGCGCGGGAAGATCGGTGGCGATCTCCTGGGCGGTGCAAGGGGGAATATCTTCCTTCAGCCGCTTCAGAAGTCTGAGGAACTTCATGGTAGGAGGGACCTCGCATGCCCATAGGTGTGTGCCTGACTCCAGTTCTTCAATGTGTCGTTGCACGCGAAACCCTGGGTGCTCCATGAAATAGGCGGATAAAAACCCTCCGATGGCCTGCACAACCCAGGGGTTTGCCGTGACATAGCGGTAGCTGAGCCGAAGTTCAACCACTTGTACTGGTTCTGATTCTTCCATCGTTCTGTGTGAGTATAGCCTGTTTGCGAGGGTGAAACATCATGGATAGTGCGCGAACACGCGAGACTGGCGGGACGGGCGAGACTGGCATGCGGAGTCCAAGGAGGGACTGGCTCCTGCCTCTGACAGGTGCCTGTCCCTCTATGCCTCTGGCAAGCTAGGTTGCGCGGTCCTCTGCCGCCAATTTCTCGCACCCAATCCAGCCAAGCCCACAAGCCCTGCGCCGAATAAAATGACTGCTGGTGGCAAGGGTACTGGCGCGATGATACCAGTGACGGTGCCTTGAGGAACAGTGTTGCCATTCGTGAAGAGATCGAGGCGAAAGGTCCTGCTGGTAAAGGAACCTAGAGCCGGTGGACCAGTCGGTAGCTGGGGCAGGTTCGTGAGGTATGTGCCATCGCCATCGGAGAGTTCAATGGCAAGTGCGCCCAACAGAACATTAGCGTTGTTGTTGAAGGCTGTGATGATGAGGTAGGAGTCGTTACTCGATGAATGTGACACAGCCAAAGAACCAGCTGAGCTCGGTATATTTTGCCCTAAATTGTCGACTATGAGGTTACCAAGAGTCAAAGATAGTTTATCCACGGGAATAGAGTACGTACCGGGAAAATTTAACGCATCGAGTCTGGTAGCCGACCCGTGGTCTAGCCTGAAGAGGCCATTCGTCAACACTGAGCCCATTTGAATTCCATACTGTGATTGAATGCCGACACTGTCGCCAGTGACACTCGTCACTATTCCAGTGAAGTCGAACTGCACATTGGCAGCCATGGCCGGCGTGGTGGCAATGCTTGCCCAGAGCAACAGGCTTACCGTGATCGCAAGCGTTAAAAAACTAGCACGGAAGCGTTGCATATCGACCTTTCTTTCTGTGTTCACGACCCACTGAAACGCTACCCATTCCCTTGATGATCTTCTCATACAAGAGAATAGTGTGGACTTACGGAGCGCGCTATTCCTCCTGTGGGGGGGCATGTATATATAAGTTTGCTGGCCCGCGAATTTGCCACACGAACTGTTCTCCTGAAATGCTTCGTGTTAGGAAGCCCGAATCTTGCGATCCGGGCTTCCTTTCAGCAGCCGTGGGGCTGGTATATTCCTGTTGCTCTTCCCGCTTATTTGAGGGTCAGCGCAGAGGCTGCTCGAGGTATTCCGTTCGACAAGACTCTAACTATGGTGGTTCCGACCGGCAAGGGCACAACCGTGTCGAGTAGCCAGGCGCCGGCTGTCTCGACGGTGCTGCCTGCTTGACCAAGTACAACACCAGCCGCATTAACAAATTCGACCGTGATCGTCTGGTTTGCGGCCGGGGAGATGGTGCCCTGTACCCTCAGACGGCTCTTGCTTCTGACGTACTCAGCACGGATGATGCTGATCGTTTCCGCCGCTGCAACCTGCACAGTTACTGTCCCTGTGTTGGCTGAGATGGTTCCAGCCTTATCCACGGCTCGGTAGGTGAAGCTGTAGGTGCCGGCTGCGGTGGCATTGAAGGTGAATACACCGCCGGCCCCGCCCGTCACGGTGGCACCCGCTGCCGGTGATGTCACGAGTTGGGCTGCGGCAAGATCTGTTGCGCCGTCAGGATCTGTGTCGTTGGCCAGGACATTCAACTGAACGGACGTATTCAGGATCGCGGAGAAGCTGTCATTCACCGCGACTGGTGGGTCGTTCACCGGAGTGATGTTGATTGTGACTGTGGCGGTGTTCGAAACCTGTCCATTGGCTGTCACCGTATAGGTGAAGGCATCCGCACCGTTGGCGTTAAGATTCGCTGTGAAGGTCACGTCTCCACCGGCGTTGAGCACTGCGCTACCGAGTTTCGGAAGGGACGTCAGCGTAACTGTACCGCCGGTCGTATTACTGTCGTTGGCCAGCACGATGAGGCTCTGTGGACCAGAATCCTCCAGGAATGTAAAGGAATCGTTTGTGGCGATGGGGATGCTTGACGGAGCGCCGGTGGCGAAACTTGTGCTCACTTGGTACTCGCGCTCGCCCAGTGCGCTTGAGAGCACACGGACTTTGCTTGGAGGGGCGATGAGGCTCGGCACAGCGATCTGGCCGTTTACGAGGTCGCCCAGGAAGGTTCCATAGGCCAAGGTCAGCGTTGGTGGCACAGCCACATCGCTCGAACTGGCGGCGACTGTCAAGGTTCCGGTGCTCCGATCATAGAGTGCCTGGCTAATGGTCACCTCATCCGTGACGATCTCAGGGCTAAAGGTTGGAACGATATTGCCGTTTGCATCGCGCGCGCTACTATCTTTTACACAGACTGCCGTGGGAATGGTCGTGGGATGGATATTCCCCCAGTAGCTGCTGCCGGCAGCAAACATCTGGGTCTCGATGGCTCCTACCGGAGCGCTGAAGGGAGGATGGACTGTGCCGGTTGCATCGACAGTACCAGCACAGGGCGCATTGAAGAACGTGAGTTGCGGTGCGACGGCGGAGGGTCGAGGCTGGGTTGGGAGCCGTCCTTGGGTGGTGGGGAAGGCTGTGGCAAAGACATCCAGCTTCTGGTCCACACTGTTTCGGGCATAGTAGGAGCCTTCGACGTTGACGCGGCCAGGCATGACACCGGTGAAGACTCGCCCCATCAGAGAAAAGTTGGAGGTTTCAATGAAATCGACGGATACTCCGGTAGCGGGATCTATGCCCAATTTCGACCCAACTGGTCCTTCGACGCGAAACATGTTGTGGTTGCGCTGTTTTCCCTGCGAGTCGGTGAAAGCGGGCAGCGAACTACCGGTGACCGGTCCGATGCGGGCAGGATCCGCGATGTAAGCTTTCCCCGTACCTGGATACGGCGTTGTCACGCCGGCTGGGAAGTTCAGGAGATTACTGTCCGGCGTTGGATTTGCCGCGGTTAGCGGGGGCATTTCGGCACCGCCTGGGCTACCCGATGGCAGTAAGAACGGGCCGAGGCGCGAATTCAGTGAGCAGTCGAAGCTGCCTAGCGTGCAGCCGATGCCAATGTCTTCTGTAAAGAAGATACGACTCCCGGCAATACCGTCAATCAGCTCTTCACCATAGGGATGGATAATCCGGTAGGTCCCGGTAACTGGGATTGGTCCAAGACTGACCCGGATGCGAGAGAAGGTAATTTGGGCACCGGGAACGGGGTTCCCAGTTGCGAAGGCTGCTTCCTCGGCCATGGTCAAGAGAGCCTTGCTGCCGTTCGACATGGTCAGCGGAGCTGAAGCTGCGGCATAGTAGAAATGTTCGTCGAAGAAATTCGTGGGGAACAGTTCCAGTACCGCCGGCACATTGGCAGGAAGCAGAAGACACCATCCCCCGGCTACCTCCGCCAGATTCCGGGGGTCGCAGAATTCCAGCGCCAGGCCACTGGTGTCTTGGTACCAGGTTGGGAAGCCGCCGATAGATGGGGCGGAACTCGGGGGACCGACTCTTTCCAGTACCGCATGTGCGGGCAAGGCCGCAGTGGTAAGCATTGCCGCGAATGCGGCTGCTTGTAATTTTGATAGAACGGACATACAAACCTCCTGGTGAGTTAACGCTAACGATTTAGGACAGACTGGTTTTTGCTGTTAGCACGTTTCCTGTTCTTCACTCTTCGGAATCCTCTTCCGTCATGTTGGTTGCTTTTCGGACTCCTGTGGCTCGAGTTCATTGCGTAGATCGGTGCCATTGTATGATTCATTCGGCGCACCTGACCGTCGTCCGATGCGTCCACGGTCAATAGTTGTTGATATCGATCGATGAACATGGGAGACAAACTACTCTTGCCATATATGGGGGAACTGAAAAAACGATGAAAGAAAACTAAAACAGGCATGATTCGAGCTCCGCAGAAGAGGGGGTATCCCTACGAAAGATGGGGTAGCGGGGATATATTAATAGTATGCCTAGCAGTAACGGACTAACATCCTTGCAACCGAAGCGACGAGCTTGACGCGGATCTCGTCTGCACGTAGGGTCTTTGATGCGCATGCAAAAGAAGCAAGATTAGCCGGATAACAGACGAACTGCTTACTTGCATGAGAAGAGAGAACCGGGGGGCAAGATGAACATTGCCATTATAGGTGGAGGACCGGCCGGACTCATGGCCGCAGAATCGGCGAGTGCTGCAGGCTTCCAGGTCGATCTCTATGACTCTATGGCGTCGGTCGGTCGTAAGTTTCTTTTGGCCGGAAAAGGCGGCCTGAATCTCACGCATTCGGAATCGGCTCAGAAGTTTCTCTCACGCTATGGGGCACGGAGTGCAAAAATAGCGCCGCTGCTTTCGTCGTTCGGGCCGGATGCGCTTCGGACCTGGGCTGCCGGTCTCGGCATCGAAACGTTCATCGGCTCTTCCGGGCGTGTTTTTCCCACCGATCTGAAAGCGGCGCCTTTGCTGCGCGCATGGCTTCGCAGATTGCGTCAGGCCGGTGTGCAATTTCACATGAGACATCGGTGGTCCGGCTGGAACGAGCAGGGGGCGTTGTGTTTTGTTACGCCGGAGGGCAAGGTCTCTGTCCAGCCAGATGCAGTGGTGCTTGCGCTCGGTGGAGGCAGTTGGCCAACACTCGGTTCCGATGCTTCCTGGGTCTCGCTGTTGGCAAAACGTGGCCTTCGGATTTCACCGTTGCTGCCGGCGAACTGTGGATTCGACGTAGGCTGGAGCGAACATTTTCTTGCCAAATTTGCCGGGTCTCCGGTCAAGTCGGTGGCGATTGTCATGCGGAATGCTGCCGGCGGTGAGTCCTGGCATCCGGGGGAATTCGTGATCACCAAGACCGGAGTAGAAGGAGGCGTGGTCTATGCCGTCTCTGCCGCTCTTCGCGCTGAAATCTCGGCGAAGGGTGTTGCCACATTGCGTTTGGATCTGGCTCCCGATCGTGATGCGCCGCGTTTGATCCACGACTTGTCGCGTCCGCGTGGCAAACGGACTATGGCGACACATCTTCAACGGCAGGCCCACATCGAAGGTGTGAAAGCAGGCCTGCTTCGCGAAGTTGTCTCGAAAGAGAATTTTGCGGATCCGGTTCGTCTGGCTGCTGCGATTAAATCCTTGCCCCTGCGGCTTGTTGCGCCTCGGCCACTGGAGGAGGCGATCAGCACAGCGGGTGGAGTGGTCTTCGAGGCGCTCGACGAACGGTTGATGGTCAGGGCGCTGCCAGGGCTGTTTTGTGCTGGAGAAATGTTGGACTGGGAAGCGCCGACCGGCGGCTATCTACTCACCGCCTGTTTTGCCACCGGTCAGGCGGCCGGCGCAGGCGCGGCAGCGTGGCTCGCAGAGAGTGGAAAGCGTGAAATGTGAAGGGTGAAGTGTGAAGCGTAGTGTGATCGGATCAGAGTTGCCGGGGGTTCTGTTACAGAAAAGAGATGGTGGGCGGAGGGTCGAGACTTATCGAGGCGTGGCGGCCAGCCCGTTGACGGCTCCGATGGACCGGTATTTCTGGTCACGCTGAGCCAGCAACTGCGGGAGAGAAAGATCGTTGAGCTGGGCAAGCTGGTTGCTGAGGGACTTGGCGACACGTTCGGTCATAGCATTGAGATCCCGATGGGCGCCTCCGAGCGGTTCCGGAATCACTTCATCGACAATATGCAGGTCGACCAGATCGACCGCCGTCATCTTTAAGGCAGAGGCGGCATCGGGAACTTTGGTCGGATCGTCCCAGAGAATGGCGGCACAGCCTTCCGGTGAAATAACGGAATAGACTCCGTGCTCCAGCATCAGCACGCGATCCGAGACGCCCAATGCGAGCGCTCCTCCGCTGCCGCCTTCACCGATGACGATGGAAATAATCGGAACAGCGAGCCGGGACATGACATACAGATTGCGGGCTATAGCTTCGGCCTGGCCACGCTCTTCCGCGCCGATGCCAGGGTAGGCGCCGGGTGTGTCGATAAAGGTCACGATCGGGCGTCCGAATTTCTCGGCCATCCTCATCAGACGCAGGGCTTTTCGATAGCCTTCGGGGTTCGGCATGCCGAAGTTCCGTTGCATCCTCTCTTTGAGGGTCTTTCCCTTTTGATGGCCGATGACCATAATCGACCGGTCATTGTAGGTCGCGAAGCCTCCAACGATGGCGCGATCGTCGCCGAATGAGCGGTCTCCATGGAGCTCAAGAAAGTCTCTGAACAGATGACCGATGTAATCGAGGGTGCTGGGCCGTTGGGGATGTCGGGCGAGTTGCGTTCGTTGCCAGGGAGTCAGTTTACTGTAGAGAGTATGTTCAACCTGGGCCAGCTTGATCCGCAGCTTGCGAATCTCGTCCTGGGATTTCCCTGCAGGAGCCGTCGCCAGCTTTTCAATTTTTTCTTCGATCTCGCGGATCGGTTTTTCAAATTCGAGATAATCGTGCATAGGCGTCTAACTGGTTTGTTTGGTTTTTTGGTTGAAAAAAAACTAACCGGATGAACCAAATAAACCAAATAACAGTCTTGAACTAGGGCTTAAGATAGCAGAAAAATGGCCCCCTTGCCTAGCACTTCTTCAACATCGGCCACAAATCGTTCGCTGGGGGTGACGGTCAGGTGGGGGAGTGGGGCTGTTTCGGCTTCCAGGGTCGAGTCCATTCGAAGAGTCAGAGCGATCGTGGTGCTCCCAGGGTGACGAAGAAAGACCTCACGGAGGCGGGGTAACTGTTCCGTTGTGTCGGGGTGATCCAGCAGTCTGATATGGACTCGCTTGATCGCTTGCGCCTGCACTTCGGCCAGCGGCTCGACCTTACTTCCTCGAATCTTCATGCCCTTGTCTCCGCGGTCCACCGTACCGGTAACACGCACCAGGCGTTCCGGCACCAGTAAATCCACGGCATTCTTGTAGAGATCGGGAAAGACGATGACCTCGACCATGCCTTGGAGATCTTCCAGGCTGAGGTAGGCCATCCGGTCGCCCTTCTTGGTCAGCATGCTCTTGACGGTTGTAACGATTCCACAGAGTTTGACCTCCCGGCCATCCGTCAATTCGGACAGGCCGACGGTCGAGGTCGAGGCAAGGGCTTGGATGGTGGCCTCGTAACGCGCCAACGGATGGGAGGAAATATAGAAGCCGGTCAGTTCCCGCTCCTGTTTCAGCCGCTCGCTTTGATCCCATTCGGGGATATTGGGGAGAGGCGGCATGGCAGGATGCTCAGTTGAATCTTGTTCGCCCGGCTCGTCGCCAAAAATATTGGTCTGCCCCAGATCCCGCTCGCGCTGAGCGGCCGCACCGTCTTCCACCGCTTGATCCAGAACCGCAGCCAGCTGAGAGCGTTTGGCGCCGGTTGAATCGAATGCGCCGGTCTTGATCAACCCCTCGAGCATACGTTTGTTCACCTTGTGTAGATCGACGCGCCGGCAGAACTCGAAGAAGGATTTGAAGGGGCCGCCTGTGTTCCGAATGTCGATGATCGATTCGACAGCGCCTTCGCCGACATTCTTAATGGCGGCTAAGCCGAACCGGATAGCGCGATCCGCCACGGTAAAGTTCTTATGGCTCTCGTTGACGTCGGGGGGCAGGACTTTGATGTTCAAGTCCCGGCATTCCGTGAAGTAGCCGACGATCTTATCGGCATTGCCCATGTCGGTAGTCATCAGAGCTGCCATGAACTCGGTCGGGTAATGGGCTTTCAAATAGCCGGTCTGGTAGCAGACGACGGCGTAGGCCGCGGCGTGCGACTTATTGAACCCGTAGCCGGCGAATTTCTGGATCAGCTCGTAGAGTTTGTCCGCTTTCTTCTCGGGGATCTTGTTCGTCTTGGCGCCGGCCAGGAACTGTGCGCGCAACTTCTCCATCTCTTCCGGCTTCTTTTTACCCATGGCACGCCGGAGAATGTCGGCTTGGCCGAGCGAGAAGCCCGCTACGCGGTTGGCGATCGCCATCACCTGTTCTTGATAGACGATGACCCCATAGGTGTCCTTCAAGATCGGTTCAAGCTCAGGCACTTCGTAGACGATTGGAATCTTGCCCTGCTTTCGTTTGATGAAGTCGGGAATCAGGTCCATCGGTCCGGGACGATAGAGGGCAATGATGGCGATGATGTCCTCAAAACGGTCCGGCTTGAGACCGGTCAAGAGGTCTCGCATTCCCGAGCTTTCCAATTGGAAGAGGCCTATCGTCTTTCCCGATGAAAGAAGCGCGAAGGTTTTTGAGTCGTCGAAGGGTATCTGCTCCATGACCAGTGAGGGCTGGCCGGAATGTCTCTGGTTGATCAAAGTTTCGGCCCGTTTGATCATGGTGAGAGTTTTGAGCCCCAGGAAATCGAATTTGACGAGCCCGATTTTCTCGACGTCTCCCATCGAATATTGGGTGACGATTTCGTCGTTGGCTCCCTTATAGAGGGGCACATGGTCCGTGAGCGGACCCTCAGAAATCACCACACCCGCGGCGTGAGTCGAGGCATGGCGGGCCAGGCCTTCAAGCGAGCGGGCAATGCCCATCAGTTCTTTGACTCGTGTATCGGTTTCGATGAGATCGCGGAGTTTCGGCTCTTGTTCGAGCGCCTGTTGGAGGGTCATGTTGAGCTGATTCGGCACGAGCTTGGCCACACGATCGACCTCGGCATAGGGGATTTCCAACACACGGCCCACATCCCGGATGGCGGCTTTCGCTCCGAGCGTCCCGAACGTAATGATCTGGGCGACATGGTCCTTGCCGTACTTGTCGACCACATAGTTGATGACCTCGCCCCGGCGTTCCATGCAGAAGTCCATGTCGATATCGGGGAGGGACACGCGCTCGGGATTCAGAAACCGTTCGAAAAGGAGCTGATAGACGAGGGGGTCGAGGTCCGTGATGCGCAGCGCATAGGCGACAAGGCTTCCGGCTGCGGACCCTCGCCCTGGACCGACCGGAATATTACGTGAGCGGGCAAACTTGATGATGTCCCAAACGATGAGGAAGTAGCCGGCGAACCCCATCGAACAGATGATCGTCAGCTCTTCACGCAGACGAAACTCATAGGTGGCCGGCAGGATCTGGCTGGGCCGTGTTTGTAGCCTGGCCGCCAATCCATCCAGCGCGAGACGCTCCAGATAGGTTTCCCTTGTGAAGCCCTCGGGAACCGTGTATTGCGGTAGATGCGTCTTGTTCAGCGCCAACTGCAGGTCGCAGTTGGCCGCAATCCGGCAGGTATTGGCAACGGCATTGGGGAACTCGATAAAGGCGGCCGAGACTTCTTCCGTCGATTTCACATAAAGCTGATCTGTATCGAACTTCATACGGTGCTTATCGCTGATCGTCTTGCCGGTTTGGAGACAGAGCATCAGCTCGTGAGGACGGAAATCTTCTTTCTTGAGGTAGTGGCAATCGTTGGTGCCGGCCAGGGGAATGTCCATCTTCTTGGCGATCTCGAGCAGGCCGCTATTTGCGACTCTCTGGTGATCCAGTCCGTTCGCCTGTACCTCAAGATAGAAATGCTCTTTCCCGAATATTTCCTGAAACTCCCCAGCCACAGCCATAGCGCCCGCCATGTCCTTCTGGCCAATAAGATAGGGAATCTCGCCGCTGAGGCAGCCTGACAAGGCAATCAATCCCTCGTGATGCTCCTTCAAAATTTCCTTATCCATACGAGGCTTATAGTAGAAACCTTCAAGATATGCTTTGCTGACGAGCTTGATCAGATTTTGATAGCCGGTCAGGTTTCGAGCCAGAAGAATCAGATGATAGTAGTCGTTGTGGGCAAGACCGCTGTCTTTCTTCGCGTGCCGGCTGCCCAGCGCCATATAGGCTTCGCAGCCGATGATAGGTTTGATGCCTGCGTCTTTGGCTTTGCGGTAGAACTCGATGGCGCCGAACATATTGCCATGGTCGGTCATGGCTACAGCCGGCTGTCCAAAGGCTTTGATCTGCTGTACGAGCGGCTCGATCTGATTTGCGCCGTCGAGAAGACTAAACTGAGTGTGGAGATGGAGATGGACGAAGGACGAAGCCATGGCGGGATTCTAGGAGGGCAAGGAAGGTGAAGTCAAACCGATGAAATGACACCCCTGCTGATCTTTTGCTCCAGGAGCAGAGGAAGGGATGGGGCTTGATTGATCTCCTGTGCGTGTGCAACGCACGGCTTCTGCGTGACAAGAGGGAGTGGCCAGGTACCCTTCTTGCTCGCAGAACGCGCACGATGAAACAGTGCTCGTTCAATGCGCGCAGTAAAGGGTAGTCTCGGCCACTCCCTTGACGAGAGATGGAGAAAATTGTGGGCCTTGCCTGGGCACATGGCACGTCGTGGGAAATCGATTGCGAAGCAATCGGAGGGTAGGGCGGATAAAAAGTAGCGCGCAGTGAGAGATCAATCAAGCCCCACTCCTGAGAGATTATGAGCAGCCGTGGAGGGTCATTTTCCTCTGGATCGATAGCTGAATCCTGTTTGACGAGGTGAGGGAATCTTCTGATAATGCAGGTCAGGTTCTCTTGAATTAAAAAAACAAGGAACTGACTTTCACCCGATGCCTACACAGATCCGAAAGGAGTTTCTCATGGCAAAGAGCACAGCGATGGTAGGAAGAGCCGGAAAGCCTGGCATTAAGGCTACCGCGATACGCAACGTGGTGCCGGATCGACTCGATCTTCGGGACAGGCTCTATATGCCTCCGGTGGCGGTCGTGCCGGACTTGGTGTTCGATCCTAAGGCCGACATCCCTGTGCTCGATCAGAAACAGACCAATGCCTGTACCGGCTTTGCGCTAGCCAGCGTTGTCTGTCACTTGCAGCAAGCAGCCAAACGGAAGCAGAAGGATTGTTGCGTCTCTCCCTTCATGTTGTACTCGATGGCGCGGCGCTACGATGAGTTTCCCGGCGCCCCGGATGTCGATACAGGGTCGAGCCTGCGCGGGGCGATGAAAGGCTGGTACAAACACGGCGTCTGCTCGGATCGGCTCTGGACCTCGGAGAACATGCCGACGCCGCATGTGGCAAAGTGTGCGGACGACTGGTGGCTGGATGCAGTCCAACGTCCGCTCGGTGCCTATTACCGTGTCGACACGAGATCGGTCGCCGATATGCATGTCGCACTCAACGAGATTGGGATTCTCTATGCCAGCGTCGTCTGCCACTCAGGTTGGGAGGAGGGATTCAAGAAGGGATCACAGAGCAAAGGCCGCTATTGGGTGATTCCACGGCGGAAGGCAGGTCTGAGCGACGGGGGCCATGCCTTTGCAATCGTCGGCTACAATCAGGACGGATTTATCGTTCATAACTCCTGGGGCCGCGGTTGGGGTACGAGTGGCCGCGCCGTATTACCCTATGAAGACTGGCTCGACCATGCGATGGACTGTTGGGTGACTCAGCTGGGTGTCGTGACGGAACTCCATCTGGAAATCGCGCACTCGCCCACCTTGCGTCTCGATGCAGGCAAGGTGCAGTTGGCCGGGGAGTCTTCGTTACGGAAACGCGAGATCAGTCCCTTTATTATCGATATGGAGAACAATGGCCGGCTGAGCAATACCGGTGACTTCCGCACACAGGAGTCCGACATCACGGCACTGGTGACGGACCATCTCGGCAGGGCTCGAACCGCATGGGGTCTGGGCAAGAACGATCCAGTGGACGTCGCGATTTACGCGCACGGCGGTCTGACGTCCGAAGACGATGCAGGAGAAACTGCAGCGAAATGGATTCCCGCGATGTATGAACAGAAGATTTTCCCGATCTTTCTTATGTGGGAAACCGACCTCTGGTCTACGCTGAAGGGGCGGCTTGAGGATGTCCTCAAGAACCAGGAGCGCCCGACCGGCGGATTGTTCGACAGCGCCAAGAATTGGTGGAACGAGCGGCTCGAAAAACTACTGGCCTCGCCAGGGACGGCGATCTGGAGCGAGATGAAACAAAATGCAGACGCGATTTCCAGTACGGCCGAGAGTGGTGGCATGAAGCTCTATCGAGCCTGCCAGGCGTCGCCGCACTTTGCCGATCTCTCCAAGGTGCGATTGCATCTCATCGGCCATTCGGCCGGCTCCATCTTACACAGTCATGTGGTCCATCGGATGGGGGAGCAGGGTTGGACATTCGAGACCGTGAATTTTATGGCTCCGGCGGTACGAGTCGATCTCTTTGAAGAGACGGTCATCCCAGCCATCAAGAAGGGCAGAGTCAAACGCTTCAATCAATTCCATCTCTCCGACGATATCGAACAGAAGGATCCAACCTGCAAACCGATTCTGGGCTACAGCCGTTCGCTACTCTATCTGGTCTCGCAGTCGCTCGAACAGGGACGACCGACCCCAATACTAGGCTTGGAGAAGCATTTCAACGACATGATTGCCGCGAAGCAATTGGCAAATGTTCATACATGGGCTGCACCAGGCAAGGAATCGAAGAGCACAACACACGGCGGATTCGACGACGACCAAGTGACGATGAGGAGTGTGATTCAACTGATGAAGGGGAAAGGGTAACGGGGAGCCAGGTCGTCCTCCTGCTCGCGGAACGCACGGTTCCCGAAGGATGAGAGGGAGCGTTGCGCTCGCACGAGGATCAATCCAGCCATCTCACCCTGCTTTTCAGTATCCTGTCAGAGCCGCTCGCCGTACTTGCGGTAATGTTCCTTCTTGGCTTCCTCAACCCACTTATCCCGCTTAATGCGTTCGGGGGCGGTGTAGAGTTTCTTTGCGACCTTGTCGATGTCCTCCGGCTTCCAGCGCGCGATCTGTACGTAGGTGTGCAGCCCCATCTTGTTCAGAGTCTTGGCAAATGCAGGGCCGATCCCGTGAATCTTACTCAGGTCGTCTTTCTGCCCTTCCTTTGCCGTATGTGCCGCTTGCGTCTGTTCCGACAGTAAACTTAATTGGCTGCCATTCTGGCGGGACTGGCGAGGAGCCGTGGCTTCCCTATCGGTCTTGATGCGGAGTGCGGCCCGTACTTCGACGAGGCGTTTACGAAGACGGGCGATCTCCTCTTCCTTTTCTTCTACTATCTTTGCCTGCGCAGTGTGGCCCTGCTGCTGCGCTTCGAATCCTTGAATCTGGCGCTGGAGGCCGTCGATCCGTTCATCTCGTTCGCACAAGATTTTCTCATTGAGCAGGAGTTGCGCGCCGACTGTGTCTTGCGCCGCAAGCTGTTTTTGCAACTTAGCAATTTGCGCCTCCTGTTGTGCGAGGGCATGGGCATGTTGTATTTCTCTCTGAGCCAATGCCGCTTCTCGTTCTTGCACTTGTGGCTGGAGCCGTTCGAGTTCGCAAATCTTTCTATCTCGTTCAGCCAATTGGTCGTCTCGTTGATGCAGCGCTGTCCGATGTTCGACATCCCGTTCGCTGAGTTGTACTTCGAGCCAATGGACCCGTCCTTGAGCCGGCTCGAGTTCTTCCACTCGCGCGCGTAGCAACGCAGTTTCTGCCACGGCGGTTTCCAATTCTGTGACGCGATGCTGAAGGTCCTGCTGTTCTTGTTTGTGAGATTCGAGCGCCTGTTCAGCGTCCTGGCGTACAAGATGCAATCGCCGGACATTTTCTTCTTCTGACACAATGGCCGTCTCCTGCTCGTTTGTCAGGAGGGATGCAGAGGGGCCTTCCGCCTCCAAAGCCGCCAACTTTTCTGTGCGAAAGGCCAACTCTTGTTGCAGCGCTTGGAGACGGTTCTGTTGCGTTGAGACCTCTTGCCTGGTGGATTGCAGCAGCGTCTCCGCTTCGAGCGTCTTGCTCTCGAGCATGTGCATCGACGCGGTTTGGACCTTCAACTCATATTGTGCCTTCTCGAGCCGCTGCTCTTTGAGACGCAACGTGGCGGTGATGTCCCTGAACTGTTGTGTCAGTTGCCTGGTGGGCAGATATTGCAGCAGCCATCCAACGGCGCCGCCGATACCTGCTGCGACGATAAGACATCCCAGGATCTGGCTGATGAGGATCATAGGTCGCCAACTCCTTTTATGCGCAATTCGATGCGCCGGTTGTGCTGGAGGCCGGCCCGCGTCTGGGCCGCCGATAGGGGGCGTGACGCGCCATAGCCGACGGAGGTGAACTGGTTGGCCAAACCGTGGCTGAGGAAGTAGCGTCGCACTGCGTCCGCTCGGAGGCGGCTGAGTTGAAGGTTATAGTCAGGCGCGCCGTATTTGTCCGTATGGCCACCGATCTCAATGGCAGTGTTGGGAGCTCGCTGTATGAGGGTGATCAGTTGGTCCAATGTGGCGCGGCTACGGGGCGTGATCGTCGCCGTATTGGAGTCGAATTCGATAGAGGCATGAGCAAGAACCTCGTTCAATTTCTTTTGGAGCGCGGAGGCCGGGGCTTGGATCTGGATCGGGGCTTGAGCTGCCAGAATATGATCTTCCAGTGCGAGTCCCGTCTGCGTAAGAGGCGTAATTTCACGCAACAGGGTGGCTTTGGTGCGATCGCCGTCGACTCGGCCGCTGAGGACAACGGAACGCCCATCGATGATGATGGACCCTCGTTCCGTCATCTGGCTTAAGATGGGGAGGGCTTTGGGAATATTGCCGACCCAGGCTGCCGGTCCCACTCTCGGATCCACCGTCAGTTCGTCGATGACACGACCAGGAGCCGCTCCATAGAGTTCTCGTGCCCGCTGGAGAATTACAGCCTTGCTGCTCTCACTGGGCAGTGAGCCACGGAGAGTCAGAGTTCTGTGTTCTAACAACGCATGAAAGCTGGCAGGCGCGAGGGGCTTCGAAACTGCAGGAGGAAGGTGGCTTGAAACGCAAAGAACTGCGAGGATCGTCAGTGCAACAGCGCCTGTGGCGAGAATCGCTGCACGTATCATGAATCAACTCTCTAGCGGACACTGCCTGATTGGCCCTCAGACAGTACCATATTGTATCCCTTCATGCCAGACTGAATTCCTCTCATCTAAGGCTCTTTCCCTCCAAAACTTAGACAATAGGTTGAAGGGTTTCCAGGAGTACGATGGCACGATTCTCCCAACAGTCGAAACGGCAACATTCTTCGGGTATTCAGGGACGCCGGCTTGACGGAATTGCCAAATCGGTGGAGAATCTGCCGCTCACATCGCCCACACAATAACATCCTACAAGAGCCATACGACGTGTGTCGTATGAAAGGAAGGTCTTGTCAATGACGAGTAAGCAGATGATCGGCTTCGGCGCCATTGGACTATGCGTACTACTGCAGGCCTGTGCGATTGGGTCTAACGACAGGAAATATTCTGTCGCTATCGATGTAGCAGGGCCGGACAAAGGGCCAGGCTGCACGGTGGTGCTGAAGTCCGAGGTCGATCAGGTCATCGGTAAACTTGGTCTGAACGATCGTCTGGTTCCACCATCCTGGACCCTTCGTAATTTTCAAATAGAACTCGAACAGCGATTGCATTATGCGGTTAAGGATTTAGCCTGCTTCACAAAGGATATGCCTCCCTTGAGCGATGGCTCAGTGAAATGGCTCGCGTCCTATGCATTCGAGGCGACAGATCCGGACCAAGATCTGCGTCGTTTTGAAGAGTATCTGAGCTCCAGGAAGCTCGCGAAAAAACTGATCGACCTTGTCCCGGTTGTCGCGGATGAACGGGCAGGGGAAGTCGAGGGAGTCGTGGTCTCTGAGGGAGCCTGCGATCGCCGGTCACAATGGTTCGGCAAGCCTGAATCTCCTGACGAAAATGCCTGTTCGAGCAAATCGAGGCCGCTGTATAAAATTCTGACTTCCAAGGACGATTTGCCGGACCAGTTGCTCAGCGAAACTAAAGAGGCTCGCACCAATCGAACGCGCGATGTTCGATTCCTTGTATTGGGTTATGAAATTCCGTGGGATGAAGATCATACGCTGATTCGCTACGGCATGCGGTTCTACTTCGTCGACAAGCTCAATCTTGAGGCGAGCGCCAAAGACGAAAGGGCGACCACAACAGAATATCTCGGCTATGAGTTGGACTATGCGAACGAGGCAACGCCTCAGCCCATTCTTGCACATAGCATGAAGAGCGGTGTGGCAGGCAAATCCAAGAAGCTCTACGAACAAGACATAGCGGAGGCGAAGACTTCGATGCCTGAGCTTTCCACTGCCCGGCGGGTCCTCTATTGGACCGGCTATCCCTTTGCCGTTGCGATCGGTTTGAAGAATGCTGCCTTCGAGGTGGCCAAGATGCCTTTCAGCACCGTGGCTGGGCTCCTTTCAGGCAGAGACAATCCCCTGTTCTACCCGGCGCAGAATTTACGGACAGCATGGAATGCTCTGGAGGTAGAGATCGGACACGAACCCTACTATTACTTTTTGCCGGGCTTGATGAATCTGATCGGTGAAATCCCGTTTGTCGGGCAACTGTTTCAGTTCAATGCAGGCCCTAAACATTTGGATTGGGACAAGGCGCCTGAACCGGGGCGAGTCCACGACAAGATTTTCCTGTCACGCGGGATTTACGGCGGCGACAAATGGGGGCAGGACACAGGACTCTGGACCATGTGGACCAGAGCCGCCTATCCGGACTTCGATATTTATAGTCCACCCTATCGCCATGGCACGATCACCGATGTGCTCTGGTCCATGTTCAATCTGTCGCATGGCCCAGCCTATAACGAGGCAGCCTACATCATGCGCCACGCAGGGCAGGCAGATCGCCTCTATCTCTCCGGCCACAGCGGCGGTGTGCAGAGGAGCGCCGGTGCCTCCCGTATTCTTGCGAATCACGGGTATTCACCGCAAAAAGTCTTCGGCGTCGCCGGACCCAATGTCGGCCAGGCCTACGTGGATCAACGATTCCCAAACGCTTTTCACATCTTCCTAAATGCCGACAATGTCGGGGATCAGGACGTCGTTTCGAAGATCGGCCTCGTAGCCGGGGCTTACGCCAGCGCCCTGGATTCCGTCGTTCTCGGTCCGCCGAAATATGTCTGTGGGGGGCTGGCAGGTTTGTTCCACGACCATGCGAAGATCTGGTGTTATGATGTGTTCAATCACTTGGGCTCGAGCAATGCCACAATTTCACCGATTCGTGGGAAAGTCGCGACCCTCCATCAAACGCCCTTCAGGCAGTCGCTCGCCGAACCGATTGTATTCGATGCCTACGTGAGGAGTGAATTTTCCATGGCCTTCCGCCAAGATCTCGAGCGCCCGAGCACCGACATGGAATTTTTGAAAAGCCTCACTAATCAATGGTTCGGACTCGACTATTGGGAGTTGCCTGGCAAAGGGCAGAAAGAAGAGAAACACGATCCCGCGCATTACAAAGGAGAGCGGGAGGGGGCCATTCCCTGGCAACGACTCGGACGTTGAGCGATGTCGACGCTAATGCAAACACTGGCAATTGTGCTGTGGTGGTGGTGCTAGGCTTCTCCTTGAACTTCATCGACCCATTTGTTATTCTTCGCCCGCCTTTCACAAGCTAATATTCACCTATCCATTTAAGTCGATCCAAGGAGTTGAACCATGGCCGCCATCAAGCGGGCGCTGATCAGTGTTTCCGACAAGACCGGAGTAGTGGAGATGGCCAAGAGTCTCGAGGCTCTTGGCGCGGAGATCCTATCGACTGGAGGAACTGCCAAGGCTTTGCGCGAGGCCGGAGTGAAGGTGACCGATGTGGCGGCCTATACTGGTTCACCGGAAATTCTCGACGGTCGTGTCAAAACACTCCATCCCAAGATTCATGGAGGATTGCTCGGACGGCGTTCGGTGCCTGCCCATGTCCAGCAGATGGATCAGCAGGGGATCGGCCCCATCGATGTGGTCGTGGTCAATCTCTATCCCTTCGAAGCGACGATCGCGAAGCCGAACTGTCCTTTCGAAGAGGCTATTGAAAATATCGATATCGGCGGGCCGTCGATGCTGCGCTCTGCCGCCAAGAACCATGAAGATGTCCTGGTCGTCGTGGACCCGGCCGATTACCAGCGCGTGATCGATGCGGCAAAGGCCGGAACCGTCTCGCGCGAGTTGCGACGCGAGTTGGCAATGAAGGTGTTTCAACATACGGCTCGTTATGACAGTCTGATCGCCGGGTATCTTGAGAAGCAGGTGCAAGGCAGCGAGACGAAGTTTCCAAAAGTGCTGTCGTTGCAATTTGAGTTGGCTGAATCGCTTCGTTACGGAGAAAACCCGCACCAGCAAGGAGCGTTCTATCGTGAACTGCATTCCAGCGAGCCGTCGGTGTCGCGGGGAAAAATCCTGCATGGCAAGGCCATGTCCTATAATAATTTTCTCGATGCGAACTCGGCGCTGGAACTTGCCAAAGAGTATGACGATTGCGCGGTGGCGATCATCAAGCACAACAATCCATGCGGTGTCGCGCTTGGGACCACGCCGGTGGAAGCCTATGTGAAAGCCCGTGAGACCGATCCCATTTCGGCCTTCGGGGGTGTGTTGGCATTTAACCGTCCTGTAGACCTGGCTGCGGCGAAGGAAATTACTTCAACGTTTGTCGAAGTGGTCATTGCGCCGGGCTTTGCAGACGATGCGCTGGCGGAGCTCAAGCGTAAGAAGGATCTGCGATTGCTGGATGTCGGCCCGCTTGCGAAGGTAAAACAAGAAGGCTTCGATCTGAAGAAATTGGTAGGCGGGTTGATCGTGCAGGACAGGGATTTGGGTGTGCTGACCGATATTCGATCCTTGCAAGTCCCGACGATGCGCAAACCGACGGATGAGGAATATGCAGCCTGTGCCTTTGCATGGACAGTCTGTAAGCACGTGAAGTCGAACGCGATCATCTACGCCAAACCTGGTCAAACCGTGGGGATTGGCGCCGGTCAGATGAGCCGGGTGGATAGCGTCAAGCTTGCAGCCATGAAAGCGCAAATGCCGGTGAAGGGCTGCGTGATGGCGTCTGATGCCTTCTTCCCGTTTCGGGATGGATTGGATGCGGCGGCGCAAGCCGGCATTACAGCTGTCATTCAGCCTGGCGGCTCAATTCGCGACCCTGAAATTATCAAGGCTGCCGATGAGCATGGGCTGGCGATGATTCTTACGGGCATGCGGCATTTCAGACATTGAGAAAAGTGTGAATAGTGATGTGCGATGAATGATCAGTTTAGCAAGACATGTAAGCTCTTCGCTTTAATCGTCTTTTGTCTGTTTCTTCGCCTGTTCAATGCATCACGCGTCACGCATCACCCATCACACACGGGTTCTTTGTGAAAATCCTCATCGTTGGCAGCGGGGGACGCGAGCACGCGATGGTGTGGTCCCTTGCGCGCAGCGCCCGCATGCCCACGCTCTACTGTGCACCGGGTAATGCCGGCATCGAAGCGCTTGCCACCTGTGTGCCGATCAAGGCAGACGATATCGCGGGGCTGATGACTTTTGTACAGGCGGAGAAGATCGATCTGACGGTCGTAGGACCAGAAGCTCCCCTTGCCTTGGGCATTGTGGACGAATTTCGTAAATCCAAGCTAAAAATATTCGGGCCGACGAAGGGCGCTGCACGCATCGAAGCCAGTAAGGTTTTCTCCAAGGAGATCATGGCCCACGCAAAAATTCTCACGGCGAGAGCGCAGAGTTTCGATCGGATGGCTTCCGCCTTGGCCTATCTGGACCAGCATGAGCTCCCAGTAGTAGTGAAGGCGGACGGGCTAGCGCAGGGGAAAGGTGTGGTAGTCGCAAAGACTAGAGAAGAGGCAAAACAAGCCGTCCGCGATTCGATGGAGCATGCAGTGTTCGGTCAGGCCGGTCAACGGGTATTGATCGAACAGTTTCTTGACGGCGAGGAACTGACCGTCATGGCTTTCACGGACGGCCGGACGGTGGTGCCGATGTTGCCGGCTCAAGATCATAAACGGCTTGGGGATAGAGATACCGGGCCCAATACTGGAGGGATGGGGGCCTATTGTCCCGCGCCCCTCGGCGGTAGGGCATTGCGCGAGCAGGTCACCGAGCAGGTTCTCTATCCTGCGGTCGAAGCCCTGTCACGCATGGGTTGTCCGTTTCAGGGCGTTCTGTATGCGGGCCTGATGGTTGTGAAAGGGGTGCCCTACGTTTTGGAGTTTAACGCCCGCATGGGGGATCCGGAGACGCAGGTTGTACTTCCATTGCTCAAGACCGATCTGCTGGCTGTGATCGAAGCCGTGGTCGAGCATCGGCTCGATCAATTGACCGTGGACTGGCATGATGAGACGGCAGTCTGTGTCGTCATGACTTCGGGAGGCTATCCCGGCACCTACGAGACAGGACACGCCATTCACGGATTGCCGGCCTCGAACGATCAGAAGTCCATGGTATTTCATGCCGGCACAAGACGCGCTGGGGCTGAGATCGTAACGGGCGGGGGGCGAGTGTTGGGAATCACAGGGCGTGGAACAACCCTGGCGGATGCGCAAGCGGAAGCCTACCGGGTAACGAGGATGATTTCATTTCAAGATGCGCACTACCGAACCGATATTGCGCATCGCGCGTTCTCGCATCATGCATAACGCAATAGGGGCGGATGGTTCCTTCTATGGCAACGATCGATCGCTACGGCGTTTCCACCGCGCCTGTACTGGCAGATTCGGTTCGTTGCTTGCTCAAGCGGAGCGGGCTGATCGCTCTGCCGACGGAAAGCTTCTACGGTCTAGCTGCAGCCCCGTTCGACGAGCGGGCTCTCGATAGGTTGTGGAAGGTGAAGGGGCGGTCCGAGGGCAAGCCGATTCTCCTGCTGATCGGAGCGATGTCTCAGTTGGAGCCATTGGTTCGAAGTACCCCCTACGCAGCTACCCTATTGATGAATGCTTTCTGGCCCGGACCTCTCACCATCGTGTTTTCCGCAGCGCAGGGCCTTCCCGATGCGGTGACCGCTGGAACTGGTTCCGTCGGTATTCGTCTCAGCGCCTGGCAGCCTCTGGTCGATCTCTTGCGTCTGGTCGGGCCGGTTACCGGGACCAGCGCAAACCGTGAAGGTATGGCGCCGCCACGGACCGCTGAAGAAGTCCAGCATAATCTTGGGGACGTGCTCGATTTGATCATCGATGCTGGAGCAACCCCCGGTGGACAACCCTCTACCGTCATCGACGTTCGAGGTCCGATCAGGATTATTCGCGATGGATCGATCGATCGAGGCGCCATCGCAGCGCAGTTGGCTGCTTATGGTCTGCATCTGGAAGCAGATAGCAGATAATTCCTTGGTATCGTGCTCATGGAAAGGAGAAGATCGATGACTCGAACAGTAACGGTGCGAAGCTTTTTTGTAGTGGCTGCTATCGCGTTTGCCTCGGTGGGTTTGTCCGGGTGTGATTACTGGCCGCCGGCGCTACAAACCCAAATTGAACAATTGCGTTCTGAATTGCAGATGGCGACGATGGAAAAGACTCAGTTACAGAATCAACTCGCCTCCTTTACGAAAGTGAAAGAAGATCTGCAGTCACAAGTAGATGAACTTTCTCGGGCGAGTCGTGATAAGACGGTCATGATCAACAGTTTACAAAGCAGTTTGACCGCCGCACAGGGACGGTTGTCGAAATCGGCAAAAGCTGCACCGCCGAAAGTGACTCCGGTCAAACCAGCGGCAAAGGTGGCGCCAAAAGCTCCAGCGAAGAAAAAAGCGCCGGCCAAGGCAACACGCACGCGCTGATAGAGCTCGGCTTGTCCTGCTATTTGGCTGTAGGGGAAGAGGGTGTGGCTGTCGTGGTGGTTGAGGTGCCGGAAGTCGTACTTGATGGGGTGCTTGCAGGAGTGGCCGTTGAGGGCGGAGCGGGCGTCGTAGAAGTTATCGCTGTAGACTTTTCTGATGTGCTTGGCGCGATCTCTTTCTTTTCCCCGGTCGTCGGTGTCGGCGCTTCGTTGCCCGCTGATGGCTTCATTTTGTCTGAGTAGTCCGTGACATACCAGCCACTCCCTTTAAACATGATCGCGGGCGAGGAGATCAATCTCTGTACGCGCTTTCCGCATTTTGAGCATGTTGTCAGGGGATCATCCTTCATGCTTTGCTTGACCTCAAATCTGTCTGCACAACCTTCACACTGGTACTCGTAGATCGGCACGATTCATTCCCTCCACCGGCCTGGTTTGTTTTGTTTATTTGGTTGGTTTGGTTTATCTGATGGTTTTCATTCAACCAAATAAACGAAACAAACCAAAAGAACCAAATAACAGTTTTCCGCTACGTCAGCTGTTTGAAGGCCGCATCAAGGCGATCCATTCCACGGACGATCGTTTCCATACTGGTCGCATAGGATAGGCGAATATGCTGAGCGCTTCCAAACGGTTCGCCGGGAATCACAGCGACCTTCGATTCTTGTAATAGGTAGTTGGCAAGGTCGGTTGGAGTTTCGATCGTCCCGTTCGAACTTTTCCGTCCGAGCAGCCCACTCACATTCGGGAACGCATAAAATGCGCCGGTGGGCATTCTGCACCGAATGCCGGGCATCGCATTCAGGCGTTCGACCATAACACGTCGCCGTCGATCGAACTCTGACACCATTGTTTTCGTGAAGGCCTCTCCTTCGCGCAAGGCCACGACGGCGGCCTTTTGTGAGATCGAGCAGGGGTTCGACGTGCTCTGGCTTTGAATATTGGCCATAGCGGTCAATAGATCCTTGGGACCTGCCGCATAGCCGATCCGCCATCCAGTCATCGCATAGGCTTTGGAGACGCCGTTGATGATGACGGTTCGGGCTGCGATCTCCGGACCTAGAGCGGCAATACTTGTGTGGGTCCCTCCATCGTAGAGAACCTTTTCATAGATTTCGTCTGAAATGAGAAGAAGATCACGGCGGAGAGCCAGCTCAGCGAGGCGCTCGAGGGTTTTCCGATCGTAGGTCGCTCCTGTTGGATTGCAGGGGCTGTTGAGGATAATCGCTTTGGTGCGAGCCGTAATCAGCTTCTCCAAATCGTGGACATCGATGGCATAGCCCTCTTCCTCACGGGTCGGTAAGAACACCGGCGTTGCGTCGTTCAACAGGGTTTGGTCGGCATAGGAAACCCAATAGGGAACGGGAATGATGACTTCATCGCCCGCTTCGAGAAGCGCTTCGGCAAGATTGTAGAGTGAATGTTTGGCCCCGCAGGAGACGAGCACTTGAGACTTTTCGTAGCGGAGCCCCTGTTCCGTTTGCAGCTTATCGATAATGGCTTGGCGCAGTTCATCGATTCCGGAAGAGGGCGTATATTTCGTGAACCCCGCGCGAATGGCGGCCTCGGCTGCGGCTTTAACCGGCGCAGGCGTATCGAAGTCCGGTTCTCCGGAAGAAAAATCGGCGACGTCTATCCCGCGTGCCGCCATCGCTTTTGCGGTTGCAGCCATAGCCAAGGTGGGGGAGGGGGTAATTCGCCCCGCTCGTGCAGCAAGTTTCATATTTTCAGACTCCTGATCCGTTCCTGCAGCTGGCGTGCAACCTCGGGGTGCATGAACTCCGTGAGCGTCCCGCCGTGGTTGGCCACATCTTTAATGATGGTTGACGATAAATAGGAGTACTCTTCGCTGGGCATAAGAAACACCGTTTCAACCTGTTTGGCGATTTTACGATTCATGAGGGCCATTTGAAATTCATGTTCAAAGTCCGAGATCGCTCGCAATCCACGAATAATCGCATGAGCGCCGTAGCGCTGGACGTAGTCCACCAGTAAGCCGTCGAAATGTGTCACTTCAACCTGTTTCATCTTCTCCATTACGATGCGGATCATCTCCAGCCGTTCGGTCAGGGTGAAAAGCGGGTGCTTGGAAGGATTGGGTGCGACGGCAACGACGACCTTATCGAATACCCGCAAACTTCGAGTGATGATGTCGGTGTGTCCGTGGGTAATGGGATCGAAGGTTCCTGGGTAGATGCCAATTTTCATGTGGCGGTCTTGCGTGAGGTCGACAAACCGTATAGGTAGAGCGCTGTATCGCCATAGACGTATCGCCGCACGAGCGTGGCATGGTCGAGCGATGCAGGTAATTCGGTCCGTGAATCTTGTTCGATGATTATGGTGGCGCGGTCCGACAATAGCCCGGGCCTCCAGGAATGAATCATGATTTCCAACTCATCCAGGGCTGCATAGGGTGGATCGGCGAACAGGACATCATAGGGACTATCCCAACAGTCTTTCTGGTCAAGGAACGAGGCGGTCTGTCCTACATGAACCTGAGCTCGATCGAGCAGCCGACAGGATTGTAGATTTTTCTGTAATAGCTTCACGGCCTTAGGATCTGACTCGACAAAGGTGACGGCCGATGCTCCACGGCTCAACGCTTCGATTCCGACAGCGCCTGTGCCTGCATACAAGTCTAGAAAACGGCCTCCTGATACCCGGGTTCCAAGAATTGAAAAAATAGCCTGGCGAACCTTATCCGACGTGGGACGTAGAGTAGTCCCTTCTGGCCCACTCAAGCGTCGTCCTCGGTGAGATCCGGCAATAACACGCATACGTGACGGCGAGACATATTCCTGACGCAGATGACTCTAACATAGCGTTTTTGAAGGGGTCAAGATAACGATGTTGGAAGCGAACTCTGTGCTATTGGCTTATTTCGACGTGCAATCGGGAGTATGCAGGAGAGCAAATGGAAGTGTTTTGACGACTTTCGAAGGGATGCCTATAATAGCGGCTGACCACCTGGCGATGAGGGATCGGAATATCGCCATCTGTTGAGATGAAGTAGGATTTCTCCTCTCTGTTTTAGACGAATGTCTCGTGTTTTATGGAGTTGCCACTGTTTGAGGTTTGCGGGTGGCCAAACTCTTCCGCCGATTATTTGAGATCGTGCGATCGATGATCGCTCCGCAGTTAATGCATTTCCAGGCATAGAATATCAAGAAGAAATCGGAGAACCGCTCGAGCATCATGAGACCTTTGCACTTCGGACATTCCATCGAATCCTCCAGGGTTACAGTGAGTTGCTGTTGGCACTCCAAAGCAAGTACCGAACCATTTTTTGTCTGTACGTAATTTCAACAGTTTAGAGGTACGTATTTGTCAGCAAGAGGCCATCAGGGAGGGTTGGGCTAGTACGAAAACGTTCAGACTGTCAAATTTTTGTTCTGGGGGAATGAATGGCCGGCAAGAAAGGGGGGCAAGGTATTACGCAATGGCCTGAAACGGAACGACCGCGCGAACGACTATTGACTCATGGTCCACCGACACTCTCTAATGCCCAGCTATTGGCGATTCTTCTTCGAGTGGGCCGGCAGGGGTCTTCGGCGGTGCAGGTTGCTATGGATGTTCTAGATCGTTTCGGAGGTGTGGGAGGACTTGTACAATGCGGCATCGAAGAACTTTGTGCGGTCCCTGGTGTGGGGGAGGCTAAAGCGGCTCAACTGAAGGCGGCACTTGAATTGGGGAAGCGCGCCCTTGCAAGCCCCCTGACAAAGGGGACGAAAATTACCTCCAGTCGGGATCTTTTTTCCCATTACCATCCGACATTGCGCGACCTGCGTCATGAAATTTTCAAAGTGGTGTTGCTGGATGCCAAACATGCCATCCTGCGTGACGCGACAGTTTCGGAAGGCAGTTTGACGCTGAGTATTGTCCACCCCCGCGAAGTCTTTACACTCGCAGTGCGAGAATCGGCTGCGGCAGTCATCTTCTTACATAACCATCCGAGCGGTGACCCGACTCCCAGCCAGGAAGATCGTGTGCTGACGGCGCGATTGGTGTCGGCAGGTGAAGTATTGGGCATTCGAGTCCTTGACCATCTCGTCATCGGCGATGGCCGCTATATCAGCTTTGCCGATCAAGGCTGGCTGACAAACTCTGGTGGACCGACGTGAGTGAAGGGAGAGTAACAGCGATGTAAACAGGCCATTTCACCTCCGGAAGATGCGATCAGCTTCCGGCCATTTTGAGGAGGGCCCCATGACCGAACTACAGAGGGAGTCACTCAGAAATGTCGTCATAATCTCCAGCGCCGGCGCTGGGAAAACTTCGTTGGCTGAGGCCCTGCTCTTTGCCACCGGCACTGTTCCTCACCTCGGGTCGATCGCGCAAGGCACGACCGTTTCGGACTTTGAGCCGGAAGAACTACACCGGCGCAGTTCCGTCAGTACCAGTCTTCTCCGTTGCTCCTGGAATCACCGCACCATTAATCTTGTCGATCCCCCCGGGGCTTTGGACCTGCTCGGAGAGGCGTTTATGACATTGGGCGCGGTCGATGGGGTAGTCCTGGTCTTCAGCGCCTCATCGGGGATACGAAGCGAACTCATGAGGGTTTGGGCGCAAGTTACTGTGCTCGGATTGCCATGCCTCCTCTTCATCAACGAAATGGATAAAGACGGCAGTTCCCTCGATGGGATTGCCGCGACCTGTTACCGCGACCTTGGAATGATGCCCTTGCCGATGTCATTGCCTTTTGGCAGCGGTGCTCAGCTCGAAGGGGTGCTGGATCTCATTCAAGAGAGTCTCGTTACTTCACGCAAGGAGATTCCCACCGTTCAACAATTGCCAATACCTAGGGATATGAAAACATCGGTAGAGGAGGCACGGAAGCGAATTCAGGAGGGGGCAGCCGAGTGTGACGATCGATTATTGGAACAGTATCTTGCTTCGGGGGAGTTGACGCGGGAAGATGTCATCAGCGGACTTCGCCTTGGGGTCCAGGCCGGCACCGTTGTCCCACTCTACTGCGGGTCCGCAATCAAGAATATCGGAATTGTTCCACTCCTCAATGGCATCGTCGATTTCTTACCCTCGCCGATGGATCGGACTTTGAGAGTTCCGCTGAAAGGTCTGCATCCTGGTAGAGGAGAGACTGTGAGCCGCCGTGCCGTCCAAGAGGACCCATTTTCAGGCATCGTCTTCAAGACGTTGATCGACCCGTTCGTCGGACGCTTGTCGTATGTGCGGGTCTTGTCGGGGATCCTTCGCGCAGACTCGACCGTCTTCAATAGTTCTCGGAGCAGCAAGGAAAAGACCGGACACCTCTATACAGTGTTGGGGAAAAAACATGTTGTTGTGCCTTTAGCCGGAGCGGGGGATATCGTCGCTATTGGCAAACTCAAAGAAACGCAAACCGGCGACACGCTCTGCGACGAACATGATCCTATCTGCTATCCGAAGACGGCACTTCCAAGGCCTGTGTTGTCCTTTGCGATCGAACCGAAGTCTAGTGCCGACATTGAGAAAATCAGTCTTGGTCTGCATAAATTGATTGAAGAAGATCCCACCCTCGAATTTTCTCGACATGCTGATACGAAGGAAATGGTGTTGAGCGGGATGGGCCAGCTACACATCGATCTCGCGCTCGAAAAGTTACGGCGTAAGTACAGCGCGGAAGTCGTGCTTCATATGCCGAAGATCCCGTACCGAGAAACCATTCGTGCCACAGCACAGGCGCAGGGGAAATATAAAAAACAAACCGGTGGACATGGTCAGTTCGGTGATTGCTGGCTGGAGCTTGCGCCCTTGTCGCGAGGGGAGGGGTTCAAGTTTGAGAATAGAGTGGTCGGCGGAGCCATTCCACGCAACTTCATTCCGGCGGTGGAGAAGGGGGTGCTCGACGCCATGCAGCATGGGAGTCTGGCCGGGTATCCGATCGTCGATTGCCGGGTTGCGGTCTACGATGGATCATACCACGCAGTAGATTCATCGGAGATGGCCTTCAAGATCGCCGCGTCTATGGGGTTTAAGAAGGCATTGGAGTCGGCCCACGCCATCCTCTTAGAGCCGATCATGTCGGTAGAAGTCGAGGCGCCAGCGGATCACATCGGAGGGGTGATCGGGGACTTGAATGCGCGCCGAGGGCGCATTCTCCATGTGGAAGCCAAAGGCCAGACTGAGCAGATCACGGCGCTTGTGCCAATGGCCGAGATGCTTACCTATGCCACCGCGCTGAATTCCTTAACGGCAGGACGGGGCAGTTATGCGATGGAAGATTCGCGCTACGACGAGGTGCCGCACGAGCTTGCGGTGCGAATCATTGAAACAAACAAGGTATCGATCCACGCGGCGGTACATTGATCGAACGATCGATCAGGGGTCGATTGATTTGAGCACGACGTAAAAGGCGCGGCCTTCTCTCTGGACACGGAGCAAGATCGTATCGCCTCGTCGGACCCCGGAAAGAGCAGCATTAAATTCGCCAACCGATCCTACTGGAACGCGGTTTACTTCCTTGATCAGATCGCCTTCATGGAGGCCTTCCGATTGGGCGAGGCCGCCTGATTCCACTTTGGTGATCAGTGCACCACGAGTTTCCTGCAGTTTGAAGGTATCGGCGAGGCTTGGTGTCAGATCTTGCAGATCAAGGCCGAGATTGATTTCAGTACGCGGTTCAGACGTTTCCATCTGTGCCTGGGGAAGGGACGTGGCCACGGCTTGGTCGCGACGTTCAATCAGCGCCACGTCAAGGATCAGGCGTTGCCGATCACGAACAATCTCAACCTTCGTCGTTACACCTGGACGCAATCCAGCCACGACGCGCGAAAGGCGATTCGGCGTGTCGATCACAGCGCCGTCGATATGGGTGAGAATATCGCCGGGTTTGATGCCGGCTGTCGCAGCCGGATCCTTTTCGAAGACTTCGTTGACCAGTACCCCTTCGCCTTCGTTGACGCCAAACTTACGCGCCAACTCGATCGTCAACGGTTGAATGCTGACGCCCAGCCAGCCTCTTGTCACCCTTCCTTGAGTCAACAGTTGCTCCATCACCTGCTTGGCCATGTTGGAGGGAATCGCGAAGCCGATCCCTTGGGCGAAGTTGATGATGGCGGTATTGATGCCGATGATTTCGCCGCGGAGATTAAAAAGCGGACCACCCGAGTTGCCGGGATTGATCGACGCATCCGTTTGGATGAAATTTTCGTAGCGAGAAAGGTTGATGTTTTCCCGGCCGGTCCCGCTGACGACGCCGAGCGTAACCGTTCGTTCGAGTCCGAAGGGATTCCCTACGGCAAGGACCCACTGGCCGACCCGTACGGCTGACGAATCTCCGAATCTGGCACTGGGGAGAGCATGGTCGGCGCTCACTTTGAGGACGGCTAGGTCCGTATCCGGATCCTTGCCGACAACCTGCGCAATCAGTTTAGACTTATCGGAAAAGCGCACCTCGATCGTCGTCGCGTCACCGATCACATGGTTGTTGGTGATGATGTATCCATCAGGATCGATGATGACACCGGATCCCGATCCTGAAGCGTTGGGAACCCGCTCACGAGCGAATTCCCGACCTTTCGCTCCTCCTGAAAGGGGAATAAGATTGACCACCGAGGGTTTGGTTGATTCGGCCAGGTTGATGATGACCGTTTGCATCTCTTCCATTAGGCGGATGCCAATTGCACTGTTGGATTCTGGCGTGGCGGCTTCAGCAGCAGTATCAGCTGTGTGAATATCCAGCCAGGCTAAACATATGAGGCAGGCTAAGAGTTGTCGCATGGGCATCATCCGACGTCTAGCAGTCTTACTCCTTTTAGGGTCTTCGAGCAGCCGAGGCGATCGCCGATTCGATTGACAGGGGTCTCGTATCCGGCGCTGGGGTAAATTCCGTGATCACCTGTGCGAGGTCTGCTTGCAGACCGATAAACACCAGGACGTCGTTAACGCGCACTATCAAGCTAGTCTCCGGCGGCACAAGAATTGGGCCTCGAAGGATGGTGATGAGACGAACCGATCTAGGCAATACCAGTGTGGCAAGTGATTTTCCAATAACCGGTGATCCTTTTGAGACAGGAAGCCTTTCGATGGCAGCGGCGCGAAGACTTAAGTCCTGTTGCAGTGTTAAAAGGTCCTGGTGGATCGTCTCCAGCTTGAGATCACTGATAAGGCTGTCAACGCTGAGCAATGTCTGTTTAAGTTGGTGAACCCGGAGGCTAGCCTGACCGAGAGAATGTTCCAGTTGATCGGATGGTAAGGTTGACTCATGGTTAAACGGAGGTCGCCTGGCGCAGAGGATGGCAATCTCACGGCCGAGCTCTCCATGGACTTGTTCGATTTGGGTCAAGAGGGTTGATGCCTGGTTGTGCAATCTGAGGATTTGCACCTTACGGTTAGTACGTTCGGCAAGAGCAAGCACGGTTTCATAGATGGCGCTTCCAGTGACGGACAGCTCCTGTTGTATGCGTCCGAGTAATTCAAGGGACATAAATTCAAAACCTAGTTAGGTCCGATAAGAACTATTATGTTAACTATTAGCTCGTTCACCCAATCCACTCACAGTCACATACACTCCCCCATTTACTCTTGTTGTTTCAAGAAGTAAATGCCTTTACGAATTTGTAATCGCTCACTCTCGGTAGCTGAAATTGGATGGGTCACGTCAACGTCTATCCTAGAATATTTATGCGGAGTATAGTAGCACCTGCTCAAAACAGAGGACCAATCATGGCGCATCATCCTCTCGCTGGTCAGCCGACGCCGGTATCGGTACTGGCCAATATCCCACGTCTCATCACAGCGTACTATGCCGATAAGCCCGATACGAGTCTGACTGGGCAGCGCGTGACTTTCGGGACGTCTGGCCATCGCGGCACATCCTTCAAGCGAAGCTTTAATGAAGCTCATATTATCGCTGTTACACAGGCAATCTATGAATATCGGAGTAAGGAAAATATCACCGGCCCCCTCTATCTAGGGATGGACACACATGCCCTGTCCGAACCGGCATTTGTCACCGTCCTCGAGGTACTGGCAGCCAAGGGCGTGGAAGTAATGGTGGACCGGTATGGCGGTTATACACCGACCCCCGTCATCTCCCATGCGATCCTGACATACAATCGAGGCAGGAGTGTAGGCCTAGCAGACGGTATTGTCATCACACCTTCGCACAACCCACCGGAGGACGGAGGTATCAAGTACAACCCACCCCATGGTGGACCTGCTGACACAGTGGTGACGAAATGGATTGAAGATCGCGCAAATGCCCTCCTTGCCGCCGATCTGCAAGGTGTGACGCGCCTGTCGTACGACCAGGCGCGCCGCGCAAGTACGACTCACCAGCATGATTACATTGGGGCCTATGTCGGGGATCTACAGCACGTCGTCGATCTGAGTCTCATCAAGTCAGCCGGGTTGAAGCTCGGTATCGATCCGCTCGGCGGGTCCGGTGTCGGTTACTGGCAACCGTTAGCAGAGCGATATGGTTTGAGCATCGAGATAGTGAACTCTTCTGTCGATCCGACATTCCGGTTCATGCCGCTCGATTGGGATGGCAAGATTCGTATGGACTGTTCTTCTCCCTCTGCGATGGCAAATCTTATCGCCCTGAAAGATCGGTTCGATGTCGCTTTTGGGAACGATCCGGATAACGATCGACACGGGATTGTCACCCGCACATCAGGCCTCATGAACCCCAACCATTATCTTGCTGTCGCAATCGCATACCTCTTTGCTCACCGCCCTGGGTGGAAACCAGAGGCCGCCATTGGGAAAACGCTCGTCAGCAGCAGCCTGATCGATCGTGTGGCAATGAAGGTCAAACGCAAGCTGGTCGAAGTACCGGTTGGATTCAAGTGGTTCGTGAATGGGTTGCTCGACGGGTCGCTCGGTTTCGGTGGGGAAGAAAGCGCCGGAGCGTCATTTCTACGTCGTGATGGCACAGTTTGGACCACGGACAAAGACGGCATCATTATGAATCTTCTGTCAGCCGAGATGATGGCCAAGACCGGTCGTGATCCTGGCGAACTGTATCGAGATCTGACGAAAGAACTCGGAGAGCCGGTCTACGAGCGGATCGATGCGGTCGCGACGCCTGGACAGAAGACCATCCTGTCGAGGCTTTCACCTGATCAAGTACAGTCCACAGAGCTGGCCTGCGACAAAATCGTAGCCAAGCTGACGACAGCCCCTGGCAATGGCGCCTCAATCGGCGGATTGAAAGTCGTGACTGAGCAAGGCTGGTTCGCTGCCCGCCCCTCCGGCACCGAGGATGTGTATAAGCTCTATGCCGAGAGCTTCAAAGGGAAGGACCATTTGAAAAAGATTCAGGAAGAAGCACAGGCATTGGTAGGCAAAGCCCTGTCCATAATTTAGTAAGAGAAGGCTATCTTTCCAGGATTGGCATGAGAAGTATGAATGTTTGAGACGGGCAGCATATCGGTCTTGCTGTGGGGATTGCTGTTCGGGTCAATTGGCTTTGGATTTTTTTGTATGGGAAAAAGCAAAAGGCGGTCGTGCCCCTCATCGCAGGAATCGCACTCTGTGTCGTCCCCTATTTTATTGCCAACGTGTACATACTTGTCACGGTCGGGGTGCTCCTCATGGCCATCCCATTTTTTGTGCGAATATAAAGTAGAATGACCGCGTGCCGGTATCTTCTATTTGGGATCGCCGTTTCCCGATGAAACCCGCCGCTCGCCGATTCCTACTCGCAGCGCCTCCACATCCAACTCGTGCTCGAGACGATGCAGCACATCGTCGCTGATGGCCCCGTCGTTGCGCAGGCCGATCATCGCAAGGCGCTCTGCGGTCAACGTCTCATGCCGTAACCGCCGAAACGCCTCCCCGGTTTCAGCCGTACATTCAGCCACTGTTCCATCCTGGGCATAGCGCTCCACGCGTTCGCCATAGTGCACGCGCATCTGATCGAGATGTTCGGCAACGGGCCATCCTTCGTTCGCGATCTCGTCCAGGCGTACGAGCGCCGCCGTCGCGGCATGTTCCCGTGCCCGCATTTCCTCATGTTCCAAACTCCCGTCTTCTCGTAATTTTATGGCGTGGATCACAGGGGCCAGTGATAAGCCCTGTAACACCAACGTAGCGAGAATCACCGAGAAGGTGATCAGGATGATTTCGGCCCGAAAGGGAAACGGCGCCCCGGAAACCGTAGTCAGTGGCAGCGCCAACGCCGCTGCGAGCGATACGATCCCGCGCATACCGGTCCAGCCGATAATAAACAGCGTTGACCAAGCCGGCATCGGATCACGCGCACGTAGCGAAGGGCTGATGAGTCTCGGGATCCAGGCGGCCAGCGGCACCCAGATCAGGCGCACCACGATTGCCGTGACACTCACGAGCGCCCCGCTGAGAATGAGCGGCAGGAACATGGCCGATGGGATGGCCTCACGGAGCGCATCGAGTTGCAGACCAATCAGAATAAAAATGACTCCGTTGAGTACAAATACAAGGAAATCCCACACGGCTCTTGCCTGAATCCTGGTCATCGGCGCTACCGCTTCGCTGAAATGCCTGCGAAGATAGAGGCCGCCAGCCACGCAGGCCAACACGCCCGAAGAGTGCGCCTGTTCAGCCAAGACCCAGGCGATGTACGGTACGAGGAGCGTGATGGCAATCTCGCTGAAACTGTCTTCTACGAATCTCAATGCCCACCGGGCCACCACGCTCACCAAGAGTCCAACAGCGACTCCCACTGCCGCCGCCATAAAAAAGTCCAGCACGGTGTCGCTCAACGTATAGGTGCCACTGACGGCCGCCACAACCGCGGTGCGATAGAGAATAAGCGCCGTCGCATCGTTCACGAGACTCTCCCCTTCCAGGATGGTGACCACGCGGCGCGGAAGACCGATTCGCTTCGCGACCGCGGTGGCCGACACGGCATCGGGCGGTGAAATAATCGCCCCCAACGCAATGGCCCCAGCCCAACCCAATCCCGGCAGACAGATGTGTGCGACCATCGCGACGGCGGCAGTTGTCGCCAAGACGAGCCCGACAGCCAGCAGGGTAATTGGACGGATATTTGATCGAAAATCACGCCACGAGGTAAAGTAGGCAGCAGACCAGAGAATAGGAGGAAGAAAGACCAGGAACACAATGTCTGGGTCGAGGCGCAACGTCGGTACCCCGGGAATGAAGCTTAAGGCTAACCCTCCGATCACCAGCAAAATCGGGTAAGGGACCACGAGTTTTCGTGCGATCGCCGCTAGGGCAAGCACGGCAATCAAGAGCAAAATAACCGTCTGGAGTTGATGAAGGCTTTCCATATCGCGTTCATGGTACGCGAATCGTACGTGTAAAAAACAGGGACATCCTGGAGAATGTCAGTCCAGGGCAGCATTCGGACGTAGAAGACGAGAGAGTGGGTGACGAAACGGAGCCTATCTGGAAAGAGGAGAGATTGTGATCCGACGGAAGACTTCCGCATACATTCCTGCCGGAGCGCTCGCTTTTGGATCGGCGAACACGGCTCGCCACCGGTTCAATCCCAAGACTCCTTCTCCATAGGGTATCGTGGCCACTTGGCTATGATGTTCCGCGATGGCGGCCATTTTTTTAGCCACATGGAGGTCAATGTATTCAAGGCGGTTCCAAGTCGCGAAGGGGCCCCAGATTTCGTACGCCCAGATGCCACCGCTTAGGACGATACCTGCTTCAAGGACGCTTTCCCTTGCTAATTTTGCGGCAAGACGATGGGCCGGATGTCGGTCACATTCTTCATCCAGGGTGTAAACTTCAGTTGGCCGCAGGCGAGCGAGTATCTCGACGAGACGATGTGTAACCGCCTTCGTATCGATTTCATCTGTCGCGTCCGGTTCGTTGCAAAAGATCACGTCTTTCACTCCCAAGACGCCGGCGGCATTGAGGGCTTCCCCTCTTCTCACTTCGGCCATCCGTTGCTCCGTCAAGGCGAAGGGATTTGATGACCTGCCACCGTTTGTCACCACGATGGACGTAACCACAGCCGTGGAGTCCACCAGTTTGGCGACCGTTCCGCCCATGCCGATTTCCATATCATCAGGATGCGCGCTGATAATGACGACCTTGCGGCTCGCAGCCATTGTTGACCTCTACACTTCGTGGACTGCCTGCTGTTCGGCGTGGTAGGAACTTCTGACCAGCGGCCCTGATTCGACGTGGGTGAAGCCCAGGGCTATCCCCTCCTCTTTCAATAGGACGAACTCGCTGGGATCATAAAACCGAGCGACCGGCAAATGTTCTCTAGACGGCTGAAGATATTGTCCAATGGTCATGATGTCGCAACCGACGGAGCGGAGGTCTCTCATGACTTCGCGGGCCTCGTTCATAGTTTCACCCATGCCAAGGATCAATCCGGACTTGGTCTTCATGCCCAACTGCTTCGCTTTACCCAGTAACTCGATCGATCGCTGATATTTTCCTTGGGGTCTGATGGCCGGGAACAGCCGGCGGACCGTTTCAATGTTATGATTCAATATCTCAGGTTTTTCGCTACAGACGGTTGCAAGGGCCGCCGCGTTTCCTTCGAAATCCGGAATCAAGACTTCAATCGTGCAGTCAGGACTAAGCTGTCTTGTCTGCCGGATCGTGTCGGCAAAGATTGCGGCGCCGCCGTCGTCCAGTTCATCCCGGTTTACCGAGGTGATCACAGCATGGCGAAGACCGAGCGCCTGGATTGCGGTGGCGACACGACCCGGTTCCTCATGATCGATTGCCCCTGGCTTGCCGGTCTCGACCGAACAGTAGTGGCAGCGTCTGGTGCAGATATCGCCTAAGATGAGAAAGGTCGCAGTACGTGAGTTCCAACATTCCCATCGATTCGGACAGCGCGCTTCTTCGCAGATGGTATGGAGCTTGAGCCGGTCCATTGTCTGCTTGATGTCTAGGTAGTCCTGACCGGTTCTGGCGTCAACTTTGAACCAGGGCGGGAGACGCTGGCGACTGAAGGCTGAAGGCTGAAGGCTGATAGTAGAGGAGGCATCAGCTGCAGGAGGTTGAAGTTCGTGGAGGGGAATAAAGCTCATGGGCGATGACTATTCATTGGTTGCGGGGGCGAATCCAGTTTAAGAATTTCGCTACGACTCCCTGATGTCCTAATTCAGTTCGTTCTGGTTCAATTTCCGGGTCGGGATATTCGATCCAGAGTTCTTGCGAACCGAGGTAGCGGTTGTTGCGGAAGCTCATCTGTGTTCGAAGTTGCCGATAGCCTTGGGCTTGCAAGGTTTGGACTAATATACGCAACGATTCATCTTGAGTCTGGCTCGCCTCGGTCTTGATGAGAACCGTTTCATAGCGAAGGACGGCCCGATAGTCCTCCCCCACCCGTTCGAACACCAGCGGCCTGCTGAAGCCCCGTTCTTTTGCATCGAGCCCAGCCAGCTGGTATCTGTCGAGGTTCTCCTCCATGGCGAAAGCCAGCTACAGGCGGTTAGTCCATCGCCCGGAAAACTGCGACGAGATCGCTTAAGGCAATGGTCTTGTTCTTGAGAATCGCTCGCTCTGCCTGGATTGTTTCACGCATCGTGATATCGGCGGTGCCGGTTTTCAAACAGGTCACACCCAAAGACAAGATACGGTCGCACTCTTGTGCGAGCTTGTTCTGTACCACGGGATTGACGGCGAGAATTTCCATCAGTTGGCGCCTAGTCTCAGTGAGATGACCTTGCAGTTCTGAATCAGGATAGCTCTTACGGGCCGCGTCGTCAAAACAGCGATCCAGGTATTGAAGGAGAAACATGTAGAGCCGCACCAGAGCGGCAGCGACATCGATTTGGTCTTTGGCGGAGTTAGTCATGATGAGAAGGCCTCTTTTCGGGAGTAACAGAGTTAAACCAATACTTTCACGTCTGCGCCTTCAATCTTTACTTCGTATCGTGCAACTTTTGCCGCGGGATTTGCCACGCAAGTGCCGGTGGTGACATCGTACTGCCAGCCGTGCCATGGACAGGTCACGATAGCTCCTTCGACATCTCCCTCCCCGAGCGGGCCGCCTCGGTGGATACAGGTGTTGTCGATCGCGTGGAAGGTGCCATCAATATTGAAGATGGCTAGAGTCTTGCCGCTCACTTCCACCACCATGCCGCTTCCTGGTTTGAGTCCAACTGCGTCTGTTACCCTGAGGAACTCCCCCATTCTGTCCCCCGTTCTTTCGTCACAATTCAATTCGTCGAAAAAGGTTTTTTGATTTTGCTCAACAAACTTTCGATCGGCGGAACCTCCTTTGCTGAACCGCCGATTTCCAACATGATCTTCTGTGCGATTTCCCTGAATGCTGCGGATTGTGGAGAGGCCTGGTCAGCCATCACGATCGGGGTGCCGGAGTCGCCTCCATCGCGAATGGCCGGATCGATCGGAATACGGCCGAGAAAGGGGATGCCCAGCTTGGCTGCGGCTCGCTCCCCGCCCCCATGCGAGAAAATTTCTGTACGCTCACCGCAGTGGCCGCAGAGGAAATAACTCATGTTCTCGACAATGCCGAGGAGCGGCACATTGACCTTCTGGAACATCATCATGCCTTTGCGCACGTCGTGGAGAGCAACTTCCTGCGGCGTTGTGACAGTGACGGCGCCGGTCAATGGAACCAACTGGGTGAGAGTAAGCTGCGCGTCACCGGTGCCTGGCGGCAGGTCGATGAGTAAATAATCCAGTTCGCCCCAGAGTACGTCCCGAAACAGTTGCTGGATGGCAGTATGAACCATTGGGCCACGCCAGACCACGGCCTGGTCTTCCGGCACAAAGAAACCCATGGAAATGAGTTTGACTCCATGGCTCTCGGCTGGAGCGATCTTCCCATCGATCTGTTCCGGGGGCTTGCTGACGCCCATCATCATGGGAATGTTCGGGCCATAGATATCGGCATCCAGCAGCCCGACCTTGGCGCCGGTTAATGCCATGGCAACCGCAAGATTCACTGAGACCGTGGATTTGCCGACTCCTCCTTTGCCGCTGCTGACCGCGATGACATATTTGACGCCGGGAATGATGTTGTCTTTACCGTGGCCGGTCTGGGGTCCAGCTGGTTGTTGATCAGCCATGAAGCACTCCTCTCTACATCGCAATCGAATGGAACTAATTCGTAAGTCAGTTGCTCTATTTTAAGCCAGGGTGGAGGCGAAAGAAAATGGGCCTATTGCGCAACTGCGTCTGGTTCAATGGGGGAATAGAGCTGTGATGTTTATCCGACGGTGGGATCGTTGCGGCGGAGATTGCTCGCAAGTCCGATCAGCGAGAGGGTGAAAATAATCCATTTCGAGGGATCGAAATTGTACCACTTGGGTCCATTGCGATAATCGCGCGCGTAGGCGTGATGAAAATTATGATAACCCTCGCCGAAACTGACGAAAGAGACCAGCCAGCTATTGCGGCTGCTGTCCTTCGTGCTATGGGGCTGTGTGCCGACCATGTGACAGAGTGAATTGATGGTGAAGGTGGAGTTCAAGACCATGAACATCCTGAAGAGCCCGCCCAAGAGGAAGGCTCCAATGCCTCCGAGCCAGCCCCCGTGCCAGACACCAAGAGCAAATGGGAGCAGTAGTCCCGTGACCACGATAGGCCAGTAATACCGATCTTGCCACATGACGACAGGATCTCGGCGGAGCCGTATCTCATATTTCTGCGAGCGATAGGGGGTAGCGTAAAAGAGCCAGCCACAGTGACTGTGCCAGAATCCCTTGGTGGCATTGTAGGGATCCTCTTCTTCATCTGTCTTGGCGTGGTGGCGAATGTGGTCTGCGCCCCACTTGAGCGCGGAGTTTTGCATCGCCCAACCACCCGCGACGAGAATGGCGGCTTTGACCCAGTCCGGACATTCGAAGCTCTGGTGTGACACCAACCGATGATAACCGACGGTGATGCCCATCCCGGTGACGATATACATTACCGCGGACAGAACCCAGTCGAAGAGGCTGAATCCGACGTAATAGCCATAGAGCGGAATGCCGACGAGCGTGGCAATGACGATCGCGCAAAAGAGCGCAAAGTTTAAGGGTTCAAAAACGTCTTCTGTGTGTGTCGCTTCAGGCGTTGTCGCGATCATACTTTCCTTGGAGCACTCAGCCATCGCTTCACCGGATTGTTTCAAGGTGAGGGCAAAGTACGTAGAACAGCATACCGAAGTTGCACAGATGTTTCAATAGAATGTGCTCGTGTATACTGACGGTGTCTCACCGTCTCACTACAGTGAGGTTTCGATGCCGACTCTATCTCCCCCCTCAGAATCCAGGATTGCCCATATCGGTGAACGGCTGGCTCGCCTCGCTGCCGGGAAATCTCCGTCGGTATTCGAGGGTCGTTGGTGGTCGCACCAGGCTCTCAATTTGGCCATGCATGACAGCCATTTTAAGGCACAGCTCTTTCGCTTCATCGATGTTCTCCCCTCCATCACAGACGATGAGCAGGTGGTCTCGCTGGCTCGAGAATACTTGGGCGATGGAGAGGCAGCTCTTTTCGGTAGCCACTGGGGCCTTAGAGCCATGTCTGCCACCAGCTTCGGAGCCAAACTTAGCGGCAAGGCGATCAGAAGCCAGATCGAACATATGGGGCACAACTTTATTGCCGGGGCGACAGTCGAGGAGGCGGCATCCCGATTGACCGAGCTTTGGCAAAATGGGCGGGCCTGGTCGGTCGATTTGCTGGGTGAAGCGACTATTAGCGATCGCGAGGCTGACCGGTACCGTGATCGCTGTCTTGAAGCCCTCACTCTCCTTGCGCGAGAGGCGTCGCTCTGGCCTTCCCTTCCCCTCCTGGAACGGGACCATCTCGGGCCGATCCCGCGAGTTCAGCTTTCCATTAAAATTTCTGCGCTCTCTCCACATCTCGACCCGATCGACCCGGAAGGAAGCTATCGTTCTGTGGTATCGAGGCTGGGACCCATCCTCGATCTTGCCATGCGACTCCCTGCTTCGTTGATCTTCGATATGGAGCAAGCCGAGACAAAGACTTTGCTGGTGGAGGTCTTTACCAGGCTGTTTGTAGAATCATCCTACAAAGACTATCCCTATGCTGGTCTCGCGTTGCAGGCCTACCATCGGGAAACGTCAGAAGATATAGAACGACTCTTGGCTTGGGTCCACAGGCGTGGGGCGCCGATCACGATTCGATTGGTCAAGGGAGCCTATTGGGATTCAGACACGGTTCGTTACAGGCAACGGGGTTGGCCTGTTCCACTCTTTGAACACAAGATCGAAACAGACATTAACTACGAAACGCTTACTCGTCTTCTATTGTCTCAGACCTCCGACATTCGGCCGGCCTTCGGGACACACAACCTCCGTACCTTGGCCTACATCGAGGCTGTGGCGGAATCGCTCAGTCTCCCTCCGGAGACTTGGGAGTATCAGATGATCTTCGGCATGGCGGAACCATTTCAACAAGCCATTACACAGCTTGGTCGGCGATTGCGGCTCTATACTCCGGTGGGTGAGCTGCTTCCCGGTATGGCCTATCTTGTGCGGCGTTTGTTGGAAAACACCTCGAATGAATCGTTCTTGCGGAAGGAGTATGTGGAGTCTCAACCTCTGACTGCGTTGTTGGCTGCACCGAATCGCGCCGGGCTGAAGCAGGAACATCTCCCTCATCATGCCGATACGTTAGACTTTCGAAATGAACCGCAGCGGGATTATTCGCAGACCACTAGCCGAGCAATGATGCAGAAGGCTCTGGAAACTGTCCGATCACAGCTGGGTCGGCAATGGACCCTGTCGTCGCAGGGGCAAGACCTGACAGGGCCGCTCATAGAATCCCGTAACCCAGCACGGACGGAAGAAGTTGTGGGCCTTGTTCACAGCGCGAGTGCGAATGAAATCCAGCAGGCGGTGCGCCGGGCGGTTGAAGCAATGGAATCTTGGCGGGATTCCCCCACAGAGCGACGAGTAGAGATTCTCCGTACGGCCGCTTCGCTCATGAAGAGCAAGCGTGATGAATTGGCATCATGGGAGATCCTGGAATGTGGAAAGCCTTGGCGGGAGGCGGATGCGGACATCGCAGAAGCAATCGATTTTCTCGAATTTTATGCATTGCACTGGCTCAGCCTTGCTCCTCCGAAACGGTTAGGAGAGGAGCCGGGCGAGCTGAACTATCGGCTCTATAGTCCTCGGGGGGTGACAGCCGTTATCGCTCCGTGGAATTTTCCGCTGGCGATCCCTACCGGTCTTGTATCGGCGGCGCTCGTGACGGGGAATCCCGTGCTCTTCAAGCCCTCCGAACGTTCACCCATGATGGGGTATTGGCTCACAGAGCTCTTACGGGAGGCTGGTGTTCCTGAAGGGGTCATCTGCTGTCTGCCTGGTGGACCGGACGTCGGACGATCATTGGTGTGCCACCCAGCCATTGCAACGATTGCCTTCACCGGTTCAAGGGATGTGGGGCTCGGTATCCTCAAGGATGCGGTTACTCTCATGCCGGGGCAACGGATGGTTAAACGTGTGCTGGCGGAAATGGGAGGAAAAAATGCGATCATCGTGGATGAAACTGCGGATCTCGACGACGCAATCACAGGGGTGGTCTCATCGTTTACCGGCTATGCGGGACAGAAATGCTCCGCCTGCTCGCGGGTAATTGTGCATGCTGCAGTCCACAACACTTTTCTCGATCGCCTGAAGGAAGCTGTCCTGAGCCTCAAGGTAGGAGATCCTGAAGAGCCCGGCACCCAGGTCGGGCCGGTCATCGATCGTCGTGCGCAGTTGAAAATTCAGGAATATGTCGAGATCGGAAAAAAAGAAGCAGGCCTTTTAGTGGAGAGCACAGTGCCGGGGTCCGGGTGTTATGTCGGGCCAACGGTCTTTGCGAATGTCGCGTCGACTCATCGGATAGCCCAGGAGGAAATCTTTGGGCCGGTTCTCGCAGTACTGAAGGCCCAGTCTTTTCAGCAAGCCCTAGACCTGGCTAATTCGACTGCCTATGCACTCACCGGCGGAGTCTATTCACGAAGCCCGTCCAATCTGAAATTGGCACAACAGAGGTTCGACGTCGGAAATCTCTATTTGAATCGTCCAATCACCGGGGCTTTAGTGGGCCGTCAGCCGTTCGGAGGCCATCGATTGTCCGGAGTGGGAGCGAAAGCCGGTGGTGAAGAGTACCTGGCGCAATTTGTCGTGGCCCGCATTGTCAGCGAACAGACCCTCCGTCGAGGATTCGTGCCCCCCGAGTGAGGCCCTAGGGGCCTTCACCTCATACGACTCCAATTCCTCCATAATATCCGTCACCACACCTCGGTCTTCCAACGGCGCAAGTTCTTGCCGCTCCACGTATTTGACCAAGCCTACGTCCTTGACGAACCAAGCAGTCATCACATCGGTTCCAAGAGCGGTCTTCTTCGTACCGGAGAGATGAATTTGCATGTACATACGTGCTTCCACCTTCACGGCATTCTTAAACGTCCCGGCCGGCACGGTAATCGATTCCTGCCCCACCACAGTGGAATCGCCTTGCGCATCGGCTTTTTCGTTAATGCCGTCCCGATCAAGATCGGTGCCGAAGTCCACCCCCTTACGGTCGAATTGAGCGAAGGACGTCGAAATCTTCATGGGGAAACGTACGATCTGATAGGGTACCAGCTGTTTTTCAAAGGGCGTACCAGGTTCAGAGCCGTAATAGACGATGCCGACCGTATCGCGGCGATAGAAACTGTCCGACGGGCCATGGTTGCCTGGATTGGTATCATGGTATACGGTAACCGTCATACCGTTGAGAGTTTTTGTGCCGGTAACAGAGGACACATTGGAAAAAAACTTATGCTCCACTGTCTGAAGAGGCCCTTCAGTAATCTGGCCACGATAGCGCCATTCGTTTCCGATCTGATCGGGGAAATAGTCAGCGGACTGGGCAATCGGACCGGCATCTTCTGTTGCAAGGGACGCTGACCAGGTGCTCCCTAGTAGTAGCAGGACTGTTCCCAACATGAGAGCTGTTCGAAAGCCCGGTGTATTGAGCGGCATGCGCAAGGTTCTCCACTGGTGAAAGTTCAGGGTGACGGTACCATAGGCTTCGAGGAAGCGGCAAGAGAACGGCCTTGCGTTCGGACCATTATTTGGTTTATTGGGTTGATCTAGATGAACCCAACAAACCAGATCGACCGGACACAGTCAGTCCTTGTAACCGGTGCGTCCGGAGGGATTGGTCGGGCCATCAGCCTGGCCTTTGCTGCGGAAGGCTGGTTTGTCGGAGTTCATTACCATCGAAACAAGGCAGCAGCGGAGGAGACGCTCACGCAGGTACTATCTATTGGTGGCAATGGGACGCTCTATGAAGCCGATATTCGCGAGTCTGCTGCAGCGCAGCAGATGGTAGAAGTCTCCTCTCGTCGCGCTCCTTTCACTTCCGTATATGTCTGCAATGCTGGAATCGGGGGAAGCAGCCTTGTGCTGAAACAGCAGGAGGAAGATTGGGCCGAGGTGTTGGCCACGAATCTTACGGGAACCTTTCACTGCCTTCGCGCTATGGCCCCCCCCCTCCTTGCCCGCGGCGGCGGGTCGATCGTTGTGATTGGGTCGTATGCTGGGTTTCATGGCTCAACGGGACAAGCAGCCTATGCTGCTTCAAAAGCCGGTCTCATCGGTCTAGTCCGTGCAGCCGCTCAAGAATGGGGAGCGGGTAATGTGCGCGTGAATCTACTCTTGCCAGGCTGGCAGAAGACAGGACTATCTGAAGAGTTCATTCCGGCGGACGATCAGTGGGACAGCCATCTGTTGGGCAGGCCACCGTCGAGAGAGGAAGTGGCCAGGACTGTATTGCATCTGGCGTTACAAAGCGATGTATCGGGGCAGGTGTGGAACTGCGACAGCCGCAGTTTGTAGCAAAATATTGAAAAAGGAGGCGGGGTGGGTCAACACGGCCTTGCTAGATAGACGTTTTGAGCGTCCTGCGAGATTCCGACTTATGAGAAAAGAAAAACAAGCAGCCGGCAACTCCAATGGAGCTTTTGTTACTGCTACCGATACTGGTGTCGGAAAAACGGTCGTGACGGCTGCTCTTGCTATAGCCTTGCGCAAGCACGGACAAAGAGCTGGAGTGATGAAGCCGATTGAGACAGGCCTGAAATCACCCACTGGCATCGGGTCCGATGCAGCACGGCTCCGCACAGCGGCGGGGAGCAGCGATTTGCTCAGAGAGATCAGGCCATATGCCTTTCGGCGGCCATTGGCTCCACTGGATGCAGCTCGTCTTGAGAAAAGATGCGTGTCGATGCCGCACATTTTGCGGACATTTCGAAGGCTTCAATTGCAGCATGAGATATTGTTGGTGGAAGGGATCGGTGGCCTGCTCACACCTATCATGCCCAAGCACGACGTGTCAGACCTCATCTATCAGATGAAGTTACCGGTCATTGTCGTTGGACGGGTCAGCCTTGGGGGGATCAACCATGCAATGTTGACGCTCCAAGCGCTTCGGCGACGAAACATACCAGTCCTCGCGCTAGTCCTCAATAGGTCCCTTCCTCGAAGGACGGCAACAGCGCAGGCGCAGGAACAGTCAACCATACGGCTTCTTAGGCATATAGCTGATATGCCTGTGATCGGTCCACTTCCCTATCGAGCTGCCCTCGAACGGAACTTTCAACATGAAGTCACCAAACTGGCCGGCACGGCCGCAATTACGAAGTTGGTGAGGTTAGTCTTAGCCCGCATGATTCATGAAGGTTCGTCGCGAAAGCGCGCAGACGCGAAGCGTGACGGGCACTCGGAGATATGAAGCCCTGAGGCATACTCGTGTAGTATGTCGAAGGGCTGAACGGCGAGACTGCCCGTCGCAGCCGCGTATCCGCGATTGCAGCAGAAACGTCATGAATCATGCGGGCTCACATCTGGGCAAGGAACGATTTCACGGCCTGGCTGAGATCCGGAGCCTTGAGGATAGCGGAGATCACTGCAATACCGTCCGCACCGCTTCGTATCACCTCCCCTGCCTGATCGAGCCGAATTCCGCCAATTGCGAAAACCGGTAGCGAGGTGAGCGTTCGTATGGCACCTAACCCTTCAAGCCCCACTACCGGATCGTGGTCCTGTTTCGAACCGGGCTTGAAGATGGGACCAAAACCAAGATAGTCCGGCTTCCCGGCGGTGGCCTCCCGCACCTGGTCGTGATTGTGCGTGGAAATCCCGATCAGTTTGTCTGGACCCATCACTTTCCTCGCCAAATCAAGCGGCAAGTCTCCCTGCCCCAGATGAACTCCATCCGCATCGACGGCCAAGGCCAGATCGCAGCGGTCGTTGACGATGAACGTCACACCGATGTCCAAGGAAATTTTTCGAAGAAGCAGCGCATCAGCATAGGCCTCCTTCATTGAGGCGAACTTATTTCGATACTGAAAGAGTCGCGCCCCTGCGCTGGAGGCTTCCTTCAGAACGTCAGTGAGGGAGCGATTGCCACAGACCGATGGGTCGAGAATGACATATAAACCAGAAAGTGAACCGCGAGAGCGTGAAGTCGACATGGCGTGGCATTGTAGGCGGAACGATGGAAAAGATTCCAGACAGGAAGCAGTGATAGCGTATGGGTGATATTACCTCAAACAACGCCACAATCGCGCATGGTATTAATTATTCGTTTTTACAAATTCCACCAGCTGTCCTCCGGCACCCTCCTGGCATACGGGAGCCGGCGGTAAAAGGCGATAGGATAGATCCTCTACATTCAGTTCCGAAACCGAGGGATCCAGTAACCCACTCTCAATCATTTCAGCTACCGGCATTCCTTTTTTCCCGGTTCGTAACTCGGTCTCTCGTTTCAACATGGTTGGGGCGTCGATGGGGGCAACTGTCGGATGCACGTTCCACAATTGGTCTGCCGACAGGAATACGGACGGAAGACGAACCGTGATATGTTTCTGAGATAGGACACGTTGTAAATTGTCGTTCATGGGTGTCTGCAGACTCAGAACTGCCGATGACTTGGGTTCGAGAGTGGCAATAGAGATCACATACTTGTGGAGACCATCTTGGGAAGTTGATTCAAGCTTCCCTGTTACGTCGAGGTTCTGGGACGCCGACACTTTTGTGGATCCACCGTGGAGACGGCTCACAACTCCCAGACGGATGTTTGTCAGGCTCTGGTCCGACACATTTCCAAGCAGAACTTTACTCAATACCGACGCCTGCAGATCAGCGATCTTCGTATGATTTTTCACCAGCGCCGGTGGGAATTCCCAGAGTGTGCAATTGGCAACGAGGTCCTGCATACGAGAAAGAGAAGTCTTGGTTCTGGCCTCCAGTGTGGACCCACGCTCGTACGCGTATAAGGCGACGCCGACTTGGACCTCTGGATGTGGTTGGATCCGGATGATAAGCCAGATGATTGCCGCAACGATCAAAGTGAGCACTGCGACCAACTCTGCCGCGCCTTGGAGCATCTCGCCCAACGTCAAGTGTCGGATGGCCTCCCCTATACTCATGCCTGTACGCTTTCGGCCTGAGAGAGTCTTGTATAGGATGGTCGGCATCACTCGTCTCTAGTTAATGGAAACATCAGATGGGCGGAGGGTCGGGGCATTACGGGACAGAAGACGGTAACGAAAGGGACTCAAATCCTTCTAGCAGGGTGTTGACAAATTATTTAAGCATGACAGAAACGCAAGACCCAGATACTCACAGATTCGTTCACAAGCCATCGCAGGCTGCTCAGAAAGGCCAACTTCTCACCGCCCAATCCCGGCGCGCCTAGACGCACCGTTCCACAGGCAAGGCCGCAGCAAGCGACGAGGCGAAGCGTACCCTCTGCGGTACGTTGAGCCTCTGAACGCCGCGAGAACGCCTTTGGCGGACTTACTGCTTACCACAGGCTACTTTCCAGAGAGCTTGATCGATGCTTCGTGGCACAATGGGTGCCCAGGGCTGTTCCTCCGCAGTTTTGTATACGACCCTCCCACGTCCCATATTACTTGAGAACCAGGTGTACCCGAGCATGCGTGTGCGCTCTCCGGTACAGTCGTATTCATTATGCCGCTGGATAGAGAGAAGCGAATCGCCTGCTACGGTTTGTACGGTCTTGTAGTCGTACAACTGCCACATCTTCGCTAGATTCCCATTGCGCTGAATGGTGCCACGATCGACGTAGACCGTCAGCTTTGCTGAATCGTCACCGCTCGCTAAGTCCCATTCGGCATAGACCGGCACAGTACTCAGCGCCAGCAACAGGATCAAAACCCAGAAGACTGCCAAGCAGGCGAGCGACCGTGTGCGGAGCAGCTCCGCACAGGATGTTACGGAACTCAGTAAAGGAAAGCGACGAATGGGACAAGTCGTGAAAGGCATAGAGGCCTCGCAAGATCTGGCATTGTAAGAGAGCGACGACTGAGGATGCAAGGCCGACAGAGATGTCTCCTTCAGTTGACAGGCCGGCTGGTTCTTCTTACGATAAACAACGCAGTCGTCCAAGGAGGAATGCCCATGAAAACCAGAAATCCTGACGCTCAACGTGTGGCGCATGAACCTGAGTCGATGCAGAAGTATTCGGACGAGGTAAGGGAGCAGATTGCGAAAAAAGCCTATGAGCTCTACGAACAACGGGGGCGCCAGGCGGAACGCGACATAGAAGATTGGCTGAAAGCTGAGGAGCTGGTCCGTAAAGAGATGAATGCCGCCAGATAATGGAGCTTCCCATCTTTTGGGAACCGCGACTTTGAGTGAGGGAACAATTCTACTCACATGATGCGGTGTGAGGCGAGGAGGCGATACATGTACAAACTGGTCCTCAACATTACGGCACTCTTGCTGTTCGGGCTGAGTGAGACAGGAGTCCACGCCTCATCGACATTAGAAGCCAATGGCGCGACAGGGGGAAACAAAGGAATCACCGTGGACGACCTGGGCCGAGGGTTGAAGAGTGCCGCTAACAATGTCGAGAAAGAGATCCCTAAGATGGGCTCTGCGATCGGGAATGTATTCAAAAAGATTACGGAGAAGGGAGCTGAGAAGACATCATCTCAAGAATCAGCCAAACAAAAGAAGTAACTTCGATTCCGCATCAGGACACCAGCCAGTAGATCCCCTCATCCGCATCCGACAACTGTAATCCAGCGAAATTGATTCCCCTCCGTTCAGCTTGACCGCCTCGGAGCGTTAACTGGCCAAGAACCGTTCAAGGAAAGTCGTCGAGACATGCCCCTTTTGAAAGTCAGGATCGTTCAAAATTCGCTTGTGCAGCGGGATGGTCGTCTTGATGCCCTCGATCACGAATTCGTCGAGCGCTCGGCGCATGCGGGCGATGGATTCTTGTCGATCTCGACCATGGGTAATCACTTTGGCAATCAGCGAATCGTAGAACGGGACGACCATCATGTTCGCTTCCAGCGCTGAGTCAACCCGCACACCAAACCCGCCCGGTGGGCTGAACTTCGTGATCATTCCAGGGCAGGGCGTAAACTTTTCAGGATCTTCGGCATTGATGCGGCATTCGAGGCTATGCCCGTTGAGCTTGATGTCTTGCTGTTTAAACGAAAGGGATTGTCCGTCGGCGAGCCTGATCTGTTCTTTGATGAGATCGATGCCGGTCACCATTTCAGTGATCGCATGCTCCACTTGGATGCGGGTGTTGACTTCCATGAAGAAGAAGTTGCGATCCTTGTCTAGCAGAAACTCGACGGTGCCGACATTCCGGTAATGGACGGCTTTGACGGCTTCAACCGCAACGCGGCAAATCTCTCGGCGGAGTTTCTCGTCGATGGCCGGCGAGGGGGTTTCTTCAACCAGCTTTTGGTGCCGACGTTGGATCGAACAGTCGCGCTCACCGAAATGCACCACATGCCCACGATGGTCGGCAGCGATTTGTATTTCGATATGGCGGGGTTCGAGAAAATATCGTTCGAGGTAGACGGCATCGTTCCCGAACGTGGTCTTTGCTTCCGCCTGTGCGGCTTGAAATGCGCGTCCAAGGTCCTCGGATTTATTGACGACCCGCATGCCGCGCCCTCCCCCACCGGCCGAGGCTTTGATAATCACGGGGTACCCAATCTTGGTCGCGGCATCGAGGGCTCCCTGCTCGCTCTTCAATTCACCGGGACTGCCCGGTGTGACTGGTAAGCCGCGATTGGCAACGATTTCTCGCGCGTTGGCTTTGTCGCCCAGGAGAGCGATGTGTTCGGACGTCGGACCGATGAACTTAATGCCGATGGACTCGCACACTTCGGCGAAATGGGCGTTTTCCGAGAGAAAACCATAGCCGGGATGGATCGCGTCTGCTCCGGTGATCTCGGCAGCACTCAGAACATTTGGGATATTTCGGTAGCTAAGAGCGGCATCAGGAGGCCCGACGCAGACTTTTTCGTCGGCGGCGCGGACATGAAGGCTTGCAGCATCGGCTTCGGAAAAAATCGCTACAGTCTTAATGCCGAGCTCTTTACAGGCACGAATTACTCGAAGCGCGATTTCACCGCGATTGGCTATCAACACTTTCTTAAACACGCACGTACTCCGATGTGGGCTGCGGGAAGAAGCTAGGGTGTGGCTGTCGAATCGACGAGGAACAGCGCTTGGCCGTACTCCACCGGTTTGGTGCTTTCGGCCAGAATTTTCATGACTCGCCCATTGACCTCCGATTCGATTTCATTCATCAACTTCATCGCTTCGACGATGCACAAAACCTGTCCCTTTTTCACATAATCGCCTTCGTCGACGTAAGGCTCGGCATCGGGTGAGGGCGATCGATAGAAGGTTCCAACAATCGGGGACACGATGGTGATCATGCCTGGCGCGACTTCACTCTGTGCGCCTGACGTGGTAGGCATATGAGCGGCTGCCGCTGGGCCAGGCATGGTCTGATCAGTGGCACTGGTTGTAACCGTTTTGACTCCGATTTCGTTCCGCACACGGACTCTCAAACCTTCGCATTCCAATTCCAGCTCTGTCAGATTGTTTTTCTTGAGCAGATCGATCAGTTCTTGGATATGTCTGCTCTGTTCCCCCGACACTGGACGTGCGCCCTTCCCACTCTGAGTAGGAAGCGCGGCCTGAGGTGAGATAATCGGGGTTCCAGCCTTCTTCGATTTATTCGACTTCCGCGTGCTCACCGAACGCGCTCCACATATTCTCTGGTACGGGTATCGATCCTGATGACCGTTCCGGTTTCTAAATAGAGTGGGACCTTGATCGTGGCGCCGGTTTCAAGGGTTGCGAGCTTGGTTCCGCCTGTGGCTGTGTCGCCGCGGAAGCCAGGCTCGGTATCGCTGACTTTGAGCTCGATAAAGTTGGGCAGCTCAACGTCGATCGGGCGATGCTCGTAAACCAGAATCTTCACCGTCATGTTTTCTTTCAAGAGATCTGCATTTTGGCCGAGCTAAGCCTTCTCGAATGTCAGTTGCTCGAAGGTTTCTGTGTCCATAAAGGTGTAGGCGTCGTCGGTCGCATAGAGAAATTGCATGGTTCGTTCTTCGAGATTCGGCTCTTCAAATCGTTCTCCGGACCGGAAGGTTCGATCGAGGACATTCCCGGACAGATAGCTTTTCAGCTTGGTGCGCACGAAAGCCCCACCCTTGCCCGGTTTTACGTGCTGAAACTCAACGATATAAAAGGGTTGATTATCGACCATGAGACGTACGCCGCCGCGAAAATCGGTTGTGGAAATCACTCGATGCTCCCTTCAGGCTGTATACGGTCATTCGACCGGCTCCGCGATGATTGCGTTTGTTTAACCCTTCGCCGTGCAGTTGCCGGTGTGGACATCTTTTTCTGGCATCCAGATACGGTGAGATGGTCGTGCAGCCCACGGAGTGCGAGCAGATAGCCGGTCGGGCCTAATCCGGCGATCTGCCCGAGAGCAACTCCCGCAATATAGGATCGATGGCGAAATTCTTCCCTCTGATGGATATTGGAGAGATGCACTTCAACTGTCGGTAGGCCGACCGCGGCAATGGCATCCCGAATTGCGACGCTGGTGTGGGTATAGGCCGCGGGGTTAATGATAATTCCATCGTATTTCGTCCGAGCTTCTTGAACCCAAGTAACCAGTTCGCCCTCGCTATTCGACTGGCACAGTTTCACCTGTACGCCTAACTCCTTTGCCAACTTCGTGACGGAGGAGTCAAGAGCGTCCAGAGACAATGTGCCGTAAATCGATTGCTCCCTGGTCCCAAGGAGATTGAGATTCGGACCGTGTACGACCAATATTCGTAGCATGTCTATGTATTCACAGGCTGGATCTATGCGGACAATTTCTCAGAACAAAGTCCAGCAGGGCGGCATTGTAGCAGTCCGTTTCAGACCGGTCAAACGTACGAAGAGTTGTCAGGATACTTTGGGGTGCGACTCGTTTGTTGCATCGCGATCAAGACGGCGCGATTCGATGGCGCAAAGCCAGGCTTCTAATTGGGCTACGACATCCGCATGCGGGGAAGAGGGAGGTGTGTCTACCCTGTCGACAGCTGGGAGATTTAGTTCAGGCACCGTAAGAGCTTCCTCCGCCTGATCGTCTGTGCCGGGGACTGGCAGCATCGATACTGCTGCTTCAATAGATGGGTGGCTGGAGTCGGCTTCTGGCACAGGCGGTGTTGCGACCGATAGGTCATTTCCTATAGGTGCTTCTGCTGTGGGAGCTGTGAAATCGATAGGGGCAGACGGCGTAATAGCTTGCAGGGCCGAAAGAGTCGGTGTGATCGGAGCCGGTGAAGTTATCCTTGCCGGTTCCTTCTGTTGTTTCAGTGGCCCACCTAGAGCAGATTGGATTGACCGCGCTTCTTCATCTCGTGGATTGGCGGCTAGAATGACGGCGCAGGACTGCAGTGCTGATTCGTTGAGTCCCTGGCTCTGATAGATCTTGATCAATGTCCGGTGTGCGCGAAGGTTTTCCGGGCTCAACTTGACGGACTCTTCTAAAATCGCCTTCGCTTTTGTCATCTGACCCAGATGGTCGTAAGCCCGTCCAAGTGCCACCATAGCTGTAATGAAACCGGGGTATAATTTTAGGCCGTCCTCGAGGACTGCCGCAGCTTCCTGCCACATGCCTGATTTTCCATACTCTTCGGCTAGCGGCATGAACACTTTAGAATGTGGATCTTTGGCCAATTGGGTAGCCAACCGATCGAGTTCCAGAGCATTCCCGGCAGCCAGCTGATTTTGCGCCATGGCCGTTAACGTCCTCCTGCAAGAGGGTTCGCGCCCTGGATTGATCGTTTGTTGCTGTGGAGCAATCCTTGTGCATGGCTCAGGATTGCATCGGCAAGTGTTCGTTTTGGCATCAGCGGAAGCTCTGTTATGCTCCCCTGGCGATCGATCAAGGTGGCGGCGTTCTGATCGCTGCCGAATCCTCCTCCCTCAATCGTGACATCGTTCGCGACGATGAGGTCAAGGCCTTTTGCAGTCAGCTTGTCTTTAGCATGGGCAATCATGTCGTTCGTCTCGGCAGCGAAGCCGACCATGAGTTGTGTGGTTCGTTGAGCCGATAGAGCGGCCAGAATGTCGCTCGTGCGTTCGAGATTGAGCGTATGGCCTATTCGCTCCCGTTTTTTTATTTTTATTGACGCTCGCTGGGTGGGACGGAAATCCGCCACAGCAGCTGCCATAATCACCACTGTGGACCATGCAAGGCGAGTGGATAGGGCCTTCATCATCTCTTCAGCCGTGGCTACAGGAATAATCTCGACGCCACTCGGAGTTGGGAGCGCTGTGGGACCGGAGACGAGAACGACCTGGGCTCCTCGTGCCTGGGCGGCTTCGGCAATCGCATAGCCCATTTTGCCGGAAGAGCGGTTCGATATGAAGCGCACCGGATCGATCGGTTCATGCGTTGGACCTGCCGAAACTAGAATACGGTGTCCCTGCCAGTCGCGCTGTGGCGCCAGCGCCGTCTGAATCGCCTCTAAAATGGCGCTTTCCTCTGCCAAACGTCCTTGGCCTATACGACCGGAAGCGAGAGGGCCTTCTTCAGTATCCAGCACGATTGTTCCCCTGGCTCGCAATGTCGCAACGTGTTCTCTGACGGTCGGATGGGTCCACATGCCTCCATCCATCGCCGGGGCCAGAATCAGCGGGCACCGTGCCGTAAGAAGCATGGTCGAAAGCAAATCGTCGCCCAGTCCCAATGCCGATTTCGCGAGGCAATTGGCCGTGGCCGGAGCAATGACGATGGCATCTGCCTGTTCCGACAAGGACAAGTGTTTCATCTCCTGATGCGCTTCGAACAGATCGGTTGAGACGGGATGGTCGGAAAGGACTTCAAACGTCAGGGGAGCGACGAATTTCATGGCCGATTGCGTCATCACGACATGCACGTTCGCTCCTTCAGAGAGCAAAGTCCGGAGCAATGCAACGGCCTTATAGGCAGCAATGCTGCCGGTCACGCCCAGCACAATCCGCTTCCCCGACAACGTCGGCCCTATTGAGCCGGAAGTTTTCACCAATTACTCCTCGGTCTCAGCCACCGCTGGCGCTGGGCTGTCGTCGACGTAGACACTCAATTCTTTCTTGATCTCTTTCACGTCGTCGCCGCTCATAGAGGCGACTCTCTCCATTTCCCCTTCTCTGCTGCGCTTCGACTCCTTCATGGCGTCCCGCGCTTCCTGACCGACGAGATACTTGATTTGTGTCCGGAGGACCTCATCGAGGGCAATGGTCGTTTCTTTGGTGAAGCGCGAAGGGGCATGCCGTGATCCTTGCAAGATATGCTTCGTCCGTTGGGCCGCGACGATCGCTAGCCTGTGACGCGAGTCGAACTCATCTGTCGTGTATTGCGGCAAAAGTCGTAACATGTCGATCATGGGTCCGGTACTCCTTATCGGTTGGGAAGATCTTTGCGATCTCCGGTTTGTAGGTCGTCGTCGAAAATGAAATTATTCTCGAGCCACTTGATATTTAGTCGTTGCGTCTTCAATCGTTCAGATCGGAAGATGCTTTCGAGATCGCGTAAGGACTGTCCAAGGTCAAGGTTTCTGACGACATAGGCATATTCTCGGTAGCTCCACACTTCTTCTCTCACTTCGTGCAACCTTCGGTGTATCTCTTCCGGTGAGTCGGAGGCTCTGGTTTGCAGGCGCGACCGGAGCACGGTCATTGAGGGAGGAAGAATAAAAATGGGGACCGAATCTTCGAACTGTTTCTTGACTTGCATGGCTCCTTGCACGTCGATTTCGAGCAATACATCGATACCCTGATCGATTTTCTCTGTCAGCGATTTCCACGGCGTGCCGTAGAGATGCCCGTAGACCTGAGCCCACTCGACGAATTCATTTCGTACGATCATCTCCCGGAAGGGCGCTTCTTCAATGAAATAATATTCTCGGCCATGCATTTCGCCAGACCGCGGCTTTCTCGTGGTATAAGAAATTGAATGCCATAAGCCCGGAAGGTTTGCCGAAAGTTGTTTACAGAGTGTGGTTTTCCCCGTGCCTGAAGGCGCGGAAATAATAAATAAGATTCCCCGTCGATCCGTCGAGGGGCGGGGCTGGCCTGCCGCCGGCGCCGCAGAACTTGTGGTGCTGCTTGAGCTCATTCGACGTTTTGAACCTGTTCGCGAATACGTTCCAATTCGGCTTTCATCTGAACCACATGACCGGCGATTTCCGCATCATTGGCTTTTGAGCCGATCGTGTTGACTTCCCGCCCAATTTCCTGGAGCAGGAAGTCGAGTGTTTTTCCCACGGATTCTGTGCTGTTGAGTGTCTGCTCAAACTGTAGCATATGGGAATCCAATCTGACTATTTCTTCCGTAATATCAGCACGATCCGCATATACGGCTAACTCTTGATAGAGCCGTGCAGGGTCGGGTATTTCCGACTCCAGGAGCTTCTCTACTCGGGCTTTCATCCTGTTATATCCCTCCTGGGCCAACAGAGGGCTCCGTCCGGCGATAAAAACCTTGTGCCCTCGGATAGTCTGAATCCTCGTTCTCATGTCCTCTGTCAGGACTTTTCCTTCATCTGCTCGCATGGCAGCAAGATCTGTGAGGGCCTGGGCGGTCAATTGCTGAACTATTTTGGCCAGTTTTGGATCTTCTGCAGGTTGCTCCGATACCGATACGACGTCGCGAAGTCCGGCCATGAGAGCAAGGTCAATGGACCCACTCAGTTTCAGGGATTTTTTGAGGGTTCGAAAAGCCAGATAGTACTGCTTTGCGAGGGTCTGGTCAAGGTTGACGCTTCCGGCTCGGCCTTTGCCCGCTTGGACGGTCACAGTGATGTCGATACGTCCCCTGACACAGCGTTGCTGGATAGCTTTCTTGAAGGAATCTTCTAAGTGGCTCAATGGCCGGGGAAGACGGCAAGAAATTTCTAAAAAGCGATGGTTGACGGATCGCATTTCTACTGTGGCGGATCCATCCTGCCAGGGGGCCTGTCGACGCCCAAATCCGGTCATGCTGCGAATCATTGCGAGCCTTTCTGTTTCCATGAACAATGTTGGTAAATTGCGCAGGTGCGGCACTGGGGCTTTCTGGCAAGACAGACATAGCGGCCATGTAATAACAAGCGCTGTGAGAAGGCCGTCCATTGAGATTCCGGCATGAGTTGCTGAAGGTCTTGTTCGACACGCTCAGGATTATCGGCCCTCGTCAGGCCGAGTCGCTTTGCCACGCGCTTTACATGGGTGTCGACGACAATGCTGGGTTGGCCGAAGGCGTTCCCAAGCATGACATTTGCGGTTTTCCTGCCGACGCCTGGCAAGGTGATCAACTCATCCATCGTGTGCGGAACCTCCTCAGCGAAGCGTTCGGTCACGGCTTTGCCGCAGGCGACAAGGTGTTTTGCTTTATTCTTATAGAAACCGGTGGAACGAATGAGCTGTTCGACTTCGAGAAGATCGGCCGCAGCCATATCTGCCGGCCGGCGGTAACGTCGAAAGAGAGATGGTGTAACCTGGTTGACACGTTGGTCGGTACATTGGGCGGAAAGGATTGTCGCCACGAGTAGTTCCCAAGGGGAACGATGGTCAAGTTCCATCTTTGGATGCGGCATCGTACGCCCGAGTGCTTTGGCGATCTCTCGGAGACGATCACGCTGGTGTGTTGATCGTACGGATTTTGTCATCATGATCGGTGCCGGTTCAGGTTGATTGTGCAGCCGCTTAAGAGCGAGATGCAACAGTGGATGTCGCGGCCGCCGATTTCTGTGAAGAACTGTCCAATGGGATAAGTGCGGCTAACCGTTCGTCAAGATGGTTGATCAGTGGAGCTAAGGTCTCTTGGTGTAGCGATGAAATTCCGATTGCACCGTAGCGCCGACACAGAGCTTCCGCCTGCTCTGCCGGAAGCTGGTCGCACTTGTTGAATACCAAGACCCGTGGAAGCTGATCAAGGGAGAGGCTTTGCAGCACGGTGTCGACCGATGCGATATGAGCATCCAGATCTTTAGCCCCAGCATCGACCACATGGAGAAGCAGATCGGCATCGCGCAGTTCATCCAATGTTGTCCTGAAGGCGGCAAGGAGATCTTTGGGTAGGTCGCGAATAAACCCGACCGTATCGGTGATGATCGCTTCACGACCCTGCGGGAAATGCAATCTGCGGCTGGTGGTGTCCAGCGTCTCAAAGACACGTGGAGCTGTACTCACCTGGCTGTTCGTCAAGGCGTTGAGCAAGGTCGATTTACCGGCATTCGTGTAGCCTACGATGGATAGGACTGGGAACTTCTGTCTGATGCGGCGCGATCGCCGCTGGTCTTGATGGCGGGCAAATCCCTCGACTTCTCGCTCCAAATGGTCGATACGCTCTCTGATGCGACGGCGGTCTGTTTCGAGTTTCGTTTCACCTGGACCTCGGCTTCCGATACCGCCGCCTAATCGAGAGAGGCTTGTTCCTTGGCCTGAGAGCCGGGGAAGGAGATAACGAAGTTGGGCCAACTCGACCTGTACCTTGCCTTCTCGGCTATGGGCCCGCTGCGCAAAGATGTCTAGAATCAGCTGGGTCCGGTCGATGACCGTGAGATCCGTGATTTCAGCAATTGCACGTACCTGTGCCGGAGCCAAATCTTGATCAAAAATAAGTAGGTCAGCGCCTTTTTGCATCGCCTGCACGAGCACGTCTTTGAGCTTGCCGCTCCCCAGTTGAAAGCGAGCATGACCACTTTGTGTTCGTTGCACCAAACGATCGATAACCGTGAGATCTGCGGAAGTGGCCAGTTCAGCCAACTCAGCGAGACGTTCTTCCTGCTCGCGCTTACTCTTGGGCGACGCGCTCACGAGGATGGCGCTCTGGTTCTGGGATGTCCGATGCGATCCGCTCTGACGTTGAAGGTCTGCCTCCAATTCACGGATGAATGTCTCGAAGCTCACGGGACACTGGTGCACGAGTGCCGGTTTCAGCAGCGTATACAGTTCTCCTTTGGGACTGGGTGGATTCAGATGGGCTAGAGAGAGCAGCCCCGGCTCACCTTTTGGGGTAACCGCCAACGTTCCGATCATATCGAGCCTGAGCAGGCCCAGCATCGTGAGGTCTTCTTGACTGGTGGGCTGCTCCTTGAGCTGTGAACGGATCAGCCTAAGGCCTCTCAACGATCGAGGGCTCGCACGAAACGTAGCCAGCGTCGTTGGTGAAGGCTGGGCATCAGCACCGACCAACACGTCTTGTACAGCCCCTCGTCGATTGAGGACTAGCCCGATCGGACGGCGAATCTCATGCGTAAACTGAGCGAGGGTTTTTGCCGCTTCAAGAGAGAGGACTTGATCCACCGGCACACGTCGACGATACAGCCGCTCAAGCATAGAGAGTTGGCCTGCACGTAGACCAAGAATCTGTCCGTGGATGTCTGGAATGGGAGTCTTTCCTTATCGTCGTTGATTCAATCGCACTGCAAAGGATCAAGCCAGCGAGGCTTGGGCATCGATGTCTAGAGCGGCACAGAGTCCGGCACGTAACGCCTGCTTCCCTGCTGCTGCGACCATCGCAGCATTATCCGTGCAATAAGCCAATGGAGGAAGACTTAGGCGTAGATTTTCCGAGGCCGCTCGTTGCTGAAGTAGTGTGCGTAACCGGGAATTGGCGGATACCCCTCCGACGACAGCCAGCGCCTGAGCGCCGGATGACCTGACTGCGGCAAAGGCTTTTTCAACCAACACAGTCACGATGGCCTCTTGATAACTTGCTGCGAGGTCTGCAGCTTGGCTCGCGCGAGCAAGTTCATTCATTGCTTGAAGTTTGTAAAGTAATGCGGTCTTTAAGCCGCTGAAGCTGAAATCGAGACTCCCTTTCTTCAGATAGGAGCGTGGAAATGCAATGGCTTCAGGGTTTCCCTGCCGAGCTAGGCGATCGATGGCCGGTCCCCCTGGGTATTCTAACGAGAGCAGCTGTGCCCCTTTGTCAAAGGCTTCACCTGCCGCGTCGTCTCTGGTAGCACCAAGAAGTCGGCAGTGACCTATGCGTTCTTTATAATAGAGATGGGTATGACCACCAGAGACAACCAGAACGACACAGGGCATCGGAAATGTTGAGTCCTGTATCCAAGCGGAAGCGATGTGGCCTTCCAGATGACTCACGCCAACCACCGGAATATTCAAAGCATAGGCCAGTGCCTTTGCATAGTTGACCCCTACGAGAAGCGCACCGGCGAGACCTGGTCCCTGGGTGACGGCGATTCCGGTTAGATCTGCCCATGCGAGTCCCGCTTGATTCACCGCTTCAGTTGAGACACCTTCAATCGATTCAATATGAGCGCGGGAGGCCAGCTCAGGAACGACACCGCCGAAACGCTGATGAACGGCGTGCTGTGATGTAATAATGTTCGAGAGGACGACACCATTTTCAGAGAGCACCGATGCAGCTGTTTCATCGCATGATGTTTCGATACCTAGGATGGGACCAGGTAGCCAAGTTGAAATGGACTGTTCAGTAGGGGTCATCTTGTAGTCATTGCTGGCCAGGTACTAGAGGGACAGAACATACATTACTTGTAGAGAAGTAAACAACACGGCCCTTGTGGCCTCTGGCACCACAAGGGCCGTGCTATATGAATCCGATGCGTGCAGAGGTATGGGCTGAGGCCTTAGACGCCAGCCATCGCCTCTTGCTCGATGAATGCCGGAGCACCGTCGCGTAGCACCACACGGATCTTTCGGCATTCCTTAAATCGTCCCCTAATCATCTCTTCGGAGAGCGGATCGCCGATCGCGCGCTGAATCGTTCGGCGCATTGGCCTGGCTCCGTAGAGCGGTTCATAGCCTTCTTTTATCAGCCACTGTTTTACGTCGTCCTCAACCTCGAGCTCTACCCCCTTATCGAGGAGACGAAGATTGAGTTCACCCAGAAGGATGTCGAGGATATTATAGAGATGCGTCTTGTCCAATTGATGAAAGACGACGATTTCGTCGATTCGGTTCAGGAACTCAGGACTGAACGAGCGGCGCAATTCTCCCAACACCTCTTCCTTCTTATGGCGCTCCTGATCGCCTTCCGTGCTCTGGAATCCAAGAGAGACACCCTTTTGAATCATCTTGGTCCCGATGTTGGATGTCATAATGATGACGCAATTCTTGAAATCGACTTTGCGGCCGAGGCTGTCGGTCAATACACCGTCGTCCAATACTTGCAGCAGGATATTGAACACATCAGGGTGGGCCTTTTCGATCTCGTCGAATAGGACAACTGAGTAGGGCCGACGCCGAACGCGTTCAGTCAATTGGCCACCCTCTTCATATCCCACGTACCCAGGCGGTGCTCCGAACAGTCTCGAACTGGTAAACTTTTCCTGATATTCCGACATGTCGATCCGGATCAGGGAGTCCTCGCTATTGAAGAGGAACTCGGCCAAGGTTCGTGCCAACTCGGTTTTCCCCACCCCGGTAGGTCCCAAGAAAATAAAGGAGCCGATGGGCTTTCGTGCTTCCTTCAGCCCGGCACGTGACCGCCGAATAGCTCGGGCCACCGCGGAGATGGCTTCATTCTGGCCGACAACACGTTTATGAAGGAATTCCTCCATGCGAAGCAGTTTGTTCGATTCTTCTTCTTCGAGCTTGAAGAGCGGAATGCCGGTCATTTTGGAAACGACGTAGGCCACATCCTCTTTCCCGATCGTCGGTTTATTTTTTTCTTGGCTCTTTTTCCACTCGCGTTTCGATTCATCAAGGAGTTTGCGCAGCCGCTCTTCTTCTTCCCGATGACGAACTGCTTCCTCGAAGTTCTGCATCGAGATGGCCAATTCTTTTTCGCGCGAGACCTTTTTCAGTTCCTGCTCCATGGCTTTCAGGTCAGATGGAAGGGCGTAAGTCTGTAATTTTGCACGAGACCCAGTCTCATCTATCAAATCGATGGCCTTGTCCGGGAGGAAACGATCGCTAATATAGCGATCGGAAAGCTTAACCGCCTCCTGGATGGCCTCTTCGGAAATCTCAACACCATGATGTTCTTCGTACCGATCGCGAAGTCCCTGAATAATCAACACTGTTTCATCGTTGCTTGGCGGCTGGACATGGATCGGCTGGAATCGTCTTTTCAAGGCGCCGTCTTTTTCAATATGCTTTCGGTATTCATCGAGAGTCGTGGCGCCGATACATTGTATCTCTCCTCGGGATAATGCGGGTTTCAGCATGTTGGAGGCATCAATCGAACCTTCCGCCGCTCCTGCTCCTACTAAGGTGTGGAGCTCATCGATGAAGATGATAATGTTTCCAGCCTGGGTGATTTCTTTCATCACGACCTTCAGCCGTTCCTCGAATTGTCCGCGATATTTTGTCCCAGCGACGAGAGAGCCAAGGTCGAGTGCGATGACGCGACGAGAGAGAAGATTATCCGGCACTTCCGATTGGACTATCCGTTGCGCAAGGCCTTCGACAATAGCAGTTTTCCCAACGCCGGCTTCTCCGATCAGCACGGGATTGTTTTTGGAACGGCGACTCAGAATCTGCAGTACCCGTTCGATTTCATCGGCTCGGCCAATGACGGGATCCAACTGTCCCGCTTGGGCTAGTTGCGTCAAATCCCGACCGAACTCATCGAGAGCCGGGGTGTTACTCTTCCGATCGCGCTCACGAGGGGCAGATTTTCGGAGAAATGTCACGGTTAATTGCCTGGCGGTCAGGAGGTTAGCACCTAGACTGCGCAGGATTTTCCCGCCGATCCCCTCCTCTTCTCGGAGGAGGCCCAGTAGGAGGTGTTCGCTTCCGATATGATTATGCCCAAGGAGGCGGGCTTCTTCGACCCCGTATTCAATAACCTTTTTGACCCGAGGGCTGAAGGGAATCTCCCCAAATGTCATGGTGGTTCCTCCGCCGGGCAAATTCCGTTCAATTTCCAAACGGATTTGTTCGGTCGAGAGGCCCATCTTTTTTAAAATCATCAGGGCAATTCCATCCGATTCACGGAGAATAGCCAGGACGAGATGTTCGGTGCCGAGGTAGTCGTTTTGGTGACGCTCAGCCTCTTCCCGCGCTAGGATGATGATCTTCCGACCCTTATCCGTAAATCGCTCGAACATCCTGCCTCCTTTTAGGTGGAGCCTATAACCGGTTCCATTCACACAACCCTATCAAAAATCTGGCCTAATTCTAACTAGAAGGATTTTATGTGTCAAGGCTACGCGACAATTGTGCCGAGGGAGTTCCTCTTATCAGGTTCGTTGACTTCAAAAGAATCTGCCCGATACAATCCCGAAACTTCCTACCAGTTGTTGAATAGCACTACTGCAGGGTCTTGCCAATGAAAAACAAAAGTATCGGGATTCTGACAAAGCCAAAATTTCCTGAGGCCAAGGGCACGTTGCACGATGTAGTGACTTGGCTTAGAGCCAGAAATATCGATGTGATTTTGGATAAAACCTCGGCGATTCTTCTGGGTGAAGAGGCGGAGGAGCAGAAAAGTCCATTGTCGAGTAAAGCAGACGTGCTGCTGGTTTTAGGCGGCGATGGGACCATGCTCAATGCCGCGCGACTTGCCGGGGAACGAGGCATTCCCATTCTGGGAGTCAACATGGGCGGGCTGGGATTTTTAACTGAGGTCCGACTGGAGCACCTCTACCCCTCGCTCGAACGGGTGTTCGCCAATAATTTTGTCCTCGATGAGCGACTCATGTTGCGAACACAGATACACCGAAATGGAGAAACGGTCGCGCAAGGGGTGGTATTAAACGATGTGGTGATCAGCAAGGGCACGGTCGCCCGCATGATCCAACTGAAGATTGCCATTGGAGGGCGGTTTGTGACGAACTTACGTGGTGACGGGTTGATCGTCAGTAGTCCGACGGGATCGACCGCCTATTCCCTTTCGGCCGGAGGTCCTATTATCGATCCGGCAGTCCAATCATTGATCTTGACGCCGATTTGTCCCCATACGCTAACGCATCGGCCGTTGATCGTACCGGGCAATGCCGAGATCGATCTGACACTCACTAGTAAAGATGATGGCTCCATGGCGACACTTGACGGACAGGTGGGAGTCGCGATCACCCAAGGAGATAGGGTCGTGATCCAGGCTTCGGAGCACCGGACCAAACTCATTCGATTTCCAGAAAGTAATTACTACGATGTGCTCAGAGAAAAACTGAAATGGGGGGATGGGTAAAACGAACGGTCGGCCTGTTAGGCCTTTCCACGCTCAATCAGTTCGATCATCTCTTGGTTGTTGGCGTACTTGAATTCTCCGATACAATCGGTTGTGTTGGTGTGAGCCTTCTCTGCAGCTTCGAGCGCTCGGAGCCTCTGAACGTCTACCGGATGGCTCTTTCGGCTCTTGAGGATCGTCGTCAATTTATCCAGGACAGTCTTCGCATCGTTGCCAGGCTGCCTGATCGCCAAATGCCGGCTTACGACTTCTGCGCACCAATCTCCGTCCCGCTTGGCAATACCGACCAAGCCCTCGCTCGCTTTCCTTGCCCAACCGGCTAGAAAAACGCCGTCGAGAATCTTCCCCGTGGCTTCGTCGTAGGCTTGGAAGAGCGAGTCGTCTGGATCGTTACTTGTCTTAGTGGGATTCGTAACAAACATGCCGCTTTTATACGGCAGCCCTACCGTCTCATCGACTTTGTCGCCGACCGCAAACACCACAGAGTCGCAGGGGAACTCGTAATACTGTTTAAGCCCAACGGCGGCCGTGTCGGTTCCCTTGGCCTCCAGCTTATTCTCTTCCATCTCCAGACCGCGCACGCGATTGTTGGCGTCGACCAGGATGCGTTTGGGGGAAGCCAGAAACTTGAACCCCATCTTTGTATCGCTGACAGAGGGTTCACATTTTGTGAATTCGTCGGTCAGTCCCTTCAAAACCTCGTCTGCATTCTGGCCGACTACGGCAAGGCGATCCTTAATACGTCCCACCTCTGTGGTGATGCCCTGGAGATCCATATTGGCACAGACCATGCGAATTTCTTTTGGGTTATATTTTCGCTCGGAAGGACCACGCCGCACGATCGCGGTGACTCGTTCGATTTTCTTGTAGCGGATCAGCCAATGGGCGATATCGACCATCACATCGCCGGCGCCAATGATGGCCACGTGCTTACCCATCTCAAAGGAGCGATCACCAAAACCTGGCAGGCGATTGAAATGGTAGACCACATCTTTTGCGTGAAAGACCCCTTGAGCAGAGTCCCCTTCCACTCCGATGGCTTTGGTGCCTTGTGCGCCGATCGAAAACACCACGGCACTGGCGCCGAGGCTTCGGACCTCGTCGACGGTGAGGTCTTTGCCCTTGCCGATCGATATATTGCCGAAATAGTGGACGTTCGGTTGCTGGAGCAACTCCCAATACTGTTTCTTGAGACCACCGCGGAGTTTAAGTTTTGCAGGAAAAATTCCGTATTCAGCCAGCCCGCCGAATTTGATATCTCGATTCAGAATGATCACCTCATGGCCGGCCTTTGCGAGGCTACTGGCGACTGCCATGCCGGCTGGCCCGGCGCCGACCAGAAGAATCACATGCGAGTTTGTAATGCTCATGCGTTGGTCCTTAGATAGAGCGAACAGAGAAGTGACGAGAACTCCAACAGTTCCGCGGACTTTAGCATAGGGTATTTTGTGCTGTCAAAGCAGATGGCTGGGACTGAAAAACCACAGAACGGAGGACCCGGTGTGATGGTGTTGAGCCATCGTCACCGGATCCTTGGCTGTACAGCTAGGCGAGACTGCCAATTCTAACGACCATGATGCTCGTCGCCATGATGATGGTGATCATTGTCGTCATGATGACGGCGCCCAATCGGATTCCTCTGCTCTTTCGTGAGCTGGGCCTTATAGGCAATAGGAAGCTCCTGGACCCAGCCGTTATAGACATTGGGAACAGGGAGCACGCCCTGGCCGCCCATGCCTCTGTTCCCAGTGATCGTATCATCCTGTGAAACGTGGCGATCGTTGTCGTGGTGTTCGTTGTCGTGCTGGGCGTTGGCAAGGACCGCCCAGCCGGCAATGACGGCATCATCGACATTTCCGTCATTGTTCGGATCGTAATCCAACACGATCATGCGATTAGCAAACTTACTGGTGACGTAGGCATAGTACCCGCCACCCTTTTTCGCGCCAAAGTTCACCCCATGGCATCCCGGATCACAGGGGATTATTCTCATAAGGGTATCAGTGGCCGTATCCACGATGGTAATGGTGCCGCCCAGAGTATTCCCCGTGATCACAAATTTCCCGTCCGGGCTTACGGGAACCTGAACGGGCAATCCGCCGATCAGACCATCCACGCACTCGCCGCTCGCGCACCCCGTGACCGGATCATAACCCTGAATCAATGAGATGTCCTTGATCTTCTCCCCTGGCTCGTAGCTGGTACCGTACCACGACCTTGCCTTCGGGCCGTTCATGACCGATATCGAGTGGCCGAGGTAGTTCGAGATATAGTATTTGCTCGAATTGGGCATCATGCCGGCTGCAATGGAGACCGCTCCTGTTTCATGTTTCGAGAGGACCTTGCCCGTATCATGGCCCGTGAATTCGTACAGAGTCGAGTCGGCCGAATTGGAGTTGGGGGTGACCATGTGCTTGCCGTCGAACCCCATCCAATGGGCGTGGGGCTGCGTTTGCTTTGTTGGATGAGAAAGGTCTTGCATCGAGATTGTCCGATTGTATGAAAGCAAGCCGGTTGCCGGGTCCCGGTTCAGTTCCACCACTCCATCTTCGCCATTGAGCCCCACATGGACTTGCTGCGTGTCCACCCGCGTCATGACATGGGCGGGATCGTTACCGATTTCGAGTTCCTGTAAAAATGTACCCGTCACGCGGTCGAGCACGAACAAGCTCTTACCATGCCATTCCGTCTGATAGATCTGCTTCTGATCGTGGCTGGTCCACATGTTGTGGCCGTTATTCATTTTCTGATCAGGCAGGGCGATCTTTCTCTTGACGTTCCAACTTTGGCCAGACACCACACTTATCGTTCCAGGGAAGCTCGGCCCTTTCCCGGCACTCAATTCAAACTGGGTATCGACCCACACGTCTCCAACCGCCTTGGTGTGGGGTTTCTGCTGCTTCGGGATATCCAAACCATCAAACGTTGCCTGGAGCGCTGCGTTTAAATCTGGGACGACAGCGCCGCCAGTGACGACGACAGGCACTGCGGGATAGACAGGCTTATAGGGAATGCCGACCTTGGTGTAATCTTTCCAATTGGAGGGATTGGTCACAATGAAGAACGCACGCAACAACCGCAGTCCAAGATTTGAATTGCTGTCAAATGTCAAGTTCAAATCCGTTACTTCTCTCTTGACCAGCAGTGTCAGCTGGTTACCGATGTCATATGCCGGCTTCCCATCCACTGTCGTCGTAGTTGGATTGTCTACGATGACGCCACCGAGCATGTACGGATGGAGCTTGCACACAAAGACATACAAGCCCGGGGTGCTCAGTGTAACGGAATGATTATCCTGATTCGCTGTCGTCTGGTCGATGAGTTGATTCGGATCATCAGTTGGGGCAGTCGATGGCCAGAGCAGGCTCGTGACGGTGTGCCGGGCTTCAGCGACGAATGTGCCATTACCATTATTTTGTTTGAATTTAATTGTAGTGCCTGGCGCAACAATGGCTAGAGAGTTTCCGGTCGCTCCTGTCGGAGTAGTATCGAACCAACGCCCTGGGACATCGGTCACATAAAACTGCACTTCTTCTGCGGCAAGGGCGAGATCTTTAGCCCCGATCATGAGTCCTGCCATCAACAGAACTACTCGCATGTACTTCATAAATCCCTCCAAGAAAATGATGTCAATTGGTCATGCTCTGTAGACACAATAGAAACCTAACCTAAACGGATTTACCGGGGTGTAATGTCGTACCTCCTTTCGAACCGCAGCGTGCTCCGTAATCCACATCTCGCTCTTAGCTCTGTCGATTGCCCGCTCTCCGGTGCGTCCTATTCAGTTCCGCTCTTGTGCTGCTCGGCTTCGAAGCGCTGTGCAATGATTTCCGTCGCCTTTCCCCGCACGGCTTCGTTTTCGTCCTCCAAGGCCTCGAACACCGCATCGAGTGGTGCCGTAGCCCTATTCGCCTCCCAGTGACTCAGGGCACTCAGCCGTAGAGAGGCATAGGGGGAATTGATGTCTTTAACGACTGCGTCTGGTATCTGAGGTATCTGCGGTGCGATAGAAGTAGCCACCTTGTTGGATCCATCAGTACTTTGGTTAGGTGGGTCGACAGGGGGCGTCCCTGCAGGTTTCGATAGATGCCTGTCTTCCTGGGCTGGGCTTGCCGAAGGCTGCTCATTTAAGCTCGCACCAGGAGCCAGGCTTGATGCGTTGTCAGACGAGGCCGGTCCGCAGCCGGTGAATCCAGTGAGGATCGTTATGCTCAAAAACAGAAGCAGGAATAGTCTTGGTTGGCACAAAATGACCGCCTCTTCAGGTAGCGTGAACACTGGACAGTTCAGAGGTGAATGACGTGTAGAAGGAGCGGCTGTGTGCGGAGAAGTGTTCGACAGATTCGCGTAAGGCTCCATTAAAGCTCCTGAAAACGTTAACGGAATGGTTTTATCGTGGTTCCGACGGCGGGCACTCTACAAACTTTTTAAGAGAATTTTAATCCATACGGAAGTGTAGGCTTACCTACTTCTGTAGGGATTGACTTAAGCGATTGGCGCAAGACCATTGGTGAGTCAACGAATTGGACAGTGCCGACGCAAGTGGAGGATAAGAAGATTTGTTTTGCATCTTGGAGTATGGACTTCTGGCTGGGATGAAAAGAGAGCCAGACGTGGGCGAGATTCTGGCGTTGGGCTAGACACTTGAAGCCCAAGCGACCACGTGAACGTATTATTACTATGTGAAACCGGTGTTTTGGGAGGGAAGACTGGAGCCCGGGCCCACAAAACCAGGGGGACCCGGTGAGGGGCTAAAAAGCCATGTCACCGGGTCCTTGGTTGTCCAGCTAGGTTGGACTGTTGCTTCTAACGATCGTGATGATCGTCATGATGACGTTGCCCAATCGGATTCCTCTGCGCTTTTGTAAGCTGGGCCTTATAGGCAATAGGAAGCTCCTGGACCCAACCGTTATAGACATTGGGGACAGGCATAACACCCTGACCGCCTTGGCCTCTATTGCCGGTGATCTTGTCGTCTTTCGACACATGGTCATTCGCTAGTACTACGGCGCCGACGATCACCGCGTCATCCACCTTGCCGTCATTGTTGGGATCGTAGTCCAACACGATCAGCCGGTTGGCAAACTTGGGGGTCACATAGGCATAGTACCCGCCACCCTTCTTCGCTCCGAAATTCACCCCATGGCAGCCCGGATCGCAGGTGATGCTCCTGACCAATGTATCGGTCTTGGTATCAATGATGGTGATCGTCCCCGACAGGGTGTTTCCGATCACCACGAACTTCCCGTCCGGACTCACAGGCGTCTGGACCGAAAACCCGCCGGCCGGACCGGGGAGGCTGGCCGCGGGGGTCGTCGGGTCAAGAAAACGCCCGTTAGTCAAATAGCCGCTATTGTCAGCATTATCATCGAGTAAGTTGAGAGTCTTGATCACTGTCCCAGGGGCACAGTTGATCTTCGGGTACGGACCGCACATCACCGAGATCGTGTCACCCAGGTAGTTGGACACATAGTACTTGCTCGAATCCGGCATCATGCCGGTCGCAATGGGCAACGTGCCTGTGGGCTGTTTATCCACGATCGTAGATTCATTGAAATCATACAGCGTCGAGTCGCTCGTGTTCGAGTTAGGCGTGACCATCGACTTTCCATCAAAGCCCATCCAGTGGGCATGGGGCTGAGTCTGTTTGGTCTCTCCGGTCTTGGACATCGGGATAAACCGATGAATGTCGAGCAATCCAGTGACGGGATTTCGATTAAACTCCACCACCGAATTATCGCCGTTGCACCCCACATGCACCTGCTGCGTGTCCACCCGAGTCATGACGTGGGCGGGGTCATAGCACTTTTTCCCGTTGAATTTGGGATCTTGGACTTCGGGCCCATTGACGAGATCGATCTCCTGCAGAAGCTTCCCGTTATGACGATTGATCACATAGAGGCTATTGCCATGCCACTCGGTTTGATAGATCTGCTTCTGATCGTGGCTCGTCCAAAAGTTGTGGCCGTTATTCATCTTCTGCTCAGGCAATGCAATCTTCCGCTTGACGTTCCATCCAGTTGCCGATACCACAGTTGCGGTGCCGGGGAACTGCTCTCCTTTCCCAGCGGTCAACTCGAACTGGGTATCGACCCAGACCTCACCGATGCCGTTTTTCTTGGGCTTGTGCTGCCTTTCGATGACCTTGCCATCATAGCCCTTCGCGAGGATTACCTCATCGAGATAGGCGTCGGCAACTCCGACATTTACGAGCACATGGGGATATGTCGGTTGATAGGTGGTTGCCCCGTCGGCCTTTGTATAATCCTTCCAATTGGACGGATTGGTCACGATGAAGAAGGCGCGCAGGAGCCGCAATCCAAGATCCGAATAGGTTGGAAAGGGACCAATTAATCCGTTCGGTCCTCCCAACACCTTCAGCTCGCTACCGAGGTCTAATCCTTTGGTCTTAGGATCGTCCACGATGACGGCGCCGAGCATATAGGGATGCAGCTTGCAGACGAAGACATACAACCCCGGCTCTTTGAGAGTCACTTCATGGTTATCCTTATTCGCCGAATCCTCGTCGAGCACTCCTCTTCCCGTGGCAAATTCAGGGGCGTTCTTCGGCCAGACTAGACTGGTCACCGTGTGACGGCTTTCGACATCGCGTGGGCCGCCTACAGTCTGATTAAAAGTGACCTTCTCGCCCGGCGCAATGACGGCTAGGGAACGGGTACCGGCAATATCGACGCCGGTATCGAACCAGTGTCCTGGGGTATCGTTGACTGTAAATGTGGCATCGGCGAGGGCGAGATCTCTCGCCCCAATCATCAGTCCTGCCATTAACAGGACTACCTGCATATACTTCATAAGCCCTCCTTCGAAATAACAATCAGGTGTTATACGCGGCAAACACAATTAGCCCAAGAATTCAAGGCACTTTCAATGGCATGCGATGGTATACCTTCTTCCGGCCTGGTTGTGGTTTGCTGTGCGAAATGAAGGATGGCATCATAACTCTGTCAGTTGCCCGCTCTTGGGTGCCATCTGTTCAGTCCCGACCTAGCGCCTGCTCGGCTGCAAATCGCTGTTCGATGATTTGCGTTGCTTTTGACCGCACAGCCTCGTTTTCGTCCTCCAAGGCATCGAATACCGGATCAAGCGGTGCCGTGGTCTTATTCGCATCCCAGTGGTCTAACGTACGCAACCTTACATCCGCATAAGGAGAGGCGAGGTCCTTAGCTACCGAGTCAGGGATAACTGAGATAAGAGGGACAGGCGATTGGTCGCGCCCTTCGGTCTTACTAGTTGCTGTGCCAACAGGTTGCGTTTGAGGCCTGTCTCCCAGGCTGGTGCTGTCCCCTCTTGAGAATGCCCTCGTTCCTGACGCGGGGCCAGGCGATGAGCCCTGCTTTGACAGGTGTGCCCCTCCCACGCTCTCAGGAGGCCCAATGTTCGGTGCATTGTCAGGAGAAGCCGGTCCGCAGCCAGGAAACCCCGCGAGGGAGATCACGCTAATGAGCAGTACCAGGCATGAACAGTGAAGGGGTGGAGATTGCAGGTATGGACTCAGGGTTATGTCACGAGTGGCGAGTACACGTCTGTGAAATGAAACAGCAGCAGGTACAAAGATCATGTGTCGAGCCGTCTTAAAGCACACTTAACATTATGAAAATATACATACCTACGTATATACAAGTAAATTAATGCCCGTGACCGGTCATCAATAGATCTCGATAGAGTTTATGTCAATAGTCCTCAATAAAAGAAAACATAATTTGCGTGCAGAACTACGATCTGAGTCATTCGATCTAACGATCTCGCCCTTACTTGCGAAAACTCCTAGCAGCTAGGGATTCGAACCCCTCGAGAGCGCATTCATGAGCGGTCCAGGCTACACGATCGTTCGGCAAGCCTCGTGCGAGCAAGTCACGTGCCTCAGATGAAATCTGAATGCTCTTGTTGTAGATCACGGATTTTCAGAGAATGGCGCCCAGTTATAAGGATCTACCAAAGGTGGAAGGCAATCCGCATGAATCAAAAACGATTCAGCACTGAATCAGATTTGATTTACCTGATCAGCAGGGATTCCCTTGAGGTCGAGGAGGCGCTCAGACATTGAAGTGGGGTATAGCCTAACATTGGATCCCATCAGACCTAACAGGCTGAGGTTGGTTCGATTCATCTGGTCCAACGGATTTGTCTGGTTAGCTTGACTGCTTTCGCCCGTTGAACCAAACCAACCGGATAAACAAAAGAACCAAACAAACTAAAGAAACGTGACAGGTGAGGCCAACTACAACTTGAATGGGACAGGCACCGCCTCAGACGGCGGAGCCTGTCCCCTATCCTTATCCTCCTGCGCTTCCAACCGGTCCGCCAGGCTCTGTCATGCGCCAAGGATCGAGCAGTTCGGTAAGTCGTTTTTCAGAGAGGACTTTTTGTTCTTTGGCCATCTGACGCACAGTCTTGCCGGACTTATAAGCATCCTTGGCAAGTTTCGCTGCAGCCTCGTAGCCAATCTCTGGAGCCAGGGCAGTACACATGGCCAGACTTTCCTCGATCAAGCTCTTACACCGTTCTTCATTGGCTTTGATACCGTCGATACATTTGACAGCGAAGTTTTGCGACACAGTGGCGAGCAGTTCGATCGATTGTAGTAGGTTATAGGCCATCACCGGCAGCATGACGATCAATTCGAAGTTGGCCGCCTGCCCTCCCACTGTGACGGTTACATCGTTTCCGATCACCTGGGCGCAGACCATGGTGACGGATTCGGCAATCACCGGGTTTACCTTACCAGGCATGATCGACGAACCCGGTTGTGTCTCTGGTAGATTGATTTCTCCCAGCCCGCAGCGCGGGCCGGAGCCGAGCCAGCGAATGTCGTTGGCAATCTTCATGAGGCTTACAGCGATCGTCTTCAACTCCCCGCTTGCTTCGACCAAAGAGTCTTGAGTGGACTGCGCTTCAAAATGGTTTTTCGCTTCGAGGAATGTACAGCCGGTCTCTTTCGAAATAATGGCCAGCACCTTGGCAGAGAACTTGGGATGGCAATTGAGCCCTGTCCCGACAGCTGTGCCGCCGAGCGCGACTTCGCTGAGTGCCGTTTGTGCCCGCTTGACCCGTTGAATGCCCAATTCAATCTGCCTGGCGTACCCGCCGAACTCCTGGCCCAATCGCACCGGCGTCGCATCCTGCAAATGGGTGCGGCCGATCTTGACGATCTTGTCGAACTCTTCGGCTTTGCGTGCCAGCGCTTTCTGCAAGCCTGTAAGTGCCGGAATGAGCTGCTGTTGCATCATCTCTCCGGCGGCAATGTGAATGGCCGTGGGAATCACATCGTTGCTGGATTGGCCCAGATTGACATGGTCGTTCGGGTGCACGAGCTTGCTGCCTCTGGCTCCGCCCAACAGCTCAGTGGCACGGTTGGAAATGACCTCGTTGGCATTCATGTTTGTCGAGGTGCCGGAGCCCGTCTGGAAAATGTCCACGGGAAATTCTGCGTCGAGCTTACCCTCGACCACTTCAGTCGCCGCTTGGTTGATCGCATCAGCCGGTTTTTTATCGAGAAGCCCCAGCGACTGATTGACTGTCGCGGCAGCACGTTTGATGAGTCCCATCGCTCGGATCATTGCGCGAGGGAACCGCAAAGAGCTGATCGGGAAGTTCTCGATGGCGCGAGCGGTTTGGACCCCGTAGTAAGCGTCAGCCGGCACGGCCAACTCTCCCATCGTGTCCCCCTCGACTCTGGTGGTGCTTATTGACGCGGCAGTTTTACCGGTTTGCTTGTTCTTCATGCGCTCACTCCATTGTATGGGTTCTCACTCGTTGCGGGCGTCATGATAAACTCAGGCCGCCTGATTGCACAAGGGCATGCATCTGTGAAGCGTGAATCGTGAAGCGTATCTCGTTATTCGCGCGAGAAATACGAGACTTGCGGGACGAGCGATTGTTCTGAGTTCTGAGTTTTCTGACCATCAGACTTCAGCCTTCGAGTGACTGACAGGTGTGCTGGGCAAAAAGAAGAGGCCCGCCGGAGCGGGCCTCTTTTCAGATCGAACGTGGCGCTCGTTAATTAACCGACCTTCACTTCGATCGCTTTGGGCTTTGCCTTCTCTGACTTGGGCAGCTGAAGATTCAGCACGCCATCCTTGAATTCCGCCTTCACTTTCTCTTCATCCACAAGATCGGGCAATGTGAAGCTCCGGACGAAGCGCCCATAGGAGCGCTCTACCCGATGGAATTTCTTGCCGGTTTCTTCTTTCTCCTGCCTGCGCTCGCCTTGAATCGTGAGGACGCCCTCTTCGAGTGTCACCTTCACATCCTCTTTTTTCACATCAGGGATCTCCGCCTTAATCTGATATGCCCCTTCCGTCTCGCTAACGTCCACCGATGGAACCCAGTCGGCGACAACCATGGTCTCCTTTCCATTTGTCCGTGGCAGCGCGGGACGGCTACTGAACATCCGATTCAACCGATCCGATACGTCTTCGAGCTCACGAAACGGATCCCAACGTACGAGTGTCATGTGAGACCTCCTTGTTATTCTCGTTTACTGTCGCAGAATGTCTCTTCGTCGCGCGCGCCGATCGGCCTGTCTGAGCAGATAGATAATTCTGGCTGCCCCAGAGTCAAGGGGGCAGCGCGTGTTGCGCGAGAACCGGGCGGTTTGTCTTGTTTGTTTGGTTGGAGGAAACTAACCAGGTAACCCAAATCGACCAGATGAACAAAACAAACCAAATGAACCGTCTATTTAGCGTTGCTCGATTGGTACATACGACCGGCCATGCTCACCCGAATAGATCTGATCCGGGCGGAACAGTTTGTTCTCCCGGAGCTGTTCCAGCCAATGGGCAAGCCATCCTGACACGCGGGCCATCGCAAATAGGGGGGTGAACAGATCGGTCTCGATGCCCATCTTCTGATAGACGATCCCGGAGTAAAAATCGACGTTGGGATAAATCTCCTTCCCCTTCAACAACTCTGCTGCAACCGACTCGACCTCTAAGGCGACCTCATACAATGGCGAACTGCCGCATTCCTTGAAGAGCCGCTCGCATAGCCCCTGTAGAATCGTCGCACGGGGATCCTTGACTTTATAGACCCGATGACCGAAACCCATCAGCTTCTTTTTTGCTCGGACCTGTTCCTCGATATAGGATCGAGCGCGCCTCGCCTCTCCGATTTCTTTCAACATCTGCACGACTTCTTCGTTGGCCCCTCCATGCAATGGGCCTTTCAAGGCCCCGATCGAAGACGCAACGACCGTATAGGGATCTGCCAATGTCGAGCCTGTGACCATGCCGGTGAAGGTTGAGGCATTCATTGTGTGTTCGGCATGGAGAATCAGGGAGTCGTCAAAAACATCGCCCCATACGGGAAGCGGCTCCGTTTCGGTCAGCATATAGAGAAAGTTTTCCGAAAATCCGAGATCGTCGCGTGGAGGGATGTACTCGTCCCCGTGCCTCAGCCTTGCCCAAGCTGCCACGATTGTCGGCAATTTGGCGACGAGACGGACGGTGGACCAATAATTATTCTCGACATCCTTCACATTGCGGCCTGGATAAAACATACCCAAGGCGGCGACTGCTGCCTGCAAGGCGTCCATAGGATGTCCATGCTCTGGAAGACATTTCAATAAGTCGACAATCTTGAACTTGATGCGTCGGTGATGGGCGATATCCTCCTGCCATCGTGCCATCTGCGGATGAGTGGGAAGCTGTCCAAAGAGGAGCAGATAGGCTGTTTCGAGATAAGACGATCGCTGGCAAAGCTCTTCGACGCGGATGCCACGATATTCCAGCAGGCCCCGCTCTCCATCTACGTCGCTGATCGAGGATTTGGCTGCCGGGATGCCTGCGAGCCCAGGCATGAAATCATGTGGCATAATTTTACCCCTTCCCTGAGCGGCAGGATATATGCTGTCGGGCCTGCACGTCTAGCCTCGTCTGCCGGTTGATCTGGTTCATCTGGTTCATTTGGTTCATTTAGTTCATTTAGTTTATTTGGTTTGTTTCGTTCATCTGGCCGGTCTTGTTCAATCAAATAACCAGACAAACCAAATAAACCAAATGAACCGGAGAAGCGGGATCTTGAAATGCCTCCTATCGGTTGGCATACTCAGTGAAGCATCCCGCGCGACAGGCGGGAAGGGTTTGTCTGGTTGATCTAGTTTATTTGGTTCATTTCGTTCATCCGATTGGCCTTGCTCAACCAAACAAACAAGACAAACCGAAGAAACCAGAGCAACAATTTGTCTCGCAGAGGAGGTAAACTTGGCGTCGCGCCTGTCTCGCACAGGGTTTTGCCTGATGCTGTTCGCCCTCCTGGTGATGGGGATAGTCCCTTCGGTTCAGGCCGACAGCGAGCTCCTTGCTTTTGCCGTCGTGAGCGAGGCGCCAAAAGATAAAGCGAGGATAGCAGCCAAGGTTTCTGTCAATGACACGGTGTCGGACATGAAACTCCTCGCATCGGAGACGATTTTGAATAATCTAATATGGAAAAAGCTCGAAATCTGCCATGCGATGAAGCTTCATGGCTATAAAGTTGCCGACGGATTTCAGGTTGTCACGGTACACGTGATCGACGCCGGCATGCTGCCGATGTCTTTGCAGACTTTTGCCGGTGACTGTTTGATTAAAAAAGCAATTGAGATCGCGCCGCTGGTCGACTAGCAAGCTGCGGTTGATCTGGTTTATTTGGTTTGTTTGGTTAGCTGATTCGTTGGGCTTCTTTCGTGCTTCGAACCAAATCAACTAAACAAACGAGACAAACCAAATAAACGAGCGTAACAAGCGCGATAAGCACTTGTTACGCATGCCGGCATTCCGGACATGAGTTCGGTTCTTCTGTCGCCTCACATTCTTCAGAGGTCAAGGGAAAGAGTTGTTCGCACTCTGTGCATGGACGAATTTCGAAATAGGCAATTCCCTTATCGTCGATATCCGTGGGCAAGAGTAGCTCCAGTGGATCATACCCGATCGCGCCACCATCGGAAAATTTGACGATGGCCAATCGATCATTGAAGACCTCGAAGGTTCCTTCTTGCCCTTTTCTGGCCAAGACATGCCCTAGTACAAAGACCGGTTGGCCCTTGCGCTTGGTGCGGAGGTCTCGTAGGGTATGCTGGGTGTCCGTGGTGCAAGAGAATTGACCCGTAGAACTGGTTCCGAAAATTGGCGTCGGCATGAGGCTCTCTTGAGTGGATGAGATGCGTCTCCTCTATCACATGGGTAAAAATGGCGTCAAGGCAGGCAAGACGCCGATTGAACTATTCATGAATAACCGGGGCTAGGAGCCTGTCCGAGTACTCCTTCGTTGCGAGGCGAAGGAGATGCCGGTAGATGCGATGCCACAGGCTCGAAAAAACCGGAGGCGTATTCGCTGGAATACGGTGAGGTTTTTTTTGAGGGCCGAGAACGACGCAGATGCCGGCAGATCGTTTGCCGTAACAGAATGGTATTACTCGGACAGGTTCCTAAAACAAAGGAGTATGACATGGCTGAAGTAACGATTTATCAGAAACCGACCTGCAGCACATGCCGTCAGGCTGTGCAACTGCTCAAAGAAAACGGCAAACCTTTTAAGGCTATCAACTACTATGAGACGCCTTTCACAAAGCCACAACTGAAGAGCCTCTTGAAGAAAGCCGGGCTCTCGCCGGTGGATATAGTCAGGACAAAAGAAGATGTCTATAAGGATCTCGGATTAGCGAAAAAAAACCTTTCGGACGATGAGTGGCTCGATCTGTTGATCGCCCACCCCGATCTTATTCAGCGTCCGATTGTCGAAAAGGGCGAGAAGGCGATCTTGGCGAGACCGGCGGAGTCTGTGAAAGAGCTACTCTAGCTTCAGGGTTTATAAGCGGGTCTGTCTCGTTCATTTGGTTTGTTTAGTTTGTTTGGTTCGAAGCACGAGAGAAACCAAATGAACCAAAGAAACCAAACGAACCGTCTATGTTCCATATTCCCCACTCGCGACAATTCTTCCTGATTCGGTGTGAGACCGTCGTACTGGGACGCTTGCTGTAGCTCCGCGCTTCACGACATTTCCTCCATTCCCCTTGGCTTCATAGAGGGCCTGATACGCCGACTTAATCGCCGAACTCAACGTTGCACTATCGCTCAGTTTTTCTGCCACGCCGATACTGAGGGTAACCGGAAGTTCCCGATCGCGTGAACCCGCTTTCTTCATCCCTCTCCTGGATTCCCAAACTCGATCTCTTCCTCGAAGAAACAAACTGTTGGCGTCGATCGCTTTCCGAACAGTCTCCAGCATACTCACAGTTTCTGTCGTCGACTTTCCAGGGAACAGCAGGGTGAGTTCCTCACCGGTCGTACGAAAGATCTGACCATCGGAACAAGCGGCCTGAACTCTTGGCGCAACCAGTTTAAGAATCTGCTCGCTGACACTTTTGCCGTGGGTATTGGCATATTGGGTCAGCTGATCGATGCCGACGATGGCAACCGCAAATCGCCTTCCAAGCTGCCCGATCGCTTCCTCATAGGCCAAACGACCGGGAAGGCCTGTCAGCTCGTCGCGATAGGTCCGTTGATAGAACGATTGAAGCAAGGTGACAAAGAGAATGAGTCCGGCAGCCGTGAAAAAGTTTGTTGGATGCCAGCCGTAGCTGGTGGTGTGGTAGGCGACGAATACGGCGGACAACGCCCAAATTGCCCCTCCCTCCAACGGGTCGCGGTGAAGGACGAATCGTACGAAATGCAACACCAACGCCATGGCAAAGGCAAACAGCGCCGGCTGTGGAATCGGCGTCCAATCTGTATACCGGAAGGGAAGGTACTCCCTTGTGAAGGATGAGGCCAGGTCACTTTGTTCAGGAAGGCAGAGCCAGAGCAGCAGAAAGGGTTGGATCAAGACGAGTACGACACGTGTCACGGCACGAATCGTGGAGAGAGAATCTTCTTTAAAAATAGAAAAGGCCAACAGATTGAGCGGGACAAGAAACGCGCTCACCGCGACAATGGTCTGATTCGAGGACGCCTGGCCGGCTACTGCAATGGGAAACAAGGCCAGAGCTTGATCGGCAAGCGCCAGTACGAGCAAGGAGAGAATCGTACGGCTGCTGGCAAAGTACCAGCCAAAGATGAGCCCGAATGCGAGAACAATGTAAGGCAGAGCTGCAATCGGCTGCTGCAGCCACATTGGAAGCCCCTGAGGGCGCAAAAATGCAATCGCAATAAGAAATACCAGCCCTCCGGGAAAGAGCAGCGCGAGTAGAGGTTTTGACATCAGGCTTAACATTGGTTGATTTGGCTTGTTTGGTTGGTTCGGTCCGAAGCACAAAAGAAACCAAAGAAACTAAATGAACCAAATGAACCGCATCTCGCTCGTTGGGTGCCAGATCCGTACCCGGCCACCATCAAGCTAGGAATGGAACCTATAGAAACCGACAAGGCGACATGACTGAAAAATCATGGCTTTCCTGGGCAAAATTTGGCTCGTCCGATCAAGCAGTCTGAAACAGTGAAGGTTGGGGGCGAGGCAGGAGCGTTTTTGAACAGTGTTGGAAGATTGTTGTGGGAAAGGGAAGTCAGAACTGGTTTGTTTAGTTATTTGGTTTAAGGCGATCAACTAAAGCAACCAAACAAACCAAATAAACCTATTCCTGGGTCATTCGGAGGGCGCCGGAGGTTCGATCGACACTGATGGTGACCGCTCCATCTAACACTTGTAAGAGCAGATCGCCGGCCAATTGTCGGCGCCAGCCACGGAGGATGGGCACATCGAGGGCTGCTCTATTCAGTTTGTTTTCTGCGAGCGTTTGTAAATCGGCGCTGGTGGCGATCATGGTGGAGGCAATCCCCTCCTCTGCTGCGCGGGCTTTCAACACAGCCTGCAGGAGTTCGACGACTCCGGTCGACTCAGGATCCGGCTTCCGCTCGCTCGGGACCTCCGGCCATGCCGAGGGTGGAAGTGCCAATGCTGAGGTAATACAAGCCAGAAGGTGTGCTCCATGCCGATCGATCTCTGAAGAATGGACCCCGCGTAGACCGCGGAGATCATTGACCGATTTCGGAGGATGGCGTGCCAGTTGGAGAAGTACCTCATCGCGCATGACGCGCCCGCGAGGCACATTCCGGCGTCGAGCTTCGGTCTCTCTCCAGGCAGCCAATTCGCGAAGTACTCCTGCCCCTTTGGGTTTAAGTGTCTCCCAGCCTCGAATTCTTTGGTAGCGCTCCTGCGGCTCTCGACTCTTTTCTCCCACGGCTGCTTCAAGTCGTGCAAATTCTTCACTGACCCATTCCGAACGGCCGAGTCTGGTCAGACGATCTTGTAAATGCGTATGGATTGACAGAAGGAATTCGACATCTTCCAAGGCATAGGCAAGTTGGTCATCCGAAAGGGGTCTCGCACTCCAGTTCGTAAAGGTATGGGCTTTCGCCAGCTTCGTGCCGTGGAGTCGCTGGACCAAGTTCGCATAGGCGACTTGGGCTCCATACCCGACCATGGCGGCAGCGATCTGGGTATCGAAAAATGGTTTCGGGATTTGCCCCGCATAGGTGGCAAAGAGATCGAGATCCTGCCGTCCGGCATGGACAACTTTTTCGATCTTGGCATCGCAGATCAACTCCCAGAACACGTCGAGCGGTCCGCCGGCTTGTACGGCTGGAAAATCGATGACGGCAGCAGTATCGGCTGTAGCGATTTGGATCAGTTCAAGCCGTGGAACAAAGGTGTCTTCTCCCACAAATTCTGTATCCAGCGCCAATCGTGGACTCTGTCGCAATGTGCGGCACAGAGCTTCAAGTGCAGGACGATCGGTGACATACTGGATCGGTGGTTTGGGTGTCATGCGTAGCTCATTCAGTAGGGCGGTAGGCGGCGTCTGGCGCCCGAGGAGGTTCGACATTGCTGAGGCTCAAGTATTCCTTGAGGAATTGGTATGCCTCCAACATACGGCGCAATTCCGGCTCGGCGCTGCGGTCGCCGTTGTTCGAATCAGGGTGGAATTGCTTGGCCTTTTGGCGAAATGCGGCCGTGACCTCCGCAAGCGAGCTGCCGAACTCCACACCCATCGCCGCATAGGCGTCCATGGCGTTGTTGATGTTGCTCGCCCCTTGGGAGAGATCGCCGCCTCCCCCACCGGCGGCTTTCAACATATCGGCCAGGCTGATTTTTCTGCGTTTGCGCCTGGGGCGCTCTCGAATCTCACTGTCGAAATCGTCCCATCGATCTTCGACAAACTCCAGACGGGATTCCAGACGCATGGCGCCTGAGAGATCGCGGACCTCACACAGCTCATCTTCAATCTGGATCAGCGATTTGAGGATTTCCTCTAACCCCTCTTCAATACGGAAGAAACTGTCGACCCGTTCCTGCATCATCGTATCGACGGCAATTTCCAGACTCTCTTCGGTTTTCGGGCGCAACGATTCGATCCGCCGTCTCATTCCGTTCTGAAACTTGATGAATTTACGTTGCGAAAACGGCATATCGATTAGCTAAGAAGCGTTGGAGGCTAGAGGTCTGAGGCCTCCAACCTTTAACGTTCTTTCCACTCCCTCCAACCTCAAGCCTCACACCTCCAACATTCACCCACCGAGGCGGCATTGTAGCATAGCTCAGTCCCATGCCAGAAGGGCTGAAAACAAGGCTGGATATTGCTGAATTGACGCTTAGGCTGACGGGCTGTCGTCGCCTGGCCTACTGCGGCGACGAGCCACGCCCGTTTCTCGCGCAGCTGCTGCCACAGCCTTTGCCACGCGTGGCACGACAGTCTTGTCGAATACGCTCGGTATGATGTAGTCCTCGCTGAGCGCCGCAAGGGGGATGGTCTCCGCCACGGCCTTTGCCGCAGCCAGTTTCATCGCTTCATTGATGTCGCGCGCCTGCACGTCGAGTGCGCCGCGAAAAATGCCGGGGAACGCGAGCGCATTATTGATTTGATTCGGATAGTCCGAACGTCCGGTGGCAAAGATCCGGCAGTGGGAGGCGGCCAATTCAGGAGAGACTTCTGGATCCGGGTTGGCCATGGCAAAGACGATGCGATCGGCCGCCATCAGATCCAGGTCTTCGGCTGTGAGGATGTGGCCGACGGATAACCCGATGAAGACGTCCGCCCCCTTGAGCGCATCCCGCAGGGTGCCCAAGGGAAGATCTTTGGTCATGCAAGCGGTGAGATCCGTTCGGCAGGCTCGCAACTGTTGACCATCTCCTCGTAAGACGATCCCCCGAGGCTCGCACCCGATGAGGTGGGAGAGGCCGGCGGCCAAGAGCATTCGACAACAGGCGGTCCCGGCCGCACCGAGGCCGTTGACCACCACACGGATGTCTTCCATCCGTTTCCCGACGACAGTGAGCGCATTGGTCAAGGCAGCGAGGATGACGACGGCTGTGCCGTGCTGATCGTCATGCATGACCGGAATGTCCAGGGCGCTTTTTAATCGGCGCTCGATTTCGAAACAGCGCGGCGAACTGATGTCCTCCAAATTGATGCCGCCAAACCCGGGGGCAATCGCTTGAACTGTGCGAACGATCTCATCCGGATCTTGCGTATTGAGACAGATCGGCCAGGCGTCGATTCCCGCAAATTCTTTAAACAACATGGCCTTGCCTTCCATCACAGGTAACGCAGCTTCGGGCCCGAGATTACCCAAACCCAGCACGGCCGATCCATCGGTCACCACCGCAACCGTGTTGCCCTTACTGGTAAAGGCATAGGCTTTGGTTTTGTCCTTGGCAATGGCTTGCGACACGCGGCCCACTCCCGGCGTATAGACCATCGACAACAGGTTTCTTGTCGAGATCGGAAACTTGCTTTGGACGCGAATCTTCCCGCCGAGGTGCAGGAGAAAAATCCGGTCGGAGGCGGAGAGAACCTTCACATCCGGCAAGGCCCCGATCCGCGCGAGCACCTTTTCTCCATGGGCTTCGCTCTGGACGTCGAAGGTCAGGTCCCGCACCATACTAGTAGCAGTTGCAGAGACAATATCCACCGCTCCGACATTCGCGCCTTCTTCAGCCAGGACCGCGACGACCCTTGCAAACATGCCAGGTTTATTTGCGAGTTCGAGGCGAACGGTCAGACGGTAGTTGGAATAGGGGCCATTATCGTTCATCGTTGATCCCCTGGTTTGTTTAGTTCATTTCGTTTGTTTTGTTTATTTGGTGCGGTTAGTTCGAAGAACAGAATAAACCGAACAAACCAAAGCAACCGAATAGACTTCCTAGATTAGCACAAGACAGGTCAAGATCTGGAGCATGTCTGTTGACAGCGGGTCATTTTTTTCGTTAGCGTACAGCCTGTTTACCCTACTGACAGGGTAGACATTATACTCATACTCACATTCACAACGGGAGGACCGCATTATGAAGAGCATGTTGATGGCAATTATGGCGGTAGCAGTGGCAGTGACATTCAGCGCTCCTGCGTTTGCCGGTGACGAGAAGAAGAAGGATGAGAAGAAGGGTGGCCATGTCGTTGTGTACGGTGACGAAAAGAAGAAAGACGAGAAAAAGGGCGGCTACTAGGGACTGAAGATGAGAGGGTCAGGAATCATTTGCGCGCAGTACCCTACGGGGCGTTCCGACGAATGCTTCCTGACCCGCTCTCTCTTGCACGCGCCGAGCGAGGCTACAGATGGTCCCTCCAAGCTCGCTTGTTCTCTCCTTAGGGATGGGGGCTGACTGATCTTCTACTGCGCGCGTTCAACGAGGGCCTTCGGAGGCCGCGCGTTGCGCGAGCACAGAAGGTCATCAGGCTCCATCCCAGCCTCATTGACCCCCATCCGGCCCCGATGCTACCGTACAGTCATGTCTACTTCACCGGAATCGGCAAAATCCAATCGCCTCATCCACGAAACTAGTCCCTATCTCCTCCAACATGCTGCGAATCCGGTCGATTGGTATCCCTGGGGACCGGAAGCTTTGCAGGCGTCGAAGTCGCAGAATCGTCCTATCCTGCTATCGATCGGATATTCCGCCTGTCATTGGTGTCACGTCATGGAGCGAGAATCGTTCGAAAACGACGCGATCGCTTCACTGATGAACCGTCATTTTGTCTGTATCAAAGTCGATCGGGAAGAACGTCCCGATCTCGACGAAATTTATATGCAGGCCACAGTGACCCTCAACCATGGACAGGGCGGATGGCCCATGACGGTTTTCCTCACGCCGGACCAACAGCCATTTTTTGCCGGCACCTACTTTCCTCCCGATGACCGATGGGGCCGTCCTGGATTCCCCAGCCTCCTCAAGAAGATTGCGGAAGCCTGGGCAACGGATTCCTCAGGCCTCACGAGTCAAGCGCTTCAACTGACTGAACGATTGAAAAACGAACTCATGGCGGTCTCCCCCGTCTCTGTCAGCGCCTCCTTGCTCGACGAGGCGGTTCCGCAATTCAGGGAGGATTTCGATGAGCGCCACGGCGGATTCGGCAGCGCGCCAAAATTCCCTCCGTCGGCAGGCCTTTCATTGCTCCTCCGTTGTTATCGACGAACGGGAGAGAGCCGAACCCTGCAAATGGTTACAAGAACGCTCGATGCCATGGCGGCTGGAGGAATCTACGATCATATCGGCGGCGGATTCGCACGATACTCCACCGATGAACGCTGGCTGGTTCCACATTTTGAGAAGATGCTGTACGACAATGCCCTGCTGGCTCGAACCTACGTGGAGGGCTATCAAGTCGCAAAACGATCCTCCTACCGCCAGGTTGCAACGGACGTGCTCGACTATATTCTCCGGGAGATGACCGATCCTGCCGGGGGATTTTATTCCGCGACTGATGCGGACTCGGAAGGGGTCGAAGGAAAGTTTTTTGTCTGGACGCCGGCGGAAATCCAGACCGTATTACAGAGTGAAGAAGATACGCGCCGATTCTGTGCCTGCTACGACATTACCGAACAGGGGAATTGGGAACATCGGAGTATCCCGAATCGGCTGCGTCCGATGGAAGCTGTCGCCAAGGAATTGAATCTCACCGTCGATGAACTGAACGAGACGATCCACCGCGTCCGCCCCCTCCTCTATCGCGCTCGCCAAAAGCGAGTCCCGCCGGGACTCGACGATAAGATCATTACGGCTTGGAACGGCATGATGATTTCAGCAATGGCCGAGGCAGGCCGGGTATTCGGGACCAAGCATTTTATCGATGGAGCGATGAAGGCAGCCGACTTTCTTCTATCGGTTCATCGGACATCCGAGGGGATGCTGCTCCGGACGTCGAGGAAAGGCCGAGCCCATCTCAATGGGGTATTGGAGGACTATTCCTATCTGGCAGAAGGATTGATCGATCTCTATGAGGCCTGTGGGCAAGAACGGTATCTCGCTGCCGCGCTGCAATTGGGCGAGCGGATGGTCGCCTCGTTTCGAGATGAGGAACAGGGGGGCTTCTATACCACCGCGAAGACGCATGAGACGTTGATTATCCGGGCGCGTGAAGGGGCTGACGGTGCGACGCCCAGTGGAAACGCCGTGGCCGTCTCAGCTCTCGCCAGACTCTCGTTTCATTACGACCGTCCCGATTTGCGCGAAGCGGCGATCGGCGGACTTCGCGCCTATGGCCGCCAGATGACCCGGTATCCGAGAGCCTTTGCCAAGAGTCTTGCGGTGGTAGATTTGCTGGCGGAAGGGCCGGTCGAGTTGGCATTTGTCGGACCAACCGGCGATCCTGGACTGGAGGCGCTGCAACTTGCCGTTCGCGAGACATTCTTGCCCAATCGCGTGATTGCCTCCAGCGAGGGGGGCCGCTCCCAGTCCACCCATCCCCTGTTGGCCGGCAAGGGGATGGTGGAAGGGAAGGCAGCACTCTACATCTGCCGAAACTTTTCTTGCCAGCGTCCCATGACAAACCCGCAAGAAGTGAGTGAAGCGCTGTTGTCCGCATCGCCACGAAGGGATCAGCCGACCGAAGAAATCCTGTTGCAAGGAACGGCGCTTCCTGGATCTGCGACTCCCGAAGGGACGGCCGGATATGCCGCGCGTATCCTGAATCAGTCTCGCAAGAACAGCCACATGGAACAGGGATATAGCCGGTTTGGCAAGAGTGCCTTGACGACCTCCCGGCTGGGGTTCGGAACCTATCGGGTCGATACGAGGGATGCCGAGCATCGCGATGCGCTCACGAAGGCCTTGCGAGAGGGTGTCAATTTGATCGATACCTCCACGAATTATATGGACGGCGACAGTGAGCGCCTCGTTGGATCTGTCTTGCGCGAGCTGATCAAGAACCGTGAACTGACTCGTGAAGAAATCATTGTCGTCTCGAAGATCGGATATGTGCAGGGTGAGAATTTGAAACAGGCAGAGAAACGAGAAAAGGCCGGCCGCCCCTACCCCGACATGGTCAAGTATGGAGAGGGTATCTGGCATTGCATCCACCCCGAGTACCTGGTGGATCAGCTCACGCTGTCGTTGGATCGGTTGGGACTGGCTACTCTCGATGTCTGCTTATTGCATAACCCGGAATACTTTCTGTCCGAAGCAACCCATCGTGCCGGTAGAGAACTCTCGCAGTTGCGGGATGACTACTATCGCCGAATTGAACGGGCCTTCACATTTTTTGAATCCCAGGTGGCGGCAGGACGGATCCGCTACTACGGAGTATCCTCCAATACCGTGACGGCAAGTCCATCCGAGGCAGAAGCGACGTCGCTTTCTCGCCTGTTAGACGCAGCGCGGGCTGCCGCTACAGCGCAGGGGATTACGCAGCACCATTTCGCAGCTGTACAATGCCCCATGAATCTCTATGAAGCAGGCGCGTTGCTGACCCCGAACTGCGGTGCGGACCAGCGGGAGACGGTATTGGAACTGGCGCAACGGGAAGGGATCGCCGTGCTCGTCAATCGTCCGCTCAATGCCATGCCGACGAAAAAGAGCGGCGTGCTTCGATTGGCGGATTTTCCGCTCTATGGCGATCCAGTGGACTTCGATCGGCAATCCCGGATCGTCGAAGAACTTGAGGACGAATATCGCAAAGCCATAGCCCCGGCCGTTCAACTGTCTGCGCAAGGCATGGCCCCCTCCGATTTCTTCACCTGGGCCGTTGAGTTGGCGCGCGTGAGGCCACAGATCCAAGGGTTGGAACATTGGGAGCAGATCGAGCAGCAGATGGTCGCGCCGCATGTAAACCAAGTGATGCAGGCCTTGTCACGCCACCTGACCGGAGCCGCGGCTGAGCAATGGGAGGCTTGGCGCGAGCGTTACGTGCCGCAGCTGCTCACCCTGTTACGCGGACTCCGCAGAGAAGCGACCGAACGTAGCCGTGCAAAAACCTCTTCGGTCTCGGCAACCCTCAATCCCCTGCTGCCGGAGACAAGACGCAGAGAATCCATCTCACGCAAAGCCTTGTGGGCACTCGCGAGCACAGAGGGGGTCACCTGCGTATTGAACGGGATGCGTGCTCCTGCCTATGTCGACGATTCTCTTGCAGTACTGGGATGGGAGCCTCTGAAGGAAGCCAGGAAGGTGTTCGAAACAATGGGGTAGGAGATGTTTGTTTGGTGTATTTTCTTTGTTTAGTTGAAAGAAGCTAACAGGGTGTTGACAAACTACTTGAGCACGACAGGAACGCAAGGCTTGGATACTCACAGACCCGTTCAGAAGCCGTCGCAGGCTGTTCAGAAAGGCTGTTCAGAAAGGCCGTCCAGCAAGGCCGCAGCAAGCGATGAGGCGAAGCGTACTCCCTGCAGTACGTTGAGCCTCTGAGCGCCGCGAGAACGCCGCTGGCGGACTTTCTCAACAGCCTGCTAACTAGATGAACCAAATAAACCAGACCAACCAAACAAACGAGAAGTTATCTGATGCCGATCAGATGATTGAAACTCTCGATGGCATTGCCGAGCCACGATCGTTGGTTCGCCTCTCCCCGTTTGCTGTTCCCGCTACCGTTACCGTTGCCATTGCTGCTGGCTGAATGCTTATGTTTTGAGGAGAGTTCCTTGGCCCGATAGGCGGCATCTTTATAACGCGGATTGCTTTCAGCGATAAGGCGGTAGAGGGGGACCGCTTCTGATTTCTGCCCTGCCGATTCAAGTGTCCTCGCAAGAAAGTACTGGACATCCATCACTTCCTGCGAAGAGGCCGACTGATCGTTCAACGCTGCACGGAACGCTTGAATGGCGCCCTGATAGTTTCCCGTAGACCTGTGACAGAGTCCGATCTGTGCCTGGGCTCTCAGCCCGAGGGAGGGACTTTTCCCCGACTGCTCGAGCATGTCGGCCATCTCAAGCATTTCGATCGCCTCTCTGAACCGCCCTTCCCGCCTCATGGCAATTCCCTTCTCATAGAAGGGTTCGGGCGCGCCGACCGACTCTGCTCCCGCGAAATCCTGGGATGGATGCGCATGCCTTGCTTGCGGTGAGTTGGGCTGGGGCGGAGCGCTATCGATTTCAGTGACATCTTCAGGGGCGCTGGCCAGAACGCTGAGGTTCTCGATTGTCGCCAGCGGGAGGATCCCGCCTTTCGTACGATCGAACGCCGCTTGAGCGACGAGTTTGGAAGTGATGATCCTCGCTTGTTCGGCATATCCATAGGTCAACGTCACATCGCAGACCTGATTGATGAGACGGGGATTGCCTCGCGTCAGACGATGCACCAAGGCACAGGCTTTATTTGTAAACAAGGAGTGATGCCCGCCGGCGACCTGCAACCGGTGACGAATGCATAGCGCGGTCTCCTCTTCCGAAAGAGCTTCCAGCTGGTAGTCCACGACGATCCGTTGGGCGAACTGAGTCATGTCGATCCGACGCAGTAATGCGTGGAGATCTGGTTGGCCGGAAAGAATGATTTGCAGCTTCAACGATTTTCCGTCGTTCAAGTTCGACAGAAGCCGCAATTCTTCAAGCAGCTCGGTTCCCAGACTCTGAGCTTCATCGATAATCAGAATAACCCGCCGGTGCTGTTGAGATTCATGAGTCAGAAACTCTGAGAAGACGTGATAGGCCTCGACCGGGTCGAGTTTCTGTTTGCTCAATCCGAGGGACAGGAGAATCCAGGGCAGGAGGTGTTCGACATCGTAACGCGCATTCGTGACAAAACCGATCGAATGTTTCGCGCCATGCTCTGCAACGAGCTTCTGCAAGAGAGAGGTCTTGCCCATTCCCGGGTCGCCGGTGAACACCATAAACGGCGCCTCGTGGATAAGACCGTATTCCAGGAGACTGTAGGCCGTGCGATGCGTCGAGCCAGGATACAGGAAGTCGTGATCCGGCAGGAGCGCGAATGGTTTGGTCCGAAGACCGTAGAATGATTCGTACATATAAATTAAAAACGTTGGAGGCGAACGGTTTGAGGTTGGAGGCCTAAGGCAAGTAATTTCCGGATCGCCTCGACCTTGCCCCAATTACCTCACACCTCCAACTGTCCTGCCTCCACCCTCTACCCTCCAACCTCAAACATATTCCTGCCTCCAACCCCCAACCTCAAACTTCCAACGGCCCCACCCCTCACTGTCCCAACAGTTTTCTCATGCTCCTAGGCGTGGCAGTCAATTGACCGGCCTTATTCAGCACGGTTCCCAACAGGGGATGGGATTTCGTGACCAGCGCGAGAGCTTGTTGTACCTCTTCCGCCGTGGTCTTCCCCTCCTCCACGACCAGCAGCAGCGCATCCGTGTAAGGGGCAAACGCCAACACATCAGCCGTGTGAAGCAGCGGTGGCAGATCGAAAATCACGATACGCGACTGGTAGCGATGTTTCAGCTCTTCGACCAGCGAAACCATTCTTGGCGACGTCAGGAGCTCCGTCGAATTGGAAACCGGCACTCCTCCCGGTAGAATGAGAAGGCGCTCGATTCCTGGATTGATTAAGAGATCTTCAAGTGGCTCGTTATCCTGCAGATAGTCTGTAAGGCCCGGGCAATCGTCGAGGCCAAAGGCCTCATGGACGCTGGGGTGAATAAGATTGCCATCGACCAGGAGAACCGTCTGGGTCGTTTCCATCGCAAGGCTGGCCGCCAGATTCACCGCAGTTAACGTCTTGCCTTCACCCTGGTCTGGACTGGTGACGCCTATCACATTCCAATTATTCTCTCGAAGGCGATGCATGACCTGGGTCCGTAAAATCTTAAAGGCATCGACAAACGGCCCCTGGTCGTAGGCAGTCATGATTCGCCGTTCACGAAGCACAGAGAGTGGGATCTCCAACGACCTCGTCCTGGTATAGACCATGGGATCAGGCAAGGCTTGAGCAGCCGCAACCTTTCGTCCTTGCGGCTTGCTCTCTGAACGAGCCTGTTGGTTTTTATGGAACTGCAGTACAGTCCGAAAACGGTCCATGGTTACCCCAGAATCTGAAGGTTAAGGTTAAGGCTGAGCGAGGATATGAATATCCTCAGCTCAGACTCATCCTCTCTTCTCAGTTTCCCTTCCTCACTCAACCTTAACCTTCTCCTGTCCCGCTCAACCTTAACCTCAACCTCAACCTCTCTTCAAGTTCCTAGTCAATCCCCATTCGCCGTAACGCAGCAAACCACAATACATCCAACGGCATCACAAACACATGCAGCAATACGAATATCGCCATGAACGCGCCGACTCCGGCTCCTTTAAGAAGCAGACGACGCCTCACGGCCCGGGAGAGATCCTGCTCGTTGGGCATGAAGGGAATCACGGCCAACGGGAGCAAGTGAGTCAGTTGCGCGATCTGTTTTGGGCTACGGATCGAATGGTCAAGCGCTTCGGCTGCGGCACCGGAACCTATTCCGCCGGCAAGGGCCAGAATAAAACCCAAGAGCATAATGGCAGACCGGTTCGGCTTGTCTGGTTTTTCCGGTAAACTGGGTGGATCGATAAGAGAAAACCGTTCACCTTTCCGCTGAACCTCTAAACCTTCCGAAACCCTGGCCTCCAGTAACCGTGACCTGATGTCCTGATACTTCTGTCCTGACGTGTCGCGATCGCGGGTCAGGAACAGGTAATCGGGCTCCATCTCCGGAGTCCGTTCAAGACGGGCTGCATAATCCATCAGCCTCTCCTTCACAGCCTTGCGGCTGGACCGGAGAGCATCCAGAGATGAAGTTGCAGCATTGAGCTGGGCCTGGAGATTGATGTAGGCGGGGTTTTCAGGCCTCAGCATCGGCTTTCGAGTTGCAGCCGGACCGAGTCGCCGCACCTCCTGTTCCAAGGCTTCAATCGTGCGCCGGGCCTGAACGACGTCCGGATGTTCACTGCCCAAACGTTTCGAGGCTGTAGCCAGTGAGGCTTTGGCATCGATGAGTTGTTTCGAGACTTCTTCGATCTCAGGCGCTTGTCCGGTCTCCTTCTCCAAAGCCTTGATCTCCTGCTTCATCTTCAGAATGTCCGGATGGTCGGGAGAGAGATTGCCGGAAGCTCCTGCATACTGCGCGCGCAAGGAGCGTAACCGTTCGACTGAGTCCAAGATTCGCTCTCCGGTCACGGACATGATCGGGGTATTCGGTTTAATCGT